>NZ_LT629688.1:3186920-3824304 GCF_900101785.1 Auraticoccus monumenti | reverse complement strand
ATGGCCACCGGGGTGCAGCTGCGCTTCATCGAGCAGATGCCGCTGGACGCCCAGCACGGGTGGAGCCGTCACGACATGGTCACCGCCGACGAGATCAACGAGTCCCTGAGCCGGCGGTGGCGTCTGGTCGACGACCGCGCCGAGCGGGGGAGCGCACCGGCGGAGCTGTTCCGGGTGGCCGGCACGGCGCACCGCGTCGGCATCATCGCCTCGGTCACCCGGCCCTTCTGCGGCGCCTGCGACCGGGTCAGGCTCACCGCCGACGGCCAGCTGCGCAACTGCCTGTTCGCCCGCACCGAGTCCGACCTGCGGCCGCTGCTGCGGGGCGGGGCCACCGACGAGGAGATCGCCGAGCGGTGGCTCACGGTGGTGGGGGGCAAGCGTCCCGGTCACGGCATCGACGACCCCAGCTTCCTGCAGCCGGACCGGCCGATGTCGGCGATCGGCGGCTGAGCCGGCTCAGCCGAGCGGGACGGTCTCGCGGAGGAACCCGCGGGCGCCGAGGAAGTCCGAGAGCGAGGACTCGTGCGCCGGGCAGGCCAGCCAGTGCTTGCGTCGGTCCTCGGTGTGGATCTTGGGGTTGTTCCAGCGCAGGTCGACCGTGGCCGCCTCCCGGCAGCCCCTGGCCGAGCAGGTGGTGTCCTCCGGCTCGGTCACCGCTCGCTCCCGGGACGGCGGCCCTCCAGCGCCGGCAGCGGGTGGTCGTCGATGACCACCTCACCCTCGATCACCTCCGGCGCAGCGGTGACGGCCGGGGCGTCGGACACGAGCGGAGGCTCCTGCGGAGCGACCGCGGGGGTCCGGGTGGTGTGCGTGCGCTGGTCGCCCTGGTTGACCACCAGCACGGCGATGTAGGGGAGCACGACGGCCCCGCCGAGCAGCACCCACTTGAGGTTGCCGGGCACGAAGATCAGCCCGACGAAGCACAGCATGCGGATACCCATCATGATCAGGTAGTTGCGCTGCCGCCGCGAGGCATCGGCCGAGCGCCCCTGGGCTGCGCCGGTGATGACGGTGCGTTCGTCGCTGTCTCGGGAGGCCACCGCGTCAGCCTACGTCCGCCCCACAACGGGTTCCCGCTCGGACCTCCGACGTAGAGTCGCGCGGGGCGCCGGACCGGCTGGGGCCCGTCCCGGCGGGCGGCGCCGGAGGAGCGAGGCGAGGCGTTGCCCCGGGGTCTCACGGTCACCCACATCGGCGAGGACGAGCTCGCGCGCGGCGGCCGGGGGGTGTTGCGCCGGATCGCGACCCTGCTCCGGCCCTACCGGGCCCGGATGGCGCTGGTGATGCTGGCCGTCGTGGTGGCCGCCGCCCTCACCGCCGTGGTGCCCTTCCTCACCCGGGAGGTCTTCGACAGCGCCCTCTTCCCGGTGGACGGGGGCGCCCCGCGGCTGGACCTGCTGGGCTGGCTGGTCGCGGGCATGGTGGTCATCCCCCTGGTGACCGCCCTGATCGGCATCGGGCAGAACTACCTGACCAGCGTGATCGGCAACTCGGCCATGGCGGACCTGCGCAGCGACCTCTTCGCGCACCTGCAGCGGATGGAGCTCGCCTTCTTCACCGCCACCCGGACCGGGTCCATCCAGTCCCGGCTGGCCAACGACGTCAGCGGGGTGCGGACCGTGCTGACCGACGTGGCCACCTCGATCCTGCAGAACACCGTCACCGTCTCGGCCGCGTTCGTGTCGATGCTGCTGCTCTCCTGGCAGCTGACCCTCCTCACCGTGGTCCTGATGCCGCTGTTCGTGGTGATCCAGGTCCGGGTCGGCCGGCGTCGCCAGCGGCTGGCCCGGCGCACCCAGGAGTCGCTCTCGGAGATGACCGCGATCACCGAGGAGGCCCTCAGCGTCTCCGGCATCCTGCTGTCCAAGGTGTTCAACCGGGCCGGCGCGGAGACCGAGCGGTACCGGCGGGCGAACCGGGAGCAGACCGCGCTCCAGGTCCAGCAGGCCATGACCGGGCGCACCTTCATGGCGGTCGTGCAGACCTTCTTCGCCATCACCCCCGCCCTGATCTACCTCGCCGCCGGGTTCATGGTCACCGGCCGGGTGGGCGGTGGGAACGCCCTCACCGCCGGCACGCTGATCGCCTTCACCACCGTCCAGGCCCGGCTGCAGCAGCCGCTGATGCAGCTGATGCGGGTCAGCCTGGACGTGCAGACGTCGCTGGCCCTGTTCCGCCGGATCTTCGAGTACCTCGACCTGCGACCAGCCGTCGTGGAGCGCCCCGGCGCGGTCGCGCTGGACGTGGCCACCATGGCCGGGCGGGTCGAGTTCGACGCCGTCAGCTTCCGCTACCCCGAGCCGCGGGCGCTCAGCGGCACGGTGCTGCGCGACCGCTTCGGCGACTCCGGGGTGGCGATGCCGGTCCCGGACGCCCCCGGTGACGGGTGGGCGCTGCGCGAGGTCGACCTCACCGTGGAGCCCGGGCAGCTGGCGGCGCTGGTCGGGCCGTCGGGCTCGGGCAAGACCACCGCCACCTACCTCGTCCCCCGCTTCCACGAGGTGACCGAGGGGGCGGTGCGGATCGACGGGGTGGACGTCCGCGACCTGACCGCCTCCTCGCTGGCCGACGCGGTCGGCATCGTCACCCAGGAGCCGTACCTGTTCCACGGCACGATCCGGGACAACATCGCCTACGCCCGGGAGGGGGCCACCGCCGGGGAGATCGAGCAGGCGGCCCGTGCGGCCAACATCCACGACCGGATCATGAGCTTCGCCGACGGCTACGAGACCATCACCGGCGAGCGGGGCTACCGCCTCTCCGGTGGGGAGAAGCAGCGGCTGGCCATCGCCCGGGTGCTGCTCAAGGACCCCCGGATCCTGATCCTGGACGAGGCCACCTCCTCCCTGGACACCGGCACCGAGCGCCTGGTGCAGGAGGCCCTGGAGCGCGCCGCCCGGGGCCGCACCACCATCGCCATCGCCCACCGGCTCTCCACCATCCGGGCCGCGGACGTGATCTACGGGCTGGCCGGCGGACGGGTGGTCGAGCAGGGGACCCACGAGGAGCTGCTGGCCCGGGGCGGCCTCTACGCCCGGCTGCACGCCGAGCAGGCCGGGCTGCCCTCGCAGCCCGATGCCGACGGCGCCCGGGCCGACGTCAGCGTCTGAGCGTCGCTCCCCGGGGCGTGGGGATCAGTCGCGGGTGTCGTCGACCGCCGCGCCGGGCGCGGTCAGCGTGGCCGCCTCGCCCTCCTCGGCGTACTTCGAGCGCAGGTGCACCGGCTCCTCGGTCCGTCCGGAGCGGCGGGCGGCGCGGCCGCGGTAGATCAGGTTGAGCGCCTCGACGCCGATGGCGAAGGCGATCGGGCCGTAGATGACGCCCTTGCTGACGTGCACGTTGAAGCCCTCGGCCAGCAGCGTCGCCCCGATCAGCACCAGGAACGCCAGGCACAGCATCTTGACCGTGGGGTGGCGGTCGACGAAGCTGCCGATCTTCTCGGCCAGGAACATCATCACGCCGATCGCGATCACCACGGCGGCGATCATCACCGCCAGCTCGTCGACCATGCCGACCGCGGTGATCACGGAGTCCAGGGAGAACACGATGTCGATCAGCACGATCTGGATCAGCACCTTGCCGAAGGTGGCGGCCTTGCGCCCGGCGCCGGAGTCGTGGCCGTCCTCGCCCTCCAGCTTGTGGTGGATCTCGGTGACGGCCTTGTAGATCAGGAAGGCCCCACCGAGGATCAGCACCAGGTCGCGACCGCTGATCTGCAGCGCCTCCCACGGGCCGACGCCGAACAGGGTGCCGGTGAGCCCGACGATCCAGGAGGCGAAGAACAGCAGGATGATGCGCATCACCAGGGCCAGGCTCAGCCCGACCAGCCGGGCCCGCTTGCGCTGCTCGGGGGGGAGCCGGTTGGCCAGGATCGAGATGAACACGACGTTGTCCACGCCGAGCACCAGCTCGAGGGCCAGCAGGGTCAGGAAGGCGATCCAGATCTCAGGGCTGGTGAGGAGTTCCACGCGCAGACGATAGCGTGACGGGGTGCCTGAGCAGGAGACGAAGGAATCACGTGTGGTGCTGGTCACCGGCGGCAGCCGGGGGATCGGCCGGGCCATCACCGAGCGGTTCGTGGCCTCGGGTCACCGGGTGGCGGCCACCTACCGCAGCGGGGACGTCCCCGACGGCGCCCTGCCGGTGCGCTGCGAGCTGACCGACCCCGAGCAGGTCGAGCAGGCCTTCGCGACGGTCGAGGCCGAGCTGGGGCCGGTCGAGGTGCTGGTGGCCAACGCCGGGATCACCCGCGACACCCTGCTGCTGCGGATGAGCGAGACCGACTTCACCGACGTCGTCGAGACCAACCTGACCGCCTCCTTCCGGCTGGCCAAGCGGGCGTCCCGGTCGATGATGCGGGCCCGCTTCGGCCGGATGGTGTTCATCTCCTCGGTGGTGGGCCAGCTCGGCTCTGCCGGCCAGGTCAACTACGCGGCCAGCAAGGCCGGGCTGGTCGGCGTGGCCCGCTCGATCACCCGCGAGCTGGGTGGTCGCGGGATCACCGCCAACGTGGTGGCGCCGGGCTTCATCGAGACCGACATGACCGCGGGCCTGTCCGAGACCCAGGTGGCGGAGTACCGCTCCCGGATCCCGGCCGCCCGCCTCGGTGCCGTGCAGGAGGTGGCCGCGGTGGTGGAGTTCCTGGCCGGCGACGCCGCCGGCTACGTCTCCGGGGCGATCATCCCCGTCGACGGCGGCCTCGGCATGGGGCACTGAGCCCGGACCGGCGGCCCGCCACCGCGGGCGAGCGCAGCACGAACGACCAGCACGAGCACGACGAGAGGAACCTGATGGGCATCCTGGACGGTAAGAACATCCTGGTGGCGGGAGTCACCCTCAACACCTCGATCGGCTTCGCCACCGCCAAGGTCGCCCAGGAGCAGGGCGCCACCGTGGTCGTCTCCAACTTCGGGCGGGCGATGGGCATCACCCGGCGGGTGATCAAGAAGCTGCCCAGCGAGCCCGCGCTGCTGGAGCTCAACGTCTCCGACGAGGAGCAGCTGGCCGCGCTGCCCGAGCAGCTGCGCCAGCACGTGGACTCCCTGGACGGGATCGTGCACTCGATCGCCTTCGGCAACCCCGAGACGGCCCTGGGCGGGAAGTTCCTCACCACCCCGTGGCCGGACGTGGCCACCGCCCTCCAGGTGTCGGCCTACTCCCTGGCCTCGCTCACCATGGCGTGCAAGCCGCTGATGGGCCCGGGGTCGGCGGTCGTCGGGCTCACCTTCGACGCCACCATCTCCTGGCCCGGCTACGACTGGATGGGCGTGGCCAAGGCCGCGCTGGAGAGCACCAGCCGCTACCTCGCCCGCTACCTCGGCGCGGAGGGCATCCGCAGCAACCTGGTGGCCGCCGGCCCGCTGGAGTCGCTGGCCAAGAAGGCCATCCCCGGCACCGAGGCCTACAACACCATCTGGGACGAGCGGGCTCCGCTGGGGTGGGACCCCAAGGACTTCGAGCCCACCGCCAGGGCGGTCGTGGCCCTGCTCAGCGACTGGTTCCCCGCCACCACCGGCGAGATCGTCCACGTCGACGGCGGCGTGCACGCGATGGGTGCCTGAGACCAGCGGCCCGGACGGGCCGGGTGCCGACCACCCGGTCCTGGCCGAGGCGCGGGCCCTGCTGGGCGCCGTGCTGCACGGCCACGGGGTGTCGGTGCGGCTGAGCGAGGTGGAGGCCTACGCCGGACCCGACGACCCGGCCTCGCACGCCTTCACCCGCACCCCGCGCTCGGCCATCATGTACGGCCCGGCGATGCGGCTCTACGTCTACCGCTCCTACGGCATCCACCTCTGCGCCAACGTGGTGACCGGACCCGAGGGGGAGGGGCGGGCGGTGCTGCTCCGCGCCGGTGAGGTGGTGCGCGGTCACGAGCTGGCCGCCGGGCGCCGCCGCACCGACGACCCGGTCCGGCTGGCCCGCGGCCCCGGGAACCTCGCCTCGGCCCTCGGGCTCGGGCTGGAGGACCTGGGCGCCGACCTGCAGGGACCGCCGGAGCCCTGGCTCGAGCCGGGGGAACCGCTGCCGGACGCCTCGGTGCTGGCTGGTCCGCGGGTCGGGGTGAGCCGCGCGGAGGAGCGTCCCTGGCGGTTCTGGGTGGCCGGCGACCCCACCGTCTCGGCCTACCGACGGTCCCCACGCGCACCGTCCTGAGGCCCTCCGCGCGCGGCCGGCCGCCGTTCGCCCGAGCGTGCCGGAGGGCACCGTCCCGCAAGCGCTGACGTTCGGACGTCCAGATGTCAGGACAAAGGTGGACCAGCGGCGAGCTGCGGTGCTACGTTCCCGCTCAGCCACCACGCCGGTGGCCGACAACGAGGTCGCCGGTCCCGTCTGGGCCCGGTGCGGGAACGAGGGATCCGTGCTCACCACCACCAGCATCAGTCGTCGGAGCGTCATCATCGGTGGCGTCACCGGTCTGGCCGCCGTCACCACCAGCGCCTGCTCCGGCGGGGAGAGCGCTGCCCCCGGCGGTGCGGCCGAGACCGGTCCGCTGCAGTTCTTCCTCTCCGGTGACGCCAACCAGGGCGGTGGCTTCGCCGCCATGGCCGCGCGCTACCAGCAGGAGACCGGCGTCACGGTCGAGATCATCGACGTCGCCAACGACGACCTGAAGACCCGGCTGCGCAACGCCGCGCAGGCCGACTCCCTGCCGGCGCTGGCTCGCGTCGGTGCCGTGGACCCGGTCTGGAGCGGTGCGGTCGTCGACCTGGCCGAGATCCAGACCGCGCACGGTGTGGACCCGAGGCTCTCCGCGGTGGAGGAGGACGGCACCGTCCTCTCCCTGCCCACCGACCTCACCGCGGTCGGGATGTACCTCAACAAGACGCTGTGGGACGAGGCCGGGGTGGAGTACCCCACCGGCCCCCAGGGTTCCTGGACCTGGGACGAGTTCGTGGCCGCCGCGCGCGAGGTCAAGGACGCCGGTGCCCGCTTCGGGCTGGTCATCGACGCCTCCTCCCACCGCCTCAAGTCCTTCCTCTACGAGTTCGGCTCGACGCTGTTCCAGCCCGGCCCGGACGGCACCTTCACCACCAACGAGGCGACCAGGACGGCGCTGGAGTACTTCTACGACCTCAACGACGACGAGTTCATGCCCCGCTCGGTGTGGCTGAGCCAGGCCGACGGCAACGCGCTGTTCAAGAGCGGCGACGTCGCCGCCTACTACTCCGGCTCCTGGCAGATCGCGGACTTCTCCGAGAACATCACCGACTTCGAGTGGGTCAGCGTGGTGGCCCCGAGCCAGCCGGTGCGCGCCGTGCAGTACGGCAACGCCGCCTCGATCGTGGTCTTCGAGGGTGAGCAGGAGGAGGCGGCGACGGAGTTCGTCAACTGGCTCTTCACCAAGGAGAACTACCAGGAGCTGGCCACCACCTCCGGCTTCCTGCCGACCGTCTCCGGGGTCGACGTCGACTACGGCGAGAACTCCGAGGCCTTCGACCTGTACAACGCCGAGATCGAGGCCTCCGCGCCCATCGTGGCCGAGATCAAGGCCTTGGAGCTGTCCTGGGAGGTGCAGGGCCTGGCCACCGAGGGCGACCCGCTGCGCGACGAGGTGGTCAAGTACCTCAACGACCAGCAGACCGTCGACGAGTGCATCGCCAACGTCAACGCGCTGATGACCGAGGCCTTCAGCGCCTGACCCGGCCTGCGCCACCCGCCCGCCGGCGTCCCGGCACCGCTCGACAGGCCCGACCGAGGAGACAGCAGTGACCAGTGTGACCGACCGTGTGTCGCTGGAGGCGGCGCCGGCGACCGTGCGACGGGGCGGCCGCCGGCCGCAGTCCGGGCAGCGCCTCGCCCCGGCGCTGTTCATCAGCGTCTCGGTGGTGCTGTTCGCCACCTTCTTCGTGGGGCCGGCGGCCCTGGGCATCTGGTACTCCCTGACCGACTACTCCGGGGTCGGTGACGCCGACTTCGTCGGCCTGGAGAACTACGGCGAGCTGCTCGGTGACCAGCAGTTCTGGTCCTCCCTGGGGCGCACGGCGGTCTACACGGTGCTGGCGGTGCCGCTGCACTTCGTGGCCGCCCTGTTCGTGGCCGTGCTGATCACCTCACCGGCCGCCCGGGGCAAGGGGCTGGCGAAGATCGTGCTCTTCGTACCCTGGCTGATCTCGCCCATCGTCACCGGCGTCATCTGGCGCTGGCTCTTCGGGGAGAACTTCGGCTTCGTCAACCACCTGCTGTCGCTGGTGGGCATCGGGTCGGTGCGCTGGGAGACCGACGCGGACTGGGCGCTGGTGGTGGTGCTGCTCGCCGGCACCTGGGGCGGCACGGCGTTCAACATGCTGCTGTTCGTGGCGGCCATCCGCAACATCCCCCGGTCCTACCTGGAGGCGGCCGAGATCGACGGCGCCTCCCCACGGCGGCGCTTCTTCAGCGTCACGCTGCCCCTGCTGGCCCCCACCAGCTTCCTGGTCGTGCTGCTCGGCACGCTCGGCTCGATGAAGGAGTTCGCGATGGTGCAGGCGCTCAACGGCGGCGGCCCGGGCACGGAGAACATGCTGATCGTGCAGTACATCTACCGCACCGGGTTCGAGCGGGCCGAGATCGGCTACGCCAGCGCGGTGTCGATGGTGCTGATGGCGATCCTGGTGCTGGTCGCGGTCGTCCAGCTGCGCTTCGACCGCAAGGAGGACCTCTCGTGAGCGCCGGGACCGTCGTGGACCAGGGACGTCCTCCCGTCCACCAGCCCCCCGCGCTCCGGCGCCGCGCTAGCGGCACCGGCCGACGCGGCTACGGCATGCTGATGACGGCGGTGCTGCTGGCGGTGCTCGTGGCCTACGCCATCCCCGTGCTGTGGTTCCTGCTCAGCTCGTTCAAGCCGGGCAGCGAGCTCTTCAGCCTGCCGCTCAGCCTGCTGCCCGCGGACTGGACGATCTCGGGCTACCTCACCGCCTGGAACCGGTTCGACTTCTGGCGCTACTTCGCCAACACCGGCGTCGTCGCCGTGGTCACCACGCTGCTGACCGTGCTGGTCTCGGCGATGACCGGCTACGCGCTGGCCAAGTACCGGCAGTGGTGGCTGCGGGTGTTCTTCGTCTGCATCCTGGCCACCACCATGCTGCCCACCGAGGTGATCATGCCCTCGACGTTCGCGATCATCCGCAACCTGGGTCTCTACGACTCCCTGGCCGGGATCATCGTCCCCTCGATCCTCACCGCGACCGGCGTCTTCATGTTCCGCCAGTACTTCCGCACCGTGCCCGACGAGCTGCTCGAGGCGGCCCGGATCGACGGGGTGGGGGAGATCCGCACCTTCTTCTCGATCATGCTGCCGCTGGCGAAGCCGATCGCCATCACCCTGGCCATCTTCAGCTTCCAGTGGCGCTGGAACGACTACATCTGGCCGTTGATCGTGCTGAACGACCCCAACCGGTACACCCTGCAGCTGGCGCTGCGCTCGATCGTCGGGGCGGACAACATCGACTGGTCGGTGCTGCTGTCGGCCTCGATCATCTCGCTGCTGCCGATGGTGATCCTGTTCGCCGTCTTCCAGCGCCAGGTCCTCAGCGCCGACCTCAACTCCGGGCTCAAGGACTGAGTGGCGCGTGGTCGACCTCTTCACCCGGCACGCCGTGGGGCTGCTCGAGCGGTTCCTCGACGACCTGACGTCGCAGCCGGCCCCGCTGGCGCACCACCGCACCGTGATGGCCGGGGTGCGGGCGGCCCTGGTGGCCCACCTCAGCCCGCACTCACCCCGGCACGGCGACCCCGCCACCCTCGACCTGGCTCTGGGCTGGGCCGAGGAGCTGGCGGGACTGGCCGACGAGCGCGGGCTGTTCTCCTCCGACGGGAACCTGTCCTCACCGCCGGACTCCTGCTTCAGCCTCAACGACCTCGGCTGCGCCCTGGCGCTGCTGCGGGCGCACCCGGGTGGTGACCCGGCGCTCGTCCGGCTGGAGGAGCAGCTGACCGGTATCGCCACCCGCGCCCTGCCGGCGCTGGTGGCCGGTGGCGTGCACACCCCGAACCACCGCTGGGAGGTGGCGGCCGCGCTGGTCCGGCTGCAGCACCTGCACCCGGACGCCCTGGCGCGCGCGGAGGAGTGGCTGGCCGAGGGCGTCGACGTCGACGCCGACGGCATCTACTCCGAGCGCAGCGCCAACTACGCCGCGCACGTGTCCAACCCCTGCCTGCTGGTGCTCTCGGAGCTGCTCGAGCGCCCGGGGCTGGCCGAGGTGGTGCACCGCAACCTGCACACCGTGCTCGCCCTGACCGACGACGACGGTCTGGTGGAGACGGTGCTCTCCCGCCGCCAGGACCAGCACGCCGGCTACCCCGTCGGCGCCTTCCACCTGCAGCTGCGGCGGTTCGCGCTGCTGGAGGGCTGCGCGGAGTGCGCGGCGGCCGCCGCCCCGCCGGAGCGCTGGGTGCAGGACCCGGCCGCCGGGGCGGAGGCGCTGGCCGCCGCGCTGCTGGAACCCCGGCTGGACCAGGACGTCGTCGCGGCACCGCCCGCGCCGGCCCCGGACGGGCGCCGGGTGCTCGCGGCCGCCGGTCTGGTGGTCCAGCGACGGGGCTCGGTCCGGACGGTGGTCTACGGCGGCTCGGACGTGCCGGCCCTGGGCCGGGTCTGCTCGGGCGCGGCGGTGAACCCGACGCTGCTGCGGCTGCGCGCCGGTCGGGCCGTGCTGCGCTCGGTGCGGCTGTCCCGGACGTTCTTCGGGCTGGGCCCCTTCCGCGGGACGCTGGCCCCGGTCGGTCCCGACGGGCCGCTGGTGCTGGAGGAGACCGTCCGCGCGGGCTACTCCCAGCCGCTGCCCCCGGCGGCCCGACGCCACGACGGCGTCTACCCGCTGGGATTCGAGGGCCGCTACGCCGCCGCGATGGACTTCCCCGCCCGGGAGCGCGACGAGGTGGAGCTGGTCACCCGGATGGAGGTCGCCCCCCTCGACGACGGGCTGCGGCTGACCTGGACCAGCACCGGAGCGGCCGCACCGTGGTCGCTGGAGCTCTGCTTCGACCCCGGCGGGACGCTGGAGGGCGTCCAGCCGCTGGACCGGCCCGGGGAGCACCTGCTGACCGGGGGCTGGGGCAGCTACCGGCACGGCGGGGACCGGATCGACTTCGGCCCGGGACGCCCCCCGGGACCAGGCTGCCCGGTGGGCTACCACCCCGGGGAGGCCTACACCTTCCTCGGTGGGACCGACGCCCTCGGCGGACCGAGGGTCCACCTGGCGGGCCGGGGGCCTGGCCGCTGGTACCTGGACCTGCGCCCCCGGCCGGAGAGTCGGTGAGCGCGGCGGTGCGGGCGCACCACGACCCCGGCGCGCAGGCCCCCGGGTCGATAAGGTGACCGGTACCACAGGAGGTCAGGTGTCCACAGTGCTGCGGATCGAGGTCAACCGGAGCAGTCCGGTGCCCCTCTACCACCAGGTCGCCTCCCAGCTCGAGGCCGCCATCGCCGACGGGCGGCTCCCGCCGGGCTCGTCGGTGGAGAACGAGCTCTCCCTGGCCGCCCGGCTCGGGATCTCCCGACCCACCGCCCGGCAGGCGATGCAGTCCCTGGTCGAGCAGGGGCTGGTGATCCGCCGGCGTGGCGTGGGCACCCAGGTCGCCCCTCCCAGGATCCGCCGCCCGGTCGAGCTGACCAGCCTCTGGGAGGACCTGCGCAGCAGCGGGCGGACGCCGAGCACGGAGGTGCTGGACTGGCGCCGCGTCCGGGCCACCGCCGAGCTGGCGGCGCTGATGGAGGTCGAGGAGGGCGCGGAGCTGGTGACGGTGCAGCGGCTGCGCTCCGCCGACGGGGAACCGGTGGCGCTGCTGACCAACTGGCTGCCGGTGGCCCTGGCCCCCAGCGCGGAGGAGCTGGCCGGGTCCGGGCTCTACGACTGCCTCCGGGCCCGGGGCGTGCAGCCCCGGATGGCCCACCAGCGGATCGGTGCCCGCCTGGCCACGACCGCCGAGGCGCGGATGCTGCAGGAGCCGGCCCGCGCCGCCCTGCTCACCGCGGAGCGGACGGCCTACGACGTCAGCGGCGCGGTGATCGAGCACGGGGCGCACCTGTACCGGGCCTCCCGCCACCTCTTCGACACCACCCTCTGGTCGAGCTGACGCGCTAGCGCCGCGGGACCTCCTCCGGCCAGGCGCAGGCGGCGCAGAGCGCGTCGGTGGCGGCGGCCTCGAGCCGGCGCAGCACCTCGGCCCGCTGGGTCACGGCGAAGGAGGACAGAACGTCCCGGTCGTCGGCCAGGGCCGTCTCGGCCACGGTGAGCAGCCGCAGCGCCCGCTCGGCGGCGCGCTGCTGGCGGGCGGGGTAGGCGGCCGGCAGCACCCCCGCCGGCAGCTCCACCTCGGGGCGGGCACCGGAGGCCGCGTCCAGCCGCGCCAGCTCCCGGGACGCGCTGATCACCTCCGTCGCGAGGACCCGCTCGGCCTCGGCGCTGCCGGGGCTGGGGAAGGGGCGCGCGGCGGGCAGCACCTGCCACTGCACCGCCGGACCCACCCGGTGCGGCACGAAGGCCCACCCGCCGTCGGCGTGCACCACCGCGGCCCCGGCCTGCAGCGCCGCGGTGGTCAGGGCCGGCGGACCGCGGAGCACGCCGAGCGCCCCGGGACGGGGCAGCGCCAGCAGCCACGACCCTGGGGCCAGCAGCTGGACCGCCAGCAGCGTGGTGGTGAGGTCGTTGGCCCGCAGCGGGTCCAGACCGAGCAGCCCCTCGGGGTCCACCACGTGGTGGGCCACGTCGGCGTGAGCCACCTGCGAGGCGGCCACGTCGGCGCTCAGCGGGGTGTGCTGGAGCGCGTTCAGGTGCGTCACCAGGGTGATCGCGGCGAGCTCGGGCACCGGGACACTGTAGTCAGGGGCACCGGTGCGGAGTTGGTAGGTTCTCAGCCATGGCGGCAGTGGTGGACCTGGCAGGCGTGAGCATCGTCCGAGGGGGTTCGGCGTTGATCGACGACATCACCTGGACCGTCGACGAGAGCGACCGCTGGGTCGTGATCGGGCCCAACGGGGCCGGCAAGACGACGCTGCTGCAGGTGCTGTCGGCGCACATCCACCCCACCACCGGGGTGGCCGGGCTGCTCGGTGAGGTGCTCGGCACCGTCGACGTGTTCGACCTCCGCCCCCGGATCGGTGTGACCTCCGCCGCCCTGGCCGAGCGGATCCCGCGCGGGGAGCAGGTGCACGACGTCGTGGTCTCGGCTTCCTACGCCGTGACCGGGCGCTGGCGCGAGGAGTACGACGCGCTCGACCACGAGCGGGCCGACGAGCTGCTGGGCCAGCTGCGGGTGGACCACCTGGCCACGCGCACCTTCGGCACCCTGAGCGAGGGTGAGCGCAAGCGGGTCCAGATCGCCCGGGCGCTGATGACCGACCCCGAGCTGCTGCTGCTCGACGAGCCGGCCGCCGGGCTGGACCTGACCGGCCGCGAGGCGCTGGTGCGGACCCTGGCCGAGCTGGCCCAGGACCCCTACGCCCCGGCCTCGGTGCTGGTCACCCACCACGTGGAGGAGATCCCGCAGGGGATCACCCACGCCCTGCTGCTCCGCGAGGGCCGGGTGGTGGCCGCCGGCCCCCTCGAGCAGACCCTCACCGAGGAGAACATGACCGCCACCTTCGGCATCCCGCTGACGCTGCGGCACGACGGCGGACGCTGGTCGGCGACGGCCCGCTGATGTCGATCAACCTGAACGACCTGCTGGGCGACCACCCCTGGACGCTCTGGCTGGTCCTGGCGGCGCTGCTCGCCGGTGCCCGGCTGGTCGTCGCCTCGCCCTGGCTGCTCCGGCTGGCCGCCGCGGTGCTGCCGGCCGCCCTGGTGGCGGCGCTGTGGCCGACCGCCGCCGCGGTCCAGCTGCTGGTGGCCGCCCTGTCGGTGGCGGTGGTGGTGGTGGTCGTCCTCCTGCCTCGCTGGCGGGGACGCACGGCCACCAGCGGGTGACCCGGTGGCGCTGATCCCGGTCGCGGAGGCCACCGACGAGCGGCTCGCCGACTACGTCCGGCTGCGCGACGTCTCGCTGCGCCGCTCCCTGGAGACCGAGCAGGGCCTGTTCATCGCCGAGGGCGAGAAGGTCATCCGTCGTGCGCTGGAGGCCGGGTACCGGCCGCGCTCGTTCCTGCTGGCCGAGCGCTGGCTGGCCGGGCTCGCCGACCTGCTCGAGCAGCACCCCGGGGTGCCGGTCTACGTGGTGGACGAGACACTGGCCGAGTGGGTGACCGGGTTCCACGTGCACCGCGGGGCGCTGGCCTCGCTGCACCGCGAGACCCGCCACGGCGTCACCGAGGTGCTGGCGGGGGACCGGCTGGTGGTCTGCGAGGACGTGGTCGACCACACCAACGTCGGGGCGATCCTGCGCAGCGCGGCGGGGCTCGGCTTCGACGGCTGCCTGCTCGCCCCCCGGGCTGCCGACCCGCTCTACCGCCGCTCGGTCAAGGTCAGCATGGGCGCGGTCTTCTCGCTGCCCTGGGCCCGGCTGGAGGACTGGGAGGACGCGGTGCCCATGCTCGGCCGGGCCGGGTTCCTGACCGTCGCGCTGGCCCTCACCGAGGACGCGGTGGACCTGTCGGAGGTGGTGGCCCGGGTGAGGGCGGAGGCGGTCTCGGGACGTCGGCCGCGGGTGGCGCTGCTGCTGGGGACCGAGGGCGCGGGGCTCTCCGCCCGCTGGGTCGAGCAGGCGGAGGTGGTGGCGAGGATCCCGATGGCCCGCGGCATCGACTCCCTCAACGTCGCCGCGGCGGCGGCCGTCGCCTGCTACGCGCTGGGTCCCGCCGGCACCGCCTCCTGAACCGCCGCACCCCCGCTGGCCGGCGTTCACCAGGGCCTCCCCGAGCGTTCACCGAGGGCGGGATACCCTCAGTGCGGTCGCGCGACCGCACATGGTCGCCGACACCCCTCACGGGGCAGCAGCGACGCGGCCGGTGGTCGCAGGAGGAGACGGCCATGATGGCTTTCGGACGACGGGCTCTGCGCGGGACGGTGGCTCTCGCGGTGGCGGTGACCACCCTGGCGGCGTGCTCGAACCAGGCGTCGGAGAGCGGGGGCGGTGGCGAGCAGGCCGGCGGCGACCAGACGCTGGTGGTCTACACCAACTCCAACTCCGACGGCCGTGGCGAGTGGGTCACCGAGAAGGCCGCCGAGGCGGGCTTCGACATCGAGATCGTCGGGCTCGGCGGAGCCGACCTGACCAACCGCATCATCGCCGAGGTCAACAACCCGGTCGGCGACGTGGTCTACGGGCTCAACACGATGTTCTTCGAGCAGCTGAAGGCCGAGCAGGCCATCACCGCGCACGAGCCCAGCTGGGCCGGCGAGGTGCCCCAGGACGCCGGGGACCCGGTCGACGGCGCCTACTGGCCGCTGGTGGACCAGGCGATCCTCACCGTCTACGACTCCGCCACCACCACCGACGCCCCCACCGACGTGGCCCAGCTGTGGACCGACCCGGCCTTCGCCGGGCGGTACGAGGTCAACACCTCCCTCGGCCAGGCCACCCCCCAGCTCGTGCTGGCCGGGCTGCTGGCCCCCTACGCCGGCCCCGACGGCGAGGTCTCCGACGAGGGATGGGCGGCCGTGCAGGCCTACTACGCCAACGGCAGCCCGGCCGTGGAGGGCACCGACCTCTACGCCCGCTTCGAGCGCGGTGAGGTGGCCTACGGCGTCACCCCCAGCGGCGGCGTGATCGCCCGCGACGAGCAGTACGGCACCGAGACCGCGGTCGTCCCCGCCTCCGCGGGGGTGCCCTTCGTGACCGAGCAGGTCGGCGTCATCGCCGGCACCGACTCCGAGCAGCGCGCGAAGGAGTTCATCGACTGGCTCGGCAGCGCCGAGGTCCAGGGCGAGTTCGCCACGGAGTTCAACTCGATGCCGGTCAACGAGGTCGCGGCCGAGCAGGCCAACCCGGAGGTCGTCGAGCTGGTCGGCTCGGTGCAGCGCGCCGACATCGACTACGCCCTGGTGCGCGAGCACATCGGCGAGTGGGTCGAGCGCGTCGAGCTGGAGTACCTGCCCTGACCACCCGGCCGGGAGGTCGCTGCGGCGACCTCCCGGCCCTCCCGGCGAGGAGCCGTCCATGATCCGTCTCGACTCGTTGCGCGTCGTCTTCGACGACCACGTGGCCCTGCAGGGCCTGGACCTGGAGATCGGCGAGGGGGAGTTCTTCACCCTGCTCGGCCCCTCCGGGTGCGGCAAGACCACCGCCCTGCGGTCGCTGGCGGGCTTCGTCGAGCCCACCTCGGGCACCGTCCACGTCGACGGCCGCGACGTCACCCGGGTGCCGAGCGAGCGGCGCGGGGTGGGGATGGTCTTCCAGAGCTACGCGCTGTTCCCCAGCATGTCGGTGCGGGAGAACATCGCCTTCGGGCTGTCGGTCCAGCGCGTCGCCCGGGCCGAGCAGCGGGAGCGGGTCGACCGCGTCGCCGAGCAGGTCGGGCTGCGGCCCGAGCAGCTCTCGCGCGGGGTGGCCGAGCTCTCCGGCGGCCAGCAGCAGCGGGTGGCGATCGCCCGTGCGCTGGTGCTGCAGCCGCGCATCCTGCTGCTGGACGAGCCGCTGTCCAACCTGGACGCGAAGCTGCGGGTGCAGCTGCGTGGTGAGCTGCAGCGGCTGCAGCGGGAGGTGGGCATCACCACCGTCTACGTCACCCACGACCAGGAGGAGGCGCTCGCGCTCAGCGACCGGATCGCCGTCCTGTCGGAGGGGCGGCTGGAGCAGGTGGGGACGCCGCGGGAGATCTACGAGCAGCCCGCCAGCGCGTTCGTCTGCGACTTCATCGGGGAGGCCACCCACCTCAGCGCCGGGCAGCTCGCCCTGCTGGCCGGCTCCGGGCTGGACGTCGCCCGCGACTCCTGGGTGCGCCCCGAGCACGTCAGCCTCACCACCGGTGACGGGCTCGCCGGCGTGGTCCGCGCCTACGCCTACCGGGGGTCCACCACCGCGGTGGAGCTGGAGGTCTCCGGGGCCCGGATGCTGGCCGAGGTGGCCAGCGCCGACGCCGCCCGGCTCGGGATCGACGACGAGGTGCGGGTCCGGGTCGACGTGGCCGCGGTGCACCAGTACGGGGACGCGGCGTGAGCGCCCCGACCACGCCGCTCGAGGCCGGTCCGGCCGCCCCTGCCCCGGTCCGCCGGCCCGGCGCGACCCGGCAGATGCTGCGCTCGCCGCTGGGCGTGGTCGTGGTGGTGGTGGTGCTGTGGTTCTCCGCGGCCTTCCTGGTGCTGCCCAACCTGTCGCTGCTGCAGACCACCTTCGCCCCCGAGGGCCGGCTCACCCTGACCGCCTTCGACCGGCTGCTCTCCAGCGAGCGGGCGCTGCGGTCGCTGCGCAACAGCGTGCTGCTGGCCGCCACCCTGGCGGTCACGGTCAACGTGGTGGGCATCTTCATCGTGCTGGTCACCGGCTGGTTCCGGGTCCGGGCCCGCAGGGTGCTGTGGCTGGGGTTCGCCACCACCTTCATCTACGGCGGCATCGTGCTCGCCGCCGGCTACAGCTTCATCTACGGCCGCTACGGGTTCGTGACCAACGCGCTGGCCCGCTCGTGGCCGGACCTGGACCGCGACTGGTTCTCCGGGTTCGTGGCCGTGGTGCTGGTGATGACCTTCGCCACCACCACCAACCACATGCTGTTCCTGTCCGCGGCGCTGGCCTCGATCGACCACCAGTCCATCGAGGCGGCCCGGCTGATGGGGGCCTCGACGGCGACCATCCTGCGCCGGATCGTGCTGCCCGCCCTGCGACCGATGGTCTTCGCCGTGACCGTGCTGACCTTCCTCACCGGTCTGGGTGCCCTGACCGCGCCGCTGGTGCTGGGCGGGGAGGACTTCCAGACGGTGGCGCCGATGATCCTCACCTTCGCCCGCTCCACCTCCTCCCGCGACGTGGCCGCGCTGCTGGCCGTGCTGCTCGGGCTGGCCACCATCGCCCTGCTGGCGGTGATGAACCGGGTGGAGCGGGGGGGCACCTACTTCGCGGTGGCCAAGGTGGCGGTGCCGATCGCCCCGCAGGCTTTCCAGACCCGCTGGGGCGCCGTCGTCGTCCAGGTGCTGGCCTGGGCGCTGTGGGCGGTCTACGTCTTCCCGGTGCTGTGCGCGGTGGTGTTCTCCTTCGTCGACGCCCGGGCGATCATGTCCGGCTCGATCGGCGCGGAGGACCTGACGCTGGAGCACTGGACGACGGTGCTGACCAGCGCCGACGCGCTCGGGCCGTTCGTGGTGTCGGTGGTCTACTCCGGGCTCGCCTCGCTGGTGGTGGTCTTCGGGCTGGTGCTGGTGGCGCGCTCGCTGAGCCGCTGGCGGGGCTGGCTGAGCTCGGTGATCGAGTACGTGCTGCACATCCCCTGGATCCTGCCCACGATCCTGATCGCCCTGGGTCTGGTGATGACCTACGACGAGCCGCGGCTGCTGGTGGTCGGCCAGGTGCTGACCGGCACGGTGGTGCTCCTCGGGGTGGCCTACGTGGTGGTGAAGATCCCGTTCACGCTGCGGCTGCTCAAGGCCGCCTTCGCCGCCGTCCCCGACGAGCTGGAGGACGCCGCCCGCATCCTCGGTGCGGGCCAGCTGACCACGGTCCGGCGGGTGGTGCTGCCGCTGATCGCCCCCACCATGGCCGCGGTCACCGCGCTCAACTTCACCAGCCTGCTCGATGACTACGATGCGGCAGTGTTCCTGTACCACCCCCTGTTCGAGCCGCTGGGGATCGCCATCAAGCAGTCGACGGAGGGGGAGGCGAACGTGCAGTCGATGGGCATCACCTTCGTCTACACGGTGCTGCTGATGCTGGTGCAGGGCCTCGTGCTGTGGCTGGTCTACGGCCGGGGCTCGACCGGGGCACGGCGGCGTGGCTGACCAGCGCCCGCTGGGGGTGCGGATCGAGGACGTGGCCCGTGCGGTCGGTGTCTCCCGGGCGACCGCCACCCGGGCGCTCCGCGGGCAGGGGCGGATCGCCGCCGCCACCCGGGAGCGGGTGGAGCGGGCCGCCGCCGAGCTGGGCTACGTGCCGAACCTGATGGCCACCGAGCTCGCCGCCGGGGGCACCGGGGTGATCGGGCTGATGCTGCGCGACGCCGCCAACCCCGTCTACGGTGCGCTGTTCTCCGCGCTGGAGCTGGCCGCGGCCCGGGCCGGGGTGGAGCTGGTGACCGTGACGATCGGCGCCGACCCGGGCGGTGAGCGCCAGGTGCAGGCGCTGCGGCGGCTGCTGGGGATGCGGGTGGCGGGGCTGCTGGTGGCCACCGGCGGCGTGGACTCCGCCCAGCTGGAGCCCTTCGCCGCGGAGGTGCCGATCGTGCGGGTCGGACGTCCGGAGCCGAGCGCGGCGATCGCCGCGGAGTCCTACGACGAGGAGTGGCACGGCGCCCTGCTGGCCTCCCGGGTGCGCGAGCTGGGCCACCGGCGTGTGGTGGTCCTCGGGGCCTCCGCGGAGACGTCCTACGGCGAGCACCGGCGCGGTGAGGCGCTGGTGGCCGCCCTGGGCGGGGTGGCGGTGCAGCGGCTGACCACCGGGCCGGACCCGGGCGACGGCGTCGGCGCGGCCCTGACCGAGGCGGCGGCGGGCGCCACCGCCGTGCTGTGCACCTCCGACGTCCGCCAGCTCGCGGTGCTCCGGGCGCTGGCCGCGCGGGGGACCGGTGCAGCCAGCACCGGCTGGGACGGCCTGACGCCCGGGGTGGACCTGCTCGGCCTGACCACGGTGCGGGTGCCGGTGGAGGACGCCGCCGAGGCCGCGGTGAGCCGGCTGGCCGGGGTCCTCGACGGCGAGGCCGAGGCGCTGCCGGCGCACCGCGCCTGGCGTGGTGAGCTGCTGACCGGACGGACCCTGAGCGAGGTGGAGCGCTGATGACCACGACCGAGCACCCCCGGCCGTCGGTGGTGCTGGCGCACCTGACCGACCTGCACCTGACCGGGGACGGGGCACCGCTGTACGGCGCGGTGGACTCCACCCGCTCGCTGGCTCTCGCCCTGGAGCGGCTGGAGCGCAGCGGGGTGGCCCCGGACGCGCTGGTGCTCTCCGGTGACCTGGCCGACCGCGGCGAGCCGGAGGCCTACGAGCGGCTGCGGGCGCTGGTGTGGCCGGCGGCGGAGCGGATGGGGGCGCAGGTGGTGGTGGCGTGCGGCAACCACGACGACCGTGCCGCGCTGCGACGGGTGCTGCTGGCCGACGCCGCACCGGGCACCGACCTCGGCGCGGCCGCCGGTCCGGACGCGCCCGTGCACGGCGTGCACCGCCTCGGTGGGCTGCGCGTGGTGGTGCTGGACTCCAGCGTCCCCGGGGCGCACTGGGGTGCGGTGGACGAGGGGCAGCTGCGCTGGCTGGCCGAGGAGCTGGCCGAGCCCGCCCCGCTGGGGACCGTGCTGGTGCTGCACCACCCCCCGGCGCCGACCCTGCTCGACCTGGCCCTGACGGTGGAGCTGCGGGGTCAGGACGCGCTGGGCGAGGTGCTCACCGGCACCGACGTCCGGGCGGTGCTGGGCGGCCACGTCCACCACACCGTCTCCACCACGCTGGCCGGCATCCCCGTGCACGCGGCCAGCGGGCTGGCCTACACGCAGGACCTGCTGGCCGAGGGTGGCGGGACCCGGGGTCAGGACGGTGAGCAGGCCCTCGCCCTGGTGCACGTGCTGCCGGGGACGGTGGTGCACGCGGTGGCGCCGGTGGCGGCGCACCCCGCGGTGGGGGAGCGCGTGCTGCCCGAGGAGGTGGAGCGGCGGCTGGCCGCGGCCGGGATCACCCGGCCGGACGACCCGATCGCGCCCGCGACCGGCTGAGCCGGCCGCACGACCCGAGCACGACCACGACCACGGGACCCGGCCCGGCCCGAGCGGACCGGCTGGTGCGGCCGGACGACCCGACCGGTGCGGCTGCTGGCCCGACCGGCCGACCGGCTCACCCGGTCGACCCGGCCCGGGTCCCCCGCAGTCGCGCCATCACTCCGCGGCGGCGGTGACCTGCAGCGGCCGGCGCGGGCTGACCGGCCAGTCCAGCGGGTAGCGCTCGGCCATCTTCTCGTGCTGGGCGTCCAGCTTCTTGCGGATGCGCCCGGGCAGCCGGTCGCCGAAGACGGTGCCGTTGAGGTGGTCGGTCTCGTGCTGCAGGCAGCGCGACAGCATGCCGGTGCCGAGCACCCGGACGTCGCGGCCGGAGGCGTCCTGGCCGGTGCAGGTGGCGGTGTCAGGGCGCGAGAGCGGGGCCCAGGCGCCGGGGAAGGACAGGCAGCCCTCGTCGGCGGACTCCAGCCGGCGATCGCGCCCCTCGGGCAGGGTGACGACCGGGTTGCAGACCACGCCGATGTGGCGCTTCTCGTCGTCGTCGAGGCAGTCGTAGACGAAGACGGCCAGGTCGACCCCGACCTGGGTGGCGGCCAGCCCGACGCCCTCGGCCGCGGCCATGGTGGCGAACATGTCACGCAGCAGGGTGTGCAGCTCGTCGTCGAAGACGGTCACCGGCCGCGTCCGGCCGTGCATCACCGGCGTGCCCCAGCGGGTGATCGGGCGCACCGTGCCCCCGGTGGTCAGGTCGAGGTCGTTCATCGTGCAGGTGTCCTTCGTCGAGGTCGGCAGGTGCGGGGTCGCCCGTCCGGCGACCCCTGGCCACCGGACCAGGCGGATCGTACCGGGCGGCTCAGGCCTCCTCGGTCAGCACCAGCGCGGTCGGCTTCGCGGTCGGGATCTCGAAGTCCAGCACCCACTCGGTGCTCCCCTCCGCGGGGCGACGGTGGGCCACCACGGTGTCGCTGTCCTGGTTCGCCACCCACAGGTGCGTGGGGCTGAGGATCAGGTCGCGCGGGACGGCCCCGCCGGTGCGCGCCTCGGCCACCGGGACCAGCCGGTGCTCCTCGGTGTCGAGGTCGAAGACGGCGAAGGTGTCGGGGCCGCGGTTGCCGACCACGACCTGACCGCCGTCGAGACGGAGGGCCGAGGGCGCGCACGGCGCCTCGGAGGTGTCGGCGGAGGTGGCCGGGACGTGGTCGGCCTCCACCCACTGGTCACCCTCGCGACGGGCCAGCCACAGCCGCCCGGAGAGCTCGCAGGCCACCACCAGGTGGTGGTCGGTGACCACCAGGTGGCGGGGACCGGACCCGGCCGGCAGCACCACCGGGTCGGCAGCGACGGACAGGTGGCCCTCGGGGTCGAGACGGAGCTGGTGCACCTGGTCGGTGCCCAGGTCGCAGACCAGCAGCCTCCCGTGGTGGGCCACCACCTGGTGGGCGTGCGCGGCGTCCTGGCGCTCGGGGTCGGCCCCGCTGCCGGAGAAGGCGTGGGAGTCCAGCTGCTCGGACAGCCGGCCGTCGGCGGCGATCGCGAAGGTGGAGACCCCGCCGCTGCCGTAGTGGGCCACGAGCACGAAGCGGCCGGTCTCGTCCAGCGCGACGTGGCAGCCGCCCGAGCCCTCCGCCACGACGGTGTTGAGCAGCTCGAGCTCGCCGTCGTCGGTGATCTCCAGGGCGCTGACCGTGGTCGGGTCGCTCTCGCTGACCGCGTAGAGCAGCGGCCGATCCGGGTGGCGGACCAGGTAGCTGGGGGAGTGCAGCGGAACCGCGGGCAGCTCGGTGACCGCGACCTGGGTCCCCTCGGCGGCGTCCAGGCGGTAGGCCTCGACGCCGACGCGCTGGGCCTCCTCGCCGGAGTAGCCGCCGACGTAGAGCGTGCTGCCGACCGGCAGGCTGGGCGTGGTCTCGGCGGCGTCGGGGCCGGAGGCATCGGAGTCGGGCATGGCCCGAGGTTAGCCGCCCGCCGGCGACGTCGGATCGGGTCCGCCGCCGCTGAGCAGGAGCGCCGGACCGGTGAGCGCGTCGGTAACGCGGGGCGGCGCCGGCGACCTACGATCCCCCCGTGGACCAGGAGCGGGACCAGACGCCGGGCGCGGCGGAGAAACAGGCCTGGCTGCGTTCCCTCGAGCTGGACGAGCACCTGTCGGCGCACAGCCTGCGGGCCTACGCCGGGGACCTGGAGGGCTTGCTGGAGCACCTGCACCGGCTGGGCCGCTCGCGTCTGCAGGAGGTGGAGCTGGCCGACCTGCGCAGCTGGCTGGCCAACCAGCAGACCCGGGGGATGGCCCGCAGCACCCTGCAGCGCCGCGCCGCCGCCGTGCGCGGGTTCTTCGCCTGGCTGCACCGCGGCGGCGTGATCGACCACGACCCCGCCCAGACGCTCCGCTCGCCACGGCTGGGGCGCCGGCTGCCGCCCACCCTGGAGCAGGCCACGGCCGAGGAGGTGCTGCGGCGGGCGATCGAGGCGGTGGCCGCCGAGGACACCCCTCCCGCCCGCCGCGACGTCGCCCTGCTGGAGGTGCTCTACGCCTGCGGCATCCGGGTCTCCGAGCTCTGCGGGCTCGACCTGGGGTCGCTGGACCACGAGCGCCGGCTGCTGCGCGTGCTGGGCAAGGGGGACAAGCAGCGCAGCGTGCCCGTCGGAGGCCCGGCCTGGCGGGCCCTGCTGGCCTGGCTGGAGGTCCGTGACCAGCTGGCCGGCCCCTCCGCCGGTCCGGCGGTGTTCGTCGGCGAGCGGGGGGCGCGGATCGACCAGCGGGTGGTGCGACGGATCGTGCACCGGGCGCTGGCCGTCGTCCCGGGCGCTCCCGACCTCGGACCACACGGTCTGCGCCACGCCATGGCCACCCACCTGCTCGAGGGCGGGGCGGACCTCAGGAGCGTGCAGGAGCTGCTCGGCCACGCCTCGCTGGCCACCACGCAGATCTACACCCACGTCACCAACGACCGCCTGCGCGCCGCCTTCGAGCAGGCCCACCCCCGCGCATGACGACGCAGCACCGCCCAGGAGCCTGACGTGGCCGGCGAGCCCCGACCGGTGGTCAAGGTGTACACGGTGCTGCTGGACCCGGGCCGACGCCGGCACCTCGTCTGGCGGGGTGAGGACGAGACGACCCCCGAGGGTGCCTTCCACCGTCCCCTCGGCGGGCACCTGGAGCTCGGTGAGCACAGCCGCGAGGGGGCCGTCCGGGAGATCGAGGAGGAGCTGGGGGAGAAGCTGGAGGACGTCGAGCTGCTCGGCGTGCTCGAGACGGTCTTCACCTTCCGCCGCGCGCTGGGCCACGAGGTCGTCTTCGTGTACGCCGCCACGCTCCCGGACGCCGGCGTCCCCGACGCCGGTGCCTGGCGCAGCGACGGAGGAGCGCCCATCTGGGTCGAGTGGCGCGACGTCGCCGGCGCACCCCTGCCGCTCCACCCCGAGGGCCTGCAGGAGCTCGTCGACCGGTGGCTGGCCCGACCGGGACCTCACAGCCACTCCTGAGGATCGACCAGGACGCCGTCCACCCACATCATCAGGTGCAGGTGGCATCCGGTGGAGTAGCCGGTGCTGCCCACCCGTCCGACCACCTGGCCCCGGGTCACCTCCGCGCCCACGCCGACGGAGTAGCCGAGGGCGTGGTTGTAGGAGGTGCGGAAGCGGTGGCCCCCGACCCTCCCGTGGTCGACCACCAGGCGCTCGCCGTAGGCGGGGTGGCTGACCCGCTCGACCACCGTGCCGCCCCGGGCGGCGCGCATGCCGGTGCCGCAGGGGACCCCGAAGTCGGTGCCGTCGTGGAGCCGGACCACGCCCAGCACCGGGTGCAGCCGCGGCCCGAAGGGCGAGGTCACCGGACCGGCCACCGGGGCGACGAACCCGTGCGCCCCCGGTCGTCCTGCCGGCGCGGTCCCCGCGGCCACCGCGGCGGCGCGGGTTCGCGCCGCAGCCCTGGCACGGGCGTCGCTGCCCGACGGCAGCAGCCGCAGCGTCGCCGCCGAGCGGTCGTCGTGCGGCAGCAGGGTCGGGTCGAGGTACTCCTCACCCCGCAGCAGGCCCCAGTGCAGGCAGGCCTCCGATGGGGTGCCGCAGTGCCCGCGCTGCAGCCGGCCCACCACCTGGCCCGCCCGGACCCGGGTGCCGACGGACACGGTGGCCCGCACCGGCTCGTAGGTGGTGCGCAGCGGACCGTGGCCGATGGTCAGCACCGGGCGCCCGGCGACCTGCCCGGCGAAGAGCACCACGCCGTCGGCGGCGGCCAGCACCTCCGCACCCACCGGCGCGGACAGGTCCACCCCGCGGTGACCGGCCCCCCACCGCTCGGCGGGTGGGGAGAAGCCCCGCACCACCACGGGTACCCCGGCCAGCGGCCAGCCGGCCTCCTGCGGCCAGCCGGGCTCCGCCGCTGCCCGGGGGGCGGTGAGCAGCGCCGCCAGGACGACGAGGACGAGCAGGCCGGGGAGCCGGCGACCAGGCACCGGTGCAGGAGTCAGCACGTCCCCACCGTGGCACCCGGAGCGGTGCGTGGTCGCCGGGCGGCGGCGACCTGTGGACAGTGCTCGGGAGCCGTCGGAGGCTGTGGAGGACGTCAGTCAGCGGCGACCAGGACCAGGGCGGCGACCCGCCACAACCCGTTCAGACCGAGAGCGCGTCGTCGCGCCTCGGTGATGGTGCCCATGACCGTAGTGATCGTTCACCTTGGGCGTCGAGGGTGGGGCGGGCGCTAGCGTGGGGGCCATGGTGCCGGCCCCGTTGAGCCGTCGATCGGTGCTGGCGACCGCGACCGCGTCCGCCCTGGTGGCCTGCTCGCCGTCGCTCGCCCGGTCCGACCGCACCCCCGACCCCGAGCAGGAGGCGAGCGTGGCACCGACCCGGGTGGCCTACGGCCCCGAGCCCCAGCAGTTCGGTGAGCTGCACCGGCCCGACGGTCGCTCCCGGGGCACCGTGGTCGTGGTGCACGGCGGCTTCTGGCAGGACCGGTACGACCTGCGCTACGGCCGCCCGCTCGCCGCCGACCTGGCCGCCCGCGGCTGGACGGCGTGGAACATCGAGTACCGCCGGGTCGGCGGGGGCGGCGGCTGGCCGACCACCTTCACCGACGTCGCCGCGGCCGTCGACCACCTGGCCCGCCTCGACGTGGACACCAGCGCGGTGGTCGCGGTGGGCCACAGCGCCGGGGGCCACCTGGCCGTCTGGGCCGCCGGCCGGGGCGGGTTGCCCGAAGGTGCCCCCGGCAGCGACCCGGTGGTCGAGCTGGCCGCCGTCGTCTCCCAGGCGGGGGTGCTGGACCTCACCGCCGCCGCCGACCAGGGCGTGGGCGGCACCGCGGCCCTCGACCTGATGGGCGGCACCCCCGAGCAGCACCCCGACCGCTACCGCCTGGCCGACCCCGCCCTGGCCGTCCCGCTCGGGGTCCCGGTGGTCTGCGTGCACTCCCCGGCGGACGCGCTGGTGCCGATCGACCAGAGCCGTCGCTACGTCGATGCCTCCACCGCGGCCGGTGGCCACGCCCGGCTGGTCGAGGTCGAGGGGGACCACTTCGCGGTGATCGACCCGGCCTCCCCGGCCTGGGACGGCGGCCGGTTCGTCGAAGTGGCTTTGTCCGACCGACCTGACTAGACTCACCCCGGCAACCCGGCCGTCCGGGTTGACTTCGCATGCAGAGACGCCGTCCTCACCGACGGCCCGTGTCCTCCTCAACGGTCCCTCCGGGGCAGGAGGCCGGTCTGCGTCAGGCGGCGTCGAAGAGCTCGACGCCGGGCAACCGCACGGTGCGCCGAGCGCACCAAGGAAAGGAGACGGCCATGGCCGTCGTCACCACCCGCCAGCTGCTCGAGAGCGGTGTCCACTTCGGGCACCAGACCCGCCGCTGGAACCCCAAGATGAAGCGCTTCATCTTCACCGAGCGCAACGGCATCTACATCATCGACCTGCAGCAGTCGCTGACCTACATCGACCGCGTGTACGCCTTCGTCAAGGAGACCGTGGGCAAGGGCGGCGTCGTCCTGTTCGTGGGCACCAAGAAGCAGGCCCAGGAGGCCATCGCCGAGCAGGCCGCGCGCGTGGGCATGCCCTTCGTGAACCAGCGCTGGCTCGGTGGCATGCTCACCAACTTCGGCACCGTGAGCAAGCGGATCCAGCGTCTGAAGGAGCTGGAGAACATGGACTTCGACGACGTCGCCGCGTCGGGGCTCACCAAGAAGGAGCTGCTGATCCTGCGCCGCGAGAAGGACAAGCTGGCCAAGACCCTCAGCGGCATCCGCGACATGGCCCGCACCCCGCAGGCGGTCTGGATCGTGGACACCAACAAGGAGCACCTGGCCGTCGACGAGGCCCGCAAGCTGAAGATCCCGGTGATCGGCATCCTCGACACCAACTGCGACCCCGACATGGTCGACTTCGCCATCCCCGGCAACGACGACGCCATCCGCTCGGTCGCGCTGCTGACCCGTGTGCTGGCCGACGCCGTCGCCGAGGGCCTGATGTCGCGCTCCGGTGCCCAGCAGACCGGTGAGGAGACCGAGGCCGAGCCCATGCCGGACTGGGAGCGCGACCTGCTCGCCGGCGCCGAGGCCACCGCGGCCGTCGAGGCCCCCGCGGCCGAGAGCCAGCCCGCTGCCGACGCCGCCGAGCCGACCGCTGACGTCCTCAGCACCGACGTCGACGTGGAGGCCACCGTGGCCGACGAGGCCGAGGCCCCGGCCGTCGAGGCCGGCACCGCCACCGACGGCGCCCAGGCCGGTGGCACCACCACCGGCGACACCTCCGCCAGCTGACCCGCGCCGGAGGCGGGTCCGTCCCGCCTCCGGCACCCGCACCGCTCCTGCCCGGGCGGGCGAGGACCTCGCCCGCCCCGCACCACGAGAAGAGGACACAGATGGCATCGTTCGCCGCATCCGACGTGAAGAAGCTCCGCGACGCCACCGGCGCGGGGATGATGGACGCCAAGAAGGCCCTGACCGAGGCCGACGGCGACTTCGACAAGGCCGTGGAGGTCCTGCGGGTCTCCGGTCAGGCCAAGGCCGCCAAGCGCGGCTCCGAGCGCGAGGCCAGCAACGGCCTCGTGGCCAGCCAGGGCAGCGCGCTGATCCAGCTCGGCGCCGAGACCGACTTCGTGGCCAAGAACGACGAGTTCGTCGCGCTGGCCGACGCGATCGCCTCCGCGGTCGACCAGGGCGGTGCGGACGACGTGGAGTCGGCCCTCGCGATGCCGCTGGCCAGCGGCGGCACCGTGGCCGAGGGGATCCAGTCCCTGGCCGCCAAGATCGGTGAGAAGCTCGAGCTCAAGGGCGTCGCCCGCTTCGACGGCAGCACCACTGTCTACCTGCACCGCCGCGCCAGCGACCTCCCGCCCCAGGTGGGCGTGCTGGTCGAGTACGACGGCCAGGACGAGACCCTGGTCCGCTCCGTGGCCATGCAGGTCGCGGCCATGCGCCCGGCCTACGTGACCCGCGAGGAGGTGCCGGCGGAGACCGTGGCCAACGAGCGCCGCATCGCCGAGGCCACCGCCCGCGAGGAGGGCAAGCCCGAGCAGGCCATCGCCCGCATCGTCGAGGGTCGCCTCAACGGCTACTACAAGGACGTCGTGCTGGTCGACCAGCCCTACGTCTCCGACGACAAGAAGTCGGTCGGCCAGGTCCTCCAGGCCGCCGGGGTCTCGGTGTCCCGCTTCGCCCGCTTCGAGGCCGCCGGTTCCTGACCGGCCCCTCCCGCCGCCCGGGCGCCTACCCCGGTCGGCGACCACCCGACGCTAGGCTGACATGCGCCGCAGGGCACGCCCTGCGGCGCATGCTGCCTGCTGGGGCCCACCCCGACCACCGAACGAGGAGTCCACGAGTTGCCTGCCTACAAGCGCGTCCTGCTCAAGCTGTCGGGTGAGGCCTTCGGAGGCGGTCGCATCGGCGTCGACCCCGACGTGATCTCCAGCATCGCCGCCCAGATCGCCGAGGTGGTGAGCCAGGGCGTGCAGGTCGCCATCGTGGTGGGCGGGGGCAACTTCTTCCGCGGGGCGGAGCTGCAGCAGCGAGGCATGGAGCGCGACCGGGCCGACTACATGGGCATGCTGGGCACGGTGATGAACTGCCTGGCGCTGCAGGACTTCTGCGAGAAGAGCGGGGTCGACACCCGTGTCCAGACCGCGATCACCATGGGCCAGGTGGCCGAGCCCTACATCCCGCGCCGCGCCGAGCGCCACCTCGAGAAGGGCCGCGTGGTCATCTTCGGCGCCGGCTCGGGGATGCCGTACTTCTCCACCGACACCGTGGCCGCCCAGCGCGCCCTCGAGATCGGCGCCGAGGTGCTGCTGATGGCCAAGAACGGCGTGGACGGGGTCTACGACTCCGACCCCCGGGAGAACCCCGACGCCGTCCGCTACGACACCCTCAGCTACGACACCTTCCTGGCCAAGAACCTCAAGGTGGCCGACGCCACCGCGATCAGCATGGCCCGTGACTACCGGCTGCCGATGGTGTTCTTCTCCCTCGACGTCGAGGGCAACATCGCCCGGGTCGTCGCGGGTGAGAAGATCGGCACCACGGTCCACGCCTGAGCGACGCAGCACGCGGCGCCCGGCGCGCCACCCCGAGCACGCACCACGAAGAGAACGAGAGAGGAACGATCACCGTGATCGCCGACATCATCACCGAGGCTGAGTTCAAGATGGCCGGGGCCGTGGAGTACGCCAAGGAGGAGTTCGCCGCGATCCGCACCGGGCGCGCCCACCCGGCCATGTTCAACAAGATCACCGCCGAGTACTACGGCGCCTCCACCCCGCTGCAGCAGCTGGCCACCTTCCAGGTGCCGGACGCCCGGATGGTGCTGATCACGCCCTACGACGCCTCGTCGATGAACGCCATCGAGAAGGCCATCCGCGACTCCGACCTGGGCGTCAACCCGTCCAACGACGGCAAGTCCATCCGCGTGACGCTGCCCCAGCTCACCGAGGACCGGCGCAAGGAGTACATCAAGCTGGCCCGGACCAAGGCCGAGGACGCCCGGATCTCGGTGCGCGGGGCCCGTCGGACCGCCAAGGACGCCCTGGACAAGATGGTCAAGGACAAGGAGGTCGGTGAGGACGAGGTGACCCGCGCGGAGAAGCAGCTCGACGCGGCCACCAAGAAGCACACCGACGCCATCGACGAGGTGCTGAAGGGCAAAGAAACCGAATTGCTCGAGGTCTGAGTGAGCGACCCCGACATCCCGCCGGGGTCGGCGTCGCCGCCGCGGGCGCACACCCCGCCCGCCGGTCCCGACCACGGGCGCGCCGGGCGCAACCTGCCGGCGGCGATCGGTGTGGGGGTGGGGCTCGGCGCCCTGCTGCTGCTCAGCCTGTGGAAGTTCCAGCTCGGCTTCGCCGTCTTCGTGGCGGTGGCGCTGGCCCAGGGTGCGGTGGAGATCGGCCAGGCGCTGCGCCGGCTGCAGATGCACGCCGCCGTCGTGCCGATCGTGGCCGGCACCTTCCTGATCGTGGTGGGCTCCTACTTCGCCGGCCAGCGCGACGTGGCCCCGGCCAGCTCGACGTCGATCCTGCTCGGGGCGATGGGGCTGACGGTGCTGGCGGCGCTGATCTGGCGGATGCCCGGGGGCCAGGAGGGCTACGTCAAGGACGTCGCGGCCAGCCTGTTCATCATCGCCTACGTGCCCCTGCTCGGCGCCTTCGTGTCGCTGATGCTGGCCGGTGAGAACGGTTCGCTGCGGGTGCTGACCTTCATCGCGGTGGTGGTGGCCAGCGACGTCGGCGGCTACGCCGTCGGGGTGCTGGTCGGCCGGCACCCGATGGCCCCGCGGATCAGCCCGAAGAAGTCCTGGGAGGGGTTCGCGGGCTCGATGGTGCTCGGCTGCGTGGTGGCCGTGCTGATGGTGACGCTCACCCTGGACGCCCCGCTGTGGGTCGGTTTGGTGGTGGGTGCCACGCTGGTGGGGATCGGCGTCTGCGGAGACCTGATCGAGTCCCTGATCAAGCGCGACGTCGGGATCAAGGACATGAGCTCGATCCTTCCCGGCCACGGCGGCGTGATGGACCGTCTCGACTCCCTCCTGGTGGCGGCCCCCGTGGCGTGGCTGGCCATGTACCTGCTGATCCCCGGCGGCTGACCAGCCCCTGTCCCTGGAGCACCCATGACCGACCAGACCTTCGACTTCGAGGCCGTCGTCCCCGACGACGCCCCCGCCCTGCCCCTGGTGATGACCGCGCCCCGGCGCGGCAAGCCGCCGGAGCACTGGAGCGACCTCGACGCCGCCGGCCGGCGGGAGCGCGTCGTCGCCGCCGGCCTCCCCGCCTTCCGCGCCCAGCAGCTCTCGCGGCACTGGTACGAGCGGCTGGAGGAGGACCCCTCGGGGTGGACCGACCTGCCCACCGACATCCGCGGCGACGTGGCCCAGTTCTTCCCGACCCTGCTCAACCCGGTCCGCACCCTCAGCTGCGACGACGGCACCACCGTGAAGTCGCTCTGGCGGCTGCACGACGGGGCGCTGGTGGAGAGCGTGCTGATGCGCTACGGCGCCCGCCGCCCGGGGAGCCGCAGCACCATCTGCATCTCCTCCCAGGCCGGCTGCGGGATGGCCTGCCCGTTCTGCGCCACCGGGCAGAACGGTCTGCAGCGCAACATGAGCACCGCCGAGATCGTCGAGCAGGTGGTGGCCGGTGCCCGGACCCTGGCCCGCGGCGAGGTCACCGGCGGCCCGGGACGCATCAACAACGTCGTCTTCATGGGCATGGGCGAGCCGATGGCGAACTACCGCGCGGTGATCCAGGCCATCCGCACCATCACCGCCCCCGCCCCCGACGGCCTCGGCGTGGGTGCCCGCGGGGTGACGCTGTCCACCGTCGGCCTGGTGCCACGGATCGAGCAGCTGACCGGGGAGGGGCTGCCGATCACCCTGGCGGTCAGCCTGCACGCCGCCGACGACGAGCTCCGCGACACCCTGGTGCCGATCAACACCCGGCACAAGGTGGACGAGGTGGTCGACGCCGCCTGGGAGTACGCGCGCACCACCAAGCGGCGGGTCTCCATCGAGTACGCGCTGATCAAGGACATCAACGACCAGGCCTGGCGCGCGGACCTGCTGGCGAAGGTGCTCAAGCGCCGCGGCGACTGGGGCTGGGTGCACGTCAACCTGATCCCGCTGAACCCGACGCCCGGCTCGAAGTGGACCGCCTCGCGGCCCGAGGACGAGCGCGAGTTCGTCCGCCGCCTCACCGCCCACGGCGTGCCGGTCACCGTCCGCGACACCCGCGGCCGCGAGATCGACGGTGCCTGCGGCCAGCTGGCCGCCAGCGAGGCCTGAGGCGCGGTGGCGGGCTTCACCGGCTTCGACGAGGCGGCGCTGGACTTCTACGACGACCTCGAGACCGACAACAGCCGCACCTTCTTCGAGACCCACCGCGAGGTCTACCAGCGCTCGGTGCGCGAGCCGATGGAGGCGCTCACCGCCGGGCTGGCCGAGCAGTTCGGGGAGGCGCGGCTGTTCCGCCCGCACCGCGACGTCCGCTTCGCCAAGGACAAGTCGCCCTACAAGACCCACCAGGGAGCCTCCGTGTCGGTGGCCGACCGCACCGGGTGGTACGTGGAGCTGTCCGCAGCCGGGGTCCGGGTGGCCGGCGGCTGCTGGGGGACCACCCCGGAGGTGCTCGCCCGGATCCGCCGCGACCTGGCCGGACGCCCCGGCGACGAGCTGGAACGGGTCCTGGCCGACGCCCGCTCCCGCGGCCTGGAGGTCGGCGGGGACACCCTGCGGACCGCCCCCCGCGGGTGGAGCAGGGACCACCCGCGGATCGAGCTGCTGCGTCGCACCTCGCTGCACCTGTCCCGCGGCTACGGCTTCGAGCCGGTGATCCACTCCTCCGCCCTGGTGGGCCGGGTCCGGCACGACTGGGAGCTGATGCGCCCGCTGGTCGACTGGCTCGCCGCCCGCGCCGGCTGAGCCGCCCCCGGCCGCTCCGCCCGACCCGGTGGAGGGCCCGACCCCCGCCAGCCAGGCCCGGCTCAGCCGACCAGGACCTCCAGCGCCTCCTCGACGGTGTCGACCAGGTGCAGCCGCCCCGCCATCGTCCGCCCCCGGCCGAGGGCCTGCAGCAGCGGCCAGGCCGGCAGGGTCGTGGTCCAGTGCTCGCGCCCGACCAGCACCAGCGGTGCCACCTGGGTGTCGTCGGCGGCGTAGTAGTTCTCGGTGGCGGCCTGGAAGATCTCCTGGACGGTCCCCGCCGCGCCCGGCAGGTAGACCAGTCCGGCCCGGCAGCGCTGCAGCAGCACGTCCTCCCGCAGCGCGTTGGCGAAGTACTTGGCGATGCCGTCGGCGAAGAGGTTGGGCGGCTCGTGGCCGTAGAACCAGGTGGGGACGCCGATGCTGCGCGCCGGCCCGTCGACCGGCCAGCGCCGCAGCACCTCCGCCGCGGTGGCGGCCCAGTGGTCCACCGAGGGCGTGAACCGGGGGACCGGGGCCACCAGCGCCAGCGCCTCCTGCAGCGCCGGCTCCGAGTGCGGCGACATCCGGGCGCCGAGGTTGGCCGCCTCCATCGCGCCGGGACCGCCGCCGGTCAGCACCACCCGCCCCGCTGTGGCCAGCGCACGTCCCAGCCGCGCCGCCCCGGCGTAGGCGGGAGAGTCCCGGGCCACCGCGTGCCCACCCATCACCCCGACCGCCGGCACCCCCAGGGCGGCCAGCCGCTCGTCCAGGGCGTCGGAGACGGCGTGGTCGTGCAGCGAGGTGGCCAGGGTGGCGCCCAGGTCGTCCTCGGGGTCGTGACCGCGCCACCAGGTGTAGATGCCGGCGTCGGGGCTGCCGGTCCAGGCCGCGGGCCCCGCCCCGAGCCCGTACAGCTCCGCGGCGGTGTAGAGGGCGCCCCGGTAGGGGTCGAAGGGGACCCCGGGCAGCCGCGGGAAGACCAGCGCCCCGCGGGCCCGCACCGAGTCGACGTCGGCCTCGTCCATCCGGCAGCCGAGGAACACCGCACCGGCCGGGTCCAGGCGGCGCAGCACCTCCGAGCGCCGGGTCAGGTCCACCGACTGCAGGAACCAGCCGGCCAGGGTCGAGGTGGCGGCGGCGTGCTGGTCGAACTCGGCCAGGTCGTGGACGTCCAGGGTGCGGCGGCTCATGGTGGCCGATCATCGCAGAGGCCCCGCTACGCTCCCGGGCATGGACCTCAGCGCCCTGCCGGTCTGGCTGAGCACCGCGCTGGTGGTGGTGGACTACGTGGTGAAGTTCGTCGCCGTCGGGCTGGTGCCGGAGAACCGTCGCCCGTCCTCCTCCCAGGCGTGGCTGCTGCTGATCCTGCTGGTCCCGGTGGTCGGGCTGCCGCTGTTCCTGCTGATCGGGAGCCCGTACGTCCGGGGGCGGCGCCACCGGCTGCAGCAGCGGGCCAACCGGGAGCTGGGCGCGGCGACCGCCGCCCTGCCCGCCCTCCCGGCCGGTCTGGCCCCGCGACAGGCGCTGGTCGGGCTGGTGGAGCTGAACCGCAACCTGACCGGGCTGCCGCTCACCTCCGGCACCAGCCACGGCCTGCACTTCCACTACGAGGACTCGATCGCGGCGATGGCGGCCGCGGTGGACGAGGCGGTGGAGCGGGTGCACGTGGAGATCTACATCGTGGCCTGGGACGAGACCACCGACGTCTTCTTCTCCGCCCTGGCCCGGGCGGTCCGGCGCGGGGTGCGGGTGCGGCTGCTGATGGACCACCTGGGCAGCCGCGGCTACCCCGGCTGGCGCCGGCTCGGTCGTCGGCTGACCGCGATCGGGGTGGAGTGGCGGCTGATGATGCCGCTGCGCCCCTGGCGGGGCGAGCTGCGCCGACCGGATCTGCGCAACCACCGCAAGCTGGTGGTGGTGGACGACCGGCGCGCCTTCATGGGGTCGCAGAACATGATCGACGCCTCCTACCTCAAGCGCCGCAACCGCCGGGCCGGCCGGCTCTGGCGCGACTGCAACATCGAGCTGAGCGGTCCGGTGGTGGACCAGGTGCACGCCGTGTTCGCGCTGGACTGGTACTCCGAGACCGGCGAGCTGCTGGAGCTCGCCCCGCACGAGCCGACCACCGAGGTGGCGGAGGGGGCCACGGCCATGCAGCTGGTCCCGTCCGGGCCCGGCTACACCACCGTGCCCAACCTGCGGCTGTTCACCTCGCTGGTGCACGGGGCCCGGGAACGGCTGGTCGTGGTCAGTCCGTACTTCGTCCCCGACGAGGCGCTCGAGCTGGCCATCACCACCGCGGCGCTGCGCGGGGTCTCGGTGGAGCTCTTCGTCTCCGAGCGGGCCGACCAGTTCATGGTCCACCACGCCCAGCGGTCCTACTACGAGGAGCTGCTGGAGGCCGGGGTGCGGATCCGGGCGCTGCCCCGGCCCTACGTGCTGCACTCCAAGTACATGACCGTGGACGGCTCCTGCGCCGTCTTCGGGTCCTCCAACATGGACATGCGCTCCTTCCACCTCGACTACGAGATCACCCTGCTGGGGTTCGGGGAGCGCTTCGTCGCCGACCTGGACGCCCTGTCCGAGCACTACCGTGGGCTCAGCACCGAGATCACCCTGGATGCCTGGCGCCGCCGCAGCCTGCCCAGCCGCTACCTCGACAACGTGATGCGGCTGACCTCGGCCCTGCAGTAGGCCCGGGCCCGGCCCCGCACCTGACACACTGTCGGGGTGCGTGATGTGGTCGTCCTGGGCAGTACCGGATCGGTGGGCCGTCAGGCTCTGGAGCTGGTGGCCGAGCGCCCGGGGGAGTTCCGCGTCGTGGCGCTCGCCGCCGGAGGCTCCTCGGTGGCCGAGCTGGCCCGACAGGTGCTGGACACCGAGCCGGCGGTGGTCGCGCTGTCGCGCCCCACGGTGGTGCAGGACCTCCAGCTCGCCCTCTACGCCGCCGCCAAGGAGCGGGGCTGGGACGCCGGCCGGGTGCGGCTGCCCAAGATCCTCGCCGGACCCGACGCGGCCACCGAGGTCGCGGGTCTGGACTGCGACGTGGTGCTGAACGCCATCACCGGCGCGGCCGGGCTGCGGCCCACGCTGGCCGCCCTGGCCGCGGGCACCCGGCTGGCCCTGGCCAACAAGGAGTCGCTGGTGGTCGGCGGCCGGCTGGTCACCGGCGCGGCCGCCGAGGGCCAGATCGTCCCGGTGGACTCCGAGCACTCCGCCCTGGCCCAGTGCCTGCGCGGGGGCACCGCCGCCGAGGTGGACCGGCTGGTCCTCACCGCCAGCGGCGGGCCGTTCCGGGGCCGCACCCGGGCCGAGCTGGCCGACGTCACCCCCGCGCAGGCGATGGCGCACCCCACCTGGGACATGGGGCGCGTGATCACCACCAACTCCGCCACCCTGGTCAACAAGGGGCTGGAGGTGCTGGAGGCCCACCTGCTGTTCGGCATCGGCCTGGACCGGATCGACGTGGTGGTGCACCCGCAGTCGGTGGTGCACTCGATGGTCCAGTTCACCGACGGGTCGACCCTGGCCCAGTGCTCCCCGCCCGACATGCGGCTCCCGATCGCCCTGGGTCTGGTCTGGCCCGAGCGCCTGCCCGGCAGCGCCCGCCCGGTCGACTGGAGCCAGGCCTCCACCTGGACCTTCGAGCCGCTGGACGACGAGGCCTTCCCGGCGGTGTCGCTGGCCCGTCGGGCCGGGCTGGCCGGGGGGTCGGCCCCCGCGGTCCTCAACGCCGCCAACGAGGAGTGCGTGGACGCCTTCCACGACGGCCGGATCGGGTTCCTCGACGTGCTGGACCTGGTCACCGCGGTGCTCGAGGAGCACCTGGCCCCGGTCGCCGCACCCGCCCCGGGGGTTTCCCCGCCCGACGTAGGATCGGCGCTGGTCACGGACGAGGGGATGAGCGTGCCGGCGGTGCTCGCCGCCGACGCCTGGGCCCGCCGCCGGACCGCGGAGCTGGTCGGGGCGCGCCCCTCCCGCCCCGTCCCCGACGACCGCGGCAGGAGGTGAGCGAGGTGGTGGACGTGCTCGTCTACGTGCTCGCCGCCGTCGCCTTCTTCGCCCTGATCATGGTCTCGATCGGCCTGCACGAGGTCGGCCACCTGGTGCCGGCGAAGCTGTTCGGGGTCAAGGTCACCCAGTTCTTCACCGGTTTCGGCCGCACGCTGTGGTCCACCCGGCGCGGGGAGACCGAGTACGGGGTGAAGGCGATCCCGCTGGGTGGGTTCGTGCGGATGGTGGGGATGTTCCCCCCGGCGCGAGACGGGTCGGTGCGCTCCAGCAGCAGCGGCATCGTGCAGTCCCTGGCCGACAGCGCCCGCGAGGCCGAGCACGAGGACATCACCCCCGCCGACGACGGCCGGCTGTTCTACCAGAAGCCGGTGTGGCAGAAGGTGGTCGTGATGGCCGCCGGACCGGTGATGAACCTGCTGCTGGCCTTCCTGATCCTGCTCGCCGTCACCGGGCTGCACGGGGTCCTCCGGCCGCAGCTGGTGGTCTCGGCGGTGAGCGAGTGCGTGCTCACCGCGCAGGAGGCGCAGCAGCGGGCCTGCACCGCAGCCGACCCGCCGACCCCGGCCGCGGCCATGGGCCTGCGCGAGGGCGACCGGCTGGTCTCCTTCAACGGGGTGCCGCTGCGGGACTGGGACCAGATGTCGGGGCTGATCCGGGCCAACCGCGACCGGTCGGCCATCGTGGTGGTCGAGCGCGACGGGGTCGAGCAGACCCTGCCCAGCACCTCCACCGTGGTCAACGGCGTGGCGGACCAGTGGAACCCCAGCCGGACGGTCGAGGCCGGTTTCCTCGGTGTCTCCCCCACCTACGAGCAGGTCCGGGGGGGCCCGGTCACCGTGCTCGCCGACATGGGCGACATGACGGTGCGGAGCCTGCACGCCCTGGCCCGGTTCCCGGTCAACGTCTGGTACACCGCGGTCAACCTGGTCACCGGGGTCGACCGCGACAGGAACGGGCCGATCAGCATCGTGGGCGCCAGCCGGGTGGCGGGCGAGATCGCCACCACCCCGGTGCTGACCCCGGGGGAGAAGGTGGCCACCTGGTTCACCCTGCTCGGCTCGGTCAACCTGTTCGTGGCGATCTTCAACTTCGTGCCGCTGCTGCCCCTGGACGGCGGCCACATCGCCGGGGCGCTGTGGGAGGGCCTGCGGCGCGGGCTGGCCCGCCTGCTGGGCCGCCGCGACCCCGGCCACGTCGACACCGCCCGGCTGCTGCCGGTGGCCTACGTGGTGGGCGGCTTCATCGCCGTCTCCGGTGTCGTCCTCATCCTGGCCGACCTGATCGACCCCATCCGGCTCCTCGGGTGACCCCGACCTGCCGAGACCGACACCGACACCGACTGCGAGAGTGGAGCCCATGAGCATCGACCTTCCCCTGCCCGAGATCCGGGAGGAGGCGCCGCCGGTCCTCGCCCCCCGACGCCTGACCCGCCAGATCCGGGTCGGTTCGGTGGGCGTCGGGAGCGAGTCCCCGGTCTCGGTGCAGTCGATGACCACCACCATGACCACCGACATCAACGCCACCCTGCAGCAGATCGCGGAGCTGACCGCCACCGGCTGCGACATCGTCCGGGTGGCCTGCCCCTCCCAGGACGACGCCGAGGCGCTGCCGATCATCGCCGCCAAGTCCCAGATCCCGGTGATCGCCGACATCCACTTCCAGCCCAAGTACGTCTTCGCCGCCATCGAGGCCGGCTGCGCGGCGGTGCGGGTGAACCCGGGCAACATCCGCAAGTTCGACGACCAGGTCAAGCAGATCGCCGCCGCGGCCAAGGACCACGGGACGTCGATCCGGATAGGGGTCAACGCCGGGTCGCTGGACCGCCGCGTGATGGAGAAGCACGGCAAGGCCACCCCCGAGGCGCTGGTGGAGTCCGCGGTCTGGGAGGCCTCGCTGTTCGAGGAGCACGACTTCCACGACTTCAAGATCTCGGTCAAGCACAACGACCCGGTGGTGATGGTGCGGGCCTACGAGCTGCTGGCCGAGCGCGGGGACTGGCCCCTCCACCTCGGCGTCACCGAGGCCGGACCCGCCTTCCAGGGGACGATCAAGTCCGCCACCGCCTTCGGGGCCCTGCTCAGCCAGGGGATCGGGGACACCATCCGGGTCTCGCTCTCCGCGCCCCCGGTGGAGGAGGTCAAGGTCGGCATCCAGATCCTGCAGTCGCTGAACCTGCGGCCGCGCAAGCTCGAGATCGTCTCCTGCCCCTCGTGCGGTCGGGCCCAGGTGGACGTCTACACCCTGGCCGAGCAGGTCACCGCCGGTCTGGAGGGGCTGGAGGTGCCGCTGCGGGTGGCCGTGATGGGCTGCGTCGTCAACGGTCCCGGCGAGGCCCGCGAGGCCGACCTCGGGGTCGCCTCGGGCAACGGCAAGGGCCAGATCTTCGTCAAGGGCGAGGTGATCAAGACGGTCAAGGAGTCCGACATCGTCGAGACGCTGATCGAGGAGGCCATGCGTCTGGCCGAGGACATGCCCGCCGGTGGCGGCAGCCCCGAGGTCGCGGTCTCGTGAGCGGGGGCGTCCTGCGCCGCGGGGGAGGGTCGTCGTGACGGCCACCACCCGGGTCGCGGGGCGTGTGCGCGTGCTGGAGGACGCCGACCTGCCCGACGTGGTCCGGATCCTCTCCGCGGACCCGGTGGCGAACGTGTTCGTGGCCGCCCGGGTGCGTGGCGGCGGGGTCACCGAGTTCACCCTCGGCTGCCCGATGTGGGGCTGGGAGGTCGGCGGGCGGCTCCGCTCGCTGCTGCACGTCGGTTCCAACCTGGTGCCGGTCGGGGCCGGTCCGGAGGCGGTCGCGGCCTACGTGGAGCACCTGGGCCGGTTCCGGCGGTGCTCCTCGGTGGTCGGCCCGGCCGAGGTGGTGCTGGCGCTGTGGCAGGGCCTGGCGCAGCGCTGGGGGAGCAGCTGGGCCGACGTCCGCGAGCTGCGCCGCAGCCAGCCGGTGCTGGTGATGGACAGCGACCCCGAGGTGACCGAGGACCCCCGCGTGCGCCGCATCGAGGAGTCCGACTGGGACGCCTACACCGAGGCCTCGGCGCGGATGTACACCGAGGAGGTCGGCGTGCCGCCGTCCCCGGGCAACCCGCTCAGCTACCGGATGCACGTCCTCGGCCTGATCAGGGCCGGGCGCGCGTTCGGCGTGGTGGAGGACGGCAAGGTTCTGTTCAAGGCCGACCTCGGCTCGGTGGCGGGCCGGGTCAGCCAGGTGCAGGGGGTCTGGGTCGAGCCGACGCTGCGCGGCCGCGGTCTGGCCGTCCCCGCGATGGCCCGCACGGTCCGGCTGGCCCGCGAAGAGACCCCGACCGTCTCGCTGTACGTCAACGACTTCAACACCGCCGCCCGCCGCACCTACGAGCGGGTGGGGTTCCGCCAGGTCAACGAGTTCGCCACCGTCCTGTACTGAGCGCCGGCCGGCTCAGTCCTGGACGGCCTTGGCCACCGAGACGCACATCGTCAGCTCGTCGTGGTCCGGCGCCCGCCCCGTCCTCAGCGCGTCCTGCACCGCCCACAGCGCGTTGTGCAGCATCCGCACCACCACCCAGTCCCGGCAGCGGTCCTCGTCCAGCCCGGAGACGTCGACCAGGGTGTGGAAGCGGCGCCGGGCGGACGTCCGCGCGTCGGGGTCGCCGGGGCGCCAGCGGTTCCACACCATCGGGGCCAGCTCGTAGCAGGGGTCGCCGCTGAGGGGGATCGGGTCGATCACCAGCCAGGGCTCCCGCTCACCGGCCAGCACGTTCTCGTCGTGCAGGTCGGTGTGGACCATGGTGCCGACCGAGGCGGGGTCGTCGACGAGGTCGCGGCCCAGCGACACCGCCTGCTCGACCAGCCGGTGCGGGACGGCGGCGTCGCGCGGGAGCGCGGCCAGCTCCTCGGTCCACCGGGCCACGAACGAGGTCAGCGGGCGCAGCCGCGGGGGAGCCGGCCGGTGCAGCCGGGGGTAGAAGCCGGCGACCACCTCGCAGGCGGTGACGTCGTCGAGCCCGAGCAGGTCGGTCGGGTCCAGCCGCTCCAGCAGCATCGCCCGCCGGCGCGGGTCCGCGCGGTAGAGCAGCACCGTGCCGTCCCCGGCCCAGTGCTGCAGGGCCAGCGCCTCGTGCTCGGTCTCGGGGTCCGGCCCGCCGAGCTTGAGCGCGCAGGCCCGCCCGTCGGCGTCGCGCACCGGCACCACCACCGAGGCCCAGCCGTGCCGGGTCTCGCCGTCCGGGCGCAGTCCCCACTCGGCCACCAGCTCCTGGTAGCGGCGGGGCAGGGCGTCCAGCCAGCTCGCCCAGGGCTCGGCGTGGGCGTGACGCGACCGGAGCCCGGCGGGGACGACGAGGGGTTCGACCACCCCGCCAGCCTCCCCGACGCACCGGACGGCCGTGCAGGGGGCTGCCGAGAACCCGTCAGCGCGGACGCCTCCGCGCCGATAGGCTGCCGGGCGTGATCACGAGGATGAGCGAGCTGTTCGTGCGCACCCTGCGCGATGACCCGTCCGACGCCGAGGTGGCCAGCCACCGCTGGCTGGTCCGGGCCGGGTACATCCGCCGGGTGGCGCCCGGCATCTACTCCTGGCTCCCGCTGGGCCTGAAGGTGATGGCCAAGGTCGAGCAGATCATCCGCGAGGAGATGACCGCGGCCGGCGCCCAGGAGGTGCGCTTCCCGGCGCTGCTGCCGCGCGAGCCCTACGAGGCGACCGGGCGCTGGACCGAGTACGGCGACGGCATCTTCCGCCTCCGCGACCGCAAGGACGCCGACTACCTGCTCGGGCCCACCCACGAGGAGATCTTCGCCCTCACCGTCAAGGACCTGTACTCCTCCTACAAGGACCTCCCGCTGACCCTGTTCCAGGTGCAGACCAAGTACCGCGACGAGGCGCGTCCGCGGGCCGGTCTGCTCCGTGGGCGCGAGTTCGTGATGAAGGACGCCTACAGCTTCGACGTCGACGAGGCCGGTCTGGCGCGCTCCTACGCCGTCCAGCGCGCGGCCTACCAGCGGATCTTCGACCGGCTCGGTTTCGAGTACGTCGTGGTGAAGGCGATGTCGGGGGCCATGGGCGGCTCGATGAGCGAGGAGTTCCTGGCCCTCTCCCCGATCGGGGAGGACACCTTCGTCCGCTCCCCGGGCGGCTACGCGGCCAACGTCGAGGCCGTCACGGTGCCGGTGCCGGACCCGGTGGACGCCACCGGGGTGCCGGCCGCGCACGTCGAGGCCACCCCGGGCAGCCCGACCATCGAGACCCTGGTGGCGGCCCTGAACGCCGACCACCCGCGCGAGGACCGGCCCTGGGAGGCCGCCGACACGCTCAAGAACGTGCTGTTCGTGGTCACCCGCCCCGACGGCACGCGCGAGGAGCTGGCCGTCGGCCTGCCGGGCGACCGCGACGTCGACCCCAAGCGGCTGGAGGCCCAGCTCGGCGAGGGCGCGGTCTTCGCCCCCTTCGCCGAGGCCGACTTCGCCCGCCACACCCAGCTGGTCAAGGGCTACATCGGCCCCGGCGTGCTCGGTTCGGAGGGCCCGACCGGGATCCGCTACCTGCTCGACCCGCGGGTCGTCGACGGGACGGCCTGGGTCACCGGCGCGGACGAGGCCGACCGCCACGTGCTGCACCTGGTCAAGGGCCGCGACTTCACCGCCGACGGCGTGATCGAGGTGGCCGAGGTGCGCGCCGGCGACCCGGCCCCCGACGGCTCCGGCCCGCTGGAGCTGGCCCGCGGCATCGAGATGGGCCACATCTTCGCCCTGGGCACCAAGTACTCCGACGCCCTCGGGCTGAAGGTGCTGGACCCAAACGGCAAGCTGGTCACGGTCCAGATGGGCTCCTACGGCGTCGGCGTCAGCCGGGCCGTCGCCGCGGTGGCCGAGGCCGGCTGCGACGAGAAGGGGCTGTGCTGGCCGCGCGAGCTCGCGCCCTACGCCGTCACCGTGGTGGCCACGGGCAAGGGCGACGAGCCGCTGGAGGTGGCCACCGGCATCGCCACCGCGCTGGCCGAGCAGGGGATCGACGTGCTGCTGGACGACCGCAAGGCCTCCCCGGGGGTCAAGTTCGCCGACTCCGAGGTGCTGGGCATGCCCACCGTCGTGGTGGTCGGGCGTGGTCTGGCCGACGGCGTGGTCGAGGTCCGTGACCGCCGCAGCGGTGACCGGGTCGAGGTCGCGGTGGAGTCCGCCGTGGCGCACCTGCTCGACCTGCTCCGGTGACCGGCTCCCGGTGCCGGGCCCGTGCCCGCTGACCTCGCGCTCCACCTCGTCCTGCTCCTGGTCGGCGTCGCCTTCCTGGCGGGCTGGGTGGACGCGGTGGTGGGCGGCGGCGGGTTGATCCAGCTCCCGGCGCTGCTGCTGACCCTGCCCGACGACACCCCGGTGCCGGCCATCTCGGGCACCAACAAGCTCAGCTCGGTGGCCGGGACCACCATCGCCACCATCACCTACCTCCGCCGGATCCGGCCGGACTGGGCGGTCGTGGTCCCGCTGGTGGTGACCGCCGCGGCGGGGTCGGCCGCCGGGGCGCAGCTGGTCCGGCTGCTGCCCCGCGACGCCTTCACCCCGATCGTCCTGGTGGCCCTGGTGGTGGTCGGCATCTACACGGTGCGGCGCCCCCAGCTGGGTCTGGAGCACGAGCCGCGCCACAGCGGGTCCGGGATGGTCTGGCGGACGGCGGCCATCGGGCTGGGCGTGGGGGTCTACGACGGCTTCCTCGGCCCCGGCACCGGGTCGTTCTTCGTGATCCTGATCGTGGCCGTGCTGGGTCACGGGTTCCTGCAGGCCACCGCCAAGGCGAAGCTGGCCAACCTGACCACCAACGTCGCCGCCATCGGTGTGCTGGCCTGGCACGGGCAGGTCTACTGGGTGCTGGGCGGGCTGATGGCCGCGGCGAACCTGGTCGGCGGCTTCACCGGCGCCAAGATGGCGCTGAGGCACGGCAGCGGCTTCGTCCGCCGGGTGTTCCTGCTGGTGGTCGGGCTGATGGTGCTGCGGCTGGGCTGGGACACCGTCCAGATCCTGCAGCGCACCCTGGCCGGCTGAGACCGCTGGCCCCGCCACCTCGCGCTGGCGGCCGTCGGCTCACCAGCCCGGCCAGGCCCCCAGCTCCGAGCCCAGCGCGGCCGCGGTGACCGTGCCGGAGACCAGGGCCGCCACCGCGGCCGGGCGCTCGCGGTCGCCGCTGGCCCGCACCCAGCCCCCGGACCAGGGCAGCAGCCCGCCCTCCACCGCGCGCCGCAGCCGGCGCGAGGCCGCCTCGTCACCGGGGACCTCCACGTCGTAGCCGGTGGCCGCCGTCGGGACGGCCCGACCGCGTGCGGCCAGCACGGCACCCACCCGGTCCCGGGTACCGAGCAGCTGCTCCAGCCGCGACCGGACGGCGTCCTGCTCACCACCTCCGGCGAGCGGCACCAGGGCCAGCTCGTAGCCGAAGACCGCCTGGTGCAGCGCGGTGACGAGGTCGCCCATCGCGGCCAGGTCGTCGCTGGGGGCGGCCGTCAGCGGTGGTGGCGCGGCGGGGGCGAGGACGGCGGCCCGGGGGGCGGCCGCGGCGAAGGCGGCGAGCGAGGCCCACAGCAGCGCCAGGTCCCCGGAGGCCGCCGCGGCGCTGCGCCGGTGCTCCTCGGCGGCGGTGGCCGCCTCCTCCTCCCAGCGGGCGCCCTCCGGCGGTGCCGGGACGGGCGCAGGGGTGGGGGACGGCCCGGCGCCGGGCGGCGGGACGGTGGGGTCGGGTCGACGCAGCACCAGCGCGTGCTCGGCGTGGACCTCGGCCAGGGTGACCCAGCGGTCGGCGTCCCCGCCCTCCTCCCCGCGACCGCGTCCCCGGGCCAGGGCGGCCAGGACGTCCTCGCGGTCGGCGCCCTCCGGCGCGCCGGGGACGACCGGGGCCGTCGGACGGGGAGGTGGGGCGGTCGGCCCGCCCCGCACCACCGGGCTGCCCTGCGCGCAGGCGGCCAGCGGCAGCACGGCCACCCCGGCCAGTGCGGCGAGGAGGTCGCGACGGGTCACCGGGAGCACGCCGAGACGCTACCGCAGCAGCAGGAGGCGTCGGCCTCGTCGCGGTCGAGCGGGAGGGGGTGCAGGCGATATGCTGGCCCGTCGTGGTCGTCACCCGCTGACGGCCGCGCGACAACTGAAGCACCCAAGTGGACGGAGGGAGCAGCCGTGGCTGACTCTGAGCTGGCACCCCTGTTCGAGCCGATCCTGCGCGAGCGCGGTCTGGAGCTGGAGCACCTCAGCGTCAAGGCCGCTGGTCGCCGCAAGGTGGTCCAGGTGGTGGTCGACGGCGACGGCCCCAACGGACGCGGCCCGCTGCTGGACGACATCGCCCGCGCGGCCAAGGTGCTCAACGCCGTGGTCGACGAGCGCGACCCGAGCGGTGTCTCGCCCTACACCATCGAGGTCTCCTCCCGCGGCGTGAACCGCCCCCTCACCGGGCCCCAGCACTGGCGGCGCAACACCGGCCGGCTGGTCACGGTGCGCACGGGCGAGCACGAGGTCACCGGCCGGATCGTGGCCAGCGACGACGAGGGCGTCACCCTCGACGTCAAGGGACGTGAGCGGCGGCTGGCCTACGCCCAGATCACCAAGGCGCTCGTCCAGATCGAGTTCAACCGCCGCCCGGACCCCGACGAGGTGGTCCCCGACGTGGTGGGCGGGGACGACGACCTCGACGACGACGACCTGGACGACGAGGACGACGAGGACGACGAGGACGACGAGGACGCGGTCGACGACGGGCTCGACGAGGACGACGACGACGAGGACGAGGACGACGCGGCGGACACCACGCCGCAGGACGGGGAGAGGCACTGATGGACATCGACATGACGGCGCTCAAGTCGCTGGAGCGCGACCGCGAGATCCCGCTCGACGTCCTCCTGGCCGCCCTCGAGGACGCCCTGCTGCAGGCCTACGACAAGACCGAGGGCGCGGTGCCCGGTGCGCGGATCAACCTGGACCGCAAGAGCGGCAAGGTGCAGGTGATGGTCCCCGAGACCGACGAGGACGGCGAGCGGGTGGGGGAGTACGACGACACCCCCGAGGGCTTCGGCCGGGTGGCGGCCTCGACGGCACGCCAGGTCATCGTCCAGCGCATCCGCGAGGCCGAGGACGAGCAGAAGTTCGGACACTTCTCCGGCTCCGAGGGCGACATCCTCTCCGGGGTGGTGCAGCAGGACTCCAAGTCCCGCACGGTGCTGGTCGACCTGGGCAAGATCGAGGCGATCATGCCGCTGGCCGAGCAGACCCCCGGTGAGCGCTACACCCACGGCCGCCGGCTGCGGGTGCAGGTGGTCGCCGTGCGCAAGGACCTCCGCGGGCCCCAGGTGGTGGTCTCGCGCACCCACCCGGACCTGGTCCGCAACCTGTTCAAGCTCGAGGTCCCCGAGATCGCCCAGGGCGTGGTCGAGGTCAAGGCGGTGGCCCGCGAGGCGGGGCACCGGACCAAGATCGCCGTGGTCAGCCACCACCGCGACGTCAGCGCCAAGGGCGCCTGCATCGGGCCCATGGGGCAGCGGGTGCGCGCGGTGATGCACGAGCTGAGCGAGGAGAAGATCGACATCGTGGACTGGTCGGAGGACCCGGCGTCCTTCATCGGGTCCGCCCTCTCCCCGTCCAAGGTCAGCTCGGTCACCATCGTGGACGCGGCCACCCGGTCGGCCCGCGTGGTGGTGCCGGACTACCAGCTCTCGCTGGCCATCGGCCGCGAGGGCCAGAACGCCCGCCTGGCCGCGCGGCTGACCGGCTGGCGGATCGACATCCGCTCCGACGCCCAGCCCGAGGAACCCGTCCAGCGCCCGAACGGGTAGGCTGTGCCGGTGGATCGTCCGGTACGCACCTGCGTGGGTTGCCGGGAACGGTCCGAGAAGTCCCTCCTGCTGCGTCTGGTGGGACGGCCGGGCACCTGCGAGGTGCTGGCCGACCCGAACCAGACCGCCCCGGGCCGCGGTGCCTACCTGCACCACGACCCGGCGTGCCTCGAGCTCGCGATCCGTCGCCGGGCCCTCGGCCGCGCCCTCCGCCTCACCGGGGTCGACCCGGAGCAGGCTGCCCGCGCGCTCGGGTCCGTGTCGCCGGACCTGCGTCCGCGGGCGTAGACTAGGACGAGCGTGACGTGGCCTCTCCGTGCAGGAGCGGCTATCCGAACCGATCGGCACCATCCGGTGCCGGTCAGACCAGAAAGTGAGCTGACGCTCATGACGACTCGATGAGTAATCCTCAATGAGCCAGTACAACTGAGTGGTCCGCGTGCAGGCGCGGACCGATGGGAGAAGAGTGGCAAAGGTCCGTGTCTACGAGCTCGCGAAAGAGTTCGGAGTCGAGAGCAAGGAAGTACTGAAGACCCTCGGTGACATGGGGGAGTTCGTCCGGTCGGCGTCGTCGACCATCGAGGCCCCCGTGGTGCGCCGTCTCACCGAGAAGCTGCGCGCCGAGGTCGGCGGCGGCACCGCGGCCCCGGCACCGTCGGCCAAGCCGTCCGCCCCGGGTCCGCGCCCCGGAGCCGGCCAGCCCGGCCCCCGTGGCCCCCGTCCCGGTCAGCCGTCCGCCCCGAGCACCCGGCCCGCGCCGGCCTCGCAGGCGCCGGCCCCGCAGGCCGAGGCCACCCCGGCGCCCGCCGCCCAGGCACCCGCCCCGCAGCGGACCCCGGCCCCGCAGGCCCCGGTGTCGAGGACCCCCGCGTCCACGAACCCGTCGCCGCAGGCGCCCGAGTCCAGCGCGCCGCAGGCGCCCGGGTCCACCGCACCGCAGGCACCTGAGTCCACCGCGCCGCAGGCACCCGGGTCCGCCGCACCGCAGGCACCCGGGTCCGCTGCACCGCAGACGCCCGGGACCCCTGCACCGCAGGTCCCCGGACCCCGTGCGCCGCAGGCACCGCAGACCCCCCAGGTCGCGCGTCCCGAGGCCCGCTCCTCCGAGCAGCCCTCGCGCCCGGCCCCAGGTCCCGGTGCCCCGCAGCGCCCGTCCGCCGACGCCCCGCGTCCCGGTGCCCCGCGCCCCGGCGCACCCGGGCCCCGTCCGGCGGCCCCGGGTGGTCGCCCGCCGCGCGCCGGTTCCACCGGTGGGCTGCCGAGCAGCCAGCCCGGTCCCCGTCGTGGGCCCTCGGCCCCGCGCCCGGGCAACAACCCGTTCGCGTCCTCGCAGGGCATGGGGACCCAGCGTCCCCGCCCGCCGCGTGACGACACCCGTCCCGCGGAGGCCGCCCGTCCGGGTGGCCCCCGTCCGCCGGCGGCCCGTCGTCCCGGCGGCCCCGGTGCCCCCGGTGGTGCTCCCGGGCCCCGTCCCGGTGGTGGCGTCGCGGGGATGCCGCGTCCCAACCCGGCGATGATGCCCAAGCAGTCCTCCGGGCAGCTGGGGGCCCCGGCCCGTGGCCGTGGCGGCCCCGGTGCCGGTCGCGGTCGCGCCGGTGGACCCGGCGGCCCCGGTCGCGGTGGCCCCGGTGGTGGCGGCGGCGGTGGCTTCGGCCCGCCCGCCGGTGCCCGTGGTGGGCGCGGTGGTCGTGGTGGCAGCGGCACCCAGGGCGCCTTCGGGCGTCCGGGCGGTCCGTCGCGTCGTGGACGGAAGTCCAAGAAGCAGCGTCGCCAGGAGTTCGACCAGATGGAGGCGCCGTCCTTCGGCGGCGTGAGCGTCCGCAAGGGCGACGGCTCCACCATCCGGCTGGCCCGCGGGGCCTCGCTGACCGACCTGGCCGAGAAGATCGGCGCCGAGCCGGCATCGCTGGTGCAGGCGCTGTTCCACCTCGGTGAGATGGTCACGGCGACGCAGTCGGTCAACGACGAGACCCTGCAGCTGCTCGGTGGGGAGCTCAACTACCGCATCGAGGTCGTCTCGCCCGAGGACGAGGACCGCGAGCTGCTGGAGAGCTTCGACCTCGAGTTCGGTGAGGACGAGGGCGACGAGAGCGACCTGGTGGCCCGTCCGCCGGTCGTGACCGTGATGGGTCACGTCGACCACGGAAAGACCAAGCTGCTGGACGCGCTGCGTCGCTCCAACGTGGTGGCCGGCGAGGCCGGTGGGATCACCCAGCACATCGGGGCCTACCAGATCGACACGGTCGTGGACGAGAACGAGCGCAAGATCACCTTCATCGACACCCCCGGTCACGAGGCGTTCACCGCCATGCGTGCCCGTGGCGCCAAGGCGACCGACATCGCCGTGCTGGTGGTGGCGGCCGACGACGGTGTGATGCCTCAGACCATCGAGGCCCTCAACCACGCGCTGGCGGCCGACGTCCCGATCGTGGTGGCGGTCAACAAGGTGGACAAGGAGGGCGCGGACCCGACGAAGGTGCGCGGCCAGCTCACCGAGTACGGCCTGGTCCCGGAGGAGTACGGCGGCGACACCATGTTCGTCGACGTCTCCGCCACCCAGCGCCTCGGTCTGGACGCCCTGCAGGAGGCCATCATCCTGACGGCCGACGCGTCGCTGGACCTGCGGGCCAACGACTCCATGGACGCCCAGGGTGTGGCCGTCGAGGCCCACCTGGACAAGGGTCGTGGCCCCGTGGCCACCGTCCTGGTCCAGCGCGGCACCCTGCGGGTGGGCGACTCGATCGTCTGCGGGCCGGCCTACGGCCGCGTCCGTGCCCTGATCGACGACAACGGCAACACCCTCGACGAGGCGCTGCCGTCCACCCCGGTCCAGGTGCTCGGTCTGACCGCCGTCCCCGGCGCGGGCGACAGCTTCCTCGTCGTCAACGACGACCGGATGGCCCGGCAGATCGCCGAGCGCCGCGAGTCCAGGCTCCGGATGGCCGCCCAGGCCTCCGGTGCCCGCCGCAAGACCCTCGACCAGCTGTTCGAGCAGATGGAGAAGGGCGAGACCAGCGAGCTCCTGCTCATCCTCAAGGGTGACGGGTCCGGCTCGGTGGAGGCGCTGGAGGACTCGCTCAGCAAGATCGACGTCGGCGACGAGGTGTCGCTGCGCGTGATCGACCGTGGTGTGGGTGCCATCACCGAGACCAACGTCTCGCTGGCGGCGGCCTCGGGTGCGGTGATCATCGGCTTCAACGTCCGTGCCCAGGGCAAGGCGACCGAGATGGCCGACCGCGAGAACGTCGACATCCGCTACTACTCGGTGATCTACGACGCGATCGACGAGATCGAGGCGGCGCTGAAGGGGATGCTCAAGCCGATCTACGAGGAGGCCCAGCTGGGTACCGCGGAGATCCGCGAGATCTTCCGCTCCTCCAAGGCCGGGATCATCGCCGGTGTCATGGTCACCAGCGGCATCATGCGGCGCAACGCCAAGGCGCGTCTGCTCCGCGACGGGGTGGTCGTGCACGAGTCGAGCATCGGCTCGCTGCGGCGGGAGAAGGACGACGCCACCGAGGTGCGCGAGGGGTACGAGGCGGGTCTGACGCTCTCGAACTACTCCGACATCCGGACCGGCGACATCGTCGAGACCTTCGAGATGCGGGAGAAGCCCCGCAGCTGAGGTCACTGCACCATCCGGCGGCGCGCCCCCACCCGGGGGCGCGCCGCCGGCGCGTCCGGGCACCCGCCCGGGCGCCGGTAGGCTGGGGAGCCGCCCCGAACGAGGAGGAACCGTGCCGTCACCGCGAGTGCTCAAGCTGGCCGACCAGATCAAGGTCATCGCCGCGCAGATGCTGGAGCGTCGGATCAAGGACCCGCGGCTGGGCTTCGTCACCGTCACCGACGTCCGGCTGACCGGCGACAGCCGCGAGGCCACCGTCTTCTACACCGTGCTGGGCACCGACGCCGACCGCGCCGGCACCGCGGCCGCGCTGGCCTCGGCCACCGGGGTGATCCGCACCCAGGTCGGCAAGCAGCTCGGTCTGCGCTACACCCCCTCGCTGGCCTTCGTGCTCGACGCGGTGCCGGAGACCGCCCAGCGCTTCGAGGACCTGCTGGCCCAGGCGCGCTCCGGCGACGCCGAGGTGGCCGCCCGGGCCGCCCAGGCCAGCTACGCCGGCGAGGCCGACCCCTACCGCAAGCCCCGCGAGGACGACGAGCTCGACGAGGACGACGACCTGGACGGCCAGGACGACCTGGACGAGGACGGGCTGCCCGAGGCCGGGTCCGACGAGCCCGACGCCGACGCGCCGGCCGCCGAGGTCCCGGACGACGACACCGACGCCCGGTGACCTCCCCGGACGCTGCACCCACCGGCGTCCTGGTCGTCGACAAGGCGGCGGGGCTCACCTCCCAGCAGGTGGTGGGCCGGGTTCGCCGACTGGCCGGCACCCGCAAGGTGGGTCACGCCGGCACCCTGGACCCGATGGCCACCGGCGTGCTGGTGGTCGGGATCGGCCGGGCCACCCGGCTGCTCGGCCACCTGATGCGCACCACCAAGGGCTACCGCGCCACCATGCGGTTCGGCCAGGCGACGCTCACCGACGACGCCGAGGGAGAGGTCACCTCCGCAGCGGGGGCCGGCCGCCTGTCCGAGGACGACCTGCGGGGCGCGCTGCCCGGACTCACCGGGGAGATCTCCCAGGTGCCGACCGCGGTCTCGGCGATCAAGGTGGGCGGCGTGCGCTCCTACGCCCGGGTGCGCGCCGGTGAGGAGGTCGAGCTGGCCGCCCGACCGGTCACCGTCCACTCCTTCACGCTGCTGGGGTCCCGTGCGGCCACCGCCGACGACGGCACGGCCGTCCTCGACGCCGACGTCGAGGTGGTCTGCAGCTCCGGCACCTACATCAGGGCGCTGGCCCGCGACCTCGGGACGCGCTTCGGCACCGGCGGGCACCTGACCGCGCTGCGCCGCACCCGGGTGGGTCCCTTCGACCTGGCCCGCTCCTGCCTCCTCGACCCCGCACCGGAGCCGCTGCCCGTGCTGGGTCTGGACGAGGTGGCCGCGGAGTGCTTCCCCCGTCTCGACCTCGACGCCGCCCGGGCCGCTGACGTCCGCTTCGGCCGGCGGCTGACCGGTACCGCGCTGCCCGGTCCGCTGACCGCGGTCTTCGACGACGAGGGCCACTTCCTCGCCCTGTACCGCCCCCAGGAAGGGGACGCGGTGCCCGAGGCGGTCTTCGTCGACGCGCCACTACGATGATCGCGGCCGAGCGGAGCACCGGGCAGCCAGGGTGGACAGGGGTGGGATGAGCACGTCAGCAGTGGTGATCGGCACCTTCGACGGGGTGCACACCGGCCACCGGCGGCTGCTGGAGCTGGCCCGTGCGCGCGAGCCCGGGGCCCGCGTCGTCGCCGTCACGTTCTGGCCGCACCCCGTCTCGGTGGTCCGACCGGGCGCGGAGCCGAAGCTGCTGTCGGACCCCATCCAGCGCGAGCTGCTGCTCCGCGACGCCGGCGCCGACGAGGTGGTGGTGGTGCCCTTCAGCACCGAGGTCTCCCGCTGGTCGCCGGCGGAGTTCGTCGACCGGGTGCTGCGCCCGCTGGAACCGGTCCGGGTGCTGGTCGGGGAGGGCTTCACCTTCGGCCACCGGGCCAGCGGCTCCGCGACCACCCTGGCCGAGGAGCTGGGCGAGGGCGTGGTGGTGGAGTCGGTGCCGCTGGCCCGTTCCGGCGGGGCCCCGGCCTCCTCCACCCGGATCCGGGCCGCCCTGGCCGAGGGGGACGTCGCCCTGGCCAACTCCCTGCTGGGTCGCCCCTACTGCTTCCGCGGGGTCGTCGTGGTGGGGGACCAGCGCGGTCGGGAGATGGGCTTCCCCACCGCCAACCTGCTGGTGCCGGAGTCGATGGCCGTGCCCGCCGACGGGATCTACGCCGGCTGGCTGACCGTCCCCGAGGGCCCCGACGCCGGCCGCCACGCCGCCGCCATCTCGGTGGGCACCAACCCCACCTTCGACGGCGTCCAGCGCCGGGTCGAGGCCAACGTGATCGGGCGCACCGACCTGCAGCTGTACGGCCTGGAGGTCGTGGTCGAGTTCACCGCCTGGATCCGCGGCCAGGTGCGCTACACCGGGGTCGAGGACCTGGTCACCCAGATCCACCTCGACGTCGCCAGGATCCGCGAGATCCTCGGCGCCTGAGCGGCCAGGCGGCCCGGCTCAGGGCAGCCCGAGCAGCCGGGCGACCGCCGCGGCGGCCGCGCCGACCAGCACCACCACGATGAACGGCGCCCGCGCCAGCAGGGCCAGGGCGGCCGCGACCAGCGCCACCAGGCGGGCGTCGGGGCGCAGCGCCTGCCCGTCGGCCACCGCGTTGACCACGGTGAGCGAGGCCAGCAGGCCGATGGTCAGGGTGGCCGCGGTCTGCAGCAGCCACGGCCGCTGCAGCTTCTCCGCCGGCACCAGCCAGCCCGCCACCTTGGTGGCGAAGGCGATCAGGCACGCGAGCAGGACCCACCCCCAGAGCGTCATCGACGGCCCCCTCGGGCCCGCAGCAGGTGCCAGCCCACGGCCACCACCGCGGCCAGCAGGATCGGCAGGCCCGGTGGCAACCAGGGCACGCTGACCACGGTGACCAGGGCGCAGACCACCGCCACCGCGATCGGGTCCCGGCCCTTCAGCCGGGGCCAGAGCAGGCCCAGGAAGGCGGCCACCGCGGCGCCGTCGAGCCCCCAGGCCCGGGGGTCGCCGAGGGCGTTGCCGACCAGCGAGCCGACCAGGGTGAACAGGTTCCAGCAGAGGAAGATCCCCAGCCCGGCCGCCCAGAACCCCCGACGCTGCTCCGCCGGGTCCTGCTGGGCGGTGGCGGTCGCGGTCGACTCGTCGATGGTGACGTGGGCGTGGGCCAGCCGGCGGAGCAGCCCGCGCGGGGCGAGCAGGGCGTTGAGCTGGACGGCGTAGACCCCGTTGCGGATCCCTAGCAGCGCCGCCGCGGCGGTGGCCGCACCCCCGCCACCCCCGCCGGCGACCACGCCGATGAAGGCGAACTGCGAGCCGCCGGTGAACATCAGGGCGCTGAGCGCCTGGGCCTGCAGCACCGTCAGCCCGGCGGTGGTGGCCAGCGCCCCGAAGGAGACGCCGTAGACCCCGGTGGCCGCGGCGATGGCCAGTCCGGCGCGGACCGCGGGCGACTGCAGCACCCGCGCAGGCTACCGTCCCCCTGCAGGAACGGGGCGTCGGCCGGGCAGCACCCGACCGGCCGCGTCGGCCCCCGTCGGACCGCGCAGCGCGACCGTGCCGGCCCGCCAGCCGCCGTCCGGGGGAGGCGGGCACGATTCGCTGTGGCACGGAGGGCGCTGGTAGAGTCCACCTGTTGCCGTACGAGCGGCCGCGGATACCCAAGAGCTCCCACCCACACGGAGTGGAGCCACGCCTGGCCAGGGGCCGGCTGGCGGGAGCGCCGCGCAACGAGTCCGAGAGGAGCTCAGCCCACCCATGGATGCTGACACCAAGAAGAAGATCATCGACGAGTACGCGACCGTCGAGGGCGACACCGGCTCCCCGGACGTCCAGGTCGCCCTGCTCAGCAAGCGCATCGCGCACCTGACCGAGCACCTCAAGGTGCACAAGGGCGACCACCACAGCCGCCGCGGGCTGATGCTGATGGTCGGCCAGCGCCGTCGTCTGCTCAACTACGTGGCCAAGAACGACGTCGAGCACTACCGGTCGCTGATCGCGCGGCTCGGCCTGCGCCGCTGACCCCCTGACGGGGAACGGCTCCCCACCACGCGTGGGGAGCCGTTCGCGGTTCCCGGCCCGGCCGGGACGCACAACTCAACACCCCAACCCACGCACCGGCACCCGCTGGACGTCCTGGGACCTCGGTCCTCGGTAGTGGCCTTCGGAGCACGAGCTCCGCGGGCCTCGATCGAAGACCGGGTCAGGGCGCAGCACAGCCGTGCTGGTGCCTCACGAAAGGAATCCCATGGAGGGATCTGACCTGCAGTTCACCGAGGCCGTGCTGGACAACGGCACCTTCGGCACCCACACCGTCCGCTTCGAGAGCGGTCTGCTGGCCAAGCAGGCCGACGGCGCGGCCGTGGTCTACCTGAACGACGACACGATGCTGCTCTCGGCCACCACCGCGCAGAAGACCCCGCGCGACTCGATCGACTTCTTCCCCCTGACGGTGGACGTCGAGGAGCGGATGTACGCCGCCGGCCGCATCCCCGGCTCGTTCTTCCGCCGCGAGGGCCGCCCCAGCGAGGGCGCCATCCTCACCTGCCGCCTGATCGACCGCCCGCTGCGCCCCTCCTTCGTCAAGGGCCTGCGCAACGAGGTCCAGGTCGTCGTCACCGTGATGGCCCTCAACCCCGACGTGCTCTACGACGTGGTGGCCATCAACGCCGCCTCGATGTCGACCCAGCTCGCCGGCCTGCCGTTCTCCGGCCCGATCGGCGGCGTCCGCGTCGCCCTGATCGGTGACCAGTGGGTGGCCTTCCCGAGCGTCGAGCAGCTCGACCAGGCCGTCTTCGACATGGTCGTGGCCGGCCGGGTGCTGCCCGACGGCGACGTCGCCATCATGATGGTCGAGGCCGAGTCCACCGAGAAGACCTGGGAGATGGTGCGCTCCGGTCGCACCGCCCCCACCGAGGAGGTCGTGGGCGCCGGGCTCGAGGCGTCCAAGCCCTTCATCAAGGCCCTCTGCGACGCCCAGGCCGAGCTGGCCTCCCGCTTCCCCAGGGCCACCGCCGAGTTCCCGGTCTTCCTGGACTACCAGGACGACGTCTACGCCGCGGTCGAGGCGGCTGCGGCCACCGAGCTGGCCCAGGCGATGACCATCGGCGGCAAGGCCGAGCGCGACGACGCCACCCACGGTCTGCGCCAGCGGGTCACCGACCAGCTGGCCGGTCAGTTCGGGGGCCGCGAGAAGGAGATCTCCGGCGCCTTCAAGGCCCTGACCAAGAAGCTGGTCCGCCAGCGCACGCTGACCGAGAAGGTCCGCATCGACGGCCGCGGGCTGGCCGACATCCGGCCGCTGTCGGCCGAGGTCGACGTGATCCCGCGCGTGCACGGGTCGGCGCTGTTCCAGCGCGGTGAGACCCAGATCCTGGGGGTCTCGACGCTGAACATGCTCGACATGGAGCAGAAGCTGGACACCCTGGCGCCGGAGAAGACCAAGCGCTACATGCACAACTACAACTTCCCGCCCTACTCCACCGGTGAGACCGGCCGGGTCGGGTCCCCGAAGCGCCGCGAGATCGGTCACGGCGCCCTGGCCGAGCGGGCCCTGGTGCCGGTGCTGCCGACGCGGGAGGAGTTCCCCTACGCCATCCGCCAGGTGTCGGAGGCCCTCGGGTCCAACGGCTCCACCTCGATGGGCTCGGTCTGCGCCTCCACGCTGGCCCTGCTCAACGCCGGCGTGCCGCTCAAGGCGCCGGTGGCCGGCATCGCGATGGGTCTGATGAGCGAGGAGCTGGACGGCACGACGCACTACGTCGCGCTGACCGACATCCTCGGGGCCGAGGACGCCCTGGGCGACATGGACTTCAAGGTCGCCGGCACCCGGGAGTTCGTCACCGCCCTGCAGCTGGACACCAAGCTCAGCGGCATCCCCGCCGAGGTGCTCCGCAGCGCGCTGCTGCAGGCCCGCGACGCCCGTCACGCCATCCTCGACGTGATGAACGAGGCCATCGACGGACCCGACGAGATGAGTGACTACGCGCCGCGCATCATCACCGTCACCATCCCGGTGGACAAGATCGGTGAGGTCATCGGCCCCAAGGGCAAGGTGATCAACCAGATCCAGGAGGACACCGGGGCCAACCTGTCGGTCCAGGACGACGGCACCATCTACATCGGTGCCGACAACGGCGAGGCCGCCGAGGCCGCCCGCGCGATGGTCAACGCCATCGCCAACCCGACGATGCCCGAGGTCGGCGAGCGCTACCTCGGCACCGTGGTCAAGACGGTCGACTTCGGCGCCTTCATTTCGCTGCTGCCGGGCAAGGACGGCCTGCTGCACATCAGCAAGCTGCGCGAGCTCAACGGCGGCCAGCGGGTGAACAACGTCGACGACGTCGTCTCGGTCGGCCAGAAGATCCAGGTCGAGATCGCCGAGGTCGGTGACCGCGGCAAGCTGTCCCTGGTCCCGGTGGTGGAGGCGGCCGCAGCGGCCGCCGACGCCCCCGTCGAGGCTCCCGCCGAGGCCTGAGCCGTCAGCGGAGAGTGACCACGACGCACCACACGGAGGCCGCAGACGCGCACCTCGGCGGAGCAGTCCGCCGCACGGAGCTCGCCTGCGGCCTCCGCGTCGTCTCCGAGGACGTCCCGGGCAGCCACACGTTCTCGATCGGCTTCTTCGTCGGCGTCGGCTCCCGGCACGAGGCCGACCAGCTGCACGGCGCCTCGCACTTCCTGGAGCACGTGCTCTTCAAGGGCACCCGCCGCCGGGCGCCGGAGGAGATCTCCGCCGCGATCGAGCAGGTCGGTGGTGACCTGAACGCCTACACCGGCAAGGAGCAGACCTGCTTCTACGCCCGGGTGCTGGCCGAGGACGCCGGGCTGGCCACCGACGTGCTGCTCGACATGCTGACCGGCTCCCTCGTCCTGGGTGAGGACCTCGAGGCCGAGCGGGAGGTCATCCTGGAGGAGATCGCCATGCACGCCGACGAAGCGGGTGAGGTGGCCGCCGACCTGGTCGCCGCCCGTCTCTTCCATGGCCACACCCTGGGCCGCAGCATCATCGGCAGCCCCGGCTCGGTGGGGGCGCTGACCCGGGAGCAGGTGGTCGGCTTCTGGCGTCGGCACTACCGCCCGAGCTCGCTGGTGGTCGCCGCTTCCGGCCGGGTCGACCACGAGGCGCTGGTGCGCCAGCTGGCCCCCCTGGACGCGGTCCGCCAGCCGCACCGGGCCCGGCGCAGCAGCCCGCCGGCGCGCCGTCACGTGCCTGGCGTGGAGCTGGTGCCCCGGCCCACCGAGCAGTGCACCGTCTCGATGGCCTTCCCCGGGTTCGGCCTCTTCGACGAGCGCCGCTTCCCGCTGGGGGTGCTCGGCACCGTGCTCGGCGGCGGCATGTCCTCCCGGCTCTTCGTGGAGGTCCGCGAGCGCCGGGGGCTGACCTACTCCATCGACGCCGGTGAGACCACCTACTCCGACGCGGGCGTCTTCACCGTCGACTGGCAGTGCACCCCGGACCGGGTCGAGCCGGTGGCCGTCCTGGTCCGCGAGGCGCTGGCCGAGGTCGTCCACCACGAGGTGCCCGCGGCCGAGCTGGCCCGCGCCAGGGGACAGCTGCGCGGGCAGACGGTGCTGGCCTACGAGAGCCCGGCGGCCCGGATGTCGCGGCTCGGCAGCAGCGAGCTCTCGGGTGACCCGCGTACCCTGACCGAGGTGCTGGCCGGTTACGACGCCGTGACCGCAGAGGACGTCCGCCGGGTCGCCCGCGACGTGGTCACCGCCCCGCCGCTGCTGGCTGTGGTCGGACCGGCCCCGGGCCGGGAGCGGCTCGAGCGGCTGGTGCAGGGCTGGGCCGAGGCGCTCAGCCGACCGCCGGCCGGCAGGACCGACGACGACGAGGAGACGACATGAGCCGCACCCCCGTGGCGGTGCTGGGTGCCGCCGGCCGGATGGGCTCGGAGACCGTCCGGGCCGTGCAGGGCGCCGAGGACCTGGAGCTGGTCGCCGCGCTGGACCGGGAGGACGACCTCGAGGCCGCCGCCGGCGCCGAGGTCGTCGTCCACTTCACCCAGCCCGCGGTGGTGATGGACCACCTGCGCTGGTGCATCGACCGCGGGCTGCACGCCGTGGTCGGCACCACCGGGTTCACCGACGAGCGGGTGGCCACGCTGCGCGGCTGGCTGGGCGAGGAGCCCGCCACCGGTGTGGTGCTGGCCCCCAACTTCTCCATCGGCGCCGTGCTGATGATGCACTTCGCCGAGCAGGCCGCCCGCTTCTACGAGTCGGTCGAGGTGGTCGAGCTGCACCACCCCGACAAGGTGGACGCGCCCTCCGGCACCGCCGTCCGCACCGCCCAGCGGATCGCCGCGGCCCGCGCGGCCGCCGGGGTGGCCGCCCCGCCGGACGCCACCACCGAGGAGCGTCCGGGGGCCCGGGGCGCCGACGTGGACGGGATCCGGGTGCACGGGGTGCGGCTGCGCGGGCTGGTGGCCCACCAGGAGGTGCTCCTCGGTGACGAGGGGGAGACGTTGACCATCCGGCACGACTCCGTCTCCCGCTCCTCCTTCATGCCCGGGGTGCTGGCCGCGGTCCGCCAGGTCGGGCAGCGGCCCGGTCTCACCGTGGGCATCGAGCCCTTCCTGGGTCTGGCACCGTGAGCCGCCGCTCCCGGCGCGCCGTGGTGGCCCTGGTGGTCAGCGCGCTGGTGCTGACCCTGCTCGGGGTCGGGCTGGTGGTGGGCGACGACGTCGGCGCGGAGACCGCGGAGGAGCGCGCCCGGACGTCGGTGCAGCAGGGGCTGGGCGCCGACGTCCCGCCGCAGCTGGACATCCAGGGCCGGCCCTTCCTCACCCAGGCGCTGCGCGGTGACCTGGAGCGGGTCGTCGTGCACAGCGACCGCACCACCCTCAGCACCCCCCGGGACTCGATCACCGTGCAGCGGCTGGACGTGGTGGCGGAGCACGTCCGCTCCTCCGACGGCTTCGTCACGCTGACCGCGGACCGGCTGTCCGGCAGCGCCGACGTGGACTACGGCGAGATCAGCCGGCTCGCCGGTCGCCCGATCGCTCCGGGGGAGGAGGGCCCCGCCGGCACCCGGTGGCGGGTGGACGTGCCGACCCAGGTGTTCGGCATCGAGGTCCCGGTGTCGGTGGACGGTCTGCCGGTGCTGGACGGGGCGTACGGGCGCCAGCTGGTGCTCAGCGACGTCCGGCTGAACGTCGCCGGCTACGAGGTCCCCCAGGTGGTGGCCGACCAGGTCATCACGACCGCGGTCACCCCGGTGCCGCTCGACCTCCCGCTCGGGCTGGGCGCGGACTCGCTCCGCTCCACCGCCCAGGGCATGACGGTCGACTTCAGCGGCGAGGACGTCCTCCTCTCCTGACCCGGTGGCGCTAGAGTCGCCACGAAGGCCGGGCTGCCGAAGCTGACGTCGGCGTCACCGGGTCCGGCCGGCGGAGGCCGTCATGTCCAGAACCTCGATGCTCTGCACCGCACTGGCGATCAGCCTGAGCTCGCTCGCACTGGTGGTCTGCGGCTCCGGCCCGGCCCACGCGGCGACCTGCCGTCCGACTGGCGTGGCCGGCGACGTCGACCGTGACGGTCGCGCCGACCTGGTCGTCGGGGACCCCTACGCAGACGGGTCCCAGGGCGCGGTGGAGGTCGTCCGCCACAGCGGCCAGCGGACCCACATCACCCGCAGCCAGCTCCCCGGCGACCCGGGTGACGAACCCGAGTTCGGTACGGCTGTCGCCGTGGCCGACCTCACCGGGGACGGGTGCCTCGACCTCGCCATCTCCTCACCCGGCGACGGTGGCAGGGAGGGCGAGGACGTCCCCGACCACGAGGGCGATCCGCCCGACCCCGGGACGCCGGCGCTGCCGACGGTCTTCATCGTGCGGGGCACCCCCACCGGGTTCACCACGGCCGAGCCGATCCGGGTGACCGATCCCGAGGCCGGGACCTTCACCTCCTTCGCCGACGACATCGCGGTGCTGCAACCCACCCCGACGTCGCCGCCCCAGCTGGTGGTCGGCATGAGCACCCGGCGCGAGGGTCGAGGTGGCGTGGCGGTGTACGGCTTCGACGGTGGCCGACCGGGCGCACCGGTCATCGTGGACCGCAGCTCCCCGGGCGTCGACGGCAGCGCCACCGCCCGGAGCTACTTCGGCGAGAGCGTGGCGACCTCCGGGCGCAGCATCGTCGTCGGCGCCCCCGGTACCCGGGTGGCGGGGGTGGATCAGGCCGGGTCCGTCACGGTGCTCACCAGCACCGCTGCTGCGCCCCGGTCCTTCACCGGTCGGTCGTGGAGCCAGGACTCCGCCGGGGTCCCTGGTGGCCCTGAGGTCGAGGACGGGTTCGGCTACAGCGTCGCGGCCGGACACGGCTGGGTGGCCGTGGGAGTGCCCACCGAGGACCTCGACGGCCGCACCAACCCCGGGGCGGTCCAGCTGTTCCAGCTGTCGGCGGCGGGAGACCTCGTCCCGCGGCAGCTGCTCGGACAGAACACCGCCGGCATCCCCGACTCCAGCGAGGACTACGACCGGTTCGGGGAATCGGTGACCATCGGTCTCGGGTTGCAGCGCGCTGGAGTCCCCGCTGTCCTCGTCACCTCCCCGTTGGAGGCCCGGGCCGCGCCCGCCCCGCAGTACAGCGGGGCCTGGACCGTGGTCCACCTGCCCACCGTGAAGGCGGCCGGCTACTCCCTGGCCTCACCCGGCGTGCCCGGCCACCCGGCGGCAGATGCCGGTTACGACATGGAGGTGTCGGCGCTGGCCGGACCCCAGGCGTCGGCGGCAGCCCGTCGCGACGCGGTGGTGGTGGGGATCCCGAACAGATCTCGAGGACGCGTGCTGGTCGACGCCAGCTGGCGTGGCACCTGGCAGTCCTTGGAGAGCAGCGAGGTCGCCACCAGCGACGGCTTCGGGGCCGCGCTCGGTTGAGCCCCGGGACCGGTCGCTCGACCCGCACGGGCCGAGCGCCGAGCTTGCATCACCGCCGTGGGTCACCCCCCTGATGGCCTGAGCCAGCGCTGTGACGCCGTCGACACAACCGCACCCGAGTCGGGCCCGTCGAAGGGCCGCGACCCACCGGAGCCCCGTGGTCCCGCTGACTCTACCGAGCTGCGGCGCCCCTGGGTCTGCCTGGCCTCGACCAGCACGACGCCCTGAGCCGGTCGACGGGCCGCGGCAGGCGTCGGCGCATCCTGGACCAGGTTGCTCGTGACGATCGGTCGGGCCGTCGGGCCGTCGAGCCGCGCACCTCCGCGCCGAACCGGCGACCCGGGTCCTGTTGGGCGGCACTGACCGCAAATCCGTCGCACCCGCCGTGGACGGCGGAAGCAAGGACGGATTTTGAGGGTCGGTCGGGCCCTCGAGCCGCGCACCACCGCACCGAACGGGCGATCCGCGTCCCGTTGGGCGGCACTGACCGTCAAGATCCGTCGCACCCCCCGACCCCGGCGAGCGGGAGGTATCCGGAGCCAGCCGTTTTCCGGTCGAGGGCCATCCTGATGACCTCTGTACCGTGACGGAGCCGCGGCGAACCGGGCTCAGACGCCGAGGTCGACCGTTCCCTCGACGACGGCGCGGACCTCACCGCCGACCCAGGTGGTGCCGTCCTCGGTGCTGGTGCTGATGCGCCCGGCACGCCCCAGCACGGTGCCCTGGGCGGCGACGTAGCGGCTCGGGAGCACCCCGGACCCCACCAGCCACTGGGCCAGCCCGGCGTTGAGGCTGCCGGTGGCCGGGTCCTCCACCAGCGTCACCTCGGCGGCGAAGCCACGGACCTCGACGTCGACCGCAGAGCCCGGGGGGTGCGGGGCCACCACGCCCACGTCGAGACCCTGCAGCAGCACCGGGTCGGGGTCGAGGGCCAGCACCTGCCCGGCGGTGGCCAGCCGGACACCGATCCAGTGCGGGCCGTTGACGATCCAGACCGCGTCCAGGACGTCCTCGGCGGGCACCCGCAGCCCGCGGGACAGCTGGTCGCGCAGGGCGGCGTCGACGGGCTCGTGGCGGGTCAGCGGGGGAGCGGCGAAGGCCAGCCGCGACCCGTCCCGGCGCACCGGCACCAGCCCCGCGGCGCACTCCTGCACCACCACGTCCCCGGCCGGACGCCCGCCGGCGGCCAGCCAGGCCGCGGCCGAGCCCAGCGTCGGGTGCCCGGCGAAGGGCAGCTCGCGGCTGGTGGTGAAAATCCGCACCCGGTAGTCCGCACCCGGGGCGGTCGGCGGCAGCAGGAAGGTGGTCTCGGACAGGTTGGTCCAGCTGGCGAAGGCCTGCATCTCCTCGGTGCCGAGGCCCTCGCCGTCCAGCACCACGGCGAGCGGGTTCCCGTACCCGGCGGCGGAGCCGAAGACGTCGAGCTGGGTGAAGCGGCGGCGGGTCACCGGGCGTCCTCGGGGGCGGCGGTGATGTCGGTGTGCAGCCGGACCTGGCGGAGCCGGGTGACGCCGTCCTCGGTGCCGAGCTCGCGGTGGGCGCCGTCGGGCGCCCACCCGGCCGAGACCAGGAACGCGCGCATCCCGTCGTCGCCGGCGCCCAGCCAGCGGGTGGCCCGGGTGAAGCCGTCGGCGCGCAGGGTGTCCACGCAGGCGTTCAGCAGCCGGGACCCGTGACCGCGCCCGACCGCGGGGGCGTCGACCACGAACTCGCCCACCTCACCGTCCACCCCCGGCTCCGCGTCGGCGTCGGTGCCGGGCTGGGTGGTGGCGAACCCCACCGGGCCGTCGGCGTCCACCGCGACCAGCACCCGGCACTGGGCCAGCGGGGGACGGGTGATGGCCATCGTCCACTCCCGGGTCATCGTCTCCAGGTCCACCACGGCCAGCGCCGCGGCACCGGCCTCGCCCTGGCGCTCCCAGGACCGGCGCTGCAGCACGGCGACCCGCCCCGCCTCGCTGGACAGGGCGAGCCGGACGGAGTCGGCGACGGGTGCAGGCACGGTGGCGATCGTAGCCACGGACGGCGGGGGGGCGGGCACCGGGAGAGCGTCCGGGTGAGGGGCGCCGCGGTCGGTAGGGTGGTTCGGTGATGAGTGCTGCACTGCGAACGCCCCCCCAGCTGCCACCTGACACCCTGCGGGTCATCCCGCTCGGCGGCCTCGGTGACGTCGGCCGCAACATGGCCGCCCTGGAGGTCAACGGGGAGATCCTGCTGATCGACTGCGGCGTCCTCTTCCCCGAGGACGACCACCCCGGTGTCGACCTCATCCTCCCCGGCTTCGAGGCGATCGCGGACCGTCTGGACGACGTGGTCGGGCTGGTCCTGACCCACGGCCACGAGGACCACATCGGCGCCGTCCCCTACCTCCTCCGCCAGCGGGTCGACATCCCGCTGATCGGCAGCCGGCTGACGCTGGCGCTGCTGCGGGAGAAGCTGAAGGAGCACCGCCTCCGCGACGTGCAGTACCGCACCGTGGAGGACAGCCAGCGCATCGTCGTCGGTGGCTTCGACCTCGAGTTCGTGGCCGTCAACCACTCGATCCCCGACGCCCTCGCCGTCTTCGTCCGCACCGCCGCCGGCACGGTGCTGCACACCGGCGACTTCAAGATGGACCAGCTCCCGCTGGACGGCCGGATCACCGACCTGCGCGCCTTCGCGCGGATGGGCGAGGAGGGGGTCGACCTGTTCATGACCGACTCCACCAACGCCGAGGTGCCCGGGTTCACCACCCCCGAGCGGGACATCATGCCCGCCCTGGAGCGGGTCTTCGCGCGCAGCAAGCAGCGCCTGATCGTGGCCTGCTTCGCCTCCCACGTGCACCGCGTGCAGCAGGTGCTGGACGCCGCCGTCACCCACGGCCGCAAGGTCGTCTACGTCGGCCGGTCCATGGTCCGCAACATGAAGGTGGCCAGCGACCTCGGCTACCTCAAGGTCCCAGCGGACACGGTGATCGACCTGCGCGACGTCGACAGCTACCGCCCCGACCAGGTGGTGCTGATCTCCACCGGCTCCCAGGGTGAGCCGCTGTCGGCCCTGTCCCGGATGGCCAACCGCGAGCACCCGGTGATCGACCTCCAGCCCGGTGACACCGTGGTGCTGGCCAGCTCCCTGATCCCGGGCAACGAGACCTCCATCTACCGGGTCATCAACGGCCTGGCCGGGCTTGGGGCCACCGTGGTGCACAAGGGCAACGCGATGGTGCACGTCTCCGGTCACGCCAGCGCCGGGGAGCTGCTCTACTGCTACAACATCGTCCGCCCGCGCAACGTGATGCCCGTGCACGGCGAGGTGCGGCACCTGATCGCCAACGCCGACCTGGCCGTGGCCACCGGTGTCCCGCGTGAGCGCACCGTGCTCGCCGAGGACGGCACCGTGGTGGACCTGGCGCAGGGACGGGCCCGGATCGTGGGCCAGGTCGACACCAGCTACATCTTCGTCGACGGCTCGACCGTGGGCGACATCTCCGAGACCCAGCTGACCGACCGCAAGATCCTCGGCGAGGAGGGCTTCATCTCGGTGCTCGCGGTGGTGAACACCCGCAGCCAGCGGCTGATCAGCGGCCCGGACATCCACGCCAGGGGCTTCCACGAGGACGACACCGTCTTCGACCCGGTGGCCGCCCAGATCACCAAGGCGCTGGAGGAGGCCCTCGGTGACGGGGTCGTGGACGCCAGCCGGCTGCAGCAGGTGATCCGCCGGACGCTGGGCCGCTGGGTGAGCAACAGCTACCGCCGCCGCCCGATGATCGTCCCCCTGGTCGTCACCGTCTGACCCCTCGCGTCCCGCGGCCGGCGCCTCGGTCGGCACCCCGCCGGCCGTCCGCCAGCGCACGCACGTCCCATCCCACTTCGCCCCGCCTACGAGCACGTTGCCCCGCCTATAGAGGGGGCGAGGTGGGCGTAGACGGGGCGACGTGCGTCCAGGCGGGCTGGGTCCGGAGCCGCGGCAGAGCCCCACGGGGCATACCCACGGGGCGCGTCCGGCGCTCTGGCCCAGCTGGGAGCACTTCGCCCCGCCTGCGAGCAGGTTGCCCCGCCTACGAGCACTTCGCCCCGCCTGCGAGCAGGGTGCCTCGCCTACGAGCAGGGTGCCTCGCCTACGAGCAGGGTGCCCCGCCTCCGATCAGGGTGCCCCGCCTGCGAGCACGTTGCCCCGCCTATAGAGGGGGCGAGGTGGGCGTAGACGGGGCGACGTGCGTCCAGGCGGGCTGGGTTCGGAGCCCGCGGCAGGGCACCACGGGGCACACCTACGGGCGCGCGTCCGGCGCTCCGGCCCACCTGGGAGCACTTCGCCCCGCTTGCGAGCATGTTGCCCCGCCTATAGAGGGGGCGAGGTGGTCGCAGACGGGGCGAAGTGGCTGGCTGGCGGCCGACCCGTAGGCGCAGGGCAGCGGCGCGGGCCAGCGGGGCGGGCCCGGTGAGGACGCGCGGACGCGCGGAGGCGGTGTCGGCGGACGCGGTGTCCGGGGACGCGAAGAACCCGCCCCCACGAGGGGAGCGGGTTCGGCTGAGCCGGGGCTCAGGGGGTCAGCGCGAGACCTTGCCGGCCTTGATGCACGAGGTGCAGACGTTGAGGCGCTTGGGGGTGCCGGACACCACAGCGCGGACGCGCTGGATGTTCGGGTCCCAACGACGCTTCGTCTTCTTCTTCGACCAGGGGACGTTGTGTCCGAAGCCCGGGCCCTTGGCGCAGACGTCACATACGGCAGCCACTGGATCTTCTCCTCGCGAGGTCCACCCGGGGTGGGCGGACCGAAGTCGAACTCGCCTGGGCGAGTGGTGTACACGTGAATTGGTCCCGAACCGGGAACCGGTCAAGAGTAGCCGACCGCCGCCGCGCTCGCCTAATCGCCGCAGGGACCGTCAGCGGCGATCGCTAGGGTGCCCGTTGTGAGTGCACCGACCGGAGGCTGGCGGGTGCCCGCCAACGCCGCCCTGAGCACGAAGGTGGAGCGCGTGGTCGGCGCCGCCACGGCCAAGCAGCTGACCACCTGGCGGATCGAGACCGTCGGCGACCTGCTGCGCCACCTGCCCCGACGCTACTTCGCCGGCCACGAGACCAGCGACCTGGCCAGCCTGGTGCCGGGTGAGGAGGCGGCGGTGATGGCCGTCGTGCTCGGGGTCCGGCCGCACGAGTTCGCCGGGGCCAAGGGACGGACGCCGACGTCACGGCTCGAGGTGACCATCACCGACGGCACCAGCGAGCTCGACCTGACGTTCTTCGGCAAGATGCACCACGTCCGCTACTGGGCGGGCCAGCTGCCCCGGGGCGCGCGCGGCATCTTCGCCGGCAAGGTCGGCACCTTCCGCGACCGGCTGCAGCTGACCAACCCCGACTACGTGGTGCTCGACGAGCAGGGCACGGTGATCGGCGGCGCTCAGCGCAACCAGTCCCTGGCCCAGGTCGGGCACGGCGGTCTGATCGGGCTCTACCCCGCCAGCAGGAAGCTGCCCACCTGGCGCGTCGCCGAGTGCGTGCAGCTGGCGCTGGACTCCGTGGGGGAGCTCGAGGACCCGCTGCCCACCCCCGTCCGCGAGGCGCTCGGCGTCCCCGACCTGATGACGGCGCTGCGCGGGGTGCACCAGCCCCAGAGCCGGGACGAGGTCGAGCCCGCCCGGCGTCGGCTGGTGCTGGACGAGGCGCTGGCCATGCAGGTGACGATGGCCCTGCGCCGGGCCGAGGCCGCCGCCCAGCCCGCGGTGCCCAGGCCGCGCCGGGACGACGGCCTGCTCGCCGACTTCGACGCGGACCTGCCGTTCACGCTCACCGCCGGGCAGCGGCAGGTGGGGGAGGAGATCTTCGCCGACCTGGCCCGCGAGGTGCCGATGCAGCGGCTGCTGCAGGGTGAGGTCGGCTCGGGCAAGACCCTGGTGGCGCTGCGCGCGATGCTGGCCGTGGTGGACGCCGGTGGGCAGGCCGCGCTGCTGGCCCCGACCGAGGTGCTGGCCTCCCAGCACCTCGCCACCCTGCAGCGGATGCTCGGCGACCGAGCCGCCGGTGGCACCCTCTCCGCGGCCGAGCACGCCACCGGGGTGGTGCTGCTGACCGGGTCGATGAGCACCGCGCAGAAGCGGGAGGCCATGCTGGCCGCGGCCAGCGGTCAGGCCGGCATCGTGGTCGGCACCCACGCGCTGCTGTCGGAGAAGGTGCAGTTCGCCGACCTCGGTCTGGTGGTGGTCGACGAGCAGCACCGCTTCGGCGTCGAGCAGCGCTCCGCGCTGGCCGCCAAGGCCAGCAGCCGGCCGCACCTGCTGGTGATGACCGCCACCCCCATCCCGCGGTCGGTGGCCATGACCGTCTTCGGGGACCTGGAGACCAGCACCCTGTCCGAGCTGCCCGGTGGGCGCGCCGAGGTGAGCACGGTGGTGGTGGACGAGAACGCCCACCCGGGCTGGGTCCAGCGGGCCTGGCAGCGGGTGGCCGAGGAGGCCACCACCGGACGTCAGGCGTTCGTGGTCTGCTCGCGGATCAGCGAGTCCGACCGCTCCGCCGAGGCGGTGGCGGTCGACGTCGACGAGACCACGGCGCCCCCGCGCACCGTCGAGGACCTGCACGCCGAGCTGTCCGCCGGTCCGCTGTCGGGGCTGTCGGTGGAGGTGGTCCACGGCCAGCTGCCCCCGGAGCAGAAGGACGCCACGATGGCCCGGTTCGCCGCGGGGGAGACCGACGTGGTGGTGGCCACCACCGTGGTCGAGGTCGGGGTGGACGTCCCCAACGCCTCGGTGATGGTGGTCAGCGACGCCGACCGCTTCGGCATCTCCCAGCTGCACCAGCTCCGCGGACGGATCGGGCGGGGGCAGCACCCCGGCGTCTGCCTGCTGCTCACCACCGCCGAGCCCGGCTCGGACGCCCGCGCCCGGCTGGACGCGGTCGCCGCCACCCGCGACGGGTTCGCGCTGGCCGACGTCGACCTCGAGCAGCGCCGGGAGGGCAACGTGCTCGGCTCGCGCCAGTCCGGTGCCCGGTCCAGCCTGCGGCTGCTGCAGGTCATCCAGCACGCCGACGAGATCGCCCTGGCCCGTCAGGTCGCCGAGGCGTGGGTGGCCACCGCCGGGCCGGACGACCCCGTCCTGTCCGACCTGCGGGCCCAGATCGAGCTGTTGGCCGAACCCGAGTGGTTGGAGCGCACGTGAGCCGCATCATCGCCGGACTGCGCCGGGGGCGCCGGATCGAGACCCCCGACGGGCCGTTGACCCGCCCGACCGCCGACCGGGTGCGGGAGGCCTTCTTCTCGGCGCTGGCCTCCTGGGCCGGGACCATCGACGAGCCGGTCGAGCAGTGGCTGACCGAGCTCTCCTTCGCCGACTTCTACGCCGGGTCCGGTGCGGTCGGGCTGGAGGCCTCCAGCCGCGGCGCCCGCACGGTGCTGCTGGTCGAGCGGGACCGCCGCACCTCCGACGTGGCGCGGCGCAACGTGCGCGAGCTGGGGCTGCCGGCCCAGGTGCGGACGGCCTCGGTCGCCAGCGTGCTGGCCGAACCCGCCGAGCAGGCCTTCGACGTCTGCTGGTTCGACCCGCCCTACGCCGTGGGCTCGGCCGAGCTCGACGCCCTGGTCGCCACCGCGCTGGAGGGCGGGTGGCTGGCCGAGGACGGCGTGGTGGTGCTGGAGCGCGGACGGCGCAGCGACCCCCCGCGCTGGCCGGAGGGGATGGACTCCTGGTCGCGCCGCTACGGTGAGACCGTCCTGTACTGGGCCCAGCCGCTGCGGGCCGGCGACACCGAGGAGAGCTGATGCGAGCGATCTGCCCGGGCTCGTTCGACCCGGTCACCCACGGCCATCTCGACATCGTCCGGCGGGCGGCGCGGCTCTTCGACGAGGTGGTGGTCGGGGTGGGCGCCAACACCAGCAAGTCCGCGCTGTTCACCCCCGATCAGCGGGTGGAGATGCTGACCGAGGTGCTGGCCGACGAGCCGCGGGTCCGGGTGACCACGTTCTCCGGCCTGTTGGTCGACTACTGCCGCGAGCACGACATCGGCGCGGTGGTGAAGGGGCTGCGGTTCGCCTCCGACTTCGACTACGAGCTGCAGATGGCGCAGATGAACACCCGGCTGAGCGGACTGGAGACGATCCTGCTGCCCACGTCCTCCCAGTGGTCCTACGTCTCCTCGACGCTGGTGCGCGAGATCGCCCGTCTCGGCGGGGACGTCTCGCCCTTCGTCCCGGAGGCCACGGCGCGCCGGATCGCCTCCCTCGGCCCCGGATTGGCGTCCCCCGGGACAGGGCGGTAACATCGTGCGTCGGTTATGACGCGAGTCGAGCCGCCGTGTGAGGAAGGGAATGCGATGACGTCGCTGCACCGCTCTCTGGATCCCCGGTCGGGGCTGGTCATCAGCACCCACGACCTCGGACGCCAGCAGGGTCGGATGGTGGAGCTGCACCGCACCCTGGAGGCACCCGACGCGCTCGGCAACGAAGTAATCGGAGTACCACCCGGCTCGCCGATCACCCTCGACCTCAGGTTCGAGAGTGCCGGCGACGGGGTCCTGGTCACCGGAACCGCCGAGGTCACGGTGTCGGGGGAGTGCGCACGGTGCCTGACGCCGATCTCGGAGCAGTCCGAGCTCGAGCTGATGGAGCTGTACCTCTACCCCGACAGCGAGCCCGACGACGAGGAGGCCAGCCGGCTGGAGGGCGACCTGATCGACCTCGAGCCGCTGGTCCGGGACACGGTGGTGCTCGACCTGCCGTTCAACCCGCTGTGCCGGGAGGACTGCGCCGGTCTCTGCCCCGTCTGCGGGCAGGACCTGAACGCAGACCCCACGCACGACCACGGGGAGCGGGTCGACCCCCGCTGGGGCGACCTGGCCGAGTGGCAGCAGACGACCAGCACGAACCCGAGCAGCACCGAGAACAGGGAGTAACCATGGCAGTCCCGAAGCGGAAGATGTCGCGCAGCAACACCCGGCACCGCCGTTCGCAGTGGAAGGCCACCGTGCCCGTGCTGGTCACCTGCCAGAACCCGGCCTGCCGCGCCAAGCACCGCCCGCACACCGCCTGCGCCGCCTGCGGCCAGTACGGCGCCGGTGCGGACCGCCGCCAGGTCCTCGAGGCCTGAGCCGAGCCGAGAGCGGTCCAGAGTGACTGACTCGTCGGCGGTGGAGCGCCTGCTCGAGCAGCTCGGGGTCGGTATCGATCCCGAGCTGCTCGTGCTGGCGCTCACGCACCGCTCGTACGCCTACGAGAACGGCGGCCTGCCCACCAACGAGCGGCTGGAGTTCCTCGGTGACTCCGTCCTCGGTGTGGTGGTGACCGAGCACCTCTACCTGCAGCACCCCGACCTCAGCGAGGGGCAGCTGGCCAAGCTGCGCGCCGCCGTGGTCAACGCCCGCGCGCTCGCCGACGTCGCCCGCGGGCTCGAGGTCGGTCCGATGATCCGTCTCGGTCGCGGCGAGGTGAACAGCGGTGGCAGCGACAAGTCCTCGATCCTGGCCGACACCATGGAGGCCCTGATCGGGGCGGTCTTCCTCACCCACGGCCAGGACGGTGCGGGCCTCTTCGTGCACCACCTGTTCGACCCGCTGATGGCCGCCGCGGCCCAGCTGGGCGCCGGGCTGGACTGGAAGACCAGCGTCCAGGAGATGGTGGCCAGCCAGGGTCTCGGCGCCCCGGTCTACGAGGTCAGCGAGTCCGGACCGGACCACGCCAAGGACTTCGAGGCCTGGCTGGTGGTCGACGGGGAGCGCTTCGGTCCCGGTCTGGGACGCAACAAGAAGCAGGCCGAGCAGGAGGCGGCGGCCTCCGCCTTCCGCAGCCTGGAGCGCCGGCTGGCCGGGGTGGCCGCGGCCGCCGCGGCGGTGGCCGACGGGGCGGACGACGACGCCGCGCCCGTCCCGCTCGACGGGGGCCGTCGGCCGGCGTGACCTCCCGTGCCTGAGCTCCCCGAGGTCGAGGTCGTCCGGGCCGGGCTCGAGCCCGCGGTCGCCGGTCGCACCGTGGCCGCCGTGCAGGTGCTGCACCCCCGCCCGGTGCGTCGCCACCCGGGCGGGCCGGAGGACTTCGCCCTGGCCCTGACCGGGCGGACCCTCGACGTCCCGCGACGCCGGGGCAAGTACCTCTGGCTCCCGCTGAGCGACGGCGACGCCCTGCTGGCCCACCTCGGCATGAGCGGGCAGTTCCGTCTGGACGGCGCCGACCGGCCGCTGGCCCGCAACACCCGCGTGGTGCTCTCCTTCACCGACGGCGGCCCGGAGCTCCGCTTCGTCGACCAGCGCATGTTCGGCGGGCTCTCGCTGTCCCCCGGCGGTGCCGAGCTGCCCGCCGAGGTGGCCCACATCGCCCTGGACCCCTTCGACCCCGGCTACGACCTGGACGCGACCGCCGGCCGGATGCGGCGGCGTCGGACCGGCGTCAAGCGGGCGCTGCTGGACCAGGGACTGGTCTCCGGCATCGGCAACATCTACGCCGACGAGGCGCTCTGGCAGGCCCGGCTGCACTGGGCCAAGGCCACCGACACGCTGACCGCCGCCCAGGCCCGCTCGGTGCTCCAGGCCGCCGCGGACGTGATGGCCGGCGCGCTGGCCCAGGGCGGGACGTCCTTCGACGCCCTCTACGTCGACGTCAACGGCTCCAGCGGCTACTTCGCGCGCCACCTGTCGGCCTACGGCCGGGCCGACCAGCCCTGCCTGCGGTGCGGCACGCCGATCGTCCGCGACCTGTTCATGAACCGCTCCTCCTACCGCTGCCCGCGGTGCCAGCGGCGGCCCCGCGCCCCGCGCTGGTGACCTGCCCCGCCGACCGCCGACCGCCGGGCCCCGGACGCACCTGCGCCCCGCCCGGCGCACCACTAGGCTCGTCGGCGTCCAACTCGTCCCAGGAGCCGCAGATGCCCCAGCCAGCGCCGCACGCCGACGTGCCGATCGTGGTGATGGGGGTCCAGGGCTCCGGCAAGACCACCATCGGCGCCCTGCTGGCGGTCGCGCTGGACCGCACCTTCGTCGACGGCGACACCCTGCACAACCCGGCCAACCGGGCCAAGATGGCCGCCGGCACCCCGCTGACCGACGAGGACCGGCGTCCCTGGCTGGACGAGGTCGGGCGGGTGCTGGGCTCCGGCCCGCTGGTGGTCGGGTGCTCCGCGCTCCGTCGTCGCTACCGCGACCAGCTCCGCAGCCACGCCCCGGACGCCGTGATGGTGCACGGGCACGGGAGCGCCGAGCTGCTGCGGGCCCGGGTGGGGGTGCGCGTCCACGAGTACATGCCGCCCACGCTGCTGGACTCCCAGCTCGCCACCCTGGAGCCGCTCGCCGAGGACGAGGCGGGCCTGGTGGTCGACATCGCCGAGACGCCGGAGCAGATCGTCGCCCGCGTGCTGGCCTGGCTCGACCTGCCCGACGCCCGGTCGCACCCCGGCGACGGCTGAGCCCCACCGGGGGTGCTGACAGGTATGTTGGTCCGACCGTGAAGCGCCTCACCGACTACCTGTTCATCCGGCACCGCCACAACTGGATCCAGCTGATCCGGTTCGGCCTGGTCGGCGGCTCGGGCGTCCTCGTCAACATGGCCGTGGTCATCCTGGCCAACAAGCTGGGGCCCGACCCGCACGCCGTGCTGGTCGACCTGCCGTGGTCGAAGTTCAACGTCCGCTGGTACCACGCCTACGTCAGCGCCGCCTTCCTGGTGGCCAACGTGTCGAACTTCCAGCTCAACCGCTGGTGGACCTTCCGCAGCTGGCGGGCCACGGCCTGGTGGCGGGAGTACTGGCCCTTCCTGTCGGTCGGCCTGGTCGGGCTGCTGATCAGCCTCGGCGTGACCACCCTGCTGCTCAACGCCGAGTCCCCGCTGGCGCTGCCGGTGACGGTGCTGGACTCCAGCACCGGTCTGCGCAACCCGCTGTACTGGGCCAACCTGGTCGCCATCGCCGTGGTCACCCCGGCCTCCTTCGTGCTCAACAAGCTGTGGACCTTCAAGGCGGTCCGGCGCTCGGCGGGGGTGGACGACGACCCCACCCACACGCCGAGCGACGACAGCTCGCTGGGGGTCGGCTGATGCACCTCAAGAGCCTGACCCTGCGCGGGTTCAAGTCCTTCGCCTCGGCCACCACCCTGGACTTCGAGCCCGGCATCACCTGCGTGGTCGGCCCGAACGGCTCGGGCAAGTCCAACGTGGTGGACGCCCTCAGCTGGGTGATGGGCGAGCAGGGGGCCAAGTCCCTGCGCGGGGGCAAGATGGAGGACGTCATCTTCGCCGGCACCTCCGGGCGCGCGCCGCTGGGCCGGGCCGAGGTGGTGCTGACCATCGACAACACCGACGGCGCCCTGCCGATCGAGTACACCGAGGTCACCATCGCCCGGACGATGTTCCGCAACGGCGGCTCGGAGTACGCCATCAACGGCCACCCGGCCCGGCTGCTCGACGTCCAGGAGCTGCTCAGCGACTCCGGCATCGGGCGCGAGATGCACGTCATCGTCGGGCAGGGCCAGCTGGACTCCATCCTCACCGCGACCCCCGAGGGGCGCCGCGGCTTCATCGAGGAGGCGGCCGGGGTCCTCAAGCACCGCAAGCGCAAGGAGAAGGCGTTGCGCAAGCTCGAGGGCTGCGAGGGCAACCTGGACCGGCTCAGCGACCTGCTGGGGGAGGTGCGCCGCCAGCTCAAGCCGCTGGGGCGCCAGGCGGAGGTGGCCCGCAAGGCGGCGGTGGTGCAGGCCGAGGTGCGCGACGCCCGGGCCCGGCTGCTGGCCGACGAGCTCCTCCAGGCCACCCTGGAGATGCAGCGCGAGGACGCCGACGAGGCCCGGGTCCGCGCCCGCCGGGTCGAGGTCGAGCGGGGGCTGCTGGAGGCCCGGGACGCCGAGGCCGAGGCCGAGCAGGCGCTGCGGGCCGCCGACGCCGCCCTGGCCGCCAGCCAGGAGACCTGGTACGCCCTGGCCGGGCTGCGCGAGCGGGTCACCGGCACCCTGAGCATCGCCCGGGAGCGGGTCCGCCACGCCGCCGAGGCCCGCCCGGACGACCGGACCGGGCGCGACCCCGAGCAGCTCGAGGCCGAGGCCGAGCAGGTCGGGCAGCAGGAGGCGGCGCTGCGGGAGGAGTCCCAGGCCGCCGCGGACGCCCTGCAGCAGGCCGCCGAGGCCCGGGGCCGGCTGGAGGAGGAGCACGCGGAGGCGGACCGGCGGCTCTCCGCCCTGGTCCGCGCCGCCGCCGACCGCCGCGAGGGGCTGGCCCGGCTGCGCGGCCAGGTGTCCTCGCTGCGCTCGCGCGCCGGCGCGGCGGTGGACGAGATCGGCCGGCTGACCGCGGCGCGGGAGCAGGCCCGGCAGAAGGCCTCCGAGGCCACCCGGGCCTTCACCGCGCTGGAGGCCACCGTGGCCGGGATGGACGCCGGTGAGGTGGGGCTGGACACCGAGCACGAGCAGGCCAGCGAGGCCCTGCACGGGCTGCGCGCGGAGAAGGCGGGGCTGGTCGCCGCCGAGCAGGCCGCCCAGCAGCAGCGTGCGGCTGCGGCCGCCCGGGTGGAGGCGCTGCGGACCGGCCTGGAGCGCGGGGACGCCGGCGCCGCCCTGCTGGCGGCCAGCGAGCGGCTGGACGGCGTGCTGGGCTCCGTCGCCGCCCTGGTCAGCGTCCGGCCCGGGTGGGAGCAGGCCCTCTCGGCCGCCCTCGGGGCCGCCTCCGACGCCGTCGTGGTGGGGGACGTGGGCGCGGCGGTCGGCGCCTTCGAGCACCTGCGCGAGGAGGACCTGGGCCGGGCCGGGCTGCTGGTCGGCGACGCCCCCGCCGACGGCACGCAGACCCGCGGCGAGCTCCCCGACGGGGCCCGCTGGGCGGTGTCCCTGGTCGAGACGGACGCGGCGCTGGAGACGTCCCTGCGCCGGCTGCTGGACGGGGTGGCCGTGGCGGAGGACGTCGCCTCCGCCCGGGCCCTGCTGCAGGAGCGCCCCGAGCTCACCGCCGTCACCCGCGACGGCGACCTGCTCAGCCGCTGGTTCGCCGCGGGCGGGTCCAGCGCCCGGCCCAGCCTGATCGAGGTGCAGGCCGCCGTCGACCAGGCCGAGGGGCAGCTGGTCGAGCGCTCCCACGAGTGCGACCGGCTCCGCTTCGCCCTGGCCGAGCTGGAGGAGCGGCTGGCTGTCGCCGTGCAGCGGGCCGACGTCGCCCTGGCCCGGCTACACGAGTCCGACGCCTCGATGGCCGCCGTGGCCGAGGAGCTGGGCCAGCTGAGCCAGCAGAGCAGGGCCGCCGAGGGTGAGGCGGAGCGTCTGGGGCGCGCCATCACCGCCGCCGAGGAGGCCCGCGACCGCGACCTGAGCGGTCTGGCCGAGCTCGAGGAGCGGCTGGCCCTGGCCGAGGAGGAGACCGACGACGAGCAGGAGCCCGACCCCGCCGAGCGCGACCGGCTGGCCGACCAGGCCCGGGTGGCCCGCGCCGCGGAGATGGAGGCGCGGCTCGCGCTGCGCACCGTCGAGGAGCGGGTCCGGGGGCTGGCCGGACGGGCCGACGCCCTGCGCCGGGCCGCGGAGTCCGAGCGGCGGGCCCGGGAGAAGGCCCGGGTGCGTCGGGAGCAGCTGGCCCGGGAGGGCCGCGAGGCCCAGGCCGTGGCCGCCGGGGCGACCCGTCTGCTGGAGCGCATCGAGGTCTCCCACCGGGCGGCCACCGCCGATCGCGGTGCCGCCGACCAGGCGCGGGTGGAGGCCGACCGGCAGCTGGCCCAGGCCCGCTCCGCCGCCCGCCACCTGACCGCGGAGCTGGAGCGACTGGTGGACTCGGTGCACCGCGAGGAGCTGGCCCGGGCCGAGCAGCGGATGCGGGTGGACCAGCTGGGGGAGCGCGCCCTGGCCGAGCTGGGGCTGACCCCGGACGTCCTGCTGGCCGAGTTCGGTCCCGAGCAGCCGGTGCCGGTGCTGACCCGCCCCGACGGGAGCGCGCTCACCGAGGACGACGAGGTCCCCGAGCCGGTGCCCTTCGTCCGCGAGCAGCAGGCCAGGCGGCTGCGGGCCGCGGAGCGCAACCTCGCCCTGCTGGGCAGGGTGAACCCGCTGGCGCTGGAGGAGTTCGAGGCCCAGCAGGAGCGGCACGCCTTCCTGGCCGAGCAGCTGGACGACCTGCGCCGCACCCGCCAGGACCTGCTCGACATCATCGTCGAGGTGGACACCCGGGTGGAGCAGGTGTTCGCCGAGGCCTGGGCCGACGTCGAGAAGGCCTTCACCCACGTCTTCTCCCGGCTGTTCCCCGGCGGCGAGGGACGTCTGGTGCTGACCGAGCCGGGGCAGTGGCTGACCACCGGGGTGGACGTCGAGGCCCGTCCGCCGGGGAAGAAGGTGAAGCGGCTGTCGCTGCTGTCCGGCGGGGAGCGCTCGCTGGTGGCGGTGGCCTTCCTGGTGGCGCTGTTCATGGCCCGGCCCAGCCCGTTCTACATCCTCGACGAGGTCGAGGCGGCCCTGGACGACGTCAACCTCGGCCGGCTGCTGGAGATCTACGAGGAGCTGCGCTCCAGCAGCCAGCTGCTGGTGATCACCCACCAGAAGCGCACGATGGAGATCGCCGACGCCCTCTACGGGGTGACCATGCGCGGGGACGGCGTCTCGACGGTGATCAGCCAGCGGCTGCGCGAGAGCGAACCGGTCGGCTGAACCCCCTCGGGGCCCCGCCCGCCCGGGCGCCCCGAGCCGCCACGGAACGTTCACCGACTATCCGCACGATCACTGCTCATATCTCCGTGTCGTCACGGTGTCCTCTCAGGTGGCCGACGCACAATGGGCCTCGTCGCCGGACCACCCCGAGGTCCGACCGGCCGCAGGAGAAGGAGAAGCAGTGGGCACTGCCATCGTCGTCATGGTCGTCATCATCGCCGCAGCCCTGGGCGTCGCCGCCATGGTCGTGCTCGGCATCGAGGGTCGGTTCTCCGACCGTGCCCCGGAGGTGTCGGGGCGGTTGGCCAAGGCCGCCCAGCACCTCAACGGCGAGGGCCAGGTCCCGCCGCGGTTCGAGCGCCTCTTCCGCTGACCCCGGCTCGTCCGCGGCGGCGCCGACCCCTCCCTAGGATGTCGGGGTGGACCTGAACCTGCTCGCCCTGATCATCGGCCTCGTCGCGCTGGTGGTGGTCGCCGGTGCGGTGACCGCCGTCGTCGTCTCCCGGCGCCGTCGCCAGCTGCCCCCGTCGACGCCCCCGCGGCAGCTCGACGACCGCACGCCGGCCGACACCGAGGACGACGGAACACGTGGCGGCACCGACACCCTGGTCCGTCCCGGCGGCGAGGCGCCGCCCCTGGTCGAGGTGGAGCCCGAGCCGACCGCCCCCGGCCTCGACGTCCCCGAGGCACCCGCCTCGCGGATGGCCCGGCTCCGTCGTCGGCTGGCCGGCCAGGACAACGCCCTCTCCCGCGGGCTGCTGGCGCTGCTGGCCAAGGACCGGATCGACGCCGACACCTGGGACGAGCTGGAGGAGACGCTGATCACCTCCGACCTGGGGGTGGGACCGTCCACCGAGCTGGTCGAGGCGCTGCGCTCCCGGCTCAAGGTGGACGGGGTGTCTGACCCGGGCACCGCCCGACGGGTGCTGCGCGAGGAGCTGCTCAAGCTCGTCGACCCCACCATGGACCGCTCGCTGCGGCTGGAGCCCGGCGTGGACGCCGACGGCGAGCCCACCCCCGCGGTGGTGATGGTGGTGGGCGTCAACGGCACCGGCAAGACCACCACGGTGGGCAAGCTGGCCCGGGTGCTGGTCGCCGAGGACAAGGACGTGCTGCTCGGTGCGGCCGACACCTTCCGCGCCGCCGCCGCCGACCAGCTGGAGACCTGGGCCGGACGGGTCGGGGTCCCGGTGGTCCGCGGGGCCGAGGGCGCGGACCCCGCCTCGGTCGCCTTCGACGCGGTCAGGGCCGGCGCGGAGGGGCAGGTCGACGTGGTGCTGATCGACACCGCCGGCCGGCTGCACTCCAAGGCCGGGCTGATGGACGAGCTCGGCAAGGTCAAGCGCGTGATCGAGCGTCGCGCCCCGGTGGGGGAGGTGCTGCTGGTGCTGGACGCCACCACCGGGCAGAACGGCCTGATCCAGGCCCGCATCTTCCGCGACGTGGTCGACGTCTCCGGCATCGTGCTGACCAAGCTCGACGGCTCGGCCAAGGGCGGCATCGTGGTCCAGGTGCAGCGCGAGCTGGGCGTGCCGGTCAAGCTGATCGGGCTCGGGGAGGGCGTGGACGACCTCGCCCCCTTCGACGCCGCCGACTTCGTCGACGCCCTGCTCACCGAGGGCTGAGCCGCTCGGCTGCACGGCCCGGTGGGCACGGGCCGGTAGTCTGGACCCCCGGGCCACCCCCCGACCGAGCGCCACCACCAACCGAGGACCGCCACGTGTTCGACACCCTGCAGGACCGACTGAACGCCGCCTTCAAGTCCTTGCGCGGCAAGGGACGCCTGTCCGAGGCCGACATCGACGCCACCTGCCGCGAGATCCGGATCGCGCTGCTGGAGGCCGACGTCAACCTGTCGGTGGTCAAGGAGTTCGTGGCCGCGGTCAAGGAGCGGACCCTCGGCGCGGAGCTGAGCGGCGCGCTGAACCCGACCCAGCAGATCGTCAAGATCGTCGACGAGGAGCTGGTGACCATCCTGGGCGGGGAGACCCGCACCATCCGCTGGGCCAAGAAGCCGCCGACGGTGATCATGCTGGCCGGCCTCCAGGGCGCGGGCAAGACGACCCTGGCGGGCAAGCTCGGCCGCTGGCTGCGCGAGCAGGGGCACTCGCCGCTGCTGGTGGCCGCGGACCTGCAACGCCCCAACGCGGTCAAGCAGCTGCAGGTGGTGGGCGAGCAGGCCGGCGTCCACGTCTACGCCCCCGAGCCCGGCAACGGTGTCGGGGACCCGGTGCTGGTCGCCCGCCGGGCGATGTACCACGCCTCCCAGAAGCTCTACGACGTCATCGTCGTCGACACCGCCGGCCGGCTGGGCATCGACGCGGAGCTGATGCAGCAGGCGGCCAAGATCAAGGCCGAGGTCCGTCCGAACGAGACGCTGTTCGTGGTCGACGCGATGATCGGCCAGGACGCGGTCAACACCGCCAAGGCCTTCGCCGAGGGCGTCGGCTTCGACGGCGTGGTGCTGACCAAGCTCGACGGCGACGCCCGCGGTGGTGCCGCGCTGTCCATCGCCAAGGTCACCGGCCGTCCGATCATGTTCGCCTCCAACGGCGAGAAGCTCGGCGACTTCGACGTCTTCCACCCCGACCGGATGGCCAGCCGCATCCTGGGCATGGGCGACATGCTCACCCTGATCGAGCAGGCCGAGAAGACCTTCGACGCCGAGCAGAGCGCCAAGGCCGCGGCCAAGCTGACCAGCAAGGGCGGTGGCGACTTCGGGCTGGCGGACTTCCTGCAGCAGATGCAGATGGTCCGCAAGATGGGTCCGCTGTCGAAGATCTTCGGGATGCTCCCCGGCATGGGGGACATGAAGGAGCAGATCAGCAACATCGACGAGCGGGAGGTCGACCGGATCGAGGCGATCATCCAGTCGATGACCCCCGCCGAGCGCGACGACCCCAAGATCCTCAACGGCTCGCGCCGGGCCCGCATCGCCCGTGGTGCCGGGGTCGAGGTCTCCGACGTCAACAACCTGGTCAGCCGCTTCATGGACGCCCGCAAGATGATGAGCCAGCTGGCCACCGGCGGGATGCCGGGGATGCCGGGGATGCCCGGGATGCCGGGTGCCGGCGGGGGCGCCCGCAAGGCCAAGCAGCCGGTGAAGAAGAAGGGCGCGCGCAAGGGCGTCTCCGGCAACCCGGCCAAGCGCGGCCAGCCCGGTGGGGCACCGCGGCCGGCCGACGGCGCGGCGGCCTTCGGGGCGCCGCCGCAGACGCCGGAGGAGATGGAGAAGGCGATGGCCGACTTCGACCTGCCGCCCGAGCTGCGCAAGATGTTCGGCCAGGGCCGCTGAGCCCCTCGACGAGCACGACGCGCGCCCCCGAGGCCCCGGCCTGCGCCGGGCCCCGGCGGTACACTGACGCGGCGATCCCGCCGAGCGACAGGAGCCAGCCGTGACCCAGGTGCCCCCCGACCCGAACGGCGGGCCCGCGGTCTCGGTCGTCATCCCGGTCTACCAGGCGATGCCGTACCTGCGGACGCTGCTGGACTCCCTGGTCGCCCAGGACCTGGACCCGGCCGGGTACGAGGTGCTGGCCATCGACGACGGCTCCACCGACGCCGGCCCCGCGCTGCTCGACGAGTACGCCGCCCGCCACCCCCAGCTGCGGGTGGTGCACCAGGAGAACAGCGGCTGGCCCGGCATCCCGCGCAACCGGGGGCTCGACCTGGCCCGCGGCCGCTACGTCTTCTTCGCCGACGCCGACGACGAGATGGGCCCGGAGGCGCTGCGCCGGATGACCGCCTTCGCCGACGAGCACGGCTCGGACGTGGTGGTGCCCAAGATGGTCGGCGTGGGCGGGCGCTGGGTGCGTGACGCCATGTACGCCCAGACCCAGGTCGACGCCGACCTCGAGCAGGTCTTCACCACCCTCACCCCGCAGAAGATGTTCCGGCGCTCCTTCCTGGAGGAGGAGGGCATCCGCTTCCCCGAGGAGAAGGTCCGGCTCGAGGACGGGATGATGCTGGCCCGGGCCTACCTGCGGGCCTCCCGGGTCTCGCTGCTGGGCGGCTACGACTTCTACTACCTGGTGGCCCGCGACGACGGCCAGAACATCAGCTCCCAGGGCTTCGACCCCGAGGGCTACACCTGGTCCATCGGCGAGGTCAGCCGGATCGTCACCGAGCTCGACCCCGACCACGAGCGGGCGCGCCGGATCGTGCTGGACCTCTACCGGCGCAAGTGCCTGAAGTTCTACGAGCCCGAGCGGTTCTGGAAGATGCGCGACACCCGCCGCGACGCCTTCCTCGCCGCCCACCGGCGCCACATCGAGACCTACATCACCCCCGAGATGGAGGGGCGGCTGAGCAAGAGGTTCCGCGAGCGGTCGGCGCTGGTCCGGGCCGGTGACAAGGCCGGGTTGCTCGACGTCGCCGCCCGGGGCGTCGACCACCGCCCGCACGGCGCGCGGGTCACCTCGGCGGAGTGGACCTGGCGCGGGCTCCAGCTCGGGTTCGAGCTCGACGGCGGAGCCAGCACCGGCGGGGCGCCGGTGACCCTGCAGCTCCAGGAGCGCAAGGGCGAGCACTCGCTCACCGTGGCCCTCAGGCCCCAGGGGTCGCCGACCCGCGCCCGCGGCAGCCTGACCCGCTGGGGCGCCACCGCGCGGGTGGCCGCCGCCCAGCTGCGGCGTCCCGGGTCGGGGGTGCTCGACGCCTACGTGCTCGACCCGGCCCACCCAGAGCAGCGGGTCCGGGTCGAGGTGGCGACCGGGACGACCCTCCCGCCCGCCAGGTCCGGCGCCCGGCCCTACGCCACCATCAAGGACAACCTCAGCGTCGAGCTGGACCCCGCCGGCTGAGCCGTGACCGCCCCGACTCCCGACCCCCGGGCCGCCAGGTGACCGGCCACGTCCTCCCGCCGCCGCTGCACCTCCGCGGCGTGGTGCTGCCCGAGGGCGAGGTGCGCGACCTGTGGTGCGTCGACGGCCGGCTGGCCGCCGAACCGGTCCCCGGGGCGACCACCGTGGCCGAGGAGGGCTGGATCCTGCCCGGGCTGGTGGACGCCCACTGCCACGTCGGGCTGGAGTCCACCGGTGCGGTCGACCGCGCCACCACCGAGCAGCACGCCCTCACCGAGCGCGACGCCGGGGTGCTGCTGCTGCGCGACGCCGGGTCCCCGGCCGACACCCGCTGGATCGACGGACGCGACGACCTGCCCCGGATCGTCCGCGCTGGGCGCCACATCGCCCGACCGAGGCGCTACCTGCGCGACTACGCCGACGAGGTGGAGCCCGACGGGCTGGTGGCCGCGGTGGAGCGGCAGGCCGCGGCCGGTGACGGCTGGATCAAGCTGGTGGGGGACTGGATCGACCGCGAGCAGGGCGACCTCGCCCCGCTGTGGCCGGTCGAGGTCGCCCGGGCCGCGGTCGAGCGGGCGCACGAGCTGGGCTGCCGGGTCACCGTCCACGTCTTCGGCGAGCAGGCCGTCACCGAGCTGGTCGGGGTGGGCGTGGACGGCGTGGAGCACGGCACCGGCCTGGACGAGGCCACCATCGCGCTGATGGCCCGGCGCGGGGTGGCGCTGGTGCCCACCCTGCTCCAGCTGGAGAACTTCCCGCGCTTCGCCGAGCAGGGCCGGGCCCGCTTCCCCCGCTACGCCCGGCACATGGAGGCCCTGCACGCCCGCCGCTGGGAGACCTTCGGCCGGGCGGTCGAGGCCGGCGTCCCCGTCTACGCCGGCACCGACGCCGGCGGCTTCCGGCCGCACGGCACCATCGCCGGCGAGGTCGAGCAGCTGGCCCGGGTGGGCGGTGCCTCCTGGGCGCTCGGCGCGGCGTCCTGGCGGGCGCGCAGCTGGCTCGGCCACCCCGGTCTGGAGACCGGTGCTCCCGCCGACCTGCTGGTGCTGGCCGGCGACCCGCGCACCGACCTCACGGCGCTGCGCCGTCCCCGGCTGGTCGTGCTGCGCGGACGCGTGGTGCGCTCCTGAGCCGCGGCCCGCGGCCACCGGCCCGGTAGGGTTCCCGGATGAGCACGCCGGACCAGGGGCCGCAGGACCAGCACGAGGACGCCCAGGCACCCGGAGCCCCCGCCGTCGGGGCCGTCGAGCCCGACGTCACCGTGGTGGTGCCGGTCTACGACGCGATGCCCTACCTGGTGGAGCTGCTGGACTCCCTGGTGGCCCAGGACCTGGCCCCCGAGCGGCTGCAGGTGGTCATGGTCGACGACGGCTCCACCGACGACGGCCCGCAGACCCTGGACCGCTACGCCGCCGAGCACCCTCCCATCGAGGTCGTGCACCAGGAGAACGCCGGCTGGCCCGGCCCGCCCCGCAACCACGGCCTGGACCTGGCCCGCGGGCGCTACGTCTTCTTCGCCGACTCCGACGACCGGCTCGGTCCGGAGGCCCTGCGCCGGATGGTCGAGTTCGCCGACGAGCACGGCTCCGACATCGTGCTGCCCAAGCTGGTCGGGCTGGGCGGCCGCGGCATCGGCGCCCCGCTGGCCGCGGACAACCTGGTCGACGTCGACCCCGAGCTGGTGATGCCGTCCCTGGGACCGATCAAGCTGTTCCGTCGCAGCATGCTGCTGGAGCACGGGATCAGGTTCCCGGAGGAGAAGGTGCGGCTGGAGGACGGCTTCGTGATGGCCCAGGCCTACTACGTGGCCCGCCGCATCTCGGTCCTGGTCGACTACGACCACTACTTCGTCCGGCTGCGCGACGACGGCCAGAACATCAGCATGCAGGCCCTGGACCCGGTGGGCTACTCGTGGTCGGTCGGGCAGGTGGCCGACCGGGTCCGGCGCCACGACCCCGACCCCGCCCGGGCGGACCGGGTGGTGTCCGCGCTGTTCCGGCGCAAGTGCCTGAAGATGTACGCCCCGGCCCGCTTCGCCGCCATGCCCGCCGAACGGCGGCAGCAGTGGGTGGAGAACCACCAGCTGGTGATGGCCCGGCACGTCGGCGACGCCATGGTGGCCGACCTCGGCTTCCCGTTCCGGCAACGGGCCGAGCTGGTCCGGGCCGGTGACGTCGAGGGCCTGCTGGCCCTGGGCCGGCTCGAGACCGACCCGGGCTACGAGACGCGGGCCACCGAGCTGGGGTGGAGCAGGCGGGGAGGACTCCGGCTGGTCCTGGAGACGACCGGGGACGACGTGCCGGGGGACCGCCTGCTGCTGCTCCGCCGACGGGGCGGCCCCGACGCGCTGCGCGTCCCGCTGCGCGGGCCCCGGGACCGGGTGGAGACCACCCTGCCGGCCACGGTGGACCTAGCGGAGGGCACCTGGGACCTCTCGGTGGAGAAGGCGCCGGCCGAGAGCGCGCCGAAGGTCCGGGTCCGGGTGGACGAGGCGACGGCGGTGCCGGACGGACGCGGCCGGCTGGAGCCGTACCGCACCGCCAACGGGAACCTCAGCCTGCGCGCGTTCGGTCCGCCCCGACGCTCGCTCGCGCTGGTCAGCCCGCCCCGTCGGCCGGTGCCGGCCGCGATCACCAGGGTGGCGGTGACGCCCGGGACCCTCACCGTGCGCTGCGAGGTGACGACGGACGACCGCACCCCGGGGCTGCAGGCCCAGCTGGAGGCGCTCTGCCGCGACCCCGCCGCCCGGGTCCGGCCGGGGACCGTCCTGCGCCGGCTGGACGGCGGCCGCTGGGAGGTCGAGGCCACCTTCGAGGCCGGCGACTTCAACAGCCGTCGGTCCGGCTTCTTCGGCCTCTGGCTGGAGCTCACCGACACCCGTGGCCAGGTCCGCCTGCGGCTGCCCTCACCCGAGGCCCCCCGCACCAGCACCCGGGTGCCGGGGCTGCGGGCCGACCTCTACACCTCCAGCCACGGCAACCTCAGCCTGCGCTGCCGCTGAGGCGCCGAGGGGTCAGCGACGGGCGTCGAGACGCTCACGCACCAGCCGCCGGGCCCTCCGGACCCGCCACCGGGCCCCCACCCGGGCTCGCTCGACCAGGGCCGCGCGCCGGACCCCGGCCTCGCGCCGGTGCAGGTAGGGGTTCTCGGCGTAGGCCTCGCGGAAACGCACCAGGTCGGCGTTCTTCTGGTCGCTGAACCGGGCCTGGCGCGAGGTCGAGCCCATCACCGTCTGGATGGTCACCCCGCGCAGCAGGTGGTTCTGCCGCCGCTGGTGGCGGAAGACCCAGTCGTCCCCGGCCCAGATCAGCAGGTCCTCCGGCACCGGCACGTAGTGCCGCCGCGGCATGAACATCATGGTGCCCCAGCCCCAGGTGCGGCGGTCGGTGGGAACCAGCTCGGGCCGGTCCGGCTCCGCGCCCTCCAGCTCCTCCCGGAAGCAGGAGCGGGCCGGGCCGATCGCCCCGCTGCCGTCGGTCAGGGCCCGGTCGGCGAACTGCAGCAGACCCGGGTCGAAGAGGACGTCGTCGTTGCAGATCAGCAGGTTGCGGTGCCGGCAGTGCCGCACCCCGAGGTTCCAGGAGGGGTTGACGAACAGGTTGCGGCCCGGGTCGAGCACGCGCGTCTTGTCCGTCGCGAAGGGCAGCGGCTGGTCGGCGTTGTTGACCACCACGACCTCGCCGACCACGTCCGAGTCCTGCAGCAGCTGCAGGAGCTCGCCCAGGTGCCGGGACTGCTGGAGCGTGGGGATGACCACCGAGAGCATGCGATGCACCCTATACAGCGGGGCCGTGCCCGGGCCGGTACCGACGTGGGATCCACCCAGGTCCTGACCGGGCGCACCCAGGTGTTTGGTCGCACCGCCCTCCCTCTGGCAGACTGTCGGGCGCATCCGTGCTGCTCCGGTGCCCTCTCATCGCCAGGGCAGCACAGGTCCACCCGGGTTGAGGCGCGTTGCCCCACAGCGTGCCGACTGCTCACCCACCGTGTCCGGGGTCGTCCCGGGCGTTCCCTACAGGAGAAACCACACACGTGGCTGTCAAGATTCGTCTGAAGCGACTGGGCAAGATCCGCTCGCCCCACTACCGCATCGTCGTGATGGACTCGCGCACCAAGCGCGACGGCCGGGCGATCGAGGAGATCGGCAAGTACCACCCGAAGAACGACCCGTCGTTCATCGAGGTGAACTCCGAGCGCGCCCAGTACTGGCTCTCGGTCGGCGCCCAGCCCACCGAGGCCGTGGTGGCCATCCTCAAGCGCACCGGGGACTGGCAGTCCTTCTCCGGTGACAGCTCCCCCTCCGGCGTGGAGCCGCAGAAGGAGAAGAAGGACAAGCTGGCCGCCTTCAACGCCGCGCTGGCCGACACCTCCGACGAGCCGAGCGTCGCCGCCTTCAGCAGCCGGAAGAAGGCCGAGGAGGCCGCTCCTGCCGCCGAGCCGGCCGCCGAGACCGCCGCCGACGAGGCGGGCGAGACCAGCAGCGAGGCCTGAGGTGCTGGCCGACGCGCTGGAGCACCTGGTCCGCGGTCTGGTCTCGAACCCCGACGACGTCCGCGTGCGTGACGTCGACGGGCGCCGCGGCCGGATGCTCGAGGTCCGGGTGCACCCCGACGACGTGGGCAAGGTGATCGGCCGGCAGGGACGCACGGCCGGCGCCCTGCGCACCGTCATCGCGGCCCTGGCCGGCCGGGACCGGGTCCGCGTCGACTTCGTCGACGTCGACCGCCAGCCGCGTCGAGACCAGCGCTGACGGGTGGAGGACATCGAGGTGGTGGTCGGCCGGATCGGTCGGCCCCACGGGGTCAAGGGCGCGCTCACCATCGAGCTGCGCACCGACGAGCCCGAGCGGCGCTTCGCCGAGGGTGCCTCGCTGCACCTGGTGCGGGGCGCCGCTGCGCGTCCCGGTGCCGACCGCTTCGTCAGCGAGCGCACCCTGCAGGTGGTCAGCACCCGCTGGCACCAGGGACGTCTGCTGGTCGTCTTCGAGGGTGTGGACGACCGCGACACCGCAGAGTCCCTGCGCGGCGGCCTGCTGGTCAGCCGCGTCGCCGTCGACGACGCACCGGGTGAGCCGGGGGAGTACTACGACCGCCAGCTGGTGGGGTTGGCCGTGCTCGACGCGAGCGGCACCGAGGTGGGCCGGGTGACCGAGGTGGTGCACCTCCCCGCCCAGGACCTGCTGGCCGTCGACGTGGCCCAGGGGAGCCGCCTGGTCCCCTTCGTCGAGGCCCTCGTGCCCGAGGTGGACCTGGCCGCCGGACACGTCCGGCTGGCCGACGTCGAGGGGCTGCTGGTCGACCTCGACGACGACGAGGAGTGACCCAGAGCACGCTAGGCGTGCCTTATTTCGTGGGCTGCGGACACGCGAACTAAGGTGACGACGTGTCGACGACAACGATCTCCGCGCAGCGCCGGGCGCTCCGCTCGACGGTGGCGGCCAAGGTGGTCATGGCCGTCAGCGGCCTGGTCATGGTGGGCTACCTCCTGGCGCACATGTACGGCAACCTCAAGGCCTTCGCCGGTCAGGCGGCCTTCGACGAGTACTCCCACCACCTGCGTGAGCTGGGTGAGCCGATCCTGCCCTACAGCGGTCTGCTGTGGATCATCCGGATCGTGCTGCTGGTGGCCGTCGGGGCCCACATCTGGTCCGCGGTCAGGCTGTCGCGGCGCTCCTGGGGCGCGGCCGGGGTCAACCGCTACAAGACCAGCCGCAACCGGCTGGGCATCCAGCGCAGCTACGCCTCGTTCACGCTGCGCAGCGGCGGACTGGTGATCGCGCTCTTCGTCGTCTACCACCTGGCCCACCTCACCTGGCAGCTGACCACCCCCGGTGGCGCCTCGGCCTCGCCCTACGAGCGGATGGTCAACGGCTTCAGCATCTGGTGGGTCGTGCTCATCTACACCGTCGCCCTGGTGGCGGTCGGGCTGCACCTGCGGCACGGCACCGCCAGCGCGCTCTACACCCTGGGTGCCGGTACCACGGCGCCCGTCCGCCGGGTCATCGTCGGAGTCTCCGTCGCGCTGGCTCTGGTGATCACCCTCGGCTTCCTGGCCGTCCCCTTCAGCGTCCTCCTGGGAGTGGTGTCATGACGCAGACCGAGATCCGTACCGACGAGGCCCTCGAGGCCAACCCGGACTCCGACGAGCTGTTCACCCTCGGGGAGCCGGTCGCCGACGCCAAGGCCCCGAAGGGCCCGGTCGAGGGCCGCTGGTCCCAGCGCAAGTTCGACGCGAAGCTGGTCAACCCCGCCAACCGCCGCAAGCTCAGCGTGATCATCGTCGGCACCGGCCTGGCCGGCGCGTCGGCCGCGGCCACCCTCGGTGAGGCCGGCTACCAGGTCACCAGCTTCTGCTACCAGGACAGCCCCCGCCGGGCCCACTCGATCGCGGCCCAGGGCGGCATCAACGCGGCCAAGAACTACCGCAACGACGGCGACTCCACCTACCGGTTGTTCTACGACACCGTGAAGGGCGGGGACTTCCGCTCCCGGGAGTCCAACGTCTACCGGCTGGCCGAGGTCAGCGCGAACATCATCGACCAGTGCGTGGCCCAGGGCGTCCCCTTCGCCCGGGAGTACGGCGGTCTGCTCGACACCCGCTCCTTCGGCGGCGTGCAGGTGCAGCGGACCTTCTACGCCCGCGGCCAGACCGGCCAGCAGCTGCTGATCGGGGCCTACCAGGGGCTCGAGCGCCAGGTCGCGGCGGGCACCGTGACGGTGCACACCCGCCACGAGATGCTCGAGCTGGTCGTCGTGGACGGCAAGGCCCGTGGCGTCGTCGTCCGCGACATGCGCACCGGGGAGATCGAGACCCACCTGGCCGACGCGGTCGTGCTGGCCAGCGGCGGGTACGGCAACGTCTTTTACCTCTCCACCAACGCCATGGGCTGCAACGTCACCGCCGCCTGGCGGGCCCACCGCAAGGGCGCCTACTTCGCCAACCCCTGCTACACGCAGATCCACCCGACCTGCATCCCGGTCTCGGGGGACTACCAGTCCAAGCTGACGCTGATGAGCGAGTCGCTCCGCAACGACGGCCGGATCTGGGTGCCGCTGAGCGGTGAGGACGAGCGCGACGCGCGCGACATCCCCGAGGAGGAGCGCGACTACTACCTGGAGCGCCGCTACCCGGCCTTCGGCAACCTGGTCCCGCGCGACATCGCCTCCCGGGCGGCCAAGGCCGTCTGCGACGAGGGTCGCGGTGTCGGGCCCGGCGGTCTGGGGGTCTACCTGGACTTCGCCGACGCCATCAAGCGCCTCGGGCGCAAGGCGGTCGAGGCCAAGTACGGCAACCTCTTCGACATGTACGCCCAGATCACGGGCGAGAACCCCTACGAGACCCCGATGCGGATCTACCCCGCCGTGCACTACACGATGGGCGGGTTGTGGGTCGACTACGACCTGCAGTCGAGCATCCCCGGGCTCTTCGTCACCGGTGAGGCGAACTTCTCCGACCACGGCGCGAACCGGCTCGGCGCCTCGGCGCTGATGCAGGGCCTGGCCGACGGCTACTTCGTGCTGCCCAACACCATCGCGGACTACCTCTCCGCCGGGCCGTTCCCGAAGGTCGACCCGGCGCACCCGTCCGTGGTCGAGGCCACCACCTCGGTCACCGAGCGGGTCGAGAAGCTGCTGTCGATCAAGGGCAGCCGCACGGTGGACTCCTTCCACAAGGAGCTCGGCCGGATCATGTGGGAGTACTGCGGCATGGAGCGCAGCGAGGAGGGCCTGCGCAAGGCGATCGGGGCCATCCGCGAGCTGCGCGAGGAGTTCTGGCGCGACGTCCTGGTGCCCGGCACCGGGGTGGAGCTCAACCAGTCCCTGGAGCGGGCCGGCCGGGTCGCGGACTTCCTGGAGCTCGGCGAGCTGATGTGCGTCGACGCCCTGCACCGCCGCGAGTCCTGCGGCGGCCACTTCCGGGCCGAGTCCCAGACCGAGGACGGTGAGGCGCTGCGTCACGACGACGAGTACGCCTACGTTGCGGCCTGGGAGTTCACCGGCGCCGGACGCCAGCCGGTCCTGCACAAGGAGGACCTGGTCTACGAGTTCGTCGAGATGAAGCAGCGGAGCTACAAGTGAGCCCCGAGCACCGCCGAGCAGTGAGGAACCACGCATGAACATCACCCTGAACGTGTGGCGCCAGTCCGGCCCGGAGGCGGAGGGGCGGATGGAGACCATCGCGGTCCCCGACATCTCCGAGCACATGTCGTTCCTGGAGATGATCGACGTCGTCAACGAGCGGCTGACGCTGGAGGGCAAGGAGCCGATCGCCATCGACTCCGACTGCCGCGAGGGCATCTGCGGGACCTGCGGGGTGATGATCAACCGCCAGGCCCACGGCCCGGTCCGCGCGACCGTGTGCCAGCTGCACATGCGCTCCTTCGCCGACGGCGACGTGATCGACGTCGAGCCGTGGCGGGCCGACGCCTTCCCGGTGGTGAAGGACCTGATCGTCGACCGCGGCGCCTTCGACCGGATCATCCAGGCCGGGGGCTACATCAGCGCCCCGACCGGCTCCGCGCCGGAGGCCCACGCCGCCCCGGTGAAGAAGCGCGACGCCGACCACGCCTTCGACGCCGCCACCTGCATCGGCTGCGGGGCCTGCGTGGCCGCCTGCCCGAACGGCTCGGCGATGCTGTTCACCGCCGCCAAGGTGACGCACCTGGGTCTGCTGCCCCAGGGCCAGCCCGAGCGCAGCTCCCGGGTGCTGGGGATGATCTCCCAGCACGACGCGGAGGGCTTCGGCGGCTGCTCCAACATCGGTGAGTGCACCGCGGTGTGCCCGAAGGAGATCCCCTTCGACACCATCACCCAGCTGAACCGCGACATGCTGGGGGCACTGGTCAAGGGGGAGTGACTCCCCGCGCACGGCGCCGGCAACCCTCACGGGTGCCGGCGCCGTCGTGCGTCCGGCCCCCGGTCCACCGCCCGGGGCCTGCGCACGTGGCTAGACGGCCAGCGCGTCGAGGTCGGGCAGCGTGGGGCGCCGGGTGTGCGTGGCGTCGAGGTAGAACACCGCCGTCGAGGCGATGTCGTCGCGCAGCGGCAGGTAGCGGTGCCCGGACTTCCAGCCCAGCGCCTGGACGTCGACCCGCAGGCCGGTCCGGAAGGTGATCGGGTCGGGCAGGTGCCAGCGGTAGAGGCCGAACCGCTGCTGGCTGGCGTAGAGCCCGTCGGGACGCAGCACCTGCGGCATCCCGAGGTAGGGCGTGCTGAACTCGGTGTAACCCTGACCGGGGACGTCGAAGTTCCAGGCGCCGCCGAAGTAGTCCTCGGTGCCGGTGCTGGCGATGCTGGGGAACTCACCGTCGTCGTCGACGTAGAACTTGACCTCGCCCTCGCCCCACCAGCCCGGGGAGCGGACGCCCCAGGCCAGGTAGGTGCCGGCGTAGTGGCCGCGCCCGGTCACGTCGAGGATCGGGTGGGTGGTGCGCTCGGGGAGCGGGTCGCTGCGCCGGAACTGGGCGTGCAGGTAACCCGCGTCCGGGCCGGGGACGTCCTCGCCCACCTCGTAGTCGATCTGGTAGTAGACGACCACCTTCTCCGGGGACAGGTTCTCCAGCGTGAGCCGGGCCGAGCGCTGGAAGGGCATCGGCCAGTAGGAGTTGAAGCCGCCGTGGGGGTTGCTGGCCACCACCTGGGAGGACACCTGGGCGAAGCGGCACCAGCCGCTGGCGAAGAAGTCACCCACCGGCGTCTCCACGGCGGGCTCCTCGTCGCCGTCCCAGTGCGCGCGCAGCACCAGCGACCGCCAGGCCTCCCGCGCGGTGGTCAACCAGATGTGGGTGATCCGTCCGGGGGAGTCGATCTCGCCGAGGACGAAGGTCTCCCCGGGTGCGATCTCCACCGAGGGGGACACCTTCCAGCCCAGGCCGAGGTCGCGGGCGGCGTGGGCGCCGGTGCCCTCGACGGCCCGGGCGGCGCCACCGGGGGAGCCGTCGGGGTTCTCCGGGCAGATCGAGCGCGAGACGGTGCTGCGCAGCTGGGAGATGTCGGGGAACACGGTGCCTCCTGGGTGGGCGTCGTCGGCCGGGGCCGGGTCGTGGCGTGGCGGCCTGACCCGGCACGCGTGATCGTGTCACAGACGCCGGTCCGCCCCGCGGACCCAGGTGTGCCGACCTCCCGGTCTTCGAGCCGTGGCGGCCCACGCCCTCCCGGGCGTCGAGGACTCGGTCGTCGACCGCTGCGCCGACCACGTCCTCGACGCCGCCCCCTGCATCGGCTGGGCGCCTGCGTGGCCGCCTGCCCGGACGGCTCGGCGCGCGCACCGCCGTGTGTGCCCGAAGAAGATCCCCTTCACCAACCACCACCCCGCTGGATCGCGACGTGCTGGCGGCCTCGTCTGCGGCGAGTGGACCCGCGCGACGGCGCCGGCACCCCCCGAGAGTGCCGGCGCCGTCGTCGTTCAGGGGGCCAGTCGGGCCCCGATGTTGTCCAGGGTGCGGATCATCGGGTCGAGCGGCATCCCGGTGCCGTCGTCCTCCTCGAGGGCGAAGTGGTGCTCCGGGGCGGCGCTGGTGAAGGAGACCAGGGCCATCCGGTCCCCGGCGCGGACCAGACCCACCTCCTCGAAGCCGCCGACCTCGGGGCCCAGGCCGTCGCGGTCGGGCTCCACCAGCAGCAGGAACCGCCCCTCCTGCCCGGCGGGCTGCAGCGGCACGTCCGTCAGCACCTCCATCCCGCGGTCCTGCTGGTCGAGCTGGTCCTGGCAGTCGTCGGCCCACCGCAGCAGGGTGCTCCAGGCGGTGTCGGCGTCCTCGGTGGAGTCGAAGCCGAGCACGCCGGCCACACCGCCGACCCCGGACTCAACGGTCACCACCCGGACCTCGGCCGCGCCCAGCGCGTCGAGCTCCTCCTGCTGGCAGGAGCTCACCGCCGCCTGGCCCTGGCCGTCGGTCACGCGACGGTCGCTGAACTCGACCCCCGGGCCCCAGACGAAGTCCTCCAGCTGGGGCAGTGACGCGTCGGGTATCCCCGCCTCGCCTGCCCCGCTCGGGGAGGGGTCGGGTGTCGCGACCGGAGAGGGGGCGGGCGTGGCGGGTGCGGTCGGACTCGGTGCCACCGGCGCCGGTACCGCACCCTGGTTCAGCTGGGAGACCAGCGTCCCGGCACCGGTGGCCAGCACCACGACCACGGCGACCGCGCCGAGGCTCTGACGACGTCGGACGCGGCGTCGGTCACCGAGCTGGCGCAGGGTCGCAGGGTCCCCGGCGGCGCTCTGCGCGGACAGTCGGCGCAGTGGGTCGAACATCGGGTCTGGCGTGCTCATCGGACCTCACCTCGGGGCTCGTGGTCGGACAGCAGATCGGCCAGAGCGGCGCGTCCGCGAGAGAGCCGGGCCTTCACCGTCCCGACCGGGGCGCCCACCTCCCGGGCCACGTCGGCCACGGAGAGGTCGGCGAGGTGGTGCAGCACGATCGCCCGGCGCTGGTCCACCGGCAGCTGCTGGAGGGCCCTGGTCAGGGCCACCCCGTCGACGTCGGGGCCGGCGTGGTCGCCGGGGTCCTGCAGAGCCCGGTCGGGAGCGCGTCGGGCGAGTCGGGAGCGTCGCCAGCGGCTGACCGCGATGCGGTACGCCGTCGTCCTGATCCAGCCCTGGGGGGACGACGCCCGGTCGAGCTTGTGGCGCTGGTCCCAGGCGCGGATGAAGGCCTCCTGGACGCAGTCCTGGGCCTCGCTGCGGTTCCCGCACATGGCGTAGACCTGACTCACCAGGGAGCCGAAGGAGGCCCGGTAGAGCGCATCGAACTCTTCGGTGTCCATGACGGACCTCTCGTTGGACGACATGGGCCGCGACAGCTCTGCCGACCTCAGTGGTATCGCACTCATCGGCGTCGGTCTCCCCCCGGTCGTGGTTGGCACGCCTGCACTACGCCTCGCGGCGCACGGGGGTTGCATCCCGGGGCCGGCCCGCAGATCGATTTCTGCTCCGCTGCAGGGCTGTGACAGAATCGCCTGTTGGTGCGTGTGACCGGCTCCTGCCACGGGGGGACCGTCCGGGCGCGGCACCATCCCAGACAGAGCTGACCAGGTGACCTGTGGCACCGGCGAAGGAACACACCATGAGCAAGCTGATCGAGGCCCTCGACCAGGCCTCCCTGCGCGACGACATCCCGGCCTTCCGCGGGGGTGACTCCGTCAAGGTGCACGTCAAGGTCGTGGAGGGCAACCGCTCCCGGATCCAGGTCTTCGCCGGCGTGGTCATCGCCAAGAGCGGCGGTGGGCTGCAGGAGTCCTTCATCGTCCGCAAGGTGTCCTTCGGCGTCGGCGTCGAGCGCACCTTCCCGCTGCACAGCCCGATCATCGACAAGATCGAGGTCGAGCGCCGCGGTGACGTCCGCCGGGCGAAGCTGTACTACCTCCGTGGGCTGCGCGGCAAGGCCGCCAAGATCAAGGAGAAGCGCTACTGAGCGAGCGCTCCCGCACATCGCACGTACCCCTCGGGGTGCGTGCGATGTGTGTCTCCGGGCAGGACGGTCGGAGCGGCCGACTAGGTTGGGCGCGTCCCCGTCCCGGGGCCGGCAGCAGGAGAGGGAGCAGGACGAGTGAGTGAGTCGCGGATCGGGGAGAGGCGCTCGAGCGCGGGACGTCACCTGGGCTCCCTGCTCAAGGAGATCGCCATCGTGGTGATCGGCGCCATCATCGTCTCCTCGGTGCTCCGGGCCTTCGTCGCCCAGCCCTTCGTCATCCCCTCGGGGTCGATGGAGAACACCCTGATGGTGCAGGACAAGGTCGTCGTGCAGAAGGTGACCGACTTCAGCCGCGGCGACATCGTGGTCTTCGTCGACCCGGGCAACTGGCTCGGCACCGACTACGGCGCCGAGGAGCGCGGTCCCGTGGGCCAGGCCCTGGAGTTCGTGGGCCTGCTCCCCGACACCAGCTCCCAGCACCTGATCAAGCGGGTGATCGGCATGCCGGGTGACACCGTCACCTGCTGCGACGCCGAGGAGCGGATCACCGTCAACGGGACGCCGCTGGAGGAGGATGCCTACCTCTACGAGGAGCCCGACGGGGACCCCGTCGCCCCGGCGGACGTGCCCTTCAGCGTGGTCGTGCCGGCGGGCCGCCTCTTCGTGATGGGCGACCACCGCAACGACTCCCGCGACTCGCGCTGCCACCTGTCCGACGTCCCCGCCGGTGGGGGGCCCATCGGCGCCGACGCCTTCGTGCCCGTCGAGGACGTGGTCGGTCCCGCCTTCCTGATCGCGGCACCGTTCGACCGGTTCCAGCGCCTCAGGGTGCCCGAGAGCTTCGCCGCGATCCCCGACCCCAGCGCTCCGCCGCCGGAGCGGGCGGTGATCGAGCCCCAGGGGGTCGGCTGCTGATGTCCTTCGTGGTGCGGCGCAGCAGCGGTCTGTACGCCTACGAGCGCGCCCTGCGACGCGCCGGCTTCACGCTGGTCGCCGGGGCCGACGAGGCCGGTCGTGGGGCCTGCGCGGGCCCGCTGGTGGCCGCCGCGGCCATCCTGCGCGACACCAGGGCCGGCCAGATCGAGGGGCTGCGGGACTCCAAGCTGCTCAGCGCGGCCCAGCGGGAGCGCTGCTACGACGAGGTCGTGGCCAAGGCGCTCGGCTGGTCGGTGGTGGTGGTCGACGCCGCCGAGTGCGACCGGCTGGGGATGCACGTGGCCAACGTCCAGGCGCTGCGCCGGGCCCTGCACCGGCTCACCCCGGCCCCGGACTACGCGCTCACCGACGGGTTCGGGGTGGACGGGCTGGGGGTCCCCGGTCTGGCGGTCTGGAAGGGCGACCGGGTGGCGGCCTGCGTGGCGGCGGCCTCGGTACTGGCCAAGGTGACCCGGGACCGGATCATGACGCAGGTGCACGAGCGCTGGCCGGAGTACGACTTCGCCACCCACAAGGGCTACTGCACCAAGGAGCACCAGGACCGTCTGGACCGGCTCGGTCCCTGCGCGGAGCACCGGATGCGCTTCGACAACGTCGCCCGGACGGTCCCCGGAGCCACCCTGCTGCCGCCCGGTCGGGTGCTGACGCAGACTCGGCTAGAGTGCGAGGCGCTATGAGCACAGAGGACCTGGAGCAGTTCGAGAGCGAAGCCGAGCTCACGCTGTACCGCGAGTACAAGGACGTGGTGCGGCTCTTCACCTACGCCGTGGAGACGGAGCGCCGCTTCTACCTCTGCAACACGGTGGACCTCAAGGTGCGCACCGAGGGCGGGGACGTCTACTACGAGGTCTCGATGGCCGACGCCTGGGTCTGGGACATGTACCGCCCCGCGCGCTTCGTGAAGAACGCCAAGGTGCTCACCTTCCGTGACGTCTCCATCGAGGAGATCGTGCACTCCGACCTCGAGGTTCCCGACTCCTCACGCTGAGCCAACCGGCAGGGGCGGAGCTCGTCCTGATGGGGCGAGGAGCACGTCCCCCGGCTCGATGGGCCGTCGCGTCGACCGCTTGGGCATCGGGCACCTGGCTTCGAAGTTCCCCGACTGGCCTCTCGTTCGGTCGATCGTCATGCCCTGCGGTGCCCACGCCCGGAGCGGGTCTGGCGAGCAGCGACGCCTGGGGGCCTGATCTGGGTGCTCCCGGCAGCGGCGGTGCTCCAGCCGCGAGCCGGTCGTCACAGGCCTGCACTTCTATTGTTTCAGCCCGAGCGCCGTCCACAGACCCCGACCCGTGACGACCCGATCGTGCCTGCGCGCCGACGGTGGGTGCGGAGGTGGTCGTCATGGGGACGAGACAAGCGCTCGGGCAGCTGGGCGAGGAGCTGGCAGCGCGGCTGCTGAGGAGCAGGGCTGCCAGGTGCTGGAGCGGAACGAGCGCTGCTCCGAGGGTGACTCCATTATTACGTCAAGAGCGCAGCGCGGGGGTTGAGCCTGGCGACTACGCAGAGCGGCCCCTAGGCCACGCACAACGGTCTACGCTCTAGCCCCATGGATCCCGTTCTGATGGGCGTCGTAATTGGTGCTCTTCTCTCGTTCCTCTCGTCCTTCTTGCTCGACTACTTCCGGGGGCGGCGGGAGGATCGAGCGCTGGAGCGGCAAGCGGCCGACGACAAGCGCAAGGAGCGGTTGGCGTTGCAGGAAAGTCGTTACAGTGACCGAAAGGCGGCTTACCTTCGGTTTGAGCAGCAGGTGGACAAGCGGTTCAGCAGGGCTGCGAGAGACGAGGCGGAAGGTGAACCCTCCCCCGCAGACCGAGGCGCCGAGGGCTGGGAGCTGTCAGTCGTCGAGGAGGAGCTCTTGGAGGTGCAGCTTCTTTCGGGTGCCGAGGCCAAGGGTGCGGCTGAAGACGTGGCGGACGCGCTCCACAAGTTCGTCTTGGAGTACGACGGTGCCGGTCTGCGTGAAGCGCGTGAGCGTTTCCGGGCGGCCGTGCGTCGCGAACTCGGCGTAGACGAGGCGTCGCCTCCCGGGGCGACGAATCGGCCGGCGCCGGAGTTATCCCGAGGCGAGTTGCGCCCGGACGCGTCACCCGCTCAGATCTCTAAGGGTCAGTAGCGGCAACCCGGCGGCATCGCCGATCTGGACCATAACTCGTCGCTCGTAGGGGTTACCAGCACGATCTCGGCGCTTAGGAGCGCCTGGACCTCCGCGCAGACGGCTGCTTCAGAAAGCACAACGTCGTAGCCGAGAGCGACGAGCGCCTCGTGTGTCCAGCCGGCGTCGCCGTCGAGGAAGTCGTCGACGCTGGCCGAGAGGTAGACGCGGGGCGGCGGCTGTGGGCGGCTGTGGCGGTCATCCTGGCCTCTCCGGTGGGGGCGCCACGGCGGCGCCGGTGAGAGGACCGTAGAGCGGCTGTGACGGCCTCGCTAGGGGCGGCGAGAGCTTCGACTGCGGAGCTGCGACGAGCGCTCTACGCAGCGCCGCGGGCGCCCCTCCCTCCTTGTCGAAGAGTAGCGCGGCGACGACCAGAAAGTCGTCGTGTGTCGCTTTCGCATGGTGAGACGCCGCCCGGTATGTTCCGAATCGAGGGCGAACTCGGGCACCGCGCCTGCACGCGGCCCTCATCACTGGAGGTGTCATGCACGACGACCAGGAGGAAGCGGCCAGCTATACGCTCCCGGGCGAATACGACCTCGTTGGCGCAGGCCGCAGGGCCTTGGGGGCGCGCGAAGCGCCCAGCGCCGCTGTAGAGCGCGTCAACGAGTGAGTTCCCTGGACTGGGACGTCTTCGGACCCTCCGGGCCCGTGCTCTCCGGGCGATTCGAGCCGGACCCAACGAAGAGGCGCATGCCGCGCATCCTTGCCTTCGTTGATGAGTCGGGGGACCGGAACACGCAACCCAATCGCCAATCTGATCATTTCCTCATGACTGCGGTACTGGTCGCCCAGGAGTACGAGGACCAACTGAGGATCGTCATGGGCGGTTGCCGCGGTATGTGGCAGGTGAAGGGTCAACTGCACTGGGTCAAGCACCTGAAGGCGAAACAGATTGGGCGACGACGCGTCCTGGTCGATCACCTCGCCAGGCTTCCCTCCATTCAGGTCATCCACGTCGTCGTCGACAAGACGCAAATCCGACCGGGGGCGCAGATGGCGCGTGCCGGCGACGTCGCCTACAACTACATCACCATGCTGCTCACCGAGCGCATCGCCCAAGCCGCTGCGAGCTGGCCGGGCGGGGAGAGAGTGGCGCGCATCTACTTCGGCGTGGTCGGAGGGGTGGACCACGTGCAGACGCAGTCCTACCTTCACCACACCGCCTGCCGCGACCGACGTGGAACGCCCTACAGCAACATCGAGTGGCCCCAGCGTTGGCGCCAGACGGCTGACATTGACGGCTTGCAAGCCGCTGATATGTACTGCGGCATGATGAGTTCCGCGCTGATTAGGGATGACTACGAGTGGGTGCAGGCAACCTCGCACCAGCTTGTCCGCGGTCGCTGGGGGTCGGCCGCTGATCTGGGGCTGAAGTTCTTCCCCGCGAGCGCGAGAGTGCGTCATCAGACATGGTGGCGGCAGTTGGAGAGGGGCTAGGAAGGTCCTGGGGGCGTTTCCCGCTCGTGGCGGGTGATCAACTTTCATCGATCCGGCTGACCCAGCGACCTTCCTAGCCCCTCTACCCCTAGTGTGGCGCATCCGTCAAGGATCCTTGACGAGGTCCACGGAGTGTCGGTGGGGCAGATCGCACGAGGACCCCAGCGCTGGCGTCCGATAGCGCGGCGGACTTCGCCACTCGGCCTCAGCGGGGCTCGTGCTTGGTCTGGCCCTTGCGGAACCGGCCGGGAGGGCGCGGGTTCTCGATCGGGTGGAGCGCTTTGTAGACCGTGTTCCGCGAGACGCCGGCGGCGTTGCCGATGTCCGCCACGCTCCATCCTTCACGGTAGGCCGCGTGGTAAGCGTCGACGAGGTGGGCTCGAGCTGCCTGCGCGGCGGCCGCAGCGGCGGAGACGTCGTCAAGGGTGCTCATGCGGACTAAGTCTTCCTCTTGAGGAGGCCGGCTGGGTCGCCGGTGGTTCAGTCAAGATCCGGGCCGAGTGAGGCCTACGAGCGACTCCGGCGTGACAGCAGCGCCAAGATCAGCTCATGGACCTAATCCAGGAAGGCATGAAGAAGCTTCGCAGTGCGGTCGACGAGGGACTGGAGACGAAGGCACCGGCAGAAATGCTGAAGGCCTTGGCGGCACTGTCTGGAGGTGTCCTGCCTGAAGCGGTCTTCGCGGACCCCCGCCATACAGCAAGCAAGTCGACCGTTGACTTGAGCGTATACGCGCTGAGTGCTGGCAACCTTCTCGTTGTTACGAGCGCCCACGACAAACCCGACTCGACAATAAGGCGACGAACTTGGCGGGGCGCATTGTGCCGCTGCGGCGCGTGAAGGCCTTGGAGCTCGTCGCTATAACCAGCGACGACACGGGTGTGACAACCCGCTGGGAGATCGCCCTCGACGGGTATGACTCGCTGGCCTGCCCTGCGAAAGGCCCGCATGCGCGGGAGAAGTCAGTCGACAAGTTCATCGCCCCCTTGCGAAAGGCGGTGGGAAGCCCTTAGGTCTAACGAACGCCCAGGCGGCACGGGTCGACGCCGGGCGCGTTCGTTGGCGAGTGCCGCCAAGGTCGGCGCAGGTAGCCGTTCCAGGTGAACCACAAGCCCAGCGCCGAGGACCAGAGGACAGCGTCCGGGACGTCTCGCAGCGGCAGCGGTCGCACCGCGGGTCGAGGGCCCGGCCGGGCGCCGGCAGTGGTCATGACTCCGGCGTCGTCGGGTAGTCCGCTGCGGCCCGGTCGATGAGCTGCGTCATGAGGTCGAGAACCGTCACCCGGCGCCACTCGCGCAACGCGGCCACGGAGCCCGGCGAGGTGGCGCCTCGGCCGGCGAAGACCGTCAGCCGGTCCCACAGGTCCGTCGCGACGGCGTCCACGTCGCCTGCCGCCACCCGGGTCACCAGGCGCCGCCAGGGGAGCCGGGGGAGGCTCGCAGGGATGCTGTGTTCGTCGAGCTGAGCGGGCGCCGTTGGGACGAGCGAGGGCGTGACGCCGAGGAGGGCGGCGCCGAGGCTCTCGCCGCCCTGACGGGCGTCGTCGCGTACGGAAACCGGCGCCACGGCGCGGTCGGCGGAGATCCAGGGGGGAGTCGTCATAGACAAGGAAACCCCTAGAGGCTGTCGTGATGATCGAGTCGGTCCCAGCAGGCTTCCTCGAACAGGGCTGCGCCGAGGCCCCGCTCCGGGTCCAGAGCGTCCAGCGCGTCGAGGAAGCATGCCAGGCGTTGTGCGCTGCTGAGGCGTGGTCCACGCCGGCGGACTCCGCGTGCTCGTCGGCGTAGCGCCGCGCGGCCGCCTGAGTCGAGGACAGGGTCCAGCCGGAGGCGGGCGCCGGGATCGTGGCGTCAGGGAGCGGGTGGACTGGCTTCGCTGGCGAGATCCGGACATCGCCTCGGGGGACGCTCCCGTCGCGAGCGGCTCGGAAGGCGGCGGGTGGACGGCCTCATGTCCGCGGCATCCCGTTGCGAGCAGCGGCTCCAGCGCGTCCCTTCTCCGAGGCGGACATGCGACCACCGGTCGAGGGCACGAGCCGTGCCATGACGGTCGCTGCGGCCGTCCTGGCGAGTCTCGCCTCGACTGAGCAGGGGTGGGCGACGGTCCGGCCGGTGCTGCCTTTCGACCCAGCCCTCCGCCGAGGCGACGGTTTCGTGGGCGTCGGCGGCTGTGATGAGCGCGCAGGCCTGCTCCAGAGCCGCCCATTCGGCCCCTTCCAGGTCCGGACACTGGGCGAGCACCGTGTCAGCGGTCTCTCGCGCCGAGGCGCTCCAGGAGGTCGGCCAGGAGAACTCGGGCGTGGAGGGGCCGGCATCATTGCCGATCGCGGGCGGGTCAGTGGGGGTGGTCAAGGGACCCTCCTAGAGGTGATTGCGGGGAAACGACGGGTTCAACTACCGCGTCTAGATCAGGGGTCGCCCAGGGTGCGACCTGTCGCCCTATGACGCCCGGCCTGGGACGACCTGGGGGTGGGGGAGTGGGACCCCGGGTCCGAGGGGTGGTCGTCGCGAGCGGCGAGCATGGCGGGACGAAGCGGGCGCGGCGACGGAGGCGCGCCTGCGCGAGGCGGAATCATGACAGGCGAGGACGCGAATCAGCGAGAGGCGTGTCGGCGTGTCACCGAGCCGGAGGTCGTCGTCCACCCTATGGTCAAACTTGACGGCAGACACCGGTTCCGGCTATCGGAACCATCGTCGGGTGGGCCTCGGACAGAAGTTGGACGCGGGGAAGTGTTGCAACGGAAGACCGAGTCGGAGTCGGGGGACTCCCGCTGAAAGTTCCCCGGGCGTCGAGCGATCTCGACCGGAAGCTGTTCGTCAGGAAGGGTCAAGGTGGCAACGATTCGTCGGACCTCGACCCGCACCGTGCGTGTTAAGGGCACGCCGGTGCGGATCAAGACCACGATCACCACGACGACCAAGCCCAGGCGCCTGAAGTAGGCGCCTGACTACTACCTCCGTGAGCGGGCGCGGAGGCCCTCGTTGCCCTGAGTCGTGATCAATCAGGGTAGCCCCAGCAGTTGCCGCGGCGCCAGGGTCGTCGCTCTCGCCGACTCGGGTCAGCGCTTGGGGTGCAGCTCTCGAGCACGAAGGACAGGGCCTGAGTCCGTGCCGCAGTAGGCGGCAGCGGCGGCCTCGGCAGCGTCGGAGTCCTGAGGCCTGTCGCTCTGCCCATCGCCGGAGATGAGCTGGAGGGGAGCGGCATGCCCCCGCTCGGCGGCGCGGCGGGTGGCACGGGCAGACAGCGGCCGCGCTTCTCGACCGTTCCACTGGCACTGCTGCTGCTGCGGCTGCTGCCTGGCTGCCGCGGCGGCGTACCGGTTGCGGGTGGTGGTCATGCCAGCGTCTCGACGGGGAAGGTCTCGACGCGCATGCGCAGGATCTCAGGGGCCGCAGCCTTCACGGTGAACTCGTACTGCCGGTCGACCGCGTCCTGCCAGAAGGTCCCGGGCCGGTAGCGGGCCTTCCCCGGAATGTCCCGTCGCTGCACCGGATCGATGGTCCAACGGCCCCGGTAGCCGGCCGCGGCGTACGCCTCGTCCCGCAGCCGGAGGGCCTCGGTCAGCTCGGCGTGAGCGGCGGTGGCGCGCTCGTGCGCCTCAACGGCCGTCCGTCGGGACAGGACCACGAGATCGTCGTGGCACTCGACCCAGAGGGCAGCCACCCTGCGGACGGCGTCGAGAGCTGACGGCCGGCAGCATCGGCAGCGCGGCGCGCCGGGACGACGGCTGCCTGAAGAGCGTCCCGCGCGGAACGGCTCGGCACGTCACCTCGGCGTAGCGCTGTGCGGCAGTCCTCGTCGTGATCGCGTACGGCCTGCTGGCATCCCGGTAGGCCCGCCAAGCTTCGAGGTAAGCCTCCGTGGCCCGCCGCGAGGCCCGTGCAGCGCTGGGGCTGGACGGCAGCGTGCGCCGGGTCCGCGGGGTGCTGCCGGCCCTGGTGGCCGCACGGGCCGCCCGCTTCGAGCGGGTGGTGTCCCGCACGGCCAGCTCGGCGAGGCGGAGCTGGTCGAGGGCTCTCGGTCAGCTCGGTGGGGTCGCTGGCCGACCTGGTGGACCTGCTGCACGGACGGCCGGTCCCAACGGACGCCAAGCTCTTGCTCAGCGGGATGAACAGCAACCTGACCATCACCGACATCACGAACCTTCGAGCCTACGATGGGCATCGCCAACGTCATGACGACAACAGGGAGCAGCAGCCCCTTCTCGATCGGGACGAAGCCAGCGGTAGCCCCGTCACGCTACGGGCGTGCTGCCCGAGCTGAGTCGAGACGCAAGTACGGACGCCCGATCGCGGAAGTCCAAGCCGAAATGTACCAGCACGAGGTTGACCGTGACCAAGACCGCCCAGCCGAGACGGGAAAGGGCTGGGACTCATGTCAGTGCGAGCACCGAGAGGAGAGAAACCGCATGGGAACTGATAGTCGTAAGAAGCGCGTCGTGTGCAGCAAGTGTGATGGCCGCGGATGGCTACCTCACCCGAAGGGAGAGCAACCCGGCTATCCGGACCACATCACCTGCAGCAAGTGCGGCGGGGAAGGCATCATCTGACTAGGAACACACAGCGACCCCGGTGAGCGCTTAGTTCACCGGGGTCGTGGTCTGTTTGAGCTGGGTGTCAGTTCTCGTCGTTGTAGGCGTCAAGGACTTCCTGGCTGATGCGGCCGCGTTCGCTGACCTTCATGCCCTTCGCGCGCGCCCACTTACGGATGGCCGCAAGCTGGGACCTGTCGGTCCTGGTGGCAACGCCCGCACCACGGGACACCCGACCGCCGACGCGAGTCGCGTTGGTGCGGTAGGGCTCCACCGCGTCCTCAAACTTCTTGGCGTTCTTCTCGCTCAGGTCGATCGAGTACTCCACGCCCTGCCAGGCGAAGCGGATCGTCTTGCCGTCGTTCTCGTTCAGCTCTGTGCCGTCGATGTCGTCGACGAGCAGCTCGATGGTGCGCTTACCCATGTTGGTTCTCCCGAATGTTGACTGAGTATGCGAGTCGAAACGACTATAGCCTTCACGACAGGATACGCAAATACGCAGACGCGCAGAAGCGCTTCCGAGAGCGCTAACGAGTGCAGGCATATAAAGAGCCGGTTCTGTACAAAACCGGCTCACAGGCGCTCTCACGTAGTCTCAGGGCTATGCCTTCGCGCCTTGACCATCCTTGTCCGGCGTGGGGCTCGGGCAGTACCGCGAGGTCTACGAGCTTTCACCGGAGCAGAGCGCTCGGGCACTGTAGAACGAGCCGCAAGATCAAGTCGTCGCGATGGAGCTGTCGTGGCTCCGTGGCGTCAAGAGCCTCATCGTGATGGCCGGCCAGTCCGGTCGGATCAACCTGTCGTGGGACTCAGAGCGATCGCTGCTCTTCCATGAGCCGCGGACCGGCTTCACTGGGGACTGATCTTCCACGCCAAGTACGTCAACGACGTGGTTACACCAATCGGCACCTGGAGCTTGCACTCATGAAGCGCCTGCCTGGGGACGCCGAGCGCCACTACCGCACCACCGACCACAGTGAGGAGATCGCCAAGCTTCACTCGGTGGCTGAGGAGATCGAAGATCGCCAGGAACGAATCGCTGTCCGGTTGGCCGCTGAGCTGCTTCAAGCTCACGACGAGAGACCGGCATCAGCCTCGACGACTGGCCCACGGCTCGACAGTTCGTCGAGTCCTACGTCGGCACTGACATCCTCCCGAACTGTGTCTGAACCGTCTTTGAGCCCCGGACGTTAAACGGGGCTCCTCTTCATGTCCGCCCGCCTAAAGGGAACTATGCCAACCCAATCACGCGGGCGGGGGCGGATCGAGGCGCTCAGGAGGTCGCGGGTGCCATTGGCGCTGACCCTCTGGAGTCTTACGGAACTCCGCATCCGCATGATGCTCACTGACATATCGCCACGACGAGAGGTCACTGTTCAGGCGTCTAACCCATAGCTGGCCATGGCTGTCCCGAAAGGAGGCTGTAATGACATAAAAGGATCGGTATTCATGCGGCGGTGTGTTGACTGATGAGACTGAGCCATGCGAAACTACGTGCTCACCCTCGTCACCAAACCAGCGGGTGAAGCTTGGCTCCACCTTGAACATCGTAGTTGGATCGAACTCGGCGTTGTACTTCTGGCTAAATAAGTTTCGCCAGTTGCTCTTCCGGACATGGGTAACACGACCGGCCGAGACGTAGATTGGACCGTTCCGATTGTCGAGAAAGATCGATGGGAATCTTCGGTCCGCATCCTCGAAATCGACGCGCACAAGATCCGCCTCTCGGCGTCTGCTTCGTTGTGACTCGTGCTGCGAGAAGTAGAGAGCCACACCGACGGCCCCGATGGTCCCTACAGCCCCAAACCACTCAGCGAGCGACCCCAACTCCATGCCCAGGACCGTACTGGTTTTGGGTGACCGGACGTGTAGAACCCACCGAGTTGCCCGGTGGGTGGTGCCTCACAGTTGGAAGTAGGTGAGTGCGCTGGCGTCCACGTCTGTGGTACGTCCTTGGTCATCCGGCGGGCCGGCCAGGTGTTGCCAACGATGATGGCGCGGTCTGGCCTCCCGAGCAGGTGGTGGAGGAACCACGTTGCCCGAGTCTTGACAGGCAGGCGCATCAACTTGCCCTCCTAGTTCACGAAGAGCGTGGCGACACCGATGGACACGGCGTCGATGTAGCCGCCCACGATCTGCTGGTAGCTGTGCAGTGTGCCGTCGAGCTCCTGGACGCTGAGCGCCGCTTTGCTGTCGTAGGGGATGAGAGCACCTTGATCATGCTTCCTCCTAAGTCTTGTCACTAAATCGCACGGCGCGGCTCAGAGTTCAGGGCGGCAGGTGGGATCAGGGCGAGGTCGCTCCATGTAATGCAGAATGACGTTGTGGGAACCTTGGGAGAGCGTTACTCGTCGGTCGACGCCGTCAGGGAACACCGCGAACCCCTCTAGCGTGTTGGCGTCGTGGTACGCGTGGGCGAGACGTAGGGCGAACACCGGCTCGGTGTCGATCGCTAGCTTGAGGGTGTGACCTCGGACGCCTCGCCGTTGAGGGCGTGTGCACACTCATCGAGCGACGCGGGACTGGTGACCACCAGATCGACCGAGACCGGTTCGGTGTATCGCATGAGAAGCCTCCCGCCATGGCCGTAGAACGAACAGACTTGAGGTGCTTGGTGATGATGTCAATGGCGGGCTTAGCTGAAGCGCTGCGGCAGGCCCCGAGACGAGAAAGTAGCTTGTGAGGCCTCGTACTAGTTCAGTCCCTAAAGTAGTAGGGACGCTGGGCCTATGGTTGTCCCGTGATTAGTACACGTACGACTCTTGAGACGAACGGTATAAGTCGTGGGGCTTGCCATATGGAAAGTGCCCATAACGCAACTGTGACGCTCAATAAGGCGGCAAGGCTGCGCCTGGTCGGGGTCTCGGTCACGGACAGCACCGAGAACAGGATCTTCACCACCAACAATAGAGTCCCGAACGTCACTAGAAGGATGATGACAACCGTCCAGCCTTGCACTGCCAGTTCGAGGAACCGCGGATCTGCGCGATCGATCGCTACGGCGTATACAACAGTGCCGATGATAGCTGCGGTGAGTAGCCCAGCGATGAGTTGTGACATGACAGCGGAGAGGAAATTCCGCCAACTGCGCGGCGGGAACTCTGTTTTGCCAGTGAGACTGACCTCGAGTTTGAGTAACCGTAGCCGTGTTTGTGCACCATCGCGGTGGATAGCTTCCACGATCGGAGATACATCTACAGGCTGGGGTAAAACGTTCTCTTGACGGCTGATGGGTAGAGTGCGAAGCAGGGCGGTCGACAGGGTGTACTTCACTATCGCAGCAAGCAACTTCACCTGTAGCCTCCTATGGCTAACGCTCGGGACGTTGAAAGCCCACCCCTGTCACCGCGAACGGTACTGGATGGGGGCTGTGGGGGGTCGTCAGGACTTCGGGGAGTAGCCGGGACGCCGCCCGCGGGTGCTACGGGCGTTCTTGACCACGTCGTCCGCGATGAGCTTGCGGAAGTCGGTCAGGGTGACGATCACCGTCCGCTTCTCGCCGTTGTCGCCGATCTGCAGGGTAACGAGGTTGCTCGCGCCCTTACAGGTCGGAGACCTCGGACGGGAGGACGTCGAGGGCCCTTGGGCTCCTCCGCGCTGAGGTGATCGCGCACGATTATCGTTACGAACTCGGACTCCACCTCCCCGCCGATGGGATGACCGAAGCGGCCGTACCTGTCCCCGTACGAGTCGGCCACCGCGATGGACATCGGCATCGGTGCGGTGGGCTTGGCGCCAGAGGCGGAGTCCACCTGGCAGGGCGCGCTCAAGGGCTAACCCGGTCTTGCCGACCGACCTGCGGGATCAGGGTCGGTCGGCAACACGGCGTCGCCCATGGCTCAATTCATTCAGACGCCTCTTATCAAGATCGAGGGCAGTCATCATATTAGCCGCGGCGCGCTCTTGCCGTGCACGTTCGGCCGCGGAAAGATTGTGGTCGATTTCAAGATTGTTCTGTATGCCGTTAATCAAGTCTTCAGTCAGGGCGATGCTGTCCCGGAGGCGAGCCCTCTCGGCGTCCGCATCCAGTTGCCTGCTTACCGCCCGTTCTAGGTTGGCGGACGCAGATTCGGCCGGTACGCCACGGCGCTCCAAGCGATCAACTCGATGGGAGATCCCGCGCAGGAGTAGGAGCATTTCGTCCGTCTTGCGGGTATCTTCGTCGCGCTCCTGGGGCGCTGGTTCTGTTGTTTCCGCAAGCGTCGCCTCCGCGTCCCCGAGAGCAGCCTCCAAGACGGCCCACGCAGCATCAAGTTTGACTTCAGCGCGACCCTCACCGATGCCGCCGAGTAGGCACAGCAATGTAAACACGCGGAGAAACCCACTCCGGTCTCCCTTAACGGCCTGGTAAGTGGCCAAGGGGCCGCGCAGGTCAGCCGCTGAGGTAAACCCGACTAGAACCGGAACCACCCGTGTATCCACGTCCGTAACTTGCCGCCCAAGTGCCCCGGCCTCGTAATTCAGCCAGGGGCGGTCCTGGTTCTCAGGCGTCACAATGAGCACACCTGCCACGGCACCGTTTAGGCCGTTGTGAATCTCCTCAGCACCCCTAGATCCCGCCGCGATATCCCTGTCGGACATCCAAGGATCTATACGGTCGAACACAAGGTGGATAGCCTCGTGTAGTGCCCGCGCGACCCTACGGGAGGGCTCGCCTGACCAACTGATGAATACGGATTTGGGGTAGTCGCCGGGAGCCACGAGGCGAGCCTAGGGCCCATGCAGACCTGATGGGGCGCTGAGACCGAGTTGTGACCTAGTCACATGATTTCGGAGATCTGGGAGAGTGAGCGCCCAGTCGCCGGGGCATGTCGTCACAGTGTGTCTGGGGGTCACCCCCTTGGGTCACCAGGCGCGGCTGCGCTCCCAGCCGTCGTCGAGGTCGTGCGCGTCCTGGGGTAGCCGGTAGGCGGTGCGGGGCTGCGAGGTCGCCGGTGGGGCCGTCTGTCCCCTCGCGGCGAGCATCCAGGCGTGCCCGAGCTTCCCGCCCTCGGAGGAGTTACAGCCCTTATGCGCGGGCTTCATGCCGGTGAACAGACTGCCGCCATCGGCCAGTGGCGGGTTGTGGTCGACGGTCCAGTAGGCCGGGTCGTTGCTCATCCGGGTGGGCAGCGTGCGGTCGATTTCGGCGCCGCAGATCCAGCAGAACTGACCGTCGTCGCTGGCCTTGAGAGCGGCGGCCTGGGGCCGGACACGGACGAGTCGCGGCCCTTGTTCGCGCGCTTGCGCTACGGTCGGACGCGGTAGTTCACGACGTCTCCGGGTCGTGGTCGCCGATGGTGCGGTGGCGACCTCGCGAGCTGGGCGGACGGTGGTGGTGACCTGATCCCCGATCTCCTTTCCCATGGCCCTCACCAGGAGGATCTCTGCGGGGGTGGCGGATCGGGTGACCGTCCGTCCGGGGGAGGTGGCCATCCGTTCGGCGTCGGCGGCTTGGGTGGTGTCCTCGGCCTGCCAGGTGGGGCAGCCGGCGTGGTGCTCGAACGTCCACCCGTACAGGCGGAGGCCGGAGCAGGTGGGGTAGCGGGGGTCACGTCGACCTCTCCTTCTATAGGAGCGGGGATGGGGGCTGGCTACCTGAGGAGTGGGCCAGCCCTCATTCGGCTGCTCAGGCCCTGGCCTGGGGTGACCAGGGCGACGGCCTCGGGGTGGGCGAACCCGAACCCGACCCGCATGGTGGCGCGGACCGCGACCGAGTCCGACGTGAAGAACCACGACCGGTCGACGGTCACCTCGGCGTCGCGGCGGGTCACGACGTGGACGCGGGCGCGGAGGATGGCCCAGACGAGGCCGGGGGCGACGGCGGCGGTGACGCGCAGCGGCCGCCCCTCGATGATCCGGCTGGGCTGGGCTGGGCTGGGTGGGGTCGAGGGCGAGCAGCGGCTCGTTGGATCCGTCGGCCTTCTTGAGCCGACCGAGGGCCAGGGCGGTGTGGGGCGCGCCACCCAGGTGTCGACGGTCGTGCCGAGCGCCTCGACACCGGCGGCGGCCTCGGCGAACATGTCGAGGTTGGTGAACGCGCCGGTGACGGTGGTGACCTCGTCGGTCAGGCTGCCGAGGCCCTCGGAGGCGGGAGCGGCGAGGTTGCCGAAGTAGGCGGCGTCGAGCTTCACCTGGAGGTCGCCTCGCAGGCCGAGCCCGACCTGCTCCGACGCCTCGGGGCTGGAGTCCTCAGCCACTTCGCGGCTGATCTTGCTGAGTCCGGCCAACTTGCTGGGGATGACCACGAGCTCATCGACGTCGGCGTCCGACATCGGGATCTGCTGGCCCTCCTGCACCCACGCGGCGGACGGGTCGGCGTTCCAGATGGGGATCCGGATGTCCTTGCTGTCGGTGACTACGACGGTGGCGGTCTGGAGGGCGGCCGACTCCTGCTGGAGCGGCTTGATGATGAGGTCGTGGACCTGCTCGGGCCGCAGGAGGGCGGAGCCGGTCTCGGTGTTCATGGCCATGATTTCTGCTCTCGGGGTTGGCGCGCCGAGATGGGTGGGTGGCGCGCGAGTGACGTGGTGTGTCCTCGCGGGCCACGGGCCGCTGCGGGGTGCCCCTCGGGGGCGGGTGGTGCGTGGTGCGTGCCCCTCGGGGGCGGGTGCGGCGGGAGGCCGTCCCCCTGACAGTGACCCGGGAGGAGGTGTGGTGGGGGACCGGCTGCCCTGCAGCCAAGAGCAGGCGAATCAGCAGAGATGTGACCCGCGCCAGCAGCGGCTACTTGCGCCTAGCGCCTCCACCAACGGAAGCATTTAGCAAGACCTTCGAGGACTTCTGCGCGGTGCCGTGGCGGCACCCCGCGAAGAGCCATGAAGGCGAGGGCGAGTCGGGCAGAGCAGAAGATGGCTACTACCAGAAGGCTGTAAAGGGTCAAGGTCATGGCGGGCTCCCCGCGCTGGACTGCACCGACGTCGAGGCGATTACATCGACGGGACAGGGAGGCGACTCATGGCGCTCAGATTGGGTCCGTTAAATACTATGCGCGACGGGGCCGCGAATTACAAGGGTGGAACTAAAGGTAGATAGGTGCGTACCCTGCGGGTCAGCTGGACGCTGGCCGACCTGGCCGGGGCCGACCGGCCCAGCCGGGCGCACCTGCTCACCGCGCTGGCCATGCGCCGCGGCGAGCCCGCCGAGGGGCTGGTGGCGTGATGGGTGGGCTGGACGAGCGGACGGCCCGGATGGCGCTCGCCTGCGTGTGCGAGCCCGTGACTCCGACGTCACCGCGCTGGTGCACGAGCGGGGCGGGGCCGAGGTGTGGGAGGGCGTCCGGACCAGGACCGACTCCCCGGTCTGGGCGCGTCGGGTGGCCGCACTGCGGCTGGACCGCGTGCAGGCGGCCACGGAGGCGACGGGCGCCCGCTTCGTGCTGCCCGGTGACACCGAGTGGCCCGACGGGCTGGAGGTCCTCACCTGCGCAGAACCGGTGGTCGACCGGGGCGGGCTCCCGATCGGGTTGTGGCTGCGCGGTCCGGTGCCGCTGGCCGAGGCGGTGGGTCGGTCGGTGGCCGTGGTGGGATCGCGGGCGGCGACCAGCTACGGCCAGGGGGTCGCACCGACCTGGCCGCGGACCTCGCCACCCAGGGCGTGGGGGTGGTCTCCGGTGGGGCGTACGGGATCGACGCGGCGGCGCACCGGGGTGCCCTGGCGGCCTCGGCAGGGGCCACTGTCGCCGTGCTGGCCAGCGGCGTGGACGTGGCCTACCCCCGTGGCAACAGCGCCCTGCTGGACGAGGTCGCCCGCCGTGGGGTCCTGGTCTCGGAGCACCCACCCGGTGAGCACCCCACCAAGGTGAGGTTCCTGGGGCGCAACCGGCTGATCGCCGCGCTGGCGCAGGTGTGCGTGGTGGTGGAGGCCACCGCGCGCTCGGGAGCCCGCAACACCGCCAGCTGGGCGCTGCGGTGCGGACGGGTGCTGGGAGCGGTGCCCGGCCCGGTGCACTCGGCCCAGTCCGTCACACCGCACCGGCTCATCGCCGGGGCGGAGGCGGCGCTGGTCACCGGCGCCGCCGACGTGCTCGGGCTGCTCGGCCCGCTGGAGGCCACCCGAACCGAGCGGGCCCACGGTCAGCGCCGGTTGATGGACGACTGGGACGAGGCGGCGGTCGCGGTGCGTGAGGCGCTGCCGGCCCGGGGCTCGCTGACGGTCGGGGACATCTCGCTGCGGGCCGGTCGGGAGCTGCCCGAGTGCCTGGCCGCGCTGGCCTGGTTGGAGGAGGAGGGCCAGGTGCAGCTGACCTCGCAGGGGGAGTGGCGGTTGGTGCGTCCCTAGACTGCAGGACATGAGCTGGTACGCCCGTCCGTCCTGGCAGCTCGTCCGCCAGGTCAGCGCCGACGCCTTCGTGGTGGTGTGGGCGGTGGTGTGGTGGCTCGTCGCCCGCTTCGTCGACCAGGTGGTGAGCGCCCTGGCCGGTCCTGCCCGGGAGGCCGCGGCCACGGCGACGCAGCTGCAGGAGTCCTTCCGGGGCGCGGCGCAGACCGCCGGCCAGGTGCCCGGTGTGGGCGGGGACCTCCGCAGCCCCTTCGACGCCGCAGCCGAGCAGCTGGGTGGGCTGGCCGGGACCGCTCGTGGCCAGGCCGTCCTGATCGAGCAGCTCGGCGACCTGACGGGGGTGCTGGTGTTCGTGCTGCCGGTGGCGATCCTGGTGGCGCTCTGGCTCCCGCGACGGCTCCGGTTCGCCGCCCGCAGCCGGGCGGCGCGACGCTTCGTGGACTCCCCGGCAGACCTGGACCTGTTCGCGCTGCGGGCGATGGCCACCATGCCGCTGGACCAGCTGGCGAAGATCAGCGACGACCCGGTGGCTGCCTGGCGGGCGGGGGACCGCCAGGTCATCGCGTCGCTGGCCGAGACGGCGCTGCGTCGGGAAGGGCTCCCGCCGCTGCGGGTCACCCGCTCCTGAGCCGTCCGCCTGCTCGGCGCGCTCGGTCCGGTCCACCCGTGCGCGCAACCACGTGGGTGGCGTCCGGCGGCTCGCGCACGGGGCTATGAGCGTCCGGGCCGCGCGCTCCGTTCCTGGATCAGCCGGCGGGGTAGAGCAGGTCCTGGTACTCGGCGTGGTCGGCGAGGAAGCGGGCGGTGTAGGGGCACTGGGGCACCACGGTCCAGCCGCGGGTGCGCACCTCGTCCAGCACCACCGTGGTCAGCTTCCCGGCGATGCCCTCACCGCGGTGCGTCGGGTCGGTCCAGGTGTGGGTGACGGTGGCTACGGTGCCGTCCAGGTCGTACTCGACCCGGCCCACCTCGCTGGCCTCGTCGAGGGCCCGGAACTGGTGGCCGCTGCTGTCGTGCTCGAAGGTCAGGCTCATGGGGACATGGTCCCAGCCGCCTCCCGGGAACGGCACCGGGGCCCTGCCGTGGTGCGGCAGGGCCCCGGTTCCGGGGAGCTCACTTGTAGCTGACGACCGCCTTGCCGGAGCGCCAGGTGATGCGCCCGCCCTCGAAGTCGCTGTAGCGGGTGCCGTCGGAGGCCGACTTCTCGGTGCTGACCGGGAGGCCCAGCCGCGACGCCTCGGCGCCCACACCCACGTAGGCGGTGTTGATGCCGCCGTAGGTCTCCACGACCTTGCCGCCGACCCAGAACATCGTGGACTTGGTCAGGGTCTGCTTGGCCACGCCCTTGCTGGCCGAGACGGTCTCCAGCCCGGTCGGGATGCCGCGCGAGGCCTGGGCGGTGGCGCTCAGCTTCTTGTAGTGGGTGGCGACCCCGCCCCGCAGCACCTTGGTGCCTCCGTTCCAGAAGAGCCGGCCGCCCTGGAAGTCCTGCACCGAGACCCCCAGCGTGCTGTGCCTGGTCTCCGGGCCGGTCGGGCCGCCGAGGAACGAGCGGTAGGTGTCGTTGTCGCGGTAGGTGTGCCAGAAGCCGGCCCGCACCAGGTGCGCGCCGGTGCTGCCGCTCCAGATGATGGCCCCGTCCTCGAAGCGGTTGGCCCGGTACCCGGTGCGGGGGTAGGCGTACTCGTCGCTGACCGGGAAACCGATCGCGCTGGTGGGCCCGCCGAGCGTGCGGTAGGTGTCACCGATGGCCCCGGTGGCCAGGTAGGACCTCGTGCCAGCCGAGTAGAGCTGGTGCTCGGCGAACTCGGTGACGCGCCCGTCGGCCACCACCCGCTCACCGAGGTAGGGCTCGCCGAGGTCGCCCTTGCCCCCGCCGAGGGCCTGCCAGCGGGTGAAGTTCGGAGTGGTGCGCGAACCCACGAGGGTGTTGACCCGCTCGCGCAGCCAGGTCATCTTCGAGCGGACGTTCGTGCCGGGGCAGGCGGTCGACATCACGTCGCCGTGCCCGCTGATCCGGTTGATGTACTTCCCGGCCAGCGTGACCTTGCTGAGCGGGTCGCGGTAGTAGGCGTCGAACTTCCAGGCGAGCACCTTGGCGCCGGCCTCCAGCATCACGCTGGGTGCGGCGGCGGTCTCGTAGTTGCCCATGAAGGAGATACCGACGGTGTCGGTGTTCCAGCTGGTGGCGTGGGCGCCGTGGACCGGCTTGTCCACGCCGCCGGAGCGGCCCTCGAAGACCTGGCCGTACTTGTCGATCAGGAAGTTGTAGCCGATGTCGCACCAGCCCAGGGTCTGGGTGTGGTAGGCGTAGATGCCGCGGACGATGCTCGCCGACTGCGCCTTGGTGTAGCTGTTGATCCCGGCGGTGTGGTGCACGATCGCGCCCTGGATGGTGTCACCGGTGTAGGTCTCGCACTCCTTCTTGCTCTCGTCCGCGCCCCAGCCCTTGCGGCTGACGTAGGCGGGTCGCGGGGCCATCCCCGGGGCGGCGGCGGCCGCTGCGGTGGTGATCAGCCGGCTGTCCGCGGAGGTCTCCTCGGCCTCGACCAGCGCCAGCCGGGGCTCCACCAGCCGGCTGCCGGAGGTGCCGGTGAGGCGGACCTGGACGGCGTCGGAGGGGCCGACGTAGACGGGGTCGGTGCCGGTGCGGCCCTCGCCCTCCTCCTCGACCGCGTCCTGGGCGGCGTCCTCGGCCGTGGCCCACCCGGTCCAGTCGCCGTCGGTGCGGGTGCGGAACTGCACGGTGGGGGCGGGGCCCTCGCTGGCGGCGTCCCAGGTCACGCCGAGGGTGGAGAACTCCTCGACCTCCTGCTGGGGCAGTTCGGCGAGGACGACCTCGCCGACCTGCTCGGTCTGCTGCTGGGTCTGCGAGCGCTCGGTGGTCCGCTGCTGGGAGCGGCCGCCCGTGCCGGGGGCCTCGAGGCTGACCTCGGTGACCGGGGTGTCCACCTCGGCCTGGGCGGGGAGGGTGTGCACGGCGGCGAGCCCGCCCAGCAGGAGGGCGGCGGCGCCGAGGGCGGTGCTGCGGCGCAGGAGCGCGCGGGGGTGGGTGGTGGGGGAGTCCATGACGGCCTCTCGGTCGTGGCGGTGCCGTCGGGGGTCGGCGCCGCGCAGTCGCGTGTAGTTAACGTCGGATCGCTGGTCATGTCACGTGCACCCTGAACCCACACTCCACGGTTGGGCGCTGCCCACTGCCCGCCGAGGCACGTCCGGACGTCGCGCGGTCGCGGTCTCGGCTTCCGGGAGAGACGGGTCGCGGCGGTGTCGCCGGGTTAGCGTGCCCGGGTGACCGAGCAGCGCGACGAGACCGGGTTCAGCACCCGCGCCATCCACCTGGGGATCGACCCGGACCCGCTGACCGGCGCCATCGCACCCCCGGTCTTCCAGACCTCCACCTTCCTGCAGGACGCCGTGGCCCAGCCCCGCAACGGCTACGAGTACGCCCGCTGCGCCAACCCCACCCGCGACCTGCTGCAGCGCCAGGTGGCCGGTCTCGAGGGCGGCCGGCACGCCTTCTCGGTGGCCTCCGGGCTGGCCGCGGAGGACCTGGTGCTGCGCGCCGCGCTGCGTCCCGGCGGCCACGTGGTCACCGGCTCCGACGCCTACGGCGGCACCTTCCGGCTGCTGGAGCAGGTGTGGGGTCCGTGGGGGATCAGCACCTCCAGCACCGAGCTGGGGGACCCCGCCACCCTGGACGCCCACCTGGCCGACCTCGGCGAGGGCGTCCTGGTGTGGGTGGAGACACCGTCCAACCCCTTCCTGCAGGTGGTCGACCTGGCCGCCTGCGCCGAGGTCTGCCGTCGTCACGGCGCGGTGCTCGTGGTGGACAACACCTTCGCCTCCCCCTACCTCCAGCGGCCGCTGTCGCTGGGCGCGCACGTGGTCGTGCACTCGGCCACCAAGTACCTGGCCGGGCACTCGGACTCGGTCACCGGGGTGGTGGTGGTCGACGACGACGAGCTGGCCCAGCGGATCGGGTTCCTGCAGAACGCCGCCGGCGCCGTCTCCGGCCCGATGGACGCCTGGCTCACCATCCGCGGGCTGAAGACCCTGGCGGTCCGGATGGACCGCCACTGCGCCAACGCCCAGGTCCTGGCCGAGTGGCTGGTGGGCCACCCGGCCGTCTCCGCGGTGCACTATCCGGGTCTGCCCGACCACCCCGGGCACGAGGTGGCGGCGCGGCAGATGTCGGCCTTCGGTGGCGTCGTCTCCTTCCAGCTCCGCGGCGGGCGGGGGTCCGCGCTGGCCGTGGCCGAGGCCACCGAGGTGTTCCTGCTGGCGGAGTCCCTGGGTGGGGTCGAGTCGCTGGTGGTGCACCCCGGCGAGATGACCCACGCCTCGGTCAAGGGCACGCCGCGCGCCGTCCCCGACGACATGCTGCGGCTCTCGGTCGGCATCGAGGACGTGGAGGACCTGCAGGCCGACCTGGACCGGGCGCTGAGCACCCACTGACCCGCGGCGCCGCGCCGGTGCGCGTCATCGGCCAGGACTTGCTATAGTTCATCGCTGTCCGGCTTGCCGGGCAGTCCACTCGTCCGGGTGGCGGAATAGGTAGACGCGCTAGCTTGAGGTGCTAGTGCCCGTTATAGGGCGTGGAGGTTCAAGTCCTCTCTCGGACACACGTTGGAGCCGCTGACACAGGGCGCACGAAGAGCCCCGACCCGCACAGGGTCGGGGCTCTCCGCGTCTCCGGACCTGACGACCCCGCTCCGACGGCTAACGCCTCAGGCTCAGCCCAGCAGCGGGAACCGGTCGGCCAGGCCCTCCAGCTCCGGCGGGACCGGGCTCCGGCCCGTCCCCACCAGCACCGCCTCCTCGTCGTCCAGGGTGGTCGGCAGCGGCTGACCGAGCAGGGCCTCCAGCGTCCGGCGGGCCAGCTCGAGGGCGGTCGCAGGCGGCTGGTCGCCGGTGGCCAGGTCGAGGTGGTGGACCGCGTGCTCGACGGCCCAGACGGCCAGGAAGTCACCGGCTCCGAACACCCAGCGCTGCCAGCGGACCGGCTGGTCGGGCATCACGCCCACGCCGCGGAGCAGCGACGCGGCGACGTCACGGAGCTGCTCGCGCGCGTCGTCGGGTCGGGTGAAGACCAGGCTGCGCCGACGCTGGGCCATCAGCTCCGCCACGGGGTCGCCGCCGCCGTAGGCCTCGGCGAAGGAGGGCCAATAGGAGGCGGCGTCGACGTCGGGGGCGTCGTCCACCCGCGCCACCATCCCGCCGAGCATCTCCTGCCAGCCGGCGAGCACGTGCACCACCACGTCGAGGCGCTGCCAGCCGTGGCAGCGTGACGGTCCGAGCAGGTCGTGCTCGGAGAGCCGGTCGACGCCGGCCACGAAGCCGTGCACCGACTCCACGCAGGCCTGGCGTGCGGTGTCGAGGTCGATGGTGAGGGACATGCCGGCAGGCTAGCGCCGACCTCTGACGGTCTCGCCCGCCGGCCCGTCGCTCGGCTGCGGCCCGGTCAGTGGCTGGTGCGCCCTCGACCCGACACCAGCATCGGCGGCACCAGCCGGTCGACCACCACCCCGGTCACCACGGAGAAGACCGTCTTGTGCAGCAGGTCGACCGCGAGCTCCTGGCGGGGCCAGCTCGCCGGCGGGGCCCCGGCGCCGGTGCCGTTCTCCAGCGTCTGGTCGAAAGCCAGCCGCACCACGGTGTGCCAGGCGTTGGCGGAGGTGCCGCGGATCCCGGTGACCGACCAGACGCCGCGCAGCGCACCCAGGGTGGCCCCGGTGGCGAAGTGCATGACGTGGTTCCACGCCGTCGGACGCTCCCCGTCGCCGGTCGGGCGGCCCAGCAGGGTCAGCAGCGTGCGGGCCGGGACGTAGGAGTCCGGGCGGGCGGTCACCCGCTGCTCGACCTTCTCACCCACCGACATCACCCCGGCCCCGACCAGCCCGGCCAGCGCCCCACGGCCCGCCGCCGCGGCGATCCTCCCGGCTCGTGTGCTCATCCGTGTCCTCCTGCTCGCTACCCGGTCGGTGCCCCAGCGGGTCCACCCGCTCCAGCGTCGTACCCCGCCAACTCACGGGCACACCGACCCTCGGCGTGCCCCGACCCCGACCGAGCTCGGCCCGGTGGCTGAGGCGGCCTGGCCCTGGCAGAACCGGTCACCCAGCCCGACGGCGTGGCTGTGACGGGGAGACCATCGTGCTGGGTGACCAGTTGTGCAGGTGGGCCCCGACGCAGGGGCCCGTGGTCGACGGCGCGCGGAACCCGTCCCTGCGCAGACGGCTCCGGCCCCTTGCACCCCGACCTCGGCTCGGGCGAGTGCTGGGTGCCCCGGGCGGGCCGAGACGCGGACCAGGGTCGCGACGGTGCCAGCCACCTCAGCTCGGCCCAACCTCGGAGGTGTCGGTCGCGCCGCGAGTGCGGCGGACCGCCAGCCCCGTCGTTCCAGCGGGTGCCGGGGGACCCCGGGCTCAGCCCGAGTGCGCCCCCACCGCGGCGATCGGGGCGTCCAGCTCGGGCAGGTTGCGCCGGATGGACTCCTCCCAGCGCAGCTGCACGCCGAGGTCCTCGGCCAGCAGGCGCTGCAGCTCGGCGCGCAGGGCGGGGTCGGCGTGCACCTCGGCCGGGGTGGCGCCGCGGTCCTGACACAACGCCACCAGCGCCCCGACGGCCTCGCCGATGGACCACTCCACCGGGTGGAGCCGGTAGGCGCCGTTGGTGATGTGGGTGGTGCCGATGTTCTTGTTGGCCGCCAGCAGGTTGACCGTGTCGGCCGGGATCAGCGCGCCGAGGGGGATCTGGAAGGGGAAGCAGTCGATGTCGACGTAGCTGCGCCCCGACGTCGAGGGGTGCAGGTCGATCCGGTAGTAGCCGGTGCCGACGGAGTCCTCGAACAGCTCCGAGCCGACGTCCTCGCCCCGCATCTCCTTGCCGATGTGGCCCTCGTGCACCGTGAACAGCGCCTTGATCCGACGCGACTCGCGGATGTAGGGCTCGAGGGCCAGCCCGTCGGCGGTACCCAGGACGTCCCCGCGCAGCCGCAGCTCGGGGTAGCCGTGGCCGCCCTCGCTGCGGGGGGCCTCGGTCTGCAGCCAGTGCACGAAGGACAGCGTGAGCTGGCGGGCGTCCTCGAGGGCGGCGGCCGCCTCCTGCTCCGACACCCCCAGCAGCGGGGCGTCCCAGTAGTCGATCTGCGGCCAGTTCACCAGCGTGACCTCACCGCCGGGGAACCCCTCGCGCAGGTTCTTCCGCGCCAGGATCCGGCGGTAGTGCCACAGGTCCTTGGCGGTGCTCTCCGCCGCCTCGTCGGGGTGGCCGGCGAAGACCGGTCGGGTCCGCCGCTCCAGCGAGATGGGCTCGACGTCGTCGAAGGAGAGCTGCGGGCCGGGCCAGAACGGCGCGACCTGGGTGGCGAAGTGGTGGTAGCGCTCCGGGCGGGGGATCGTGTGGTCGGCCCCGGGGGCCCACTCCAGCGCGCAGCACCAGGAGATGGCCTGCTGGTCCAGCGGGTCGGCCGCGTCGGGGGCGTGCAGCTCGCCGAACTCCGCGGCCGCCTCGGCGCCCAGCACGTGCTCCACGCCGGCCAGCGGCAGCAGGTCGCCGAGCTCGGTGGCGTCGGCCACCAGCGGGGCCACCAGCCGGGTCTCGGTCCCGGTCCGGACGCTGCGCACCGTCACCGAGGTGACCCGGTCACCCTCGCGGGTGGCGGCCATCGGCTCGTGCTCGCGGAGCCACTGCAGCCGTCCGGAGGAGAGCAGCGGGGACATCATCTCCTCCAGCACCAGCGCGGCCACCCGCGGCTCGGCGCACAGCCGGGAGACGAAACCCGCCCCGGGGTTGAGGTGCTCGTCGGCGGCGGCCTCACCGGTCAGCGGGTGCAGCCGGCGGTAGTGGTTGCGGATCCCCTCGCGGAGCTCGGTGTAGCTCGGCGAGGCGGCGGGCCCCTCGATCCAGGCGTGCTCGTCCGGCGGGACGCCCTGGGTGGTCAGCTGGCCGCCGAGCCAGGGGGAGCGCTCGGTCAGGATCACGCGGCGACCGAGACGGGCGGCGGTGAGGGCGGCGGCGACGCCACCCAGGCCGCCGCCGACGACGACGAGGTCGGCGGAGAGCTCGGTGGGGGCGGCTGGGGCGGGTGTGGACATGGGTTCCTCTCGATGCGGTGCTCGGGGTGGGCAGGGCCCTGCCCCGGGTGGGGGGATGGGTGGGGTTCAGCCTTTGACGGAGCCCTCGGTCAGGCCGGAGACGAAGTGGCGCTGGTTCAGCAGGAAGACGATCAGCACGGGGAGGGTGGCCAGCACGGCGCCGGCCATCATGGTCCCGTAGCGGACCGTCCCGGTGGCCAGGAACTGGGCCAGGGCCAGCTGCACCGTCTGCACCTGCGGGGACTGGGTGATCACCAGCGGCCACAGGAAGTCGTCCCAGACGCCGGTGAAGGTGAAGATGGCGATCACCGCCACGATCGGGCGCGAGAGCGGCAGGTAGATCGCGGTGAAGATCCGCCACTCCCCGGCGCCGTCGACGCGGGCCGCCTCGGCGAGGTCGCGGTTGGCGGTGCTGAAGTACTGCCGGGCCAGGAAGATGTTCATGGTCATCACCAGGTGCGGCAGCATCAGCCCGGGCAGGCTGTCCAGCAGGCCGGTGCCGCCGTAACCGCCGAGGTCGTTGCCCCCGGCCAGCGGGAAGCCCTTGGCCATCAGGAACAGCGGGATCAGCGTCACCGAGCCGGGGATGGCCGCGGTCGACAGCAGCAGGTAGAACAGCGCGGTGCTGCCCCGGAACGGCAGCAGGGCGAAGGCGTACCCCGCCGCCACCGCGGCCAGACAGTTGGTGAGCACCGGGACGACGGTGACCACGAACGAGTTGGCCATCGCCCGACCCAGGTTCGCGTCGGTGAACGCGTCCACGTAGTTGGTCAGGGTCGGGTCGGACGGGACCAGGGCGGCGGAGGAGAAGGCCTGCTGCTCGGGGGTGAAGGAGATGCTGACCATCCAGGCGAACGGCACCAGCACCAGCAGGGTCACCGCCACCAGACCCAGCCGGGTGGCCCAGGTGGCGCGCCGGGTGCGTCGCGAGGTCGGGCGGTGCGCCGGTGCGGGCGCGACCAGGGTCGAGGTGGTCATCAGCGCCTCCCGGCGATGCCGCGGATGGACACGAAGGAGAAGGCTGCGATGAACGCGAACAGCACGAAGGCCATCGCCGAGGCCGAGCCGAAGCTGTTGTACTGGAACGCCTCGGTGTAGATGAGGTAGTTGACGGTGGTGGTGCGACCCAGCGGGCCGCCACCGGTCAGGATGAACAGCTCGGCGAAGCCCTGGGCCAGGAAGATGATGTCCATCGCCACCACGTAGGTGAGGATCGGGCGCAGCCCGGGCAGGGTGATGTGGCGGAAGCGCTGCCACGGCGAGGCGCCGTCGGTGCTGGCCGCCTCGTACAGCTCCCGGGGGATCGACTGCAGCCCGGCGAGCAGCAGCACCATGTTGCTGCCCAGCGCCTTCCACACCCGCATCGCCGCCACCGCCGGCATCGCGGCGTCCTCGTCCAGCAGCCACGACTGCGGGCCCAGGCCGAGCCCGGTCAGGGCCTCGTTGACCAGGCCGTTGGGAGAGTAGATCCACAGCCACACCACCGCGACCGTGGTCAGCGAGACGATGTGGGGCACGTAGAGCGCGGAGCGGAAGAACCCGACGCCCCGGAAGGGCCGGTCGGCCAGCATCGCCAGCACCAGCGCCACCACCACCGTGGGCGGGAGCACCAGCAGCACGTACTGCCCGGTCACCAGCAGGGCCTGGGCGAAACCCCGGTCGTCGAGCAGCGCGGCGTAGTTGCTGAGCCCGACGAAGCGTGGCCCGGAGCGGCTCAGCGGGCTGTACTCGGTGAGGCTCAGGAGCAGGCCGTAGAGCACCGGGACCAGCTGGTAGACCAGCACGTACAGGGTCGCGGGGAGGACGAACAGCACCCCGATCCAGGACGTGGTGGCCATCCGGCGTCGGCGCGGTGCCGGCTGGCCGCCCCCGGCGGGGAGGACCGCCGGGGGCGTCGTCTGCTGCAGGGTGGTCATCTCAGCCGGCCTTCTGCAGGATGCCGTCCACCTCGGCGGCGGCCTGGCTGAGGGCCTCGTCGGCCGGAAGCTTCTCGTTGGTGGCCTGCTCCAGGTACTGGGCCATGGTGTCGCGCACCTGCACCCAGCCGGCCACGTTCGGGTTGGGCACCATCGCCGGCGCCGAGTCGAGGTAGGTCTGCAGGGTGTCCGAGCCCTGGACGTAGTCCGACCCGGTGGCCGAGGCGCGGACCGGGATTGCCCCGATGCCCTCGGTGTACTCCACCCCGACCTCGGGGGAGATCAGGTACTCCAGCAGCTGCCAGGCCAGCTCCTGCTCGGGACTGTCGGCGTTGATCATCAGACCGGGCCCGGCCCCGCCGAAGGCCGCCGGGTCGGTGCTGCCGTCGAAGCTCATCGCCGGGGCCACCCGCAGGTCGGCGTCGGGGTCGGCCTTCTTCATCTGCGCCAGCTGCGGGGCGGTGGCGACCATCATCGCCGCGTCCCCGGTGACCAGCGGCTGCTGGGCCGGCGGGACGGCGCTGTAGTCCATTCCCAGTCCGGTGGCCACGGCGTCATCCCCGGTGTAGGTGCCGGTGATGAAGTCGAGCACCTCCGCGCCCTCGGATGAGGCGAAGGTGGCCGAGCTGCCGTCCTCGCTGACCTGGGTGCCCCCGGCGGCGTACAGCAGGGTGGCGAAGCTCTGCTGCAGCCCGATCGGGTGGCTGGGCAGCAGCAGGCCGGAGCGGGTGATCTCGCCGCCGTCGCGCTCGGTGAGCTGCCCGGCCAGCTCGCGGGCCTCCTGCCAGGTGGCCGGGGGCTGGTCCGGGTCCAGCCCGGCCTCGGTGAACGCGTCGGCGTCGTAGGCCAGCAGGCTGCCCTGCAGGGACAGCGGCAGCAGGTACTGGGTGCCGTCGACCTGCCCGCCGGGGAGCGCGGCGGCCATGTCCTCGCGGTCGGCCAGCTCGAGCTGGTCCAGGAACGGACCGAGGTCGGTCAGCCGGTCGTTGGCCACGAAGTCCGCGACGGCGGCCGGGCCGTGACCGAAGACGTCGGGTGCGGTGCCGGCGGCGAAGGCGGCGTTGAGCTTGGTCGACATGTCGGGCCAGTCCAGGAACGTCACCTCCACCTCGGCCCCGGTCTCGGCCTCGAACCGGGGGACGATCGTCTCGGTGACCAGCTCGATCTCGGAGGCGTTGGTGCCGGGGAACCAGACGGTCAGCTGGTTGCTGCCGCCCTGCTCACCCTCCGCGGCCGGCGGGGGGCCACCGAGGCCGCAGCCGGCCGTGGTGAGGGTCAGGGCGACGAGAGCCAGGGCCGCTGTGCGGCTGGCTCGACGACGTGGGTGCATCGGAACTCCCTTGTTCGGATCGGATGATTCGTATTACCGGACGTGCGTCAGGGCGTGCGGAGGAGAGCGAAGGGGTCAGGCGGTCCTGGGGGCGGCGACGGTGGCGGGACTGATCCCGTCGTCGCAGGGGTGCAGCTCGCGGTGGTCGGCGGGCAGCCGGCCGTCGAGGATCTCGGTCAGCACGGTGAGGGCGCGGGCTCCCACCGCCCGCTTGGGGATGCTCAGCTGGCTCCAGTGCGCCGCCTCGGAGGCGGCGGGCACCGCGTCCAGGCACACGGCGGACAGGTCGGTCGGGATCTGCACCCCGGCCTCGCGGGCGAGCCGCTCGACGTAGGGGGCGTCCTCGGTGGCCTCCACCACGACCGCGGTGAGGCCCTCGGCCACCCAGTACCGGGGGCCGGTCTCGGCGGTGGTGTCCTCCCGCTCGTACCAGGCCAGCGTGATGCCCAGCCCGGTCTCGGCGGTGCGGGCGGCGTCCCGGCGGTCGCGCTGGGGGGTCTGGTCCTGGCGGCCGCGCAGGTAGCCGATGCGGCGGTGCCCGGCCTCGACCAGCCGGGTCAGCGAGGCGGTGACCGCCGGCGCGTAGTCGACGCCGACCGAGGCCACCTCGGGGAGGGAGTCGCGTCGGCCCAGCACCACGAACGGGTACCGCTCGGCGGTCAGCCGGCGGAGCTCGTCGTCGTCGCGCTCCAGGCCGAAGACCACCGTGCCGTCGGCCAGCCGGAGCCGGTTCGTCCCGCCCCCGTAGATGCTCCGACGTCCGTCGGGGCGCTGGGTGGAGGCGAAGAGGACCAGGTCGCGCGCCAGCTCCACGGCCCGCTGCTCGATCCCCACCAGGAAGTCGTGGAAGTAGTCGTCGGGCCCGACCGGGAAGACCGGCTCGTAGGTGTGCACGCCGATCAGGTCGTTGCGCCCCCCGCGCAGGGAGCGTGCGGCCGGGTCCGGGACGTAGCTGAGCTCGGTCATCGCCCGCCGGATGCGCTCCTGGGTGGTGGTCGAGATGCTGTCGGTCTTGCCGTTGAGCACCAGGGAGACGGCGGTCTGGGAGACGCCGGCACGCTGCGCGATGTCGCGCTGACTGGGTCGTCGCATCCGTCCGTCACCTCCTCGTGGCTGCGACTAATACGAAAAAGTAGAGGCCGCTCCGGGACGTGTCAAGGGTCCCGCCCTGGAAACCCGTACGCCGTCGCCTCGCATCGGCGGTACACGCCGCGACGCGCCGGCCGTCGCCTGGACGACATACAGCCGTTCAGGGGTCAGCGTGGGACCCGCGGGCCGGCGGGGACGTCCAGGGTCAGCGGGGGACCAGCCGGGTCGGCGGGTGGGTGGCGGCCACCAGCGCGCGGAGCGCGGCGAGGTCGCCCTGCAGGACGCCGGCGGTGCGGGCCTGCACCAGCAGGTTGCCGATGGCGGTGGCCTCGACCGGCCCGGCCAGGACGGGGAGCCCGGCGTGGTCGGCCAGCCGCTGGCAGAGCAGGGTGTTCAGGGCCCCGCCGCCCACCACGTGCACCACCTCGACGTCCTGGTCGGCCAGCCGGCAGGCAGTCCGCACCGCCTGCGCCATGGCCAGCGCGAGGCTGTCCACGATGCTGGCCACCCAGTCCACGGGCTGCTCGGGCACCGGGTCCCCCTGGGCCCGCAGCAACGCCGCCACCCGGGGGGTCATCGCCCCGGGGGCCATCAGCGAGGCGTCGTCGACGTCGAAGGTGGGCACCGCGCCGGTGCGACCCGCCGCCTGCTCCAGCAGCCGAGGCAGCTCCGCCGTCCCGCCGTCCGGGTACCACTCCCGCAGCGCCGAGGAGAGCACCCAGAGCCCCATCACGTTGTGCAGGAAGCGGGTGGTGCCGTCGACCCCGAGCTCGTTGGTGAAGCCGGCGTCGCGGGCCTCGTCGGTGGCCACCGGGGCCGTCAGCTCCAGCCCGACCAGACCCCAGGTGCCGCAGGAGACCCAGGCGGCCCGACCGATGGTCATCGGCACCGCCACCACCGCCGAGGCGGTGTCGTGGGAACCCACCGCCACCAGCGCAGTGCTGGCCGGCAGACCGGTCCGCCCTGCCACCGCGGGGGACAGGGTGCCGATGCGGGTGCCCGGCTGCACGACGTCGCCGAACAACGACCGGGGGTAGCCGAGGCGCCGGATCAGCGTCTCGTTCCACACCGGCGGGGCGTCGAGGGTCAGCAGCCCGGTGGTGGAGGCGTTGGTGGCCTCGTGCACCGGGTCGGCCCCGAGCCAGTGCGCCACCAGGTCCGGCACCATCAGCATCCGGTCCGCGACGTCCAGCAGCCCCTCGTCCTGCTCGGCGGCCAGCTGGTAGAGGGTGTTGAAGGGCAGCAGCTGCAGCCCGTTCTGGGCGTACAGCTCGGCGAAGGGGACGCTGCGGTGGACGCGCTCCATGCCCCGCTCGCAGCGCTCGTCGCGGTAGTGCATCGGCTGGGCCAGCAGACGTCCGCCGCGGAGCAGCCCGTAGTCCACCGCCCACGAGTCCACCCCGATGCTGCTCGGCGCCAGGCCGCGCCGGCCCGCCTCCGACAACCCGGCGGTGATCCCGGCGTGCAGCGAGAGCAGGTCGGTCTGCAGCCCGTCGGGAGTCCGGACCGCCTCGTTGGTGAAGCGGCTGAGCTGCTCCAGCTCCAGGGTGCCGCGGCCGACCCGGCCCGCCATCACCCGGCCGCTGGTGGCGCCCAGGTCGACGGCGAGCAGGGTCGCGGTGTCGTCTGCCATGTCGGTCCCGATCAGCCCGGTCAGCGCAGGAACGCGGCGGCCACGCCGGCGTCGACGGGGACGTGCAGCCCGGTGGTGTGGCTGAAGTCCGAGGTGCACAGCGCGAAGGCGGCGTTGGCCACGTGCTCGGGCAGGACCTCGCGCTTGAGGATGGTGCGCTGGGCGTAGAACTTGCCCAGGTCCTGCTCCTCGACGCCGTAGGTCTTCGCCCGGTTCGCGCCCCAGCCGGAGGCGAAGATGCCCGAGCCGCGGACGACGCCGTCGGGGTTGATCCCGTTGACCCGGACCCCGTGCTCGCCGAGCTCGGCAGCCAGCAGCCGGACCTGGTGGGCCTGGTCGGCCTTGGTGGCGGAGTAGGCGATGTTGTTGGGTCCGGCGAAGACGGAGTTCTTGCTGGAGATGTAGAGGATGTCCCCGCCCAGCTGCTGGTCGATCAGCACCCGCGCAGTGGCCTTGGACACCAGGAAGGAGCCCTTGGCCATCACGTCGTGCTGCAGGTCCCAGTCCGCCGCGGTGGTCTCCAGCAGCGACTTGGACAGCGACAGGCCGGCGTTGTTGACCACCAGATCCACCCCGCCGAAGGCGAGCACGGCCGCGTCCACCATGGCCTGCACGGCGTCCTCGTCGGAGACGTCGGCGGCCACGCCCACGGCGACGTCGGTGCCGCCCAGCTCCGCGGCCGCGGCCTGCGCCTTCTCCAGCGACAGGTCCGCGATCACCACGCAGGCGCCCTCGGCGGCGAGCCGGGTGGCGATGGCCTTGCCGATCCCGGAGGCGGCTCCGGTGACCAGCGCGACGCGGGTGGCCAGCGGCTTCGGCTTCGGCATCCGCTGCAGCTTGGCCTCCTCCAGCGCCCAGTACTCGATCCGGAACTTCTCGCTCTCCTCGATCGGGGCGTAGCTGGACAGGCCCTCCGCGCCCCGCATCACGTTGATGGCGTTGACGTAGAACTCACCGGCCACCCGGGCGGTCTGCTTGTCCTTGCCGTAGCTGAACATGCCGACGCCGGGCACCAGCACGATCAGCGGGTCCGCACCGCGGATGGCGGGGGAGTCGGCGTCGGCGTGCCTGTCGTAGTAGGCCTGGTAGTCCGCGCGGTACTCCGTGTGCAGCTCGCGCAGCCGGTCCTTCACCTGCTCCAGCGGGGCGTCGGCGGGCAGGTCGAGCACCATCGGCTTGACCTTGGTGCGCAGGAAGTGGTCCGGGCAGGACGTCCCCAGCGCGGCCAGCCGCGGGTGCTCGCTGGAGGCCAGGAAGTCCAGCACGACGTCGGAGTCGGTGTAGTGGCCGACCATCGGCTTGTCGGTGGAGGCCAGCCCGCGGACCAGCGGGGCGATCGCCGCCGCGCGGGCGTGCCGGGCGGCCTCGGGGAGCGCGCCGTAGCCGTCCAGGGGGGCGCCGAAGGGCTCGGCCTTCGCGTGCGTCTCGATGTGCTCGGTGGCGGCGCGGATGATCTCCAGCGAGTTCGCCTCCGCCTCCTCCGAGGTCGCGCCCCAGGCGGTGATGCCGTGCCCGCCGAGGATGCAGCCGACGGCCTGCGGGTTGGCGCGCTGGATCTCGGCGATGTCGAGCCCGAGCTGGAAGCCCGGACGTCGCCAGGGCACCCACACCACCCGCTCGCCCCAGATCGTCCGGGTCAGCGCCTCGCCGTCGGCCGCGGTGGCGATGGCGATCCCGGCGTCGGGGTGCAGGTGGTCCACGTGCGCGGCGTCGACCAGGGCGTGCATCGCGGTGTCGATCGAGGGGGCCGCCCCTCCGCGGCCGTGCAGGCAGTAGTCGAAGGCCGCCACCATCTCGTCCTCGCGCTCGACGCCGGGGTAGACGTCGACCAGGGCGCGGAGGCGGTCCAGCCGGAGCACGGCCAGCCCCTTCTCCTGCAGCGTGCCGAGGTCGCCGCCGGAGCCCTTGACCCAGAGCAGCTCGACGTCGGCGCCGGTGACCGGGTCGGTCTCGGTGCCCTGGGCGGAGGTGTTGCCCCCGGCGTAGTTGGTGTTGCGGGGGTCCGCGCCGAGGCGGTTGGAGCGCTCGATCAGGCTCTGGACGGTGGCGTTGGTCATCGGGGTCTCCTGCGTCGCGTGGTCGGTGGGGAGGTGGTCGTCGTCGGCTCAGGCGCCCCAGCCGGCCTGCTGGCCGCCGACGCGCTCGCTCTCGATCTGCTGCTGGTAGCCCGACGCGGCGAAGGCGGCCATCGGGTTCCCGTCCAGCCCGCGGGACCCGCGCCAGTCGGCGAGGTCGGCGCGCACGTCGGTCCAGAAGGCGTCCATCACGATGCCGTTGGCCCCCAGCACGTCACCGGCCTCCTGGGCGGCGGTGAGCGCCTCGGTGTCGACCAGCAGCGCCTTCGCGGTGGCCTCCTGCACGTTCAGCACCGAGCGGATCTGGCCGGGGATCTTGGCCTCGACGTTGTGGCACTGGTCGAGCATGAAGGCCACCGGCGAGTCGGGCTCGAGCGCCCCGCCGCGCACCACCTCGACCAGGATGCGGAAGAGCTGGAAGGGGTCGGCCGCCCCGACGATCAGGTCGTCGTCGGCGTAGAAGCGGGAGTTGAAGTCGAAGGAACCGAGCTTCCCCAGCCGCAGCAGCTGCATCACGATGAACTCGATGTTGGTGCCGGGGGCGTGGTGGCCGGTGTCCAGGCAGACCATCGCCCGGTCGCCGAGCGCGTTGACCTGGGCGTAGGAGGTGCCCCAGTCCGGGACGTCGGTGGCGTAGAAGGCGGGCTCGAAGAACTTGTACTCCAGCACCAGTCGCTGCTCCGGGCCGAGCCGGTCGTAGATCGCCGCGAGGCTCTCGGCCAGCCGGTCCTGGCGTCCGCGCAGGTCGCCCTGGCCGGGGTAGTTGGTGCCGTCGGCGAGCCAGATCTTGAGGTCCTGGGAGCCGGTCGCGTCCATCACGTCGACGCAGGTCAGGTGGTGGTCGATCGCCTGCTGGCGGACCGCGGCGTCGGTGTGGGTGAGGCTGCCGAACTTGTAGACGTCGTCCTGGAAGGTGTTGGAGTTGATCGTCCCCAGCGAGACGCCCAGGTCCTCGGCGTGGCGGCGCAGCGCGGCGTAGTCGTCCACGGCGTCCCAGGGGATGTGCAGGGCCACGCTGGGGGCCAGCCCGGTGAAGCGGTGCACGGTGGCCGCGTCGGCGATCTTCTCCTGCACCGTGCGCGGGGTGCCGGGGGTGCCGAAGACCTTGAACCGGGTGCCGGAGTTCCCGAAGGCCCAGGAGGGGAGCTCGATGGCCTGGCGGCTCAGGACGTCGGTGATCTGGTCGAAGGTCGGCATCGGTGGCTCCCGGGGTCGGCGGCGGTGGCTGCGCCCACGGTAACCGATCGTGAAACGATTCAACAAGAGGCGTCGGGCAGAGGCGTGCCAGAGACGGCCCGAGCTTCGTGGGCTACGCTCCGCGAGTCGTCCAACCCAGCCAGGAGGAACAGTGGCCACGGTCAGCATCCGTGAGGTCGCGGCCCGGGCCGGCGTGTCGGTCGGGACGGTCTCCAACGTGCTGAACGCCCCGGCCAAGGTCTCCCCGCTGACCCTCGAGCGCGTCCACGAGGCCATCGACGCCCTCGGCTACGTCCGCAACGACGCCGCCCGCCAGCTGCGTGCCGGGACCAGCCGCAGCATCGGCTTCATCGTCCTCGACGTCTCGAACCCCTTCTTCACCGACGTCGCCCGCGGTGCCCAGCACGCCTCCTCCGCGGCCGGGTTCAACGTGCTGCTGGGCACCAGCGACCACGACCGGGCCAAGGAGAACGCCTACCTCGACCTCTTCGAGGAGCAGCGGGTCCAGGGCGTGCTCTTCTCACCGATCCACACCGACGACGAGCTGCTGGACCGGTTGCACCGCCGCGGTGTGCCCGTGGTGCTGGTCGGCAACCCCACCGACGACCCCCGCTTCGCCTCGGTGTCGGTGGACGACACCGCCGGCGGTGAGATGGCCGTCGCCCACCTGCTGGAGCAGGGGAGACGACGGATCACGATGATCGCCGGGCCGGCGGAGATCCGGCAGGTGGCCGAGCGCACCGAGGGGGCGCGCCGGGCGGTCGCCGCCGTCCCCGGCGCCACCCTGGAGGTGGTCCGCACCCCCTCGCTGACCGTGCTCGAGGGGCGCTCGGTCGGGCAGGAGCTGGCGGCGCGGCGGGGCGAGGACGCCCCCGACGCCGTCTTCGCCGCCAACGACCTGCTCGCGGTCGGCTGCCTGCAGGCCCTGACGCTGATGGGCGGCACCCGCCAGCCCGGCTCGATCGCGCTGGTGGGCTACGACGACATCGACTTCGCCAGCGCCACCGTGGTCCCGCTGAGCTCGATCCGCCAGCCCAAGGAGCTGCTCGGTCGGACCGCCGTGGAGCTGCTGCTCGAGCGGGTGGCCGCCGCTCCCGGGACGCCGGCCACCCACCACGTCTTCCAGCCCGAGCTGGTGGTGCGGGAGTCCAGCACCAAGGGCGTCTAGGTCCGGGTCGCTGGGTGGGCGAGCCCGCCTCCAGGAGCAGAACCGGTCGCTCAGCTGACGCCTCCGCTTCACGGTCGAGAGACGTTCGCTGAGCGACCGGTTGTGCCCGCCGCCCGCGAACCGAGGCAGGTGGGGCCGACGGCGGGCACCCAGCCGCCGTGAGCAGAACCGGTCCCTCAGCAGACGGCTCTCGACACAGGTCGAGAGACGTGCGCTGAGCGACCGGTTGTGCGTGCCGGACCGGTCGAGCGGTCAGTCAGGAGCCCGTCAGTCCCGGCCCCGACGCACGCCACGCCGCGAGGACGTCGTGCGTCCCCGCGGCGGCGCGGTCGGGCCCGGGTGGTGGCTCAGCCCTGCGGCAGCACCAGCTGCCCGTCGACGCGACGCGGGATGTCGGTGGCGTCGTCACGCAGCTCCGGCGGCAGCACCGCCTCGGGCGCGTTCTGGAAGACCACCGGACGCAGCCAGCGACGGATCGCGGTGGCCCCGACGGAGGTGTGCTGGGAGTTGGTGGCCGGCCAGGGGCCCCCGTGGTTCTGGGCCCAGCTGACCGCCACCCCGGTGGGGTAGGCGTTGAACAGGATCCGGCCGGCGTGCGCCTGCAGGGTGCGGGTCAGGCCGCTCAGCTCCGCGCCCTCGCCGGACCCGGTCTGGACGGTGGCGGTCAGGGAGTCCTCAACCGCGCCCAGCACCCCGTCCAGCTGCTCGGGGGAGTCCCAGCGCACCACCAGCGAGGCTGGGCCGAAGATCTCGGCGATGTCGTCGGGGGAGAGCTCGTCGGCGGGGGCCTGGAAGAGCGCCACCCCGACGCCGAAGCCCTCGCCCTCGGCCTCCCCGCGCGCGACCTGCTCCACGCCCGGGGTCTGGGCGTACTCCTCGGTGAGGCTGCGGTAGGAGTCGCGGATCCGCTCGTTCAGCAGCGGGACGGTGCTGGTCCGGCCCATCGCCTGACCCATCGCCGTGACCACGGCGTCGCCCTCGGCGCCGCTGGGCACCAGCACCAGGCCGGGCTTGGTGCACAGCTGGCCGGCCGAGCCGGTGACCGAGGTGGCGAGGCCCTCGCCGAGCTCCTGGGCGCGCTCGGCGGCGGCGGCGCGGGTGACCACGACGGGGTTGATGCTGCTCAGCTCGCCGTAGAACGGGATCGGGGCGTCGCGCTCGGCGATGGCCTCCATCAGGGCCTTGCCGGCACCGGTGGAGCCGGTGAAGCCGACGGCCGTCACCTCCGGGGCCTTGACCAGGGCCACCCCGGCCGCCTGGCCGTGCACCAGGCCGAGCACCCCGGCCGGGGCGCCGGCGGCGACGGCGGCGTCACGCATCAGCTGGAAGCACAGCACGCTGGTGCCGGGGTGGGACGGGTGGGCCTTCACCACCACGGGGCAGCCAGCGGCCAGCGCACTGGCCGTGTCGCCACCGGGGACGGAGAAGGCCAGCGGGAAGTTGCTGGCCCCGAAGACGGCCACGACGCCGGTGGCGACGAGCATCCGGCGGAGGTCCGGGCGGGGGCCCATCGGGGTGTCGCCAGCCGGGTCGAGGGTGACCTCGAGGTAGCTGCCCTCGGTGATCACCGAGGCGAAGAAGCGGAACTGGAACACCGTGCGGGTGAGCTCGCCGTTCAGCCGGGTGGCGCCCAGACCGGTCTCGGAGTCGGCGGTCTCGACGATCTGCTCCCGAGCCCCCTCCAGGGCGTCGGCGATCGCCTCGAGCAGGGCGGCCCGCTCGCTGCGCGGCAGCTCGGACAGCCAGGAGGCGGTGGCCGCGGCCTCGGCGACGACGGCCGCCACCTCCTCGGGGCTCGTCTCCTCGGCCACCGACTCGAGGGCGGCCCCGGTGTAGGGGTTCGTGGCGGTGATCGTGGTCATCGTCTGCATCTCCTGTGGATCGACTGCGGGTGGTGCGGGCGCCGGCGCGGGCCGGCGCTCCGGGCGTCAGGGCATGAACTCCCCGAGCTCTACCGTCGTGAACGAGCCTCCCAGACGGTTCAGGACGGGGTCGGTGGAGGGGGTCTCCCGCGGGGGGAACTGGCGGACCAGGTCGGGGAGGTCGCGCTCGGAGTCCCCGGTCGGCTCGTAGCCGGGGATGGACGTCCCGGAGAGGTCGAACCAGCCGCGCCGGTTGTCCGAGATGCCCCAGACGATCCGGTACGCGGGGGTCGGGTCGCCCAGCCAGGCCAGGATCATCGCGTCGTGGTCGGCCCGGGACAACCAGGTGCTCAGCGACCGCTCGTCGGCGGGGTGCTCGTCGCAGCTGCCGATCCGCACCGCGAGGACGTCGATGCCGAAGCGGTGGTGGTACACCGCGCCGAGCGCCTCCGTCGTCACCTTCGAGACCCCGTAGTAGCTGTCGGCCAGGGCGGTGCAGTCCGGCGGCAGCCCGCCCTCGGGGGCCCGGTCCCGGGTCTGGAAGCCGGCGGCGTGGTTGCTGGAGGCCAGGTAGACCTTGGCCACCCCGGAGTGGCGCGCCGCCTCCAGCACCGTGCGGGTGCCGTCGATGTTGACCTCGAGGATCTGCTCCCAGGTGCGCTCGCGCGGGTGCCCGCCGTAGTGCAGCAGGGCGGTGGCACCCTCGGTGGCCCGGGCCATCAGCGCGGCGTCGGTGACCGAGCCGACCAGCACCTCGGCGCCCTCGGGGACCACCTCGGGCTCACGCAGGTCGAGCAGCCGCAGCCGGTAGCCCGCGGCGGCCAGGGCCGAGGTGGCGAAGCCCCCCAGACGGCCGGCGGCGCCGGTGATCAGGACCAGGTCGTTCATCGCGGGTTCCTCCTGAGGGTCGGGTGGCGAGCCTAACGCGGGCCGACCTGGGGCCCGGGACCGTCACCGCGGAGTGAGAGGCTGGCCCCATGCGCGTCATCGGCTACACCTACCCCTGGGACCTGACCGAGGACCCCTGGCGCCGCGACCGGGTGCTGGGCCTCGGCCTCGACGCCGTCGCGGTGGCCGGGGCCTACCACGCGGTCCGGGCCGCCACCTCGACCCACCCGCGGCAGCGGACCAAGGTGGCATCCCACGCCGCCTTCTACCGCCCCGTCGACCCGTCCCGCTTCGGCACCCTGGTGCCACGCCCGGCGGGCTGGACCGAGTCCGCCGACGCCTTCGGCGAGACGGTGGCCCTGCTGCAGGGAGCCGGCGTGCCGGCCCTGGCGTGGACGGTGCTCAGCCACTCCTCCGAGCTCGGCGGCCGCCACCCCGACCACACCGTGGTCAACGCCTTCGGCGAGACCTACCCCTGGGCGCTGTGCACCAGCCACCCCGACACCCTGGCGCTGGCCGCCGCGCTGGTCTCGGAGCTGTCCGCGGGCCACCAGCTGGACGGCTACGTGCTGGAGGCCGTGGGCCACCTGGGCTTCGAGCACGGCGGGCTGCACGACAAGACGATGTCCTACTCCGCGCTGGAGCGGAGCCTGCTCTCGACCTGCTTCGCCCCCTGCTGCCGCGAGGCCCGAGGGACCGACGCCGACGACGACCTGGCCGCGGCGGTGCGGGAGGCGATGCAGCCCGGCGGCGCGGCGGGACATCCGGACGCGGACCTGGCCGGGGTGCTGGGTGCGGAGCGGACGGACCTCCTGGCCGCCGGCCAGGAGCGGGCGGTCGGGGGGATGGCCGCGGCCGTCGCCGAGGTGCTCCCGCCGTCGGTCGAGGTGCACCTGCCCGCCAGCCCCGACGTCCACGCCAGCGGACCGTTCGCCCCGGTGGGGCCCGCGCTGCGGGGGCTGCCGGCCGGCACGGCGCCCTTCGCGGCGGCCTGGGGGTCGCTGGACAAGATCGAGACGCAGGTGCGCACCCTGGTCGAGGCCTCGGACGGGGCACCGGTCGGCGCCTACCTGACCTACATCGAGCCGGGCGCACCGCCGCTGGCCGAGCAGGTGGCGCGGGCGGCCGAGGCGGGTGCGTCGAGCGTCCACCTCTACCACCTGGGGCTGTGCTCGGCGGCCCAGCTGGACGAGGTGGCGGCGCTGGTGCAGAGCCTGCGGTGACCTCCCCGGTGGTGCGTGGAGGACGTCCTCAGGGGTGGGTTGAGTCGTTTCAACGACCGTCCTCGGCTAGGCTCCGAGGACGCCCGCGGTGCGGGCCCGAGCAGAGGAGGTGACGACGCCGGTGCGGATCGCCCTGTTCATCACCTGCCTCGCCGACGCCATGTTCCCCGACGTGGGACGGGCCACGACGACCCTGCTGCGACGGCTGGGCCACGAGGTCGTCTTCGACGCCGACCAGGCCTGCTGCGGGCAGATGCACGTCAACACCGGCTACCAGCGCGAGGCCCTGCCGATGGTGCAGCGCTTCGCCGACCTCTACGCCGACGCCGACCTGGTGGTGGCCCCGTCCGGCTCCTGCGTGGGGTCGGTGCGCCACCAGCACGCCCTGGTGGCCGACCGCTTCGGCAGCCGGGGGCTGCAGCAGCAGACCCGCCGGGCGGCCGAGCACACCTACGAGCTGTCTGAGCTGCTGGTCGACGTGCTGGGCGTGACCGACGTCGGCGCCCACTTCCCGCACCGGGTCACCTACCACCCCACCTGCCACTCGCTGCGGATGCTGCGGGTGGGGGACAAGCCGCTGCAGCTGCTCCGCGCCGTCCAGGCCATCGACCTGGTGGAGCTGCCCGGCGCGGACCAGTGCTGCGGGTTCGGCGGCACCTTCGCGGTGAAGAACGCCGACACCTCCACCGCCATGCTGACCGACAAGATGCGCGCCGTGGCCGACACCGGCGCGGAGTTCTGCACGGCGGGCGACTCCTCCTGCCTGATGCACATCGGCGGCGGGATGACCCGTGCCCGGGCCGCGGCCCGCACCATCCACCTGGCCCAGATCCTCGCCTCCACCGCCGAGGCGCCGTTCCAGCCCGACGTCACCGCCGGCTCGGTCACCGCCGACCCGCCGGTGGTCAGCGCCCCGCCGCGCGCCGGGGGTGCCTCGTGAGCACCGTGCTGCTGGGCATGCCGACGCTGCCGCCGCCCTCGCCGAGGGGCACCGGCAACCTGCGCGGTGACGAGTCCTTCCCCGACGCCGCCCGCTCGGCCCTGGGCAACGCCCAGCTGCGTCGCAACATCGCCCACGCCACCACCACCATCCGCGGCAAGCGCGCCGCCGTGGTGGGGGAGCTGCCGCACTGGGAGGAGCTCCGCGAGGCCGGCCGTCAGCTGAAGTCGCACACCATGGCCCACCTGGACCGGTACCTGGTCCAGCTGGAGGAGGCGGTGACCGCCCGCGGCGGCACCGTGCACTGGGCGCGCGACGCCCAGGAGGCCAACGAGATCGTCACCCGGCTGGTCCGGGCCACCGGCGCGGACGAGGTGGTCAAGGTGAAGTCGATGGCCACCCAGGAGATCGGGCTCAACGAGCACCTCGAGGCCGAGGGCATCGCCGCGGTGGAGACCGACCTGGCCGAGCTGATCGTCCAGCTGGGGCACGACAAGCCCTCCCACATCCTGGTCCCGGCCATCCACCGCAACCGCACCGAGATCCGCGAGATCTTCCTGCGCGAGATGGGCGACGTGCCTCCCGACCTCACCGACGACCCGGCCGCCCTGGCCGCGGCGGCACGTCGGCACCTGCGTCGCAAGTTCCTCTCCGCCCGGGTAGCGGTCAGCGGGGCCAACTTCGCCGTCGCCGAGACCGGGACCCTCAGCGTGGTGGAGTCCGAGGGCAACGGGCGGATGTGCCTGACCCTGCCGCAGACCCTGATCACCGTGATGGGCATCGAGAAGATCGTGCCGCGGGCCCAGGACCTCGAGGTCTTCCTGCAGCTGCTGCCGCGCTCCTCCACCGGTGAGCGGATGAACCCCTACACCTCGATGTGGACCGGCGTCACCCCCGGCGACGGGCCCCAGGAGTTCCACCTGGTGCTGCTGGACAACGGCCGCACCCGGGTCCTGGCCGACGAGCACGGCCGCGACGCCCTCAACTGCATCCGCTGCAGCGCCTGCCTCAACGTCTGCCCGGTCTACGAGCGCACCGGCGGGCACGCCTACGGGTCGGTCTACCCCGGGCCCATCGGCGCCGTGCTCTCCCCCCAGCTCACCGGGGTGGAGGACAACGCCTCGCTGCCCTTCGCCTCCTCCCTCTGCGGGGCCTGCTACGACGCCTGCCCGGTCAAGATCGACATCCCCAGCATGCTGGTGCACCTGCGCGCCGAGCACGTCGAGGAGCACCGGCGGGGGTCCCGCGTCCCCAGCGTCGAGTCGGTGGTGATGACGGTGATGTCGTGGGTGATGGGTCACCCGAGGCGCTGGGCGGCCGCCGCCCGGGCCGGCCGGCTCGGACGTCTGCTGCGCACGAGGCGCGGCACCATCGGCGCGATCCCCGGACCGGTGATCGGCGGCTGGACCAGCGCCCGCGACATCCCGGCCCCGCCAACGCAGACCTTCCGCGACTGGTGGCGCGGGCAGGAGGACCAGTGACCACCCGCGACGCAGGCACCGCCCGCGAGGAGGTGCTGGCCCGGGTCCGTCAGGCCCACGCCGCCGCCGCCCCCGAGCCCTGGCCCTACGAGGAGATCGACCGCGCCTACCGTGCTCCGGAGGCGGCGACGGCTGCCTCCTTCGACACCGAGGCCCTGGTCGAGCTGCTGGTGGACCGGCTGCTGGACTACAAGGCCGGGGTGCGCCGCTGCGGGGCCGGCGAGGTCGGCGCCACCGTGGCCGCGCTGCTGGCCGAGCGAGGCGCCCGGCGCGTGGTCGTCCCACCCGGTCTGGACCAGGCCTGGCGCAGCGCCGGGGTGGAGTGGGTGGTCGACGAGCCGGCGCTCGGCGTCACCCAGCTCGACGAGGCCGACGCGGTGGTGACCGGCTCGGCGGTGGCGGTCGCGCTGACCGGCAGCATCGTGCTGGACGCCAGCCCCGACCAGGGACGCCGCGCGATCAGCCTGGTGCCCGACCACCACGTCTGCGTCGTCGCCGTCGACGACGTGGTGCACGGGGTGGGGGAGGCCCTGACCCGGCTGAACACCACCCGCCCGCTGACCTGGATCAGCGGTCCCAGCGCGACCAGCGACATCGAGCTGGACCGCGTCGAGGGCGTCCACGGCCCCCGCCTGCTGGACGTGGTCGTCGTCGCCTGACCGCGGGTCCCGGTCCCGCGTCCGCCCGAGCCGGGTGACGGGCCCGGCCGAGCTCGCGCGCCCCCTCTCCGTCGGTCACGAGACGACGCGACCGACGTCGCGGGGGAGGTCCCAGCAGCCGGAGACGACCCGCGGGCACCTCTTTACATCGATGAAATGACCTGCTTATGGTGCCCGGGAGGCAGCGACGACGCTGCTCCGGGAGGAGCCCCCCATGACCCCGTCCATCACCCGTCGCACCCTGCTCGCCGGAGGTGTCGCCGCGGTCGCCGCCCCCGGCAGCACGGCGGTGGCGCGGGACCGCACGCCACCACCCCCGACCTGGCGGAGCGCCTCGGTGCACGACCCGGACCTGGTCCGCTCCGGGCGGTGGTCCTACGTCTTCGGCTCCCACGCGGCCTTCGCCCGCACCGACGACCTGCTGGTCTGGGAGCAGCTGGCCGGTGACGGTCTGGCCGCCAGCCCGCTGTTCGAGGACGGGCCCGCCGAGCTCGCCGAGGCGCTGGAGTGGGCCCGGGCCGAGACGCTGTGGGCGCCGGGGGTCACCCGGCTCGCCGACGGCCGGTGGGCCTGCTACTACTGCGCGTGCGAGGGCACCTCGCCCCGCTCGGCGCTGGGTCTGGCCCTGGCCGACTCCGTCACCGGGCCCTACCGCGACGCCGGTCTGCTGCTGCGCTCGGGGATGGGGCAGGGCGAGGAGGACCCGACCAGTGAGGACGGCACCCCCTACGACGCCCGGGTGCACCCCAACGTCATCGACGCCGACCTGGTCACCGACGCCGAGGGCGTGCCCTGGATGGTCTACGGCTCGTTCTCCGGCGGCATCTTCCTGCTCGAGCTGGACCCCGCCAGCGGGCGTCCCCGTCCGGGGCAGGGCTACGGCCAGCACCTGATGGGCGGCAACCACGCCCGGATCGAGGGCCCGGCGGTGCTGCACCACCCGGGCACCGGCTGGTACTACCTCTTCGTCACCTTCGGCGGCCTGGACGCCGACGGTGGCTACAACGTGCGGGTCGCCCGCGCCCGCCGGCTGAGCGGGCCCTGGCTCGACGCAGAGGGCACCGACATGTCCACCGTCGCCGCCGACCCGGACCTGCCGCTGTTCGACGACGTCTCGATCGCCCCGCACGGGGTCAAGCTGCTGGGCAACCACCAGTTCCGCACCCCGACCGGTGGTCCCGGGCACGGCTACGTCTCCCCGGGTGGGGTCTCCGCCGAGCTCGACCCCAACACCGGCGAGCCCTTCCTGGTCTTCCACACCCGCTTCCCGGGACAGGGGGAGCGGCACGAGCTGCGCACCCACCCGATGGCGATCACCGCCGACGGGTGGCCGCTGGTCCTCCCGCTGCCCTACGACGGCCGCAGTGACCCCCGCCCGGTGCGCGGCAGCGACGTACCCGGGCGCTACCAGGTGGTCCACCACCGCAAGCCCATCACCCCCGAGGTGGCCACCCCGGTCGAGGTCGAGCTGCACCGCGACGGCCGGGTCAGCGGCGGGCTGCAGGGCCGGTGGCGTCCGGCTGGTCGCTCCCGGGCCGTGCTGGACCTGGCCGACGGGCGGCACCAGGCGGTGCTGGCCCGCCAGTGGAGCGCCGACGCCGGCGGTCTTCGCACCACCTTCGCCGCCCTCGCCCCCGACGGCACCACGTCGGCCGGCGTCGGGATCTGAGCGGCGGCGCCCCGGTCGCGACGGGACGGCCACCGTGCGCGTGGGGTGCCGGGGTAACCTGCACGCCATGTCCGTGCAGGCAGTGGAGTACGAGGTCCGCCGGGTCCGGCTCGACCGCGACCTGTCCCGCACCGCGGTCCGGCGGCTGCTGACCGACCAGGCCGAGTACGGCGGGTGGGAGCTCAGCCGGCTGCGGCGCTACCGCGACGGCACCCGGGAGGCGTGGATGCGTCGCAAGATCATCCGGGTGCGACGTCGCGACGACGGCTGGCCCTTGGCCGCCGACCTCGACTGAGCCACCGGCGTCGGGGCAGGGGTGCCGTCGGGTGTGGTGGGCCGGTAGGGCGTGGTCAGACGTCGCGGGCCGGCAGGGCCCCGCCGCTGACGTCGTCCAGGGCCCGGACGATCTCCGACGGCAGCTCGACGTCCTCCACCGACAGGCAGGCCCGGAGCTGGCTGACCGTGCGCGCGCCCAGCAGCGGGGCGGTGACCGAGGGGGCGTCGCGCACCCAGGCCAGCGCCACCTGCAGCGGGGTCAGGTCCAGGCCGTCGGCGGCCTTGGCCACGGCCTCCACCACGGCCCGCGAGCGCGGCTCGAGGTAGGGCTCGACGAACCAGGCGAAGTGGTCCGAGGCGCCCCGGGAGTCCCGCGGGGTCCCGGTCCGGTACTTGCCGGTGAGCACGCCGCGGCCCAGCGGTGACCAGGGGAAGCAGCCCATCCCGAAGGCGCGGACCGCCGGCAGCACCTCGATCTCGGCCCGGCGCGCCAGCAGCGAGTACTCCACCTGGGTGCTCACCACCTTGGCCCGGCCCGGCACGGCCAGCTGCCAGGTGGCGGCCTGGGCGGTCTGCCAGCCCACGTAGTTGGAGATGCCGACGTAGCCGACCCGGCCGGAGCTGACCGCCTGGTCGCACGCCGCGAGCGTCTCCTCCAGCGGGGCGTGACCCCAGGCGTGCACCTGCCACAGGTCGATGTGGTCGGTCCCCAGCCGACGCAGCGAGGCGTCCAGGTCCCGCAGCATGGCCCGGCGGGAGGTGTCGACCACCCGCTCGCCGTCACGCACCCCGAACCCGGCCTTGGTGGCGATCACCAGGTCGTCGCGGGCCACCACCCGGTCCAGCATCGAGCCGATCATGGACTCCACCGCGCCCGAGCCGTAGGCGGCCGCGGTGTCGACCATGGTGCCGCCGGCGTCGAGGAAGGCGGTCATCAGCTCGGTGGCGGTCTCGGGGGAGACGTCCCGGCCCCAGGTGAGGGTGCCCAGACCCATCCGTGAGACCTCCAGCCCGCTCGTGCCCACCTGTCGTCGCCGCATGGGGTCCGACCCTAGCGTCGGCGTGGAAGGGGGCCGGCCGCGCGAGATGGCTAGGTTGGCGCCATGCGTCTCGGACTGAACCTCGGGTACATGGTGGCCGCCGACGACCCGGCGGGACAGCTGCGGCTGACCCGGCACGCCGAGGAGCTGGGCTTCGACGTGGTCTGGGCGGCGGAGGCCTACGGGTCGGACTCCCCGACCGTGCTGGCCTGGCTGGCCGGTCAGACCACCCGGATCGACCTCGGTGCGGCGGTGATGCAGATCCCCGGGCGGACGCCGGCGATGACCGCGATGACCGCCGCCAGCCTGGACGTCCTCAGCGGTGGCCGGTTCCGGCTCGGTCTGGGGGTCTCCGGTCCGCAGGTCTCCGAGGGCTGGCACGGGGTGCGCTTCGCCCGCCCGCTGGAGCGGACCCGGGAGTACCTCGACGTCGTCACCACGGCGCTCGCCGGTGGGACCGTCCGCTACGAGGGACGTCACCACCAGCTGCCGCTGCCCGACGGGCCGGGCAAGGCGCTGAGGCTGATGATGCGCCCGGTCAGCGAGCACGTGCCGGTGTACCTGGCCGCGGTCGGGCCGAAGAACCTGCGGCTGGCCGGGGAGCGGGCCGACGGCTGGCTGGCGGTCTTCTACACCGCCGAGCACGCCGCGGAGCAGCTGGCCGAGATCGCGGCCGGACGGGAGTCGGTGGGGCTCGGCATGGACGGCTTCGACGTGGTGCCCACCTTCCCGCTGGTGGTGGGGGACGACGTGGCCTCCTGCGTGGACCCGGTGCGGGGCTACGCCGCCCTCTACCTCGGCGGGATGGGCAGCCGGGAGCAGAACTTCTACAACCAGCTGGCGGTGCGGATGGGCTACGGCGAGGAGGCCGCCCTGGTGCAGGACCTGTACCTGGACCGGCGCCACCGCGAGGCCGCGGCGGCGGTGCCGGCGGAGTTCGTCGACGCCACCTCGCTGCTGGGGGACCGGGCCCGGCTCACCGACCGGCTGGCCGCCCTCCGCGACTCCGGGGTGACCACCGCCACCGTCACCCCCTTCGCCCGCGACCTCGACGCGCGCTGCGACGCCCTCACCGTGCTGGCCGAGGCCCACGCCGCCCTCTGAGCTCTGACCCCTGCACCAGTCGAGCGGGGACCAGCTGGCCCCGGACGTCGCTGGCCAGCCCGGGCCCCGGGGGACGCGACGGTACGGCGCGAGCCGGGCTCTGCTCGGGAGCGGTCGCGTCCGGGGGCGTCCGGAGGCGGGCGAGGTGCCAGCGATCAGCCGGTGGGGAGGGGGTCCAGGGCGCCGGTCAGGAGCAGCACGGCCACCACGGCCGCCAGCACGAGCCGGTAGATCACGAACGGCGTGAACGTGTGGGTGCTGATGTAGCGCAGCAGCCAGGAGATCACCGCGTAGCCGACGACGAACGAGATCACCGTGGCCAGCGCGATCGGCCCCCACGCCACCGGAGCGGGGTCGGCGGCGACGTCGGTCAGCTTGTACAGCCCCGAACCGACCACCGCCGGCACGGCCAGCAGGAAGGAGTAGCGGGCCGCCGCCTCCCGCTTGTAGCCCAGGGCCAGCCCGGCGGCGATGGTGGCCCCGGACCTCGACACGCCGGGGATCAGGGCCAGGCACTGGGCGAACCCCATCAGCACGCCGTCGCGCCAGCTGAGCTGCTCCAGCGGCTTGATGTTGCGGGCCAGCCGGTCGGCGACCCCGATCACCACGCCGAACCCGGCCAGCATGGCCACCGTCACCCACAGGTTGCGCAGGGCGTGGTCGATGGCGTCCTGGAACAGCAGCCCCAGCACCACGATCGGGATGGTGCCGATGATGACCAGCCAGCCCATCCGGGCGTCGGGGTCGTTCCGGGGGACCGTGCCGCGCAGGGACCCCACCCAGCGGCTGATGATGCGGCCGATGTCGCGGGCGAAGTAGACCAGGACCGCGGCCTCGGTGCCCAGCTGGGTGATGGCGGTGAAGGCCGACCCCGGGTCCTCGCCGATCAGCAGCTGGCCGACGATTGACTGGTGGGCGCTGGAGGAGATCGGCAGGAACTCCGTCAACCCCTGCACGATCCCCAGGATCAGGGCGTCCCACCAGCTCATTCGTGTCCTCCGTGTCCGTGACCGCCCGGGGCTCGGGCCGCGGACCACAGTAGGGCCACGGCGGGCCCACGCCGAGCGACCGCGGTCGTGGTGCGTGGAGCGCGAGTCGGCCCGGGGTCGTGGGTGGCGGCGACCCAGGGCGCCGCGACGGGGACACGTGCTGGCGCCCGCGCCGCTGAGGGACTGGTGGTTGGCGTCGAGGGTGCCCTGGTGGTCGAGGTGGTGCTGAGCCGCTCGCGCGGAGCCGGGTCGACCCCGCCACCGAGCCGGGGTGGACGACCGCCACGGTGCGGGGTGGCCCGCGGCCGTCGCCGGCGTCGATCTCGCACCGATGTCGGTGCAGCACTGACGCCCGTGGTCGAACCCGACGGCCAGGTCGCTGTCGGCTCTCGGTCGTGGACGAGACCCGACCCGGCCGCTCCCTGCAGCGCGAACGCACACCGCGGCCGACCAGGACCTGACGCGGGAGGCCGGTCCGGCGGGCCACGTGGACCTCCGCGGAGCGAACCGTTGCCCGTGCTGCTGGACGGGCACACTGGCCGGGTGACCATCCACTCCGAGCACCCCTTCGCCACGCCGGACTCCGAGCGGAGCCCGCTGCGGCGGCTGCGGGGACGGCTGCCCCAGGCGGTCACCGTCTGGACCACGGGCGCCGGGGCCGCCCGGGAGGGCTGGACCCTCAGCTCGGTGCTGGTCGCCGACGGTGAACCCGGTGAGGTGCTGGGTCTGCTCGACCCCGACAGCGACCTGGCCGCCGAGCTCGACCCCGGGACGGCGCTGGTGGTCAACGTGCTGGACGCCGGCCAGCGCGCGGTGGCCGACGCCTTCGCCCGGGTCGCCCCCTCACCCGGCGGCCCGTTCCGCACCGGCGACTGGGAGCAGGGCCCGCACGGCCCGCGACTGCTCGGCGCCCAGGGCTGGCTGGGCGTGAGGGTCCTCGATGGTCCGGAGGTCCACGTCGGCTGGTCCCTGCTGGTCCGCGCCGTGGTCGAGACCGTCGAGCTCGACGCCGACCGCTCCACCCTCGTCCACACCCGCGGCCGCTACTCCGCCGGCTGACCCACCCGTCTGCGACCTCCTCTCGCCGACGCGCGCCGCCCGTCGCCTGGACTCAGTCCGGCGAGTCGCCGCAAGGTGTCGTGACACCGGCGGAGCAGACGACCACTCATGGCCACTCGCCCCGACGTGCTGGGCTGGCGAGTGCGACGCCCCGGCTCGGCGCCCCCAGATACCCACGCCACCACGTGCCGCCAGGCCGCTGGGAGCGCCTCGCGGCCAGCTCCCCTGACGACGAGGTACCCACCGGGGACTCTCGTGGCCAGTCGCCGCGACATGCCGTCACACCGACGGGGTAGGCGACCACTCGCGGCCACTCGCTCGGAGGGATGGGACGCCGCCCACGACCTCGCGAGATTCCCCGTCGGGACTCGTCGTGGCGAGTCGCCGCAGGATGCTGTGACGGCGTCCGTCACATCGACCGACCGTGGCTACTCGCTTCAGGGGGATGGGTCCTCGCCCACGACCTCGCGAGGCTGCCGTCGCGACACGGTGCGGCGAGTCGCCGCATGGTGCTGCGATTGCGTCCAGGAAGGCGACCACTCATGGCCAGTCGCCCCCGATGTGGCGGGCCTTCCCTGGATCCGACGTCCCCGGCCGGCTCAGGGCGTGCCCGGTCGTCACGTGACGACAGGTGGACAGATGGCCGGGGACTCTCGTGGCCAGTCGCCGCGACATGCCGTCACGCCGACGGGGGAGGCGACCACTCGTGGCCACTCGCTCCGACGTGGCGGACCGGGCGATGCCAACGACCGGGCGCCCGCGACGACGTGGCCGCCACGTCGCCGGGACTCCCGTGGCCAGTCGCCGCGAGGTGCCGTCACGCCGACGGGGGAGGCGACCACTCGCGGCCACTCGCTCCGACAGGTGTGCCCACTCGCCCCGTGGGGTGGCGCCTCCCCAGCCGCCACGGCGGTCGCGATGACCAGCCGCACGCTGCGCGCGAACCTCCCGCAGGACGTCCGGTCGCGATAGAGTGCGGCGCAGAATGGATCTGACGAGAACTTTCCTCGTCACAGCGCATCTCGACAGTGGATCATCCAACCGTCGAGGTAGGGGAGGAGTCACCGGTGACCACGAGCTTCCGCGTCACGTACGCGACGCTGAGCGCCGACAACGAGGAGCTGCACACCGCCTACGAGACCGGCGCGGCCCGGGTCCGGGAGCAGCTCGGCTTCGACGTCGCCGCGCCCGGTGACGACGAGGCCGGCGAGGCCGTCGAGGTCCGCAGCCCGGCCGACCCCTCCGTGGTGGTGTGCCGGGTCCGTCCCGCCTCGCCCGCGGCGGTCGACCGCGCGGTGGCCGCGGCGAAGGCGGCGTTCCCGGCCTGGGCCGCCACCCCGTGGCAGGAGCGGCTGGAGGTCCTCCGCCGGTGCGCCGACGCGATCAGCGAGGCCTCCGACGAGCTGGCCGCCCTGATGACCGTCGAGGTCGGCAAGAACCGCCTGGAGGCCCTGGGTGACGTCGAGGAGTCGGCGGTCTTCTTCCGCTACTACAGCGACGTGATGGCGGAGAACCAGGGCTACGAGGTCGCCATGGACACCCTGTCCGAGCGCGAGCAGACCCGCAGCGTGCTCAAGCCGCACGGCGTCTGGGGCGTGATCAGCCCCTTCAACTTCCCCGCCGCCCTCGCCGCCGGGCCCACCGCCGCCGCACTGGTGGCCGGCAACACCGTGGTGGTGAAGCCGAGCCTGCAGGGCAGCGCCACCGCCTGGCGGCTGCACCAGGTCCTCACCGGGGCGGGACTCCCCGAGGGCGTCCTCCAGCTGGTCCCCGGCGGTGACGAGGCCGGACGTGCCCTGGTCGCCTCGCCCGACGTCGCCGGTCTCACCTTCACCGGCTCCTACGAGGCCGGCATGCAGGTGCTGCGCGCCGGCGGCTCCTCCTGGCCGCGCCCGGTGATCGCGGAGATGGGTGGCAAGAACCCCACCGTCGTCACCGCCTCGGCCGACCTCGACGCCGCCGCCGACGGCGTCTCCCGCTCGGCCTTCGGCTTCTCCGGGCAGAAGTGCTCGGCCTGCTCCCGGGTCTACGTCGACGCCCGCGTGCACGACGACTTCGTCACCCGGCTGGTCGAGCGCGCCGGCGCCGTCGCGGTGGGGGACCCGCTGGAGCGGACCACCTACCTCGGCCCGGTGATCGACGCCGCCGCCGTGGAGCGCTTCCGCGACGCCGTCGCCCAGGCCCGGCGGCGCGGTGCGGTGGTGGCCGGCGGGGACGTGCTGACCGGCGACGCCCTGCCCGGTCACTACGTCGCCCCCACCGTGGTCACCGGGCTGCCCGCCGACGACCCGCTGCTCGGCACCGAGCTCTTCCTGCCCTTCGTGGCCGTGGTGCCGGTGTCCTCCCTGGACGAGGCGATCGGGCTGGCCAACGACACGGTCTTCGGGCTGACCGCCGGGTTCTTCTCCGGCGACGACGACGAGGTGGAGGAGTTCCTCCGTCGGATCGAGGCCGGCGTCGTCTACGTCAACCGGCCGGCCGGGGCCACCACCGGCGCCTGGCCCGGTATCCAGCCCTTCGGCGGCTGGAAGGGCTCCGGCTCCTCGGGCAAGGCCGGCGGCGGGCGCTACTACCTCGGCCTGTTCATGCGCGAGCAGTCCCAGACGGTGGTCCAGCGGTGACCACCTCCACGACCACCGACACCGCCACGACCACCGACACCGCCACGACCACCGACACCGCCACGACCACCACGACGACCGAGAGCACGGAAGGCGCCCCGATGACCCTGACCACCACCCCGCTCGCCGCGCCCACCCCGGACTGGCTCGACGGTCGCCCGGTGCCGGACCTGCGGACGTCCCTGCCCGGCCCGCGCACCCGCGAGGTGGTGGCCCGCGACCAGGCGGTCACCAGCCCGTCGCTGCCCCGCGCCTACCCCTTCGCCCCCCGGCGCGGCCACGGCAGCGTGCTCGAGGACGTCGACGGCAACCTCTTCCTGGACTTCAACGCCGGCATCGCGGTCAACTCCACCGGCCACGCCCACCCCCGGGTCCGTGACGCCGTGCAGCGTCAGGCCGGGGAGCTGCTGCACTACTCCGCCAGCGACTTCTTCCTGCCCATCTACTCAGAGACCGCCCGGGTGCTGGCCGACCTGGCCCCGATCGAGGGCCCGGTCCGGGTCTTCCTCACCAACTCCGGCGCGGAGGCCGTCGAGGGGGCGCTCAAGCTGGTCCGGAAGGCGACCGGTCGCAGCCACGTGGTCAGCTTCTACGGTGCCTTCCACGGCCGCACCTACGGCGCCCTCAGCCTGACCTCCTCCAAGGCCAAGTACCACGCCGGCTTCGGCCCGCTGGTACCCGACGTCCACCACGTCCCCTACGCCGACCCGGCCAGGGTGGCCGCCGGTGAGCCGGACGAGGCGACCTTCGAGGCGCTGGAGCGGATGTTCCGCCACGACGTCGACCCCCGCGAGGTGGCGGCGGTCTTCGTCGAGCCGATCCAGGGAGAGGGTGGCTACATCGTCCCGGCGGCGGGCTGGATGCAGCGGCTCCGCGACCTGTGCGACGAGCACGGCATCCTGCTGGTGGCCGACGAGGTGCAGTGCGGGATGGGCCGGACCGGGCGGATGTGGGCCATCGAGCACACCGGCGTCCAGCCCGACGTCCTGATCAGCGCCAAGGGGCTGGCCTCCGGGCTCCCGCTGGGGGCCTTCATGGCCCGGGCGGAGCTGATGGAGGCCTGGGGTGCGGGCACCCACGGCTCCACCTACGGCGGCAGCCCGATCCCCTGCGCGGCGGCCCTGGCCACCTGCGCGGTGATCGAGGAGGAGGGGCTGCTGGCCGCGGCCACCGAGCGTGGCGACCAGGTGCTGGCCGGGCTGCGGGAGCTCCGGCAGCGCCACCCCGACCTGCTCGTGGACGTCCGCGGCGTGGGTCTGATGATCGGCGTCCAGCTCTCCAGCGGCGCCCGGGCCGAGGCCCTGCAGCACGCCTGCTTCGAGCGCGGCCTGCTGGTGCTGGAGGCGGGGGAGGACGTGGTCCGGATGTCACCGCCGCTGGTCGTCACCGCCGACGAGGTGGAGACCGCCCTGCGGATCCTGGGCGAGGCCCTCGCCACGGTGGCCTGAGGCCGTGGCGGTCTTCGCCCGCGCGCCCGGGCTGCCGCGGGTGGCCTGGGCCCGCGGGGTGGAGGTGGTGGACACCGACGGGCGCCGCTACCTCGACGCCAGCGGCGGTGCGGTCGTGGTGGGCGTCGGCCACGGGGTGGAGGAGGTCGTCGAGGCCGCCGCCGCGCAGGCCCGCCGGGTGGCCTACGTGCACGGCACCGCCTTCGGCTCCGACGTGCTGGAGGAGTACGCCGCCGAGCTCGCCCCGCTGCTGCCCCTGGACGACCCGGCGGTCTACCCGGTCTCCGGGGGCAGCGAGGCGGTGGAGACCGCGCTCAAGATGGCCCGCGCCTACCACCTCGCCCGCGGCGAGGACCGCTGGGTGGTGGTCGGGCGCGAGCACAGCTACCACGGCAACAGCCGGGGTGCGCTGGACGTCTCCGGGCGGGCGGCCCTCCGCGCCCCCTACCTGCCCTGGCTGGGACCGGCCGTGCACACCAGCACGCCCCAGGAGTACCGCTGCGGGTTCGACACCCACCCCCACGGCTGCGGACTGCGCCACGCCGAGCGGCTCGAGCAGACGATCGCCGACGCCGGCCCGGAGCGGGTGGCGGCCTTCGTGGCCGAGCCGGTCGCCGGGGCCGGTCTGGCCGCCTGCGTCCCGCCGGAGGACTACTGGCCGGCGGTGGTGGAGGTCTGCCGCCGGCACGGGGTGCTGGTGGTGGCCGACGAGGTGATGACCGGGTTCGGGCGGACCGGCCGGTGGTTCGCCAGCGAGCACTTCGGGATGCGCCCGGACCTCCTCACCGCGGGCAAGGGTGCCGCCTCCGGCTACTGGCCGCTGGGGCTGGCGGTGGCCAGCGGGGAGGTGCACGAGACCATCGGCGACGGCGGTCTGGTGCACGGGTTCACCTACTCCCACCACGCCGTCGGCGCAGCCACCGGGCTCGCCGTGCTGCGCCGGCTCCGCGACCACGGGCTGGTCGGCGCCGCCGAGGAGCGCGGCGCCCAGCTGGCCGGCCTGCTGCGCGAGCGGCTGGGTGACCACCCGTGGGTCGGGGACGTCCGCGGCGCCGGTCTGCTGGTCGGTGTCGAGCTGGTCGAGGACCGGGGGAGCAGGACCCCCTTCCCGCGCAGCCGACGGGTCACCGAGCAGCTGCTGGCCGCGGCCAAGGAGCTGGGTCTGCTGCTCTACCCGGCCGCCGGGTGCGCCGACGGCAGCCGCGGGGACGCCGTCCTGCTGGGTCCGCCGCTGGTGATCAGCGCCGCCGAGGTCGAGCAGGTGGTGGAGCGGCTGGTCGCTGCCCTGGACGTCCTGGCCGACCGGCTCAGGGCCGCCGGGCCGGGCTGAGGTCCTGGGCCATCCGGAGCTCCTGCAGCACCACCGGCCCGCGGTCGTCGGTCTTGACCAGCCGGTCCCCGACCCAGCCGTGGCGCCGGTAGAAGGCGCAGGCCCGCTCGTTGCCGCGCAGCACCCACAGCGTCGCGCGGGTGAAGCCGCGGTCCCGGAGTCGGTGCAGGGCCTGCTGGTGCAGGGCGTGCCCCAGCCCCCGGCCCCAGTGCTCGGCGCGGACGTAGAGGGCGAAGAGCTCACCGCGGGACCGGTCGTCCGGGGCGTCGGGGTCGGCCGACGGGCCGACCACCGCGATCCCGCAGACCCGGCCGTCGACCACGGCCACCAGCTCGTCGGTGGTGCGGTCCGCACGGACCAGCTGGGTGCGCCAGCGCTCCTCCGCCGCGGCCAGGGAGAGCCCGTCGAGGTAGTCCTGGGGGAGCAGGCCGGCGTAGCCCTGCTGCCAGCCGAGCGTCTGCACCTCCGCGACGGCGACGGCGTCACCGGGCTCGGCCGCCCGCACCAGGACCGCTCCGCGCACTGCGTCCACCGGTACCTCCTCGTCGCCGTGCCCCCCATTGTCCGCACGAAGATGACGGTGGTGTTTCGCCGACCGCCACGGCGGCGCCAGGCCCGAGCCGCCGCGGGCGACCGACCCGTGACGGGGTCGCGGCTAGTCTCGCTGCCATGACGACCCTGCTCCTGGTCCGCCACGGCCGCACCACCGCGAACCGGACGGGGGTGCTGGCCGGGCGCACCCCGGGCGTCGACCTGGACGAGACCGGGATCACCCAGGCCCGTGCCGCCGCCGAGCGGCTGGCCGGCCTGCCGCTGACCCAGGTGGTGACCTCGCCGCTGCGCCGCTGCCGGCACACCACCCAGCTGCTGGTGCAGCACCGCACCGACGCGGTGGAGGTGCTGACGGAGAACCGGCTGACCGAGTGCGGCTACGGGGAGTGGACCGGGCGGAGCCTCAAGGACCTGGCCAAGGAGAAGCTGTGGTCCACGGTGCAGCAGACCCCCTCGGCGGTGCGCTTCCCCGGCGGTGAGGCCATGACGGAGATGTCGGCCCGGGCGGTGGCGGCGGTCCGCGAGCGCGACCACGCCCTGGCCGCCTCGGCCGGGGACCACGTGGCCTGGGTGGCGGTCTCCCACGGCGACGTCATCAAGGCCGTGCTGGCCGACGCCCTGGGCATGCACCTGGACGCCTTCCAGCGGATCGTGGTCGACCCCGCCTCGGTGTCGGTGATCCGGTTCACCGCAGGACGCCCGTTCGTGGTCTCGATGAACACCACCGCCGGTGACCTGGCCCACCTCGCCGCCCCGAAGCCGGTGAAGGGGCGGCGTCGCACCCCCAGCGGGGACGCCGCGGTCGGCGGCGGGATGGGCAGCGCCGAGTGAGTCGTGGCGAGGCGGACCGGGCGAGGTGGACCGGGCGGGGTGACCGGGCGGGACGAGCAGCGCCCCCCACCCGGCGCGTGGCGCGGGCAGGGGGCGGGGGCTCAGCCGTCGCGGACGGTCCCGGCGGTGCTCAGCCGTTGAGGCGGCGGCTGACCTCGATCGTGCGGGTGACCAGGTGGTCCAGCGCGGTGCGGGTCACCTCGTCCACCGGGGCGTCGTTGTTCGCGCCGGTCACGTGGCTGACGCCGTAGGGGTTGCCGTCGACGAACTTCGACCCGGCGGTGTAGCCGGGGGAGACGATCAGCCCGCCGAAGTGGTGGAAGGTGGTGTACAGGTTCAGCAGGGTCGACTCCTGGCCGCCGTGCAGGGTCTGGGTGGAGGTGAAGCCGGCGTAGACCTTGTCGGCCAGCTGGCCCTGCGACCACGGGCCGCCCAGGGAGTCGATGAAGACCTTGAGCCGGCCGGCCACGTTCCCGAAGCGGGTGGGGGTGCCGAAGAGCACCACGTCGGCCCAGACCACGTCGTCGGCGGTGGGCTGGGGGACGCCCCCGGTGCTGCCGTCGTCGTCGCGGGAGACCGCGCGCACGCGGACCTCGGCGCCCTGCGCCTCGGCGGTGGCGGCCAGGTGCTGGGCCATCGTCTCGGTGGTGCCGGTCTGGGAGTAGTAGATGATGCTGATCTTGGTGGTGCTCATGGTGGATCCCTCCGCTATCGATTGACGGGTCAACCATACAACGTTCAACTTTCATCCCCGACCACGGGCGCTCGGGACGGGAGCCGTGCCCGACCCCTCGGGGACCCACGTAGGGTGAGGGGCATGGCGATCGTCGTTCACCGCTACGAGGCCCCGGACCGGTTCGTCGCCGGCACCGTGGGGAACCCCGGGGAGCGGACCTTCTTCCTGCAGGCGCGCCAGGGCAACCGGATCACCAGCGTGGCCTGCGAGAAGCAGCAGGTCTCGGTGCTGGCCGAGCACCTGGAGCGGGTCCTGGAGGAGGTGGTCCGCCGCACCGACGGGCGGGTGCCGGTGCCCCCGGCCCGACCGGTGGCCGACGACACCCAGCCGCTGGACGCCCCGATCACCGAGGAGTTCCGGGTCGGCACCATGACCATCGCGTGGGACTCCGAGGACGACCGGATCGTCATCGAGATGTTCTCCAGCACCGACGGCGAGGCGTCCGGGCTGGAGCTGAGCGAGGTCGACCCCGAGATCGAGGCCGAGATGGTCCAGGCGGTGGAGGAGGAGCGGGCCGAGGAGGTCTTCGTGGTGCGCATCACCCCGGCCACCGCCCGCGACTTCGTGGCCCGGGCCCAGGCCGTCGTCTCCGCCGGACGTCCCGGCTGCCCGTTCTGCCTGCAGCCGATGGACCCCGAGGGCCACATCTGCCCGCGCGCCAACGGCTACCGTCGGCCGCTGTTCTGAGCGGCGTGCCCCAGGTCCCCGGGTCGGTGGACCCGCTCGACGTCGACCTGACCGCCGGTGAGCTCGAGCTGCTCGGACGGCTGCCCACCGCCTCCAACGGCACCTTCCTGGCCCGGCTGGTCCGCGGCGAGGACGAGCTGCTGGCGGTCTACAAGCCGCTCTCGGGGGAGCGTCCGCTGTGGGACTTCCCCGACGGCACGCTGGGGCTGCGCGAGGTCGCGGCCCACGTGCTCTCCCGGACCTGCGGCTTCGACGTGGTGCCCTGCACCGAGCTGGTGGAGGGACCCCTGGGGCTGGGGTCCCTGCAGGCCTGGGTGCCCGGTGAGGACCCCGGCGACGACGTGGTCGACCTGGTCCCGGCCGCCGAGGCCGAGCAGCCCGGCTGGTTCGCGGTCCTCGAGGGCCTGGACGCCACCGGGGAGGAGGTCGTCGTGGTGCACGCCGACGACGTCCGCCTGCGCCGGCTGGCCCTCTTCGACGTGGTGGCCAACAACGCCGACCGCAAGGGCGGTCACATCATCGGCCACCGGGGCCGCATCTTCGGGGTCGACCACGGCCTGACCTTCCACCCCGCCCCCAAGCTGCGGACGCTGCTGTGGGGCTGGGCCGACGCCGAGCTGGACGAGGACGAGCGCGCGCTGCTGGAGCGGGTGCTGGACGAGGGCCTCGAGGCCGTCACCGGCCTGGTCAGCACCGACGAGGTCGCGGCCCTGCGCGGGCGGACCCGTCGACTGCTGCGCCGGGGCCGGATGCCCGACGTCGACGTGGACCGCCCCGCGGTGCCCTGGCCGCCCTTCTGAGGCTCGAGCCGGCCGCTCCGACGTGAGCGTGGTCGGGTGCTGTCGGTGGCACTGGATAGGGTCGCAGCCATGCACGCATGGAGCGCCTCGAGCGTCCCGACCCTGCCCGCCGGACCGGCTGACCCGGTCCTCCTGCACGACACCGCCAGCGGTGTGCGCGCGGCGGTGGGTCCGGACCCCGCACCCGCCGGGGACTCCCCGGCCACGGCGCGGCTCTACGTCTGCGGCATCACCCCCTACGACGCCACCCACATGGGCCACGCCAACACCTACGTGGCCTTCGACCTGCTGCACCGGGCCTGGCTGGACCGCGGTCTGGACGTCCACTACGTGCAGAACGTGACCGACGTCGACGACCCGCTGCTGGAGCGCGCCGCGCAGACGGGGGTCGACTGGGCCCAGCTGGCGCTGGAGCAGACCCAGCTCTTCCGCGAGGACATGGAGGCGCTCAACGTCCTCCCGCCGCGCAACTACGTCGGGGCCGTGGAGTCCATCCCGCTGGTCAGCGAGCTGCTGGCCACGATGCCCGGTGCGCTCTACCAGGTGGACGACCCGGAGCACCCGGACTGGTACTTCTCCGTGGCCGAGGCCGAGGGCTTCGGCGAGGTCTCCGGGCTGGACGCCGCCACCATGGCCACCGTCTTCGGCGAGCGCGGCGGCGACCCGGGGCGTCCGGGCAAGAAGGACCCGCTGGACTGCCTGGTCTGGCGGATGGCCCGTCCCGGCGAGCCGTCGTGGCCGAGCCCGTTGGGAGAGGGCCGTCCGGGCTGGCACATCGAGTGCACCGCGATCGCCACCCACTTCCTGGGCACCTCCTTCGACGTCCAGGGCGGCGGCTCGGACCTGGTCTTCCCCCACCACGAGATGTGCGCGGCCGGGGGCGAGGTCGCCTTCGGCGCCCCCTTCGCCCAGCACTACGTGCACAGCGGCATGGTCGGCCTGGACGGGGCCAAGATGTCGAAGTCCCAGGGCAACCTGGTGCTGGTCTCCCGGCTGCGCGAGCAGGGCGTGGACCCGATGGCGGTCCGGCTGGTGCTGCTGTCCCAGCACTACCGCAGCGAGTGGAGCTGGACCCCGGAGCTGCTGGCCGAGGCGGAGGAGCGGCTGGGGCGCTGGCGGGAGGCCGTCGGGCTCTCCTCGGCCCTGGGTGCGGACGCCACGGTGGCGGAGGTGCGGCGTGCCCTGCGTGACGACCTGGACGCCCCCGCCGCGCTGGCCGCGATCGACGCCTGGGCCTCGGCCTCGGCCACCATCGACGGCGACGACGGCGAGGCCGGGCCGCTGGTGACCCGGGTCGCCGACGCCCTGCTCGGGGTGCGGCTGTGAGCGACGCCCCCGCGACGACCACGGGGGCGGCAGCGGCTCCGGCCGGTAGGGTCGCCGTCGTGACCGACGCCCGCCGCAAGACCTTCGACGAGCTCTTCGCCGAGCTGCAGCACAAGGCCGCCACCCGTCCCGAGGGCTCGGGCACGGTGGCCGAGCTCGACGCCGGGGTGCACCAGATCGGCAAGAAGGTCGTCGAGGAGGCCGCCGAGGTCTGGATGGCCGCGGAGCACCAGACCCGCGAGGAGGCGGCGGAGGAGATCAGCCAGCTGCTCTACCACCTGCAGGTGATGATGATCAGCCTCGACCTCGGGCTGGACGACGTCTACCGCCACCTCTGAGCCACTAGGCTCAGGCCACGTGACCACCACTTCCCAGCCGCGGACGAGCCTGCTCCGCGTCGCCGTCCCGAACAAGGGCTCCCTGGCCGAGGCGTCGGCGGAGATGCTCCGCGAGGCCGGCTACCGCCAGCGCAGCGACAGCAAGGAGCTGGTGCTGGTCGACGAGGCCAACGGCGTGGAGTTCTTCTACCTCCGCCCGCGCGACATCGCCACCTACGTCGGCGAGGGCACCCTGGACTGCGGCCTGACTGGACGCGACATGCTGCTGGACTCCGGTGCCCAGGCCGACGAGGTGATGGCCCTCGGGTTCGGGGCCTCCCGCTTCCGCTTCGCCGCACCGGCCGGTAGCGGGCTGTCGGTCGACCAGCTCGGCGGGCTCCGGATCGCCACCTCCTACCCGGGTCTGGTCCGGGCCCACTTGGCGGCCACCGGTGTCGAGGCCCGGCTGATCCGTCTCGACGGGGCCGTGGAGTCCGCCATCCGGCTCGGGGTCGCGGACTGCATCGCCGACGTCGTGGACACCGGGACCACCCTGCGCCAGGCCGGGCTGGAGCTGTTCGGCGAGCCGATCCTGACCTCGGAGGCGATCGCGATCCGCCGCTCGGGGGCCGCCGACCCCGACGGGCTGGCGACGCTGCTGCGCCGGCTGCAGGGCGTCCTGGTCGCCCGCACCTACGTGATGATGGACTACGACGTGTCGGCCGAGAGCCTGGAGCGCGCCACCGCGGTCACCCCCGGCTTCGAGTCACCGACGGTCGCCCCGCTCGCCCGCGAGGGCTGGTTCGCGGTCCGCGCGATGGTGCCGCGCCGCACGGCGCAGACCATCATGGACGACCTGTGGGAGGTGGGCGCCCGTGCCATCCTCGTCACCGACATCGCCGCCTGCCGGCTCTGAGCCGGTCCCGGTCGGCCGGGTCGTGTTCCGGCCGCGGGTGCTGCTGGCCTTCTCCAGCGTGGTCTCGGTGCTCTTCGTGGTCGCCTGCCTCGTCGGCTGGTACGCCATCGGCGACGTCCGGTCCCAGTTCACCGGTCTCCAGGTGGGCACCCTGGTGCTGTTCGTCGTGTGGATCGTCGGGCTGATGATGGCGATGGCGCTCAGCGTGGTCGTGGTCGAGGAGTCCCGGCTGGTGGTGCGCAACGGCGTGGTCACCCGCCGCTACGCCTTCTCCGACATCCGGGCCGTGCGCTACCGCGAGGGCGACTCGTGGGCCTACCTGGAGCTGCACGAGACGGGGACGGCCGGGGAGCACCTGCGACGCCAGTGCCTGGCCATCCAGCGCGTCGACGGCGCCCGCTCCCAGGCCGACGCCGCCCGTCTGCGCGACCTCATCCGCGCCCGGCGCTGAGGACCGTCTCCTAGCCTGGCGCCATGGCGATCATCCACCCGGCCACCATCGCGCCGACCAAGCAGGAGCTGCTCGCGACCGAGCTGGGCGGTCCGGTCGAGGTGGTCGGCAGCTACCGGTTCGACGACCCGGCGGGCGAGGTGGGGGTCGAGGGGTTCCTCGTGCGCCGCGACGGTGCGCTGCGGCACGTGCTGCTCACCTACCGTGCGGCCCCGGCCGAGGGCGAGGGAGCACGCCTGGTCTGCACCATGGAGCACTCCGTCCTCGGGCGCCGCTGGGTCCACGACGGCGCCACCGACCCGGTCGCCCTCGGCTGCCTGGGGCGGGCGGTCCTGGGGCAGCAGGAGCAGGCGGTGCTGGAGATCTGGTCCGACGGGGAGCGGGTCGGCACCCGGGAACCGACCCTGAAGCTGAGCGTGGAGCCCGGGACCGACGCGGACACCGGCGACACGACCGTCTGGATCAACCCGGAACCCGGCCCGTCGGCGGGCACCGGTCCGGTGCTGCTCGCCTCGTGGGCCGGGGGTGGACCCGTCGTCCTGGCCGGGCTGGCGCCGACCGAGGTCGGCTAGCGGCTCACTCGATCCCGCGGGACTTGAGCAGGGCCTCGATCTCGTCCATCTCGGGGTCCTCGGAGGCCGCGGCCTTCTTCTTGCCCCCGGCCGGCGGTGACTGCTTCGCGCCCACGGCCGGCTGCTGGCGCCCGGTCCCGCTCGCCGTGGCCGCGGTGGCGGAGGTGGCCCCGCCGCGACCGACGGCCTTGCCCTTCGGGTCGGCCCGGAGGTGGCTGCGACGCACCAGCAGGCTGCCCACCACGAAGAGGACCACGGCCACCGCGAGCAGCGAGAACCCGGCCCACACGGTGGGGGAGAACACGATCTGGCCCGCCCAGCGGGCCACGGTCACCACGGCGTCCCAGACCATCCGGAGCAGCCCGGTGAGGTAGAGCGCGACCGGGGCCAGGGTCCAGGCCAGCCCCTGCAGCACCCGCCCGCGCGAGGCCCGCCTGCTGCGCCAGAGCACGACCGTGGCGAGCAGCCCGATCAGCGCGAGGGCGAGGCAGAGGGGGAGCAGGTAGGTGTCGGGGCTCATGTGCCCAGCCTCCCACGCGGCCGCCCTCCGTCCCATGGGGCACAACCCGTGCCCGCCCCTGACGTGCGCGCCCGCGACCAGGCCCGGGGACCCACCCGGTGGGGGTCCGTGGGCCGACCGACGCCGGCCGGCGCTCCTGCCGCCGTCCGGCCGAGCGGGCCCACCCAGCACAGGGGGCGGCGCGACCGTGCTGGTCCGGCCCCAGCGGCGGGCCTGGTGAGCCTCGGCGACGACGGAGGGTGGGGAGGGGCGAGCTGGCCTGCCGCGACGGGCAGCGCCTACGGTGGACGGCATGCCCGAGCTGCCCCGCACCCTGGCCGACCCGCTGCGCTCCTTCGCCGACGACTCCGGCGAGGCCGCGCCCGGGCTGCGCGAGTCGCTGCGCCGGGCCGAGACCGAGCCCGACGAGGCCTCCTACCTGCACGCGGTGGCCGGTCTGTGCGGGGCCCGGCTGCTCACCCCGATCGTCGCCGCGGGCGAGCTGTCGGCCGACGGCAGCGACAAGCAGGCCGAGATGTCCACCGTGATGCTGCAGGACGCCGGCGGCCGGCGGGCGATGCTCGTGTTCACCGGGGTGGACGCCGTCCGCGCCTGGGACCGCACCGCCCGACCGGTGCCCGCCACCCTGGACAAGGTCGCCGAGGCCACCCTGGCCGGTGGGGCGGTGGCCCTGCTGGTCGACCTCGCCGGCCCGCACCCGCTGGTGCTGGAGCAGCCGGTGCTCGCCGAGCTGGCCCGCGGACGCCGTCTGGTCGCCCTGGAGGACGGCGGGTTCGGCTGGATGCAGGTGGCGGCACCGCCCGAGCAGCCCTGACGCCGCACCCGTCCGGCACGACGAGGCTCCCCTCGCACGTCGCCCCGCCCGTCGGTCCGCCCCCGGGAATGGATCGGGCTCCCGACGTGCTTTACCCGGTGCAGTCTTGTAGGCTGTCCCGCGACCGATCCGGCACGCCCGGATCTGCAAGCGGAGGCCCGATCTCCCACCCGCCACGACCCCAGGGTCGTCGGGTAGGTCGCCAGCAGCTCCCCTGGAGGGGGCTCGCTGGTGCATCCCCAGGGTCCTCGTGCGCGCGAGGACCCTTTCTCGTCCTCCGAGCAGATCCCACCGGCGTCCGGCCCGGTCAGCGGCACCAGGTAACAACCGCCCAGGCACTGGAGGACACATCAGCACCGAACCACGCATCAACGACCGCATCCGCGTCCCCGAGGTCCGACTCGTCGGTCCCGCGGGAGAGCAGGTGGGGGTCGTTCGCATCGATGACGCGCTGCGGCTGGCTCGCGAGTCCGAGCTCGACCTGGTCGAGGTCGCGCCCATGGCGCGCCCCCCGGTCGCGAAGCTCATGGACTACGGCAAGTTCAAGTACGAGAACGCCCAGAAGGCCCGTGAGAGCCGCAAGAACCAGACGAACACGGTCATCAAGGAGATGAAGCTCCGACCGAAGATCGACAGCCACGACTACGCGACCAAGAAGGGTCACGTCGTGCGCTTCCTCAAGGCCGGCGACAAGGTCAAGATCACGATCATGTTCCGAGGTCGTGAGCAGAGCAAGCCCGAGCTGGGCTTCAACCTGCTCAAGCAGCTGGCCGACGACGTCGAGGAGTTCGGCTTCATCGAGTCCACGCCCAAGCAGGACGGGCGGAACATGCTGATGGTGCTGGGGCCGCACAAGCGCAAGACCGAGGCCCGTGGTGACCTGGCCGCCGACCGCGACGCGCGGATGTCGGCCCGTAAGACCGACCTCGAGCTGGAGGAGGCCGACCGCGCCGCCCAGCGCGCGGAGCACCAGCTGCAGCCCAAGAAGCAGAAGAAGAAGGGCCCGGCCGACAACATGGATCCCGACATCGACCTCTGATGTCCTCAGCGCCCGCCGGAAGGCGGGCGCGACCCGGGTGACCCACGTCCACCGGGACGCACTAGTTGTACAGAACGGAGCGGCTAGCCATGCCGAAGATGAAGACGCACTCCGGTGCCAAGAAGCGGTTCAAGCTGACGGGCTCGGGCAAGGTCATGCACCGCAAGGCGGGCAAGATGCACCTCAACGAGCACAAGCCCTCCACCCGCACCCGCCGTCTGAACGGCGACGCCGTGCTGGCCCCCGGTGACGCCGCCAAGGCCAAGAAGCTGCTGGGCAAGTGAGCCCCCGGGTCGGGCCTGTCGCCCGACCCACCCACCCGGCCGCACCCGGCCAACGAACCGCCGCGTCCTCTCCCGTCGAGGACGCGAACCTGAAGGAGAATCACCATGGCACGCGTCAAGCGTTCTGTGAACGCCCACAAGAAGCGTCGCGAGGTCCTCGAGCAGGCCTCCGGCTACCGGGGGCAGCGCTCGCGCCTCTACCGCAAGGCCAAGGAGCAGGTCACCCACTCCCTGGTCTACGCCTACCGCGACCGCCGCGCCCGCAAGGGTGACTTCCGCCGGCTCTGGATCCAGCGCATCAACGCCGCCGCCCGCGCGGAGGGGATGACCTACAACCGGTTCATCTCCGGCCTGGCCACCGCCGGCGTCGAGGTCGACCGCAAGATGCTGGCCGAGCTGGCCGTCAGCGACCCCGCCGCCTTCGCGACGCTGGTCGAGGTCGCCAAGGCCCACCAGCCCGCCGCCCAGGCGGCCTGAGGTCGTCCGTCCGGACACCTCCGGACCGCTGACCGCACCCGACGAGCCGATCGTGACCTCCCGCACCCAGCCCCCCGAGGGGGCAGGGCCCGAGGGGTTGCGGTCGGCTCGTCGGCTGCTCCGCCGCCGCGCCCGGGACACCGAGGGCCGCTGGCTGGTGGAGGGGCGCCAGGCGGTGGGTGAGGCCCTGGCCCGTCCCGGGGTGGTGCAGCGGCTCTTCGTGGCCGCCCCCACCCTCGCCCGCCACCTCGACCTGGTCGAGCGGGCGCGCCAGGACGACGTCCCCGTGGTCGAGGTCGGCGACGCCGAGCTGCGCACCCTCACCGAGACCGTGACGCCGCAGGGGGTGGTCGCGGTCACCCGCGCGGTCGACGTCCCGCTCGCCGACGCCCTGACCGGGTCGCCCTCGCTGGTGGTGCTCTGCGCCCAGGTCCGCGACCCCGGCAACGCCGGCACGGTGGTGCGCTGCGCCGACGCCTTCGGGGCCGACGCGGTGGTGCTCACCGACTCCTCGGTCGAGCTCGGCAACCCCAAGGTGGTGCGGGCCAGCGTGGGCAGCGTCTTCCACCTCCCGATCAGCACCGGCGTCGCCCTGGCCGACGCCGTGGACGCCTGCCGGGCGCGCGGGCTGCAGGTCCTGGCCGCCGACGGCGGCGCGCCGGACCGCCTCGACGAGCTCCAGCGCGACGGCCTGCTGGCCCGTCCCACCGCCTGGCTGATGGGCAACGAGGCCTGGGGGCTGCCGCCCGAGGACGCCGCCCTGGCCGACCGCCGGGTGGGGGTCCCGCTGTGGGGCGCCGCCGAGAGCCTCAACCTGGCCACCGCCGCCGCGGTCTGCCTCTACACCACCGCCGCCGCCCAGCGCTCCGTCTGACGAGCCGCCCGCGGGCCGGGTGGAACGGATGCGACAGCGTCGGTGGCGCTCCCTAGACTGGCCGACGGCCCGACCGGGGAGTCGGGCCCACCCGTGACCGAGGAGCCGAGACGTTGCCAGGGCCAGACGACCACCCCGCCGCCGAGCCGGTGTCCCCGCTGGACGCCGAGCAGGTGGAGCGGCTCGTGCAGCAGGCGCTCGCCGCCGTCGCCGCGGCCGGCTCCACCGCCGAGCTGAAGACCGCGCGCCTGGCCCACACCGGTGACCGCTCCCCGCTGGCCCTGGCCAACCGCGCCATCGGGACGCTGCCCGGCAGCGAGCGCAAGGAGGCCGGTCAGCGCGTCGGCCAGGCCCGGGCCCGGGTCAACCAGGCCGTCGCCGCCCGTGAGGACGAGGTCGTCGCCGCCGAGCTCGAGGCCCGGCTGGTGGCCGAGGCGGTCGACGTCACCCTGCCCACGGCGCTGGCCCCCGTCGGTGCCGTGCACCCGATCACCGCCCTGATGGACCGCATGTCCGACGTCTTCGTCTCGATGGGCTGGGAGGTGGCCGAGGGGCCCGAGCTGGAGGCCGAGTGGCTCAACTTCGACGCCCTCAACTTCGTCCCCGACCACCCGGCCCGCTCCACCGCCGACACGCTGTTCGTCGAGCCGCTGGAGCACCAGACGCTGCTGCGCACCCACACCTCGCCGGTCCAGGTGCGGAGCCTGCTGACCCGCGAGCTCCCGGTCTACGTGGTGTGCCCGGGCAAGGTGTACCGCGCCGACGAGTACGATGCCACCCACCTGCCGGTGTTCCACCAGATCGAGGGGCTCGTGGTCGACAAGGGGATCACCCTCGCCCACCTGCGCGGCACCCTGGAGCACTTCGCCCGGGTGATGTTCGGCGAGGGCATCCGGACCCGGATGCGGCCCAACTACTTCCCCTTCACCGAGCCGTCGGCCGAGGTGGACCTGGAGTGCTTCGTCTGCCACGGCGCCTCGGTGGGCGACCCCGACGCGCCCTGTCGCACCTGCTCCTCCGAGGGCTGGATCGAGTGGGGCGGCTGTGGCGTGGTGAACCCGCGGGTGCTGGCCGCCTGCGGGGTGGACAGCGAGGTCTACACCGGCTTCGCCTTCGGCATGGGCATCGACCGGACGCTGATGTTCCGCAACAACGCGGCAGACCTGCGAGACATGGTGGAGGGTGACGTGCGGTTCAGCCGCTCACTGACGGGGACGGCACGATGAGGGCGCCGCTGGGTTGGCTGCGTGAGCTCGCCGCGCTGCCCGACGACCTGGACGCCCGGGACCTGGCCGAGCGGCTGATCGACCTCGGCCTGGAGGTCGAGCGGGTCGAGGACGCCGGTGGCGACGTGACCGGGCCGCTGGTCGTGGGGCGCGTGCTTGAGGCGACCCCGGAGCCGCAGAAGAACGGCAAGACCATCAACTGGTGCACCGTCGACGTCGGCGGGCACAACCCCGAGGGCGAGGCCGGGCGCGGCATCGTCTGCGGCGCCCACAACTTCGGCGCGGGTGACCTGGTGGTGGTCGCGCTGGCCGGTGCGGTGCTCCCGGGTGACTTCGCCATCGCCGCGCGCAAGACCTACGGCCACGTCTCCGACGGCATGATCTGCTCCGCCGCCGAGCTCGGCCTGCCCGGCGGGGGCGACGGCATCATCGTCGTCGGCGACACCGACGACGACGGCCGTCCGCTGGTCCCCGGTCAGGACGCGGCCACCGTTCTGCACCTGCGCGACCAGGTGCTCGACATCGCCGTCACGCCCAACCTGGGCTACTGCTTCTCCCTCCGCGGCCTGGCCCGCGAGGCCGCCGCCGCCTACGACGTGGAGTTCGTGGACCCGGTGGACCGCCCCTTCCCGGGCGAGCTGGTCGAAGGCCACCCGGTGCGGATCGAGACCCCCCGCTGCACCGCCTTCAGCGCGCTCACCGTCTCCGGCCTGGACGCCGCCCGGCCCACCCCGCGCTGGATGCAGCGACGGCTGCAGCTGGCCGGGATGCGCCCGATCTCGCTGGCCGTCGACGTCACCAACTACGTCATGCTGCACACCGGGCAGCCGCTGCACGGCTACGACCAGCGCCGCCTGCAGGGCGCCGTGGTGGTGCGCCAGGCCGCCGAGGGCGAGCGGCTCACCACCCTGGACGGCACCGTGCGCACGCTGGTGGCCGACGACGTGGTGATCGCCGACGACTCCGGACCGATCGGCCTGGCCGGGGTGATGGGCGGCCAGCACAGCGAGCTGGCCGACGACACGAGCACCCTGGTGATCGAGGCGGCCCACTTCGACGCCCTCTCGGTCGCCCGCACCTCGCGCCGCCACCGGCTGTCCAGCGAGGCCTCGCGTCGCTTCGAGCGCGGCGTCGACCCGCAGGCCGGCTACGCCGCCGCCCGGTTGGCGGCCCGGTTGCTGGTGGAGCTGGGCGGGGGCGCCCTCGAGCCGGCGCACACGGTGGTGGGAGACGTCCCCGACGAGCCGCAGCAGCGGCTGCCGGTCGACCTGCCCTCCCGGGTGCTGGGGGTGGAGGTGCCCGCCGAGCAGGTGGTCGCCCTCCTCCAGCGCGGCGGCACGGTGGTGGTGCCCGACGGTGAGGAGCTGCTGCTGACGCCGCCGAGCTGGCGCCAGGACCTGCGCGACCCCTACGACTGGGTCGAGGAGGTCGGTCGGTCGGTCGGGCTGGAGACCATCCCGCCGGTGCTGCCGGTGGCCCCGCCCGGACGCGGGCTGACCGCCTCCCAGCGCGCCCGTCGCGCGGTGAACGCCGCCCTCGCCGCCACCGGGCACGTCGAGGTGCTCAGCCTGCCCTTCGCCTCCGAGGCCGACCTGGACCGTCTCCGGGTGCCGGCCGAGGACCCGCGCCGCCGGCTGGTCCGGGTGGCGAACCCGCTGGCCGAGACCTCGCCGTACCTGCGCACCACGCTGCTGCCCGCCCTGCTGGCCGCGGTGGCGCGCAACGCCAGCCGGGGCACCCCGGACCTGGCCGTGCACGAGATCGGCTCGGTCTTCCTGGCCCGGGAGGACGGCGGGGTGGCTCCGCGTCCGTCGGTGACCCGACGGCCCAGCGACTCCGAGCTGGCCGCGCTCGACGCCGCCCTGCCCGAGCAGCCCCGCCACCTGGCCGTCGTGCTCAGTGGTGACTGGCTGCCGGCCGGCGTCGGACGTCCCGCCGTTCCTTCCGGCTGGCAGCACGCCGTCGCCGCCGCCGAGGCGGCGGCCCGCGAGGTCGGGCTCCGGCTCGGCCGACGGGCCGCGGACACCGCCCCCTGGCACCCCGGCCGCTGCGCCGCGCTGCTGGTCGGGGACGAGGTGGTCGGCCACGCCGGTGAGCTGCACCCCTCCGTCTGCGAGGAGCTCGGCGTCCCCGCCCGGACCAGCGCCATGGAGCTGGACCTGGACCGCCTGATCGAGCTGGCCCCACCGGGCGGGGAGGTCAGCCCGCTGTCCGCCTTCCCGGTGGCCAAGGTGGACGTGGCCGTCGTGGTGGAGGCGAGCGTCCCCTCCGCGGAGGTCGAGGCGGCGCTGCTGGCCGGTGGGGGAGAGCTGGTGGAGTCGATCCGGCTCTTCGACGTCTACACCTCCGACGCGCTGGGAGCGGGGCGGAAGTCGCTGGCCTACGCGCTGGTGCTCCGCGCCCCGGACCGCACGCTGACCGACGCCGAGGCGCTGGCGGTGCGGAACGCCGCGGTGTCCGAGGCCGCCCGGCGGCACGGGGCCGAGCTGCGCACCTGAGCGGGGCCGCCGGAGATTCCGGTGGCATAAATATTCCACACATGCAATAGTTATGCCATGACGACTGTGGCCGTGGCCGGGTGCACCGGGTACGCGGGAGGCGAGCTCCTGCGGCTGCTCCTGCAGCACCCGGAGATGGAGATCGGGGCGCTGACGGCGGGGTCCAGCGCCGGGCGACGCCTCGGCGAGCTGCAGCCCCACCTCGGCCCGCTGGCCGACCGGGTGGTGCAGGAGACCACCGTCGAGGCCCTCACCGGTCACGACGTGGTGTTCCTGGCGCTCCCGCACGGGACGTCGGCCGCGGTCGCCGCCGCGCTGCCCGAGGACGTCCTGGTGCTGGACTGCGGTGCCGACTTCCGGCTGACCGATGCCGCGGCCTGGCGGAGCTTCTACGGCACCGAGCACGCGGGCACCTGGCCCTACGGTCTCCCCGAGCTCCCCGGCCAGCGTCCGGTGCTGGCCGGTGCCCGCCGGATCGCCGTCCCCGGCTGCTACCCGACCAGCGCCACCCTGGCCCTGGCCCCGGCGGTCACGGCCGGGCTGGTCGACGGCTCCGACGTGGTGGTGGTGGCGGCCAGCGGTCCGTCCGGGGCCGGGAAGTCGCTCAAGCCGCACCTGCTGGGGGCAGAGCTGATGGGCTCGGCCAGTGCCTACGGCGTCGGCGGGGTGCACCGCCACGTCCCCGAGATCACCCAGAACCTGGCCCTGCTCGGCGCCCCGGCACCGACGGTGTCCTTCACCCCGGTGCTGGTGCCCATGTCGCGGGGGATCCTGGCCACCTGCAGCGCCCCGCTCAGCGACCCCAGCACCGACTCCGCCGCGGCCCGCGCCGCCTACGCCGAGGCCCTGGCCGAGGAGCCCTTCGTGACCCTGCTGCCCGAGGGGCAGTGGCCGCAGACCCAGTCGGTGCTGGGCAGCAACACCGTGCACCTCCAGGTGGCCGTCGACGCCGCGGCCGGCCGGCTGGTGGTGGTGGCTGCGCTGGACAACCTGACCAAGGGCACCGCCGGGGGTGCGGTGCAGTGCATGAACCTCGCCCTCGGGCTGCCGGAGACCCTCGGCCTGCCGCTGGTGGGGGTGGCCCCGTGAGCGCGGCCGAGAAGAACGGCACCGGCGTCACCGCGGCCGCCGGGTTCGCCGCCGCGGGCGTGGTGGCCGGGCTGAAGGCCAGCGGGTCCGCCGACCTGGCCGTGGTGCACAACCTCGGCCCGCTGCGCTCCGCCGCCGCCGTCTTCACCCGCAACCGGGTGCAGGCTGCCCCGGTGGTCTGGAGCCGCGGCGTGGTGGCCGACGGGAGCGTCGCCGCCGTCGTGCTCAACTCCGGCGGCGCGAACGCCTGCACGGGGCCGGCCGGGCTGCAGGACGCCACCACCATGGCCGCCCGCACCGCCGACGCCCTCGACGTCGAGGCCGGGGACGTGGTCGTCTGCTCCACCGGGCTGATCGGGACCCGGCTCCCGATGGACCGGGTGGTCGCCGGGATCGAGGCCTGCAGCGCCGCCCTCGACCCGTCGGGGGGTGCCGGTGCCGCCCGGGCGATCATGACCACCGACTCCCGACCCAAGGAGTCGGCCACCACCGTCACCGGCCCCACCGGGACGTGGACGGTCGGCGGCATGGCCAAGGGCGCGGGCATGCTCGCCCCGGCCCTGGCCACCATGCTGGTCGTCCTCACCACCGACGCCGTGGCCACCCCCGAGACGCTGGACCGGGCGCTGCGGGCCGCCACCGCCCGCACCTTCGACCGGGCCGACGCCGACGGCTGCATGTCGACCAACGACACCGTGGTGCTGCTGGCCAGCGGCGCCAGCGGGGTCGAGGTCGACGCCCGGACCCTCACCGAGGCGCTGACCGAGGTGTGCGCCGACCTGGCGCACCAGCTCGTCGACGACGCCGAGGGGGCCGCGCACACCATCGCCATCACGGTGGCCGGGGCGGCCAGCGAGGACGACGCGCTGGAGGTCGGGCGCGCGGTGGCCCGGAGCAACCTGTTCAAGTGCGCCGTCTTCGGCCGCGACCCCAACTGGGGACGGGTGCTGGCCGCGGTCGGCACCACCTCGGCGGCCTTCGAGCCCGACGACCTCGACGTCACCTTCAACGGGGTGATGGTCTGCCGCGGCGGCCAGATCGGGGACGACCGCTCGCTGGTCGACCTGTCCGGGCGCGAGGTCTCGCTGCTGATCGGGCTGGGCGCCGGCGAGGCGGAGGCCACGATCTGGACCACCGACCTGACCCACGACTACGTGACCGAGAACGCGGAGTACTCCACATGAGCGACGCAGCCACCCCACCGGTGATCAGGGAGCCCGGCTTCTCCGAGGAGTGGGTCCGCAAGGCCTCCATCCTCACCGAGGCGCTGCCCTGGCTGGAGACCTACGCCGGCAAGACCGTGGTGATCAAGTACGGCGGCAACGCCATGATCGACGACGAGCTGAAGGCCGCCTTCGCCTCCGACATCGTGTTCATGAAGCGGTGCGGGGTGCACCCGGTGGTGGTGCACGGCGGCGGGCCCCAGATCTCGGCCATGCTGTCCCGGCTGGAGATCCCCTCGGAGTTCCGCGGCGGCTTCCGCGTCACCTCGCCCGAGGCGATGGAGATCATCCGGATGGTGCTGGTCGGCCAGGTCGGGCGCGAGCTCGTCGGGCTGATCAACACCCACTCCCCGCTGGCGGTCGGCATGTCCGGTGAGGACGGCGGGCTGTTCACCGCCGAGCGCCGCACCGTCGTGGTGGACGGGGAGGAGGTCGACCTCGGCCTGGTCGGCGACGTGGTCGACGTCCGGACCGAGGCGATCAACGGGCTGATCGAGGCCGGCCGGATCCCGGTGGTGGCCAGCATCGCGCCGGACGCCGACGGGGTCGTGCACAACGTTAACGCCGACACCGCCGCCGCCGCGCTGGCCGTGGGGCTGGAGGCCGAGCGGCTGGTGGTGCTGACCGACGTCGAGGGTCTGTACCGGGACTGGCCGAACAGCGACGACGTGATCAAGGAGCTCCCCGCCAGCACCCTGCGCGAGATGCTGCCCACCCTGTCCTCGGGGATGGTGCCCAAGATGGAGGCATGCCTGCGGGCCGTCGAGGGCGGGCTGACCCGGGCCACCGTCACCGACGGCCGCGTCCCGCACGCGCTGCTGCTGGAGATCTTCACCAACGCCGGGATCGGCACGATGGTCACCCAGGACGGTCTGATCCGCCACGGCAGCCGCGTCTTCCCCTCTGACACCGGCATCCCCGACCACGAGCTCTACAACGGAGGCCAGCCGTGACCACCCCCAGCACCGACGTCAGCCCGACCACGGAGCCCGGTGCGGGCGGCTTCGGCACCGCCGTGGCCCGCGGGGCCACCACCGAGGGCGTGCTGGCCGGCTACGCGCGCTCCATGATGGGCGTCTTCGGCACCCCGTCGCGGGTGTTCGTCCGCGGCGAGGGCGTGCACGTGTGGGACGCCGAGGGCCGCAAGCACCTGGACCTGCTGTCCGGGCTGGCGGTCAACGCCCTCGGTCACGCGCACCCGTTCGTGCTGTCGGCGATCACCAGCCAGCTCTCCACGCTGGGCCACGTGTCGAACTTCTTCGCCACCCCCGCCCAGGTGGCTCTCGGTGAGCGGCTGGCCGCGCTGGTCGGCGGTGAGGAGGTCGGCGCCCGGGTGTTCCTGACCAACTCCGGCACCGAGGCCAACGAGGCCGCGCTCAAGATCACCCGGCGCACCGGACGTCCCACCATCGTCTCCACCGAGGGGGCCTTCCACGGCCGCACCCTGGGCGCGTTGTCCATCACGCACAAGCCCTCCTACCGCGAGCCCTTCGAGCCGCTGCCCGGCGACGTCCGCTTCGTCCCCTACGGCGACGCCGACGCGCTGGCCGCCGCTGTGGACGAGACGGTGGCGGCGGTGGTGCTGGAGCCGATCCAGGGCGAGAACGGCGTGGTCACCCCGCCGGAGGACTACCTGGCGCGTGCCCGCGAGATCACCACCGCGGCCGGGGCGCTGCTGTGGCTGGACGAGGTGCAGACCGGGATGGGTCGCACCGGTGCCTGGCTGACCCACCGCGACGGGGCCCACCCGGTCACCGCAGACCTGGTGACGGTGGCCAAGGGGCTCGGCAACGGCTTCCCCGTCGGGGCCTGCATCGCCACCGGCCGGGCGGCGACCCTGCTGGCGCCGGGGGACCACGGCACCACCTTCGGCGGCAACCCGGTGGCCGCGATCGCCGGGCTGGCCGTGATGTCGGTGATCGAGCGCGACGGCCTGCTGGCCAACGCCGTGGCGCGTGGTGAGCAGCTGGTCGAGGGCGTCGGGGCGCTGGGGCACCCGCTGGTGGAGGGGGTCAGCGGACGCGGTCTGCTGCGAGGCGTCCGGTTGACCCAGCCGGTCGCCGCGGCCGTCGTGGCGGCGGCCCTGGAGCGGGGCTTCATCATCAACGCCCCCCGTCCCGACGTCCTGCGGATCGCCCCGCCGCTGATCATCACCGCCGAGCAGCTGCAGACCTTCCTCGACGTGCTGCCCGAGCTGCTCGACGGCGCCGCCGGAGACGCCTCGTGACCGTGCCGCTGCGCCACCTGCTGGCCGACGACGACCTGACCGCCGACGAGCAGAGCCGGGTGCTCGACCTCGCCGCCCGGCTCAAGGTCGACCCCTTCGCCGTCGACGTGCTCCGTGGCCCGCGCAGTGTCGCCCTCGTCTTCGACAAGCCGACCCTGCGCACCCAGGCCAGCTTCATGGCCGGGGTGCACGAGCTCCAGGGGGCACCGATGGTGGTCGACGGCCGGCTGGCCGGGATCGGTGAGCGGGAGTCCGTGGCCGACGTGGCCCGGGTCCTCGGGCGGCAGGTGTCGACGATCGTCTGGCGCACCTTCGCCCAGTCCGACCTGCGGCTGATGGCCGAGCACGCCGGGGTGCCGGTGGTGAACGCGCTGACCGACGACTTCCACCCCTGCCAGCTGCTGGCCGACCTGCTCACCATCCGGGAGCACAAGGGACGGCTGGCCGGGCTCCGGGTGGCCTACATCGGTGACGGCGCCAACAACATGGCCCACTCCACGCTGCTGGCCGGGGCCCTCGCCGGGATGCACGTCCAGGTGGTCACCCCGTCGGGCTACCTCCCCGCGCCCGGCGTGGTGGCGCGCGCGGAGGCCCTGGCCGCCGGCAGCGGCGGGTCGGTGCAGGTCGCCGACGACCCGGCGGTGCTGGCCGGTGCCGACGTGCTGGTCACCGACACCTGGGTCTCGATGGGCACCGAGGACGAGTCGGCCGAACGCGAGGCCGCCTTCGCCGGCTACCGGCTGACCAGCGCGCTGGCCGGTACCGCGCCGGAGGCCGTCGTGCTGCACTGCCTGCCCGCCTACCGCGGCAAGGAGATCGACGCCGAGGTGCTCGACGGTCCCCGCTCGGTGGTGTGGGACCAGGCCGAGAACCGCCGGCACGCGCAGAAGGCGGTGCTGGCGCTGCTCGCCGTCGGGTTCGGCGAGCTGGCGGGGGAGCGGGCGTGACCGGCACCCGGGTGCCGCTGACCCGCGCCGCCCGGCACGCCCGCATCATCGACCTGATCGGGCGCACCGAGGTGGCCTCCCAGGGCCAGCTGGCCGACCTGCTGGCGGCCGAGGGCATCCCGGTCAGCCAGGGCACGCTGAGCAAGGACCTGCTCGAGGTCGGGGCGGTCCGGGTCCGGGGCCGCGACGGCCTGGTCTACCGGGTCCCGTCCGAGGGTGGTGACCGCTCCATCCACACCGGGGAGTCCGAGGCCTCGGCCACCCGCCTGGCCCGGCTCTGCTCGGAGGTGCTGATCTCCGCCGACGCCTCGGCCAACCTGGCCGTGCTGCGCACCCCGCCCGGTGCCGCCCAGTACCTGGCCTCGGCCATCGACCACGCCAGCTGGGAGCAGATCCTGGGCACCATCGCCGGGGACGACACCGTGCTGGTGATCAGCCGGGACCCCTCCGGCGGGTCCGGTCTGGCCGCCCAGCTGCTCGAGCTCAGCGAGCGTGAGCACCACCCCCGCACCTGATCGGCGGCGCGACCGGCCGTCGTGCCCGGTCCACCCGCGCCCAGCCGCTCCCGCACCCGACCGACCAGCCGCCCAGCACCCCAGGGCCCGACCCCGATGCGCGAGGATCCTCCCGTGAGCACCAGCACCTCCCCGTCCTCCCCCTCCGACGACACCGCCTCCGGGGTGGCCGCCGGCCGGCTCTGGGGCGGACGGTTCGCCGGCGGCCCGGCCGAGGCGATGGCCGAGCTGTCGCGCTCCACCCAGTTCGACTGGCGGCTGGCCCCCCACGACCTGGACGGCTCGGTGGCCCACGCCAACGCCCTGCTCAGGGTCGGTCTGCTGACCGAGGGGGAGCACGGGGAGATGGTGGCCGCGCTCCAGCGCATGCGCGAGGAGGTGCTGGCCGGCACGCTGACCTTCGACGCCGACGACGAGGACGTCCACGGGGCCCTGGAGCGCATCCTGATCACCCGGGTGGGACCCGACCTCGGTGGACGGCTCCGGGCCGGGCGCTCCCGCAACGACCAGATCGCCACGCTGATCCGGCGCTACCTGCGCGCCGAGCTGCGGGTGGTGCTGGCCGACGTGGTGTCGGTGGTGGACGCCCTGGCCGCCCAGGCCGGCGCCCACCCCGACGCGGTGATGCCCGGACGCACCCACCTGCAGCACGCCCAGCCCATCCTGCTGGGGCACCACCTGCTGGCCCACGCCTGGCCGCTGCTCCGTGACGGGCAGCGCGTGGTCGACCTCGACGCCCGGCTGGCGGTGAGCCCGTACGGCTCCAGCGCCCTGGCCGGGGGCTCGCTGGGGCTGGATCCCGAGGCGGTGGCCGCCGACCTCGGGTTCAGCGGCAGCGTGGGGAACAGCATCGACGGCACGGCCGCACGCGACCTGGTGGCCGAGTCGGCCTTCGTCCTGGCCCAGGTGGGGATCGACCTGTCCCGGCTGAGCGAGGACGTCATCCTCTGGTGCACCCACGAGTTCGGCTTCGCCACCCTCGACGACGCCTGGTCGACCGGGTCGAGCATCATGCCCCAGAAGAAGAACCCCGACGTCGCCGAGCTGGCCCGGGGCAAGGCCGGGCGGCTGATCGGCAACCTGACCGGGCTGCTGGCCACGCTCAAGGGGCTGCCGCTGGCCTACAACCGCGACCTGCAGGAGGACAAGGAGCCGGTCTTTGACTCCCTGGACCAGCTCCGGGTGCTGGTGCCCGCGGTGGCGGGGATGGTCGGGACCCTGACCTTCCACCCCGAGCGGATGGCCGCCCTGGCGCCCCAGGGCTTCTCGCTGGCCACCGACGTCGCGGACTGGTTGGTGCGACGGCGGGTGCCCTTCGCCGAAGCGCACGAGATCGCGGGTGCCTGCGTCCGGCGGTGCGAGGCACGGGGCATCGGGCTGGAGGAGATGACCGCCGACGACCTCGTCGCCGTCTCGACCCACCTGACCCCCGAGCTGCTGCCCCAGCTGTCGGTGGCGGCCTCGGTGCGGGCGCGGGACCAGCGCGGGGGGACGGCCCCTGCGCGGGTGGCCGAGCAGCTGGCCGAGGTGCAGGAGCTGGCCGCCGGGTTGCGGGCCTGGGCGGCACCGGTCGATGCCGACCGTCCCGAGTAGGGTGCTCGGCGTGAGCGACGTCCTCGATGAGCTGGTCTGGCGCGGCCTGGTGGCCCAGAGCACCGACGAGGAGGCCCTGCGCAGCCACCTCGCGGCCGGACCGGTCACCTTCTACGTGGGCTTCGACCCCTCCGCGCCCAGCATCCACTTCGGGAACCTCGTCCAGCTGGTCGTGGCCCGTCACCTCCAGCGTGCCGGGCACCGCCCGCTGATCCTGGTCGGCGGCTCCACCGGGCTGATCGGGGACCCGAAGCAGACCAGCGAGCGGAACCTCAACGAGCCGGAGGTGGTCGCCGGCTGGGTGCAGCGCATCCAGGCCCAGGTCAGCCGCTTCCTCGACTTCGAGGGGGACAACCCCGCCACGCTGGTGAACAACCTGGACTGGACGGCCTCACTGTCCACCCTGGAGTTCCTGCGCGACGTCGGCAAGCACTTCCCGGTCAACCGCATGCTGGCCAGGGACGTGGTCCGCAACCGGCTGGAGTCGGGGATCTCCTACACCGAGTTCTCCTACGTCCTGCTGCAGTCCCTGGACTACCGCGAGCTGTTCCGCCGGCACGGCTGCACGCTGCAGTTCGGCGGCAGCGACCAGTGGGGCAACATCACCGCCGGGGTGGAGCTGGTGCGCCGCTCGGAGGGGGAGCGGGTGCACGCGCTGTCCACACCGCTGCTGACCAAGAGCGACGGGACCAAGTTCGGCAAGACGGAGTCCGGGACGGTGTGGCTGGACCCGGAGATGACCTTCCCGTACGCCTTCCACCAGTACTTCCTCAACGCCGAGGACGCCAAGGTGGTCGAGTACCTCAAGGTCTTCAGCGCCCGGTCGCGGCAGGAGATCGACGAGCTCGCCCGCCTGACCGAGACCGAGCCGCACCGCCGGGCCGCCCAGAAGGCGCTCGCCGACGACGTCACCGACCTGGTGCACGGGGTGGCGGCCCGGGAGGAGGCGGTCGCCGCCGCCGGCGCCCTGTTCGGTCGCACCGAGCTGGGGGAGCTGAGCGAGTCCGCCCTGGCGGCGGCGGTGGCCGAGGTGGGAGCGGTCCAGGTGAGCGGCGACCTGCCCGGGGTGGCCGAGGCGATGGAGCTGGTGGGCGTGGTGGCCAGCAGGTCCGCGGCACGACGCGCCATCACCGAGGGCGGCGCCTACGTCAACAACCGCAAGGTCACCGACGCCGAGGCCCGGCTCACCCCCGACGACCTGCTGCACGGACGCTGGGTCGTGCTGCGCCGGGGGCGTCGGACCGTCGGTGCGCTTACCACCCGGGGCTGAGCCGTCGCCACCTGACGCCGCCCTCCGGCGGTGTGATGACGACCACGGCGTCTCGATTTGCGCGCCCGCCCAGGGCCCTCTAATGTTCTGGATGTCGCCGGAGCGCGGAGAGAACAACTGAGGGGCTGAGGCCCTGAAACTGAGACTCCCTCCAGTGGCCAACCAACTGCCGAAGAGCAACGGGCAGGTGCGCGTCCTCGCCAGGACCCACCAGGATCCGGGGCTGGGACGCGTGCGGTTGCCAGCTCGAGGAGCCGGGTTTGACTCGGATCCAGAGGTTGGGTAAGTTTCACCAGGTTGCCCCAAGTTCGGCTGTGAGGTCGGGCGAGGTGTGTGGCGGATTCTTGAGAACTCAACAGTGTGCTTGTAGGTCATTGCCAATTTTGGTGCTGTCTCCGTCTCCTGGCTCATCCTTTTGGGGTGTGGTTGGGGATGGTTTCTTTGAGATTGATTGTTGATTGGACCAGTTATGGTTCTGTCAGTGGTTGGACTCGTGTTGTAAGGACGGCGCTTTCGGGTGTCGGTAACTTCAATGGAGAGTTTGATCCTGGCTCAGGACGAACGCTGGCGGCGTGCTTAACACATGCAAGTCGAACGGTAAGGCCCCTTCGGGGGTACACGAGTGGCGAACGGGTGAGTAACACGTGAGCAACCTGCCTCTGACTTTGGGATAACAGTAGGAAACTGCTGCTAATACCGGATATCACCTCCTTCTGCATGGTGGGGGGTTGAAAGCTTTTGCGGTCAGGGATGGGCTCGCGGCCTATCAGCTTGTTGGTGAGGTAACGGCTCACCAAGGCTTCGACGGGTAGCCGGCCTGAGAGGGCGACCGGCCACACTGGGACTGAGATACGGCCCAGACTCCTACGGGAGGCAGCAGTGGGGAATATTGCACAATGGGCGGAAGCCTGATGCAGCAACGCCGCGTGCGGGATGACGGCCTTCGGGTTGTAAACCGCTTTCACTCATGACGAAGCGCAAGTGACGGTAGTGAGAGAAGAAGCACCGGCCAACTACGTGCCAGCAGCCGCGGTGATACGTAGGGTGCGAGCGTTGTCCGGAATTATTGGGCGTAAAGAGCTCGTAGGCGGTCTGTCACGTCGGAAGTGAAAACTCAGGGCTTAACCCTGAGCCTGCTTCCGATACGGGCAGACTTGAGGAAGGTAGGGGAGAACGGAATTCCTGGTGGAGCGGTGGAATGCTCAGATATCAGGAGGAACACCGGTGGCGAAGGCGGTTCTCTGGACCTTTCCTGACGCTGAGGAGCGAAAGCGTGGGGAGCAAACAGGCTTAGATACCCTGGTAGTCCACGCCGTAAACGGTGGGCACTAGGTGTGGGGGACATTCCACGTTCTCCGTGCCGTAGCTAACGCATTAAGTGCCCCGCCTGGGGAGTACGGCCGCAAGGCTAAAACTCAAAGGAATTGACGGGGGCCCGCACAAGCGGCGGAGCATGCGGATTAATTCGATGCAACGCGAAGAACCTTACCTGGGTTTGACATATGCCGGAAAGCTGCAGAGATGTAGCCCCCGCAAGGTCGGTATACAGGTGGTGCATGGCTGTCGTCAGCTCGTGTCGTGAGATGTTGGGTTAAGTCCCGCAACGAGCGCAACCCTCGTCCTATGTTGCCAGCACGTTATGGTGGGGACTCATAGGAGACTGCCGGGGTCAACTCGGAGGAAGGTGGGGATGAGGTCAAGTCATCATGCCCCTTAAGTCCAGGGCTTCACGCATGCTACAATGGCAGGTACAAACGGCTGCAAAACCGCAAGGTCGAGCGAATCCGAAAAAGCCTGTCTCAGTTCGGATTGGGGTCTGCAACTCGACCCCATGAAGTCGGAGTCGCTAGTAATCGCAGATCAGCAACGCTGCGGTGAATACGTTCCCGGGCCTTGTACACACCGCCCGTCAAGTCATGAAAGTCGGTAACACCCGAAGCCGGTGGCCCAACCTCTTGAGGGGGGAGCCGTCGAAGGTGGGACTGGTGATTAGGACTAAGTCGTAACAAGGTAGCCGTACCGGAAGGTGCGGCTGGATCACCTCCTTTCTAAGGAGCTTGTAGCAGCTGGTGTCTGGTGGAAGCCGGCGCTTGGTTGCTCATTCACGAGTTGGTGGGGCGTTCGTTCCCGCGCTCGTGGCTCTGGATAGTGGAACAATGACCTGTGAGCCTGGTTGAGCTTTGCTCACTGCTAGTACTACCTGATGCGTTTCGGCGTGAGGGTGTGGAGGGTGGTGGACAGAGGGAGACCGGGTGGCAAGCACGCTGTTGGGTCCTGAGGGATTCAGCTGCACCGTTTTCACCCCGGGAGGACTTCGGTCTTGTCGGGGTGGGGGTGCGGGTGACCTTCTTGCAGGCTCTGAACTTCTTTCACCGGTTGGTGGGAGGGTGGGGGTTGCTGCTGGTGTGTTGAGAACTTCACAGTGGACGCGAGCATCTTTGTAGTGTTAATGACAAGCTACTAAGGGCAATCGGTGGATGCCTAGGCACCAAGAGCCGATGAAGGACGTGGGAACCTGCGATAAGCCCCGGGGAGCTGGTAAACGAGCACCGATCCGGGGATCTCCGAATAGGGAAACCTCGAAAGAAACCGGAGTCATGTCCGGCGACCTCTACCTGAATATATAGGGTAGTTGGAGGGAACGCGGGGAAGTGAAACATCTCAGTACCCGCAGGAAGAGAAAACAAAAGTGATTCCGTCAGTAGTGGCGAGCGAACGCGGAACAGGCCAAACCGTATGTGTGTGAGAGCTGACAGGCGTTGCACGTGCGGTGTTGTGGGGCCGTCTGGACCGGGCTGTTGACTGGTCAGAGAGTAAGAAATGGTCGATGAAGTCGAAGTACTCTGGGAAGGTACGGCATAGAGGGTAATACCCCCGTAGACGTAAGACGACCACTCTCAGACGTCACCCCAAGTAGCACGGGACCCCTGAAATCCCGTGTGAATCTGGCGGGACCACCCGCTAAGCCTAAATACTCCTTGGTGACCGATAGCGGACAAGTACCGTGAGGGAAAGGTGAAAAGTACCCCGGGAGGGGAGTGAAATAGTACCTGAAACCGATTGCCTACAATCCGTCGGAGCTGAGCCCGCAAGGGTGAGGTGACGGCGTGCCTTTTGAAGAATGAGCCTGCGAGTTAGTGGTGCGTGGCGAGGTTAACCCGTGTGGGGAAGCCGTAGCGAAAGCGAGTCCGAACAGGGCGATTGAGTCGCGCGCTCTAGACCCGAAGCGGAGTGATCTATCCATGGCCAGGTTGAAGCGACGGTAAGACGTCGTGGAGGACCGAACCCACCAGGGTTGAAAACCTGGGGGATGAGCTGTGGATAGGGGTGAAAGGCCAATCAAACTCCGTGATAGCTGGTTCTCCCCGAAATGCATTTAGGTGCAGCGTCGTGTGTTTCTTGCCGGAGGTAGAGCACTGGATAGTCTAGGGGGCCCAACAGCTTACCGAAATTAGCCAAACTCCGAATGCCGGTAAGTGAGAGCGCGGCAGTGAGACTGTGGGGGATAAGCTTCATAGTCGAGAGGGAAACAGCCCAGATCACCAGCTAAGGCCCCTAAGCGATAACTAAGTGGAAAAGGATGTGGAGTTGCGCAGACAACCAGGAGGTTGGCTTGGAAGCAGCCACCCTTGAAAGAGTGCGTAATAGCTCACTGGTCAAGTGATTCTGCGCCGACAATTTAGCGGGGCTCAAGTTATCCGCCGAAGCTGTGGCATTCATATATTTACTTGGTCTTCGGATCCAGGTGTGTGGATGGGTAGGGGAGCGTCGTGTGTACGAAGAAGCCTCGGGGTGACCCAGGGGTGGAGAGCACACGAGTGAGAATGCAGGCATGAGTAGCGAATGACGGGTGAGAAACCCGTCCGCCGAATAACCAAGGGTTCCAGGGTCAAGCTAATCTGCCCTGGGTGAGCCGGGACCTAAGGCGAGGCCGACAGGCGTAGTCGATGGACAACGGGTTGATATTCCCGTCGCCGGCGAAACAACGACCGTGCCGAGGCGCGTGATGCTAAGAACGGAAGCTGGTGGGGATCCTTCGGGTGAACCACCGGTGACTCTTCGACCCGATCGTGTAGTAGGCAAGCTGCGGAGGGACGCAGGAAGGTAGCCCATCCCGGGCGATGGTAGTCCCGGGCTAAGTGCGTAGGGCGAGGTGTAGGCAAATCCGCACCTCATACAGCCTGAGACATGATGGCTCTGCCGCATCAGCGGTGGAGTGGGTGATCCTATGCTGCCAAGAAAAGCTTCGTGAGCGAGTTGTGAGCCGCCCGTACCCCAAACCGACACAGGTGGTTAGGTAGAGAATACCAAGGCGATCGAGATAATCGTGGTTAAGGAACTCGGCAAAATGCCCCCGTAACTTCGGGATAAGGGGGACCTGAGGCGTTACCTCCTTTTCGGAGGGAAGCGTCGAGGGTCGCAGAGACCAGGCCCAAGCGACTGTTTACCAAAAACACAGGTCCGTGCTAAGTCGAAAGACGATGTATACGGACTGACTCCTGCCCGGTGCTGGAAGGTTAAGGGGAACTGTTAGCCGCAAGGCGAAGCGGTGAACTTAAGCCCCAGTAAACGGCGGTGGTAACTATAACCATCCTAAGGTAGCGAAATTCCTTGTCGGGTAAGTTCCGACCTGCACGAATGGAGTAACGACTTGGGCGCTGTCTCAACCACGAACTCGGCGAAATTGCACTACGAGTAAAGATGCTCGTTACGCGCAGCAGGACGGAAAGACCCCGGGACCTTTACTATAGTTTGGTATTGGTGTTCGGTACAGCTTGTGTAGGATAGGTGGGAGACTGTGAAGCGGCCACGCCAGTGGTTGTGGAGTCATCGTTGAAATACCACTCTGGCTGTTCTGGATATCTAACCTAGGTCCATTATCTGGATCAGGGACAGTGCCTGATGGGTAGTTTGACTGGGGCGGTCGCCTCCTAAAAGGTAACGGAGGCGCCCAAAGGTTCCCTCAGCCTGGTTGGCAATCAGGTGTTGAGTGTAAGTGCACAAGGGAGCTTGACTGTGAGAGAGACATCTCGAGCAGGGACGAAAGTCGGGACTAGTGATCTGACGGTGGCATGTGGAAGCGCCGTCACTCAACGGATAAAAGGTACCCCGGGGATAACAGGCTGATCTTGCCCGAGCGTCCATAGCGACGGCATGGTTTGGCACCTCGATGTCGGCTCGTCGCATCCTGGGGCTGGAGTCGGTCCCAAGGGTTGGGCTGTTCGCCCATTAAAGCGGCACGCGAGCTGGGTTCAGAACGTCGTGAGACAGTTCGGTCCCTATCCGCTGCGCGCGTAGGAGTCTTGAGAAGAGCTGTCCTTAGTACGAGAGGACCGGGACGGACTGACCTCTGGTGTGCCAGTTGTCCTGCCAAGGGCACGGCTGGTTGGCTACGTCGGGAAGTGATAACCGCTGAAAGCATCTAAGCGGGAAGCACGCTTCAAGATGAGGGCTCCCACAGAATAATCTGGTAAGGCCCCCGGCAGACCACCGGGTGATAGGTCGGATGTGGAAGCACAGCAATGTGTGGAGCTGACCGATACTAATAGGCCGAGGGCTTGTCTGACACTGCATTCGATGTTTGCGTCCACTGTGAGGTCTCTCGAGACATCAACACAACCCGACACGTGGGGTTTGTTGACATCTCCATAGAGTTTCGGTGGCCATGGCGAAGGGGAAACACCCGGTCCCATTCCGAACCCGGAAGTTAAGCCCTTCAGCGCCGATGGTACTGCACACGGGAGTGTGTGGGAGACTAGGACGCCGCCGGACAAACAATGTACGGATGCCCCTGGACGGGGGCCCTTCTTCGGAGGGGGCCCTGTCCAGGGGATTCGTGCGTTCTGGAGCTGTTTCTCGTCAAGGTCGGCATTGTGGTTGGCAAGGTCGGCGACCTGTCTCCTCGCGGTGTTGCGCGGTCGGAGTGGCGCCACCGACCTAGCCTGTGAAGGTGGCTGACCTGGACGAGCTCGTGCCCGCGGTGGTGCCGAGGCTCCTGGGCGCGCTGTTGGACGGACCTCCCAGCCAGGTGCACGGCGGCTACGCCAGCTCGGCGTGGCTGGTCGGTGTCGAGGGCGTGCCGCTGCTGGTGAAGGTGTCGCACGCCGGCGCCCCGGTGGACAAGGCCGTCGCGGCCTCCTCCGCGCTGCGCCTGGCGGCCACCACCTCCGCTCCCGTGCCTCGGGAGGTGTTCTTCGACCCTGAGTGCGGGCAGCTGCTGGGACGGGTGGTGCGGATCCTGACCTGGCTGGACGGTGAGGTGGCCCGCGACCGGCTGGACCAGCAGGGGGCCGAGGGCTTCTTCACCGAGCTCGGGTCCGTGGTGGCGTCGTTGCACCAGGCCCGCTGCGACGCCTTCACCACCCGTCTGGGCGGTGCACCCGCGTTCGACACCTGGGCCGAGTTCGTGCGGCACCGGTCCGACCAGATCCGGGAGCGGGTGCGGCGCACGGGCGCGATCGCCACCGACCAGCTGGAGACGGCCCTGTCACGGGCTCTCGCGGTGGCGATCGAGGTGAGCCCTGTGGTCGAGCCGAGGTTGGCTCACCGCGACCTGCACCTGGACAACGTGCTCGTCACGTCGTCAGGCCACGTCGCCGGGGTGCTGGACCTCGACGGGGCGGGTGCCTGGGATCCTGCCGTCGACCTGGTCAAGCTGCGGGCGCAGGTGTTCCCGCACCACCCAGGGTCGGAGCAGTGGTTCACCCGCGGGTACGCCTCGACCTCGTGCGGGCTCCCGGAGCAGCTCGACCGGCGCGTCGCGGTGGTGGAGGTGCTGGAGCTGACCAACGCGGTGGCCAACGCCGGGCTGCACCACAACGACGTGATGGTCGAGGTGAACCGACGACGGCTGACCGAGGTGCTCAGCTCGCCCTGGTGAGCGGGCGATCGCCGGACGTCCCCCCTGCTTTGCGTTTGGCGAGCCAGTCGATGAGGATTGGCCGGTGGTAGACAGCGGCAGGGACGGACGACCGGGCGGGCCCGGCAGGCGCGACGACGGTGCGCGCGGCGGGGACCGGCGCGGGAGCGGAGGGCGTCCGCAGCGCGACTCGCGCGGAGGAGGACCCGCCCGGGGAGGCGCGTCCGGGGGCGGTGCCCCCCGCGGTGACGCGGACCGCCGTGGTCGCGACGACCGTGCCGGAGGGTCCGGTGGCTACGACCGCAGCGGCCCCCGGGGTGACGACCGACGACCTGCGCGCGACGACCGGCGCGGCGCTGGGAGCACCGGCAGCTGGGACCGCGGACCGCGGCAGGGCGGACGGGGCGACGACCGACGTCCCCGCGATGACGACCGTCGGCCTCCCCGGGACAGCGGAGGTGATCGCGCCGGCGGGTTCGCCGGTGGTGGACCGCGCGGCGCCTCGGGCGAGGACCGCCGTGGTCCCCGTGGCGACGACCGTGGGTCCCGCGGCGGAGGAGAGCGACGCCCCTCCTGGGGCGAGGACCGCCGTGGTGGACGTGGCGACGATCGTGGTGGACGTGACGGCGGGGCCAGCCGCCCGAGCTGGGGCGACGACCGTCGCGGCGGCTCGGCTGGTGACGACCGCCGCCCGTACCGAAGCGACGACCGGGGGAGCCGCGGTGGGGATGAGCGCCGCTCGTCCTGGGGCGACGACCGCCGGGGTCCGTCGGGCGGGTCCTCCTCGGGGGACCGGGGCGCCCGCAGCGGGGGCGACCGGCGCTCGTCCTGGGGTGACGACCGCCGGGGTCCGTCCGGCGGCTCCTCTTCGGGGGACCGGGGCGCCCGCAGCGGTGGCGACCGGCGCTCCTCCTGGGGTGAGGACCGCCGCGGCGGACGCGACGACGACCGTCGTCCCGCACGCGGACGCGACGACGACCGTCGTCCTGCTCGCGGCGGTGACGAGCGGAGCGGTGAGCGACGTCCCTCCTGGGGCGACGACCGCCGAGGTCCGTCGAGCCGCCCCCCGACCGGCGACCGGTCGGCTCGCGGTGGCGGTGAGGGGCGCCCCTCGTGGGGTGAGGACCGTCGTGGTGGCGGCAGCGGTGGTGACCGGCGGCCCGCGCGGAGCGGTGACGACCGAGGTGCCCGTGGCGGTGGCGAGCGCTCCTGGGGCGACGACCGCAGGGGCGGGGCCGAGCGACGTCCCGCCGCCGGCGGGCAGGGAGCCCGCAGCGGCGGCGACCGGCGGCCGTCCTGGGAAGGTGACCGTCCGGCGGCACGCGGCGGAGACGACCGCGGTGCCGGAGGGTTCGACCGCCGTGGGCCGCGCGACGGTGGCGATGACCGCCGCTCCCGTGGCGGGGTCGACCACGAGGGCCGTCGCCCCCGTGGCGGTGTCGGTCGGGAGGAGCGCGAGCCGCGGATGGTGGCGCACCGTCGCACCTCCGCCGAGCGCGACCCGGAGCTGCCGCCCGACCTGGACCTGCGGACCCTGCCGCGGGCCGTCCGCGCCGAGCTGCGCGGGCTGAGCATGGAGGCGGCGGACTTCGTCGGCGGCCACCTCGTGATGGCCGGGCAGCTGGTCGACAGCGACCCCGAGCTGGCCTTCGCCCACGCCGAGGCGGCGCGTCGCCGGGCCGCCAGGCTCCCGATCGTGCGGGAGGCCTCGGCCGAGACCGCCTACGCGGCGGGGGAGTACGTGCACGCGCTCTCGGAGTACCGCGCGCTGCGCCGGATGACCGGCAACGACGAGTACCTGCCGGTGATGGCGGACTGCGAGCGCGCCCTGGGCCGGTATCAGGACGCCCTGGACCTGGCCCGTGAGGCCAAGCACGCCGGGCTGGGTCCGGACCTCGCCGCGGAGGCGCTGATGGTCGAGGCCGGCGTCCGGGAGGACATGGGCCAGGCGGCCGAGGGGCTGCGGCTGCTCAAGTCCGCCCTCCGGGTGCCCGTCCGCGGGCTCAGCAAGGGGTCAAGGGCGCGGCTCGCCTACGCCTACGCCGACCTGCTGCTGCGCACCGGCGACGAGGCGGAGGCCGTCGGCTGGTTCACCACGGCGGCCGACCTCGACACCGAGGGCGTCACCGACGCCGACGAGCGGCTGGCCCGGCTGCAGGGCATGGTGCTCGAGCTCGACGACGCCGGGATCGAGGGCTGGGCCCCCGAGGAGGACGACGACGCCGACGACGAGACCGAGGGTGACGACGGCGAGCCCGCTGACGTCACCGACGCCGACCTGGGCGGCGCGGCGGAGGACGACGACGCCGACGACGAGACCGAGGGTGACGACGGCGAGCCCGCTGACGTCGCCGACGCCGAGCAGGACGGCGCGGCGGAGGATGACGCCGACGAGGTCGACGGGGACGACGCCGTACTCGGTGACCTCCCTGACGCCGACCTGGACGACGCGGAGGTGGGTGAGGTCGGCCACGCCGACAAGGTCGACGGCGACGACGCGGTGCTCGGTGAGCTCCCTGACGCCGACCTGGACGACGCAGAGGTCGGTGACGTCGGCCACGGCGGCGACGTCGACGAGACCGACGCGGATGACACCGTCCTGGGTGAGCTCCCTGACGCCGACCTCGACGACGACGCCGACGTGGCGGACGACACCGGGGAGGCCGCCGGCCCCGGGGCGGCTGAGGACGTCGGTGGGGACGACCCGGTCCACGCTGACGGTCAGGACGACGCTGCGCGCACCGAGGCGGGCGGCGAGGTCCTCGACGAGGACACCGCCGAGCTGGGTGACCGGGTGGCCGAGAGGGTCTTCGGCGACCCCCCGGCCACCTCGGACGACGGGACCGCCGGAGAGGGTCCGGGCACCGATGACGACGTCGACGGGCTCGGGGACGACGTGGCGGACCGCGTGTTCGGCGAGGAGACCGAAGGCGGAGCCGACCGGGACGACCTGGCCGGGGCTGCGGCGTCGGGTGGTCAGGACGACGCGCTGCTCGACGAGGCGCCCGAGGACGAGATCGACCCGGACGACGACGACGGAGGCGTTGCACCCACCGAGGAGGCCCCGGACGAGGACGGCTCCGCCCGGGAAGGGGTGGACGCCGCCCGTAGCGACGTCTCGGGCACCGACCGGGTCGACGAGGAGCCGGTGACGATCCTCGACGCGGACGACGCGGACGACGCGGACGACGCGGACGACGCGGACGACGCGGACGACGCGGACGACGCGGACGACGCGGACGACGCGGACGACGCGGACGACGCGGACGACCCGGCGCCGGCTCCCGACGACGGGGAGCCGACCACGCGGGCCGACGACGAGGCGGCCTCGTCGGAGGGTGACGGGTCTGCGGACCGTCCCGACGGCGCGGAGACCGGGACCGGGGAGCCGCAGCGGTGACGGCCCTGGTCGACGCCCACGACGTCGTGCTCTTCGACCTCGACGGCGTGGTGTACCTCGGCCCGCAGCCGGTGCCCGGGGCGGCCGAGGGGATCGCCCGGTTGCGGCAGCGCGGGGTCCGGCTCGGGTTCGTCACCAACAACGCCGCCCGCCGGCCGGAGGACGTCGCCGCGCACCTGCAGGAGCTCGGCATCGAGTGCGCCGCCGGCGACGTCACCACGTCCGGCCAGGCCGGGGCGCGTCTCCTGGCCGAGCGGCTGCCCGCCGGGGCCGCCGTGCTCGTGCTCGGCACCGACGCCCTCCGTTCGGAGGTGCTGGCCCGTGGGCTGACCGAGGTCGACTCGGCCGACGACGCCCCCGCCGGGGTCATCCAGGGCTACGACCCGCAGCTGCGGTGGCCACGGCTCAACGAGGCGGCCCACGCCGTCCAGCGGGGTGCGGTGTGGGTGGCCACCAACACCGACAGCAACCGACCCACCGAGCGCGGGCTGGTCCCGGGCCACGGGACGGCCGTCGCCGCGGTCCGGGCGGCGGTGACCGTCGACCCGCTGGTGGCCGGCAAGCCCGCCACCCCGCTGCTGCTGGAGGCGGTCCAGCGCACCGGCGGGCAGCGGCCGGTCTTCGTCGGCGACCGCCTCGACACCGACGTGGCCGGGGCCCGGGCAGCCGGGCTCGCCTCCGTCCTGGTGCTCTCGGGATCCCACGGCAAGGCCGACCTGCTGGCCGCCGTCCCCGGACAGCGGCCCGACCACGTGGCCCGCGACCTCCGCGGGCTGCTCGAGCCGGCGCTGACGTCCACGTCCACCGATGCGGGTGCGGTGGCCGAGGGCGTCGAGGTCCGGCTGGTCGACGGTGCCCTCTCCGTCGACGACGGGTTGGACCCGCGGCAGCAGCTGGCCGCGGTCTGGGCGGCCAGCCGGCTGTCCTGGGCGGCGGCGGACGAGGGCCGCACCCTGGACGCGACCGCCGTCCTGGCGGCCACGCCGGACGTACCCTGACGCCGAGCGGCCCAGCAGCCCAGCACGACCACCCGACCCACCCGCCCCACCGGCCGACCGAGGAGCACCGATGAGCACGCCCGTCCCCGCCCCTCCGCCCCGCCCCGGACCCCGACCCGGGCCGTCCGGCTCAGCTGCCCCGCCCGGCCACCCCGTTCCCGGCGCGCCCCCCGCACCGGAGGCCGCGGCGTCGGAGAGCGACTCCGGGGCCACCGAGATCGAGGCGGCACTGGCCGGGCTGGACGCGCTGGAGGACCTCCCCGTGGGGGAGCACCACGCCCGTCTCGAGCACGCCCACGAGGTCCTGCACGGCGTCCTGCAGCGGGCCCGCGCCCGCGACTGAGGTGCGTCTGGACCGCGCCCTGGTCGAGCAGGGGCTCGCACGTTCCCGGACCCGGGCCCGGCAGCTGGTGGAGCTCGGCCGGGTCCGGGTGGACGGCGTCGTGGTCAGCCGCCCGGCGGCCGAGGTGGGTCCCCAGCGGCTCGAGGTGGACGACGACGACCCCTGGGTCTCCCGGGCCGCGCACAAGCTCCTCGGGGCCCTCGACGACCTGTCGGTGACCGTCCCCGAGCGGGCGCTGGACGCGGGTGCCTCCACCGGCGGGTTCACCCAGGTGCTGCTGTCGCGCGGGTGCCGGCTGGTGCACGCGGTCGACGTCGGCCACGGCCAGCTCGACCCCGCGCTGCGTGCCGACCCCCGGGTGCGGGTGCACGAGCGGCTCAACCTGCGCGAGCTCACCCTGGCGCACCTGGACGGGGAGCCGGTCGAGCTGGTGGTCGCCGACGTCTCCTTCATCTCCCTCACCCTGCTGCTGCCCGCCCTGGCGGCCGTCACCCGGCCCGACGGCCGGATGCTGCTGATGGTGAAGCCCCAGTTCGAGGTCGGCCGGGAGCGGCTCGGCCGCGGCGGCGTCGTGCGCGACCCCGACCTGCACCGCGAGACCGTCGCCGCCGTGGCGGCCGCCGCGGCGGACCAGGGGTGGGAGCAGCAGGGGCTGGCGCCCAGCCGGCTCCCCGGGGCCGACGGCAACACCGAGTTCTTCCTGCTCCTGCACCGCCCCTGATCCTCGGGCGTCCGTCCGTGCTCACCGCCCGTTCACCCGCACGCCCCCTGCCCGACCGCGCACCACGTCACCCTCGACGAGACACCCACCGAGAGGACTCCTGTGCCCGACAACGACCCCACCACCTCCCCCCTGACCGACGAGACCGAGACCACCCCGGCCGAGGGCCTGGGCCGTCGCGGGTTCATCGCCACCACCGGTCTCGGCGCGGCCGCCGTGGCCCTCGGCGCCGGTGCCTCCGCCCTGGCCCCGGCCGGCCCGGCCGCCGCCGAATCGCGTCCGAGCCCCCTCCGCTTCGGCTCGGACCGCAGGTTCCGCATCGTCCAGTTCAACGACACCCAGGACGACGAGCAGACCGACCGCCGCACCGTCCAGCTGATGGAGGAGGTCCTCGACACCGAGAAGCCCGACCTCGTCGTGATGAACGGTGACAACATCACCGGCGGCTGCGACAACGAGACCGAGATGCGTCAGGCGATGAACAACGTCGTGCAGCCGATGGAGACCCGTGGCGTGCCGTGGGTGCTCACCTACGGCAACCACGACGAGGACTCCACCCCCCAGGGCGGCCTGGACGAGGAGGACATGCTCGGCATCTACCGCAGCTACGAGCACAACCTCAACGAGCCCAGCGCCAAGGGGGTCACCGGTACCGGCAACATGGCCCTGACCATCGCCGGCTCCCGCTCGCGGCGCCGCGCCGCCTTCGCGCTGTACCTGCTGGACAGCGGCCGCTACGCCCCCGGGACCATCGCCGGGCAGGACCTCGAGGGCTACCCGACCTGGGACTGGCTCCGGATGGACCAGGTCGGCTGGTACACCCGCACGTCGGAGGACATCCAGCGCCGGGCCGCCGGCAGCACCGTGCCGGCCCTGATGTTCATCCACATCCCGCTGTGGGAGTACCGCTTCATGTGGTTCGGCGGGGTGGACGAGCGCAACGGCGCCAACCACGAGCTCGCCGTCCAGCGCCACGGCATCGTGGGGGAGCGGAACGAGGACGAGTGCCCCGGCCCGTTCAACAGCGGCATGTTCTCCGCGATCCTGCACCGCGGTGACGTCCGTGGCGTCTTCTGCGGCCACGACCACGTCAACACCTACGTCGGCAGCTACTACGGGGTGATGCTCGGCTACGCCGGCAACACCGGTTTCGGCACCTACGGCCTGGCCGGCGCCGAGCGCAACCGGCTCCGTGGGGCGCGGGTCTTCGACCTGACCGAGACCGACGACGACGTCACCGTGGACACCCGGATGGTGTTCGCCGAGGACTTCGGCATCGACCTCACCGCCGACGACCAGCCGATGACCCCGCTGCCCCTGCCGCGGCGTCGCTGACCGGCGTCCACAGCCCCGGCACCGTGCTGGCGCCCGGTGTCGGGGCTGGGCCGTAGGGTGAAGCGCGTGAACGACGCAGACACCTCCGGCCGCAGCGTCGCGACCCGTGGCGAGGGCCGGCGCATCGCCGTGCTGACCCACAGCGGGCGTCCGGCGGCGGTCGAGGCGGCAATCCGCTTCCTCGACGGGGCCAGCCGCCACGGGCTGGAGTGCCTGGTCCCCGCGGCCGACCTGGAGCTGCTGCGGAGCCGCTGCCCCGAGGCCCGGCTGACCGGGTTCGAGGAGTCCGACGACGAGGCCGCCGACTGCGAGCTGGCCGTGGTGTTCGGTGGTGACGGCACCATCCTGCGCGGCGCGGAGTGGGCGGTGCCGGCCGGTGTCCCGCTGCTCGGGGTCAACCTGGGCCACGTGGGGTTCCTGGCCGAGGCGGAGTCCAGCGAGATCGACTCCGTGGTGGAGCAGGTGGCGGCACGCACCTGGCGCCTGGAGGAGCGCACCGTGATCGAGGTGGTGGTCACCGAGCCCGGGGCCGGTGCCCCGTGCTGGACGTCCTTCGCCGTGAACGAGGTGTCGCTGGAGAAGGCCGCGCGGGAGAAGATGCTCGAGGCGATGGTCGAGATCGACGAGCGCCCGCTCTCCCGCTGGTCCTGCGACGGGGTGCTGGTCGCCACCCCGACCGGGTCCACCGCCTACGCCTTCTCCGCCGGCGGGCCGGTGATGTGGCCGGAGGTGGAAGCCCTGCTGCTGGTGCCGCTCAGCGCCCACGCCCTCTTCGCCCGCCCGCTCGTGCTCGGCCCGTCCTCGAGCATCCGGATCCGGCTGCTGGGGGAGTCCAAGGCCGGTGGCGTGGTGTGGTGCGACGGTCGCCGCTCCAGCGACGTGCAGGCCGGCTCGCTGGTCGAGGTGCACCGCAGCCCGCACCGGCTGCGGCTGGCCCGGCTGACCGAGGCGCCCTTCACCGACCGGCTGGTGGGCAAGTTCGGGCTGCGGGTCGAGGGCTGGCGCGAGGACCCCGAGGCCCGGGCGGTCCGCGGGTGATCACCGATCTCGCCATCGCCGACCTCGGCGTGATCGACGCCGCCCAGCTCGAGCTGCACCCCGGCCTCACCGTGGTCACCGGTGAGACGGGAGCGGGCAAGACCATGGTCGTCACCGGTCTCGGGCTGCTGCTCGGGGGCCGGGCCGACCGGGCCGCGGTGCGGGTCGGGGCCGAGCGCGCCCGGGTGGAGGGCCGGTTCACCTCGCTGGCGCCCACCCTGGCCGAGAGGGTGCACGAGCACGGTGGTGAGCTGGAGGACGAGGACGGGGACGAGCCCGGCGAGCTGCTGGTCACCCGCCAGCTCTCGGCCAGCGGACGCTCCCGGTGCTGGCTGGGTGGTGCCCAGGTGACGGCCAACCAGTGCGCCGAGGTGGCCTCGGAGCTGATCGCCATCCACGGCCAGTCCGAGCAGGTCCGGCTGCAGCGCGCGGACCGCCAGCGCGAGCTGCTGGACACCGCCGCCGGCGCGGGGCTGGCGGAGGTCCTCGAGGACTACCGCGGCTGCTGGAGCCACCGCCGCGAGGTCGAGCGCGAGCTGACCCGGCTGCGCGAGGAGGCCATGGCCCGCGCCCGGGAGATCGACCTGCTGACCTTCGGGCTGGACGAGATCGAGGTCGTCGACCCGCAGCCGCAGGAGGACGCCCAGCTGGCCGCCGAGGCCGCCCGGCTGCAGGCCGTGGACGAGCTCCGCGCCTCGGCCCGGACGGCGCTGGTCGCCCTCGCCGGGGACGAGGAGTCCCTGGAGCCGGTCGACGCCCTCGGTCGCACCCAGCTGGCCCGCAAGGCCCTGGCCGAGCTGTCCGCCACCGACCCCTCGACGTCCGGGCTGCTCGAGCGGGCCACCGAGGCCGAGGCCCTGCTGGCCGACCTCGCCGCCGACGTCTCCACCCACCTCGACCGGCTGGAGGCCGACCCGGCCCGCCTCGAGGCCGTGATGCAGCGGATGGCCCTGCTGGGCGGGCTCACCCGCAAGTACGGCAGCGACGTCGACCAGGTGCTGGTCTGGTCCCAGCAGTCCGCCGCCCGGCTGACCGAGCTGCAGGGCAGCGACGCCCGCATCGGCGAGCTGGAGACCGAGCTGCAGGCGGCCGAGCAGCGGCTCGCCGAGCTGGGAGCCCGGCTCAGCGGGCTCCGGGCCGTGGCGGCGGAGGAGCTGGCCACCCGCTGCGTCGCCGAGCTCACCGCGCTGGCCATGCCGCACGCCCGGCTGCGGTTCGAGCTGAGCCCGCTGGAGGAGCCCGGCCCGCACGGGCTGGAGGCGGTGCAGCTGCTCTTCTCCGCCAACCCCGGCAGCGAACCCGGCCCGCTGGGCAAGGTCGCCTCCGGCGGTGAGCTCTCCCGGGTCCGGCTGGCGCTGGAGGTCGTGATGGCGCTGGGTCGCGACGACGACGGGGCGCTGCCGGCCTCCCGTCCCACCCTGGTCTTCGACGAGGTCGACGCCGGCGTCGGTGGCCGGGTCGCGGTGGAGATCGGCCGCCGGCTGGCCGTGCTGGCCCGCCACGCCCAGGTGGTGGTGGTCACCCACCTTGCCCAGGTGGCCGCCTTCGCCGACCGGCACTTCGTGGTGGCCAAGTCCGACGACGGCCAGGTCACCACCTCCGGCGTGCACCGGGTCGAGTCCACCGAGCGCGCCGCCGAGCTGGCCCGGATGATGGCGGGGCTGGAGAGCAGCGAGACCTCGCTGGCCCACGCCCGGGAGCTGCTCGAGCTGGCGGGGCAGGGCCGGTGAGCGCGGAGGGGTCCGCGGCGGCGCGGCACGGCGGCGCGACCCGCGCGGAGTCGCGTCCCCGGCTCGGCAGAGGATAGGCTGGAGGTCCGTGAGCCAAACGACCACCAAGCACGTCTTCGTCACCGGAGGCGTCGTGTCCTCCCTCGGCAAGGGGCTCACCGCCTCCAGCCTCGGCAGCCTGCTGATCGCCCGCGGTCTCCGCGTCACCATGCAGAAGCTCGACCCGTACCTCAACGTGGACCCGGGCACCATGAACCCGTTCCAGCACGGCGAGGTCTTCGTCACCGAGGACGGCGCCGAGACCGACCTGGACATCGGCCACTACGAGCGCTTCCTCGACGTCAACCTCAACGCCGACGCCAACGTCACCACGGGCAAGGTGTACTCCTCGGTGATCGCCAAGGAGCGCCGCGGTGACTACCTCGGTGACACGGTGCAGGTGATCCCGCACATCACCAACGAGATCAAGGAGTCCATGCTCGCCATGGGCGGGCCCGGCATCGACGTGGTGATCCACGAGATCGGCGGCACCGTCGGCGACATCGAGTCCCTGCCCTTCCTCGAGGCCGCGCGCCAGGTCCGCCGCGACATCGGCCGCAGCCACGTCTTCTTCCTGCACGTCTCGCTGATCCCCTACATCGGCCCCGCCGGGGAGCTCAAGACCAAGCCGACCCAGCACTCGGTGGCCCGGCTGCGCGAGGTGGGTATCCAGCCCGACGCCATCGTCTGCCGCAGCGACCGCGAGGTGCCGGACTCGGTCAAGCGCAAGCTCGCGCTGGCCTGCGACGTCGACGAGGAGGCCGTGGCCGTGGCCGTCGACGCCTCCAGCATCTACGCCATCCCGCGGGTGCTGCACTCCGAGGGCCTGGACGCCTACCTGGTGCGCCGGCTCGACCTCTCCTTCCGCGACGTGGACTGGACCCGCTGGAACGACCTGCTGGACCGGGTCGAGAACCCGGTCGAGGACGTCACCATCGCCCTGGTCGGCAAGTACATCGACCTGCCCGACGCCTACCTCTCGGTGGTCGAGGCGCTGCGCGCCGGCGGGTTCGCCAACCGGGCCCGCGTCCAGGTGAAGTGGGTGCCGTCGGACGACTGCGCCACCGAGGCCGGGGCCGACGCCGCGCTGGGCGACGTCGACGGCGTCTGCATCCCCGGCGGGTTCGGGATCCGCGGGGTCGAGGGGAAGGTCGGGGCGGTCAAGTACGCCCGGGAGAACCAGATCCCGATCCTGGGGCTGTGCCTCGGGCTGCAGGTGATGGTGATCGAGACCGCCCGCCACCTGGCCGGCCTCGAGGGTGCCGCCTCCACCGAGTTCGAGGGCGACGCGGAGCACCCGGTGATCGCCACGATGGCCGAGCAGGTCGCCATCATCGACGGCCAGGGCGACCTGGGCGGCTCGATGCGGCTCGGCTCCTACCCGGCCACCCTGGCCTCGGGCAGCGTGGTGGCCCGGCTCTACGGCGCCCAGCGGGTCGAGGAGCGCCACCGCCACCGCTACGAGGTCAACAACGCCTACCGCCGCCAGCTGGAGGAGTCCGGCCTGGTGATCAGCGGCACGTCGCCGGACGCCACCCTGGTGGAGTTCATCGAGCTGCCCGCCGACGTGCACCCCTTCTTCGTGGCCACCCAGGCCCACCCCGAGCTCAAGTCCCGCCCGACCAACGCCCACCCGCTGTTCCGCGGCCTGGTGAAGGCCGCGGTGGCCCGCCGGCGAGGCACCCGGTTGCCGGTGGACGGGCGATGAGCGGGGACCCCTCCGAGACCGTGCTGGGCGCCCCGGTGCTGGGCGCCGGCGAGCTGGCCGACCAGCCGCTGAGCTGGCCGGTGCTCCGCCGCGAGGTGATGGCCCGCGGCCGGATCACCACCATGGTCGACGAGCAGGTGCGCACCCCCGAGGGGGACACCATCACCCGCCAGTACCTGCTGCACCCCGGTGCGGTCGGGGTGATCGCCCTGGACGAGCAGGAGCGGGTGGTGCTGGTGCGCCAGTACCGCCACCCCGTCCGCCATCGGCTGCTCGAGCCCCCGGCCGGTCTGCTCGACGTCGCCGAGGAGGACTGGCTGGTCGGCGCCCAGCGCGAGCTGGCCGAGGAGGCCGAGCTGGCCGCCCGCGACTGGCGGGTGCTGGTCGACCAGTTCGTCAGCCCGGGCAGCACCGAGGAGTCGGTGCGGATCTACCTGGCCCGCGACCTGCACCCGGTCGACCGCCCGGACGGGTTCGTGGTCGAGGGCGAGGAGCTCGACATGGACGTGGTGCTGGCCCCGCTGGCCGACCTCGTCGCCGCCGTCCTGGCCGGTCGGGTGCAGAACCCGCTGGCCGTCGCCGGCGTGCTGGCCACCGAGGTCGCCCGCCGCGACGGCTTCGCCTCGCTCCGCCCCGCCGACGCCCCCTGGCCGGTCCGCGACTCCCGGCCGTGACCGATCCCGTCCCGCCGCAGCCGCCGGGCCCCTCGGACGCGTTGACCCGTTTCGTCCGCGGCTTCCTGGACCACCTGTCGGTGGAGCGGGGCATGTCCACCCACACCGTGCAGGCCTACCGGCGCGACCTCAGCCGCTACCTGGACCACCTCGCCGCCCGCGGCACCACCGACCCGGCCGGGATCGACCCGGAGGCCGTCACCTCCTTCGCCCAGCGGCTGCAGACCGGCTGGACCGACGCCGACGGCGCCCGCCACGCCGGGCTGGCCCGGGCCAGCGTCGCCCGGGCGGTCGTGGCGGTCCGCAGCCTGCACCGCTTCGGGGTCGAGGAGCGGGTCACCCTGGACAACCCGGCGGCGGCCGTCCAGCCCCCCAGCGGCGGCCGGCGCCTGCCCAAGGCCCTCCCGCTCAGCCAGGTGCAGGCCCTGCTGGACGCGGTCGACCGCAGCACCCCCACCGGGCTGCGTGACGCCGCCCTGCTGGAGCTCCTCTACGGCACCGGTGCCCGGATCAGCGAGGTGGTCGCCCTCGACGTCGACGACGTGGCCCGCCTGGTCGAGCCCGACGCCGACCCGCGCCAGGGGCTCCGCCTGATCGGCAAGGGGGACAAGGAGCGGATGGTGCCGCTCGGCTCCTACGCCCGGCGCGCGGTCTCGGACTGGCTGGTCCGCGGACGTCCCGCACTGGCCGCCGCCGGCTCACCGGGACCGGCCCTGCTGCTCAACACCCGCGGGGGGCGACTCTCCCGGCAGAGCGCCTGGGCCCTGCTGCGCTCCGCCGCCACCCGGGCCGGGCTGGACGTCGAGATCTCCCCGCACACGCTGCGGCACTCCTTCGCCACCCACCTCCTCGACGGCGGCGCCGACGTCCGGGTGGTGCAGGAGCTCCTCGGCCACGCCTCGGTCACCACCACCCAGATCTACACCCTGGTGACCGTGGACCACCTGCGCGAGGTCTACCTCGGCGCCCACCCGCGGGCCCGCTGAACCAGGAGGCCGTCCAGCGCACGTCGTGGGGAGGAGGCGGGCAGGTCGCGCGTTCCGCCCGAACTCACCCGGGCGTACTGGGGGGTGGCTCGGCACCCACGGTGACGAGCCACGTCAGGACCGCCCGGGAACGGCGGATCGGCCAGCACCCGCTCGGTGACCTGCTCGGACCGTACACGCCGGGACCCCCTCGTCACGGCGGTGCGCACCGTGACGTCTCGGCCACGGCAGTGGTGCTCGGTCGGTGATCGGTCCCCGGAGCCCGGGCTCGGCCCGGCGTCGAGGCCGCCCCTGCCGCCTCAGCGGCCTCGCCCCTTCCGACACGGACGACTTGTCGCTACAGTTCCCACCAATTCGTGACGCACACGTCCAGAATCAGAGCACCGCAGCCAGAATGCGGGCACCGCGCTCGGGAAGGCCTCCTCACAGGAGGTGGCTCGCTCGACGCACTGACACCGTAGTCAGCAACCTGGAGGACCAATGGAGCTTCCTCGCCTCACCCGCCGCAGCCTTCTCTACGGCTCGGCCGTGGTGGCCGGTACAGCAGCCCTCGCCGCCTGCACCAGCGGCAGCAACAGCCCTGACCCGAACCAGTCGGGCAACGCGCCGTCGGGCGGGGGCTCGGCCGCGGTCGGCTCGGCCACCGAGCCGCTGCCCGCGCCGGGCACCTACCAGCAGGCGCCGAACATCGACCCGAGCCTGCCTCCGGTCGCGGAGCGGCTGCCCGAGAACCCCTACGTCATCCCGCACAACTGGGCGACCCCCGGCAAGTACGGCGGCAAGCTGAACCTCAACACCTTCTCCACGACCGGCACGGCCAGGGCCGACTCCAACCGCAACTTCTTCTACGGCCACTCCCCGCTGCGCTACCTCAACGACGGCAAGGACATCGCCCCCGGGCTGGTCGAGTCCTGGGAGTCCAACGAGGACGCCTCGGAGTGGACGTTCTACTTCCGCAAGGGCCTCAAGTGGTCCGACGGCGAGCCGTTCACCACCGAGAACGTCATGTTCTGGTGGGACGAGTTCGTCATCGAGCAGAAGATGGCCGTCACGCCGCCCGACGAGGCCCGGTCCGGCACGGGCGCCCTGGCCGAGTTCACCGCGGTGGACGACACCACGCTGAGGATGACCTTCGACGCACCGGCCCCGCTGACCGCGGACCGGATGGCGATGTGGGTGAACGGCAACATCGGCAAGAACGGTCCGATCTGGGTCATGCCCAGCCACTACCTCAAGCAGTTCCACCCCGACTACGGCGACGATGTGCCCGACGACTGGGACACCGTGGGCGGCCTGATGGAGACCAAGGCCGACTGGCACCGCAACCCGGACTGCCCGACCTTGATCGGCTACCGGTGCAAGTCCTTCGACAACACCAGGGGTGTCGTGCTCGAGCGCAACCCCTACTACTGGGCCGTGATGCCGAACGGGGACCAGCTGCCCTACATCGACGAGATCCAGATCAGCGTCGTCTCCGACGCCGAGGCCGGCAAGCTCCAGGTGCAGCAGGGCAGCGTGGACTACACCCACGGGCCGTTCAACCAGATCACGCTGAACGACGTCCAGGGCATCCGGGACAGCGCGGCGCAGGCCGGGACCGAGGTCGTGCTGTGGGACAGCGGGTCGGGCACCGGCTCGATCTTCTTCCTCAACTACGACTACGTCGACGAGGAGCTGCGCGACGTCATCCGGGAGCCGAAGTTCCGTCAGGCGATCTCGCACGCGTTCAACCGCGAGGCGGTCCGCCGGTCGGTCTACTTCAACACCGGCGAGGCGACCACCGGGACGCTGAGCCCGAAGGCGATCGAGTACCAGGTCGACGACACCGGCCGGCAGGCCTACAGCTCCTGGCGTGACGCCTACGTCGCCTACGACGTGGAGAAGGCCAAGCAGCTGCTGGAGGAGATCGGGGTGACCGACGCCGACGGCGACGGGATGCGCGAGCTGCCCGGCGGCGGCAAGCTGACGCTGCGGCTGGACACGACCGCCGACTCCTCCCAGGAGCACAAGACCAAGGACAACCAGCTGGTCTCCGACCTCAAGGCCGTCGGCATCGAGATGCGGGTCAACCCCATCCCTCCGCAGAGCTACGACGACGAGTGGAAGACCGGCAAGCTGATGGGCCACAGCAACTGGGAGGTCGGGGACGGCCCGAACCACCTGGTGTACCCGCAGTGGCTGGTGCCCCTGGAGTTCACCCGCTGGGCCCCGCTGGAGGGTCAGTGGTACCAGCAGCTGGGCACCAAGACCGAGGGGACCGAGGCCGACGTCGACCCCTGGGAGCGGACACCGCCGCGGATGGAGCCGGAGCCGGACGGGCCCATCCAGAAGCTGTGGGACCTGTACAACGCCAGCAAGGTCGAGCCGGACGAGCTGAAGCGGCACCAGCTGGTGTGGGACATGATCAAGATCCACATCTCCGACGGCCCGTTCTTCATCGGGTCGGTGGCCAACTACCCGCAGGTCATCGTGGTGAAGACGGATCTGAAGAACGTCCCGCGCACGGAGAACCTCGCGCAGGGCGGGATGGTCAACCCGTGGATCCACCCGACGCCGGCGGTCTACGACCCCGAGTGCTACTTCTGGGACAACCCCGACCAGCACACCACCTGACGTGTGACGTCCGCGGCGGCACCTGCCGCCGCGGACCCACCCGTCCACGTGCCGTGATGTCCTGATCGAGGGGGGTTCGTCCGATGCTCGTCTTCATCGCCCGGCGGCTGGCCTACGCCGCGCTGACCGTGGTCGCCGTCTCCTTGGTGGCGTTCTTCATCATCGAGCTGGCGCCCGGGTCGGCGATCACGGCCGAGATCTCCCGGCTCCGCGCCCAGGGCAACGTCGTCTCCGACGCGCAGGTCCAGGCCCTGGAGGAGCAGTACGGGATCAACGACCCCTGGATCGTCAAGTACGGCAAGTGGGCCGGCGGCCTCCTCACGGGCGACTTCGGCCAGTCCTTCGCCTTCCGGGAGCCGGTGGCCGACCTGATCTGGAGCCGGCTCGGGCTGTCGATCGCGCTGTCCGTCGGCGCGATCATCATCGCCTGGGCGGTCGCGATCCCCATCGGCGTGTACTCCGCGACCCACCGGTACAGCCTGCCCGACAACGTCATCACGGTGATCCAGTTCGTCGGGGTGGCCATCCCCGAGTTCCTGCTGGCCCTGGCGGTGATGACGGCCGCGGTGCGCTGGGGTGGGATAGAAGTCGGCGGGTTGTTCTCCAACGAGTACCGCAACGCGGAGTGGAGCGCTGCGAAGTTCGCCGACATGCTGGGCCACCTCTGGATGCCCCTGGTGGTGATCACGGTGGGGAGCACCGCCTGGCTCACCCGCGTGATGCGCGCGAACCTGTTCGACGTGCTGGGCCAGCAGTACATCCAGACCGCCCGTGCCAAGGGGGTCTCCGAGTCACGGGTGATCTGGAAGCACGCCGTGCGCAACGCCCTGCACCCCCTGGTGATGACGTTCGGGACCACCCTGTCGGCCCTGATCTCGGGCGAGGCGATCGTCTCGATCGTGTTCGCGCTGCCCACGACGGGCCAGGCGCTGCTGCAGAGCCTCATCGTCAAGGACACCTACGTGGCGGCGACCCTGCTGGTCTTCCTCTCGATCCTGCTGGTCATCGGGAACGTGATCTCCGATCTCGCCCTCGCCTGGATCGACCCACGAGCCCGGACAGCGAGCTAGGAGCAGAGATGACGGCAACAGCTCAGATCTCCGGGGCGGGGCTCGACGAGGGCACGTCCCAGGGCACCGGCGCACCGGGCACCGGCGGACCGGCGGCGCAGGACAGCAAGATCGGTGAGGTCTCCCAGCGCAGCCTCATGGTGCGTCGCTTCAAGCGGAGCAAGCTCGCGGTCGCGAGCCTGGTCATCCTGATCCTGATGTACCTCGGGGCCCTCTTCGCCGGCTTCCTCTCGCCCAGCGACCCGGCGGCGGTGAACCAGGAGTTCAAGTACGCCGCGCCCAGCTCGTGGACGTGGTCCGGCGGGCCGGCGGTCTGCCGGACCACCCAGGAGATCGACCCGATCAACATCTCCACGACCTACGTCACCAACTGCGACGACCCGATCCAACTGCAGTTCTTCAGCAGGGGGTACGAGTACGAGCTGTTCGGCTTCATCCCGACCGACCGCCACCTCTTCACGGTGCCCGAGGGCCGCGTCCTGGTCTTCGGGGCGGACGGCAACGGCCGCGACCTCTTCAGCCGCACGATCCACGGTGCCCAGGTCTCGCTGACCATCGGCCTGCTCGGGGTCATCGTGGCGACCGTCCTCGGGTCGGTCCTCGGAACCATCTCCGGCTACGCCGGCGGGGCGACCGACACCGTGATCCAGCGCGTCATCGAGGTCATCATGTCGGTCCCGACCATCCCGCTGTGGGCCACCATGGCCGCCGTCATGCCGCAGGACCTCTCGGTCACCCAGCGGTACTTCGTGATGACGATGATCTTGTCCCTGGTGGCCTGGACAGGTCTGGCCAGGCAGGTGCGCGGCAAGGTGATGGGGTACGCCTCGGCCGACTACGTCGCCGCGGCCCGGTCGGCGAACGCGTCGGGGTTCCGGATCGTGACCACCCACCTGCTGCCCAACGCGGCCAGCCACATCGTGGCCGTGTCGATGCTGGCGATCCCGGCCACCATCCTCGCCGAGACGGCCCTGTCCTTCCTCGGCATCGGCATGCTCGACCCGGCGATCAGCTGGGGTGTGCTGCTGCAGGACGCGTCGCGCATCGACGTGCTGCAGCAGTACCCGTGGGTGCTCATCCCCGGCGTCGCCGTGGTCCTCGCCATCACCTGCTTCCAGCTGCTCGGCGACGGCGTGCGCGATGCCGTCGACCCGTACAGCTGAGCCGTCCACGAGCCAAGGAGAAGCACACCGTGACCACGAGCACCGAGCACCCCGAGGACGTCATCGTCTCGGTCCAGGACCTGCAGGTGGAGTTCAAGACCACCCTCGGCGTGGTCCGCGCGCTCAACGGCGTGAGCTTCGACATCCCGCGCGGCAAGGTGGTCGGGATCGTCGGTGAGAGCGGCTGCGGCAAGAGCGTCACCGCCCGCGCGATCATGCAGATCATCGAGCACCCGGGGAAGATCACGAACGGCTCGATCGAGTTCCACCGGCAGGGCGGCGACAGGGCGACGTCGCAGCTGCTGGCCGAGGACGGGGCCGGGGCGGACGACGCGGTGACGGCGTCCGGCGGGGTCGACATCACCCGGCTGAACCCGCGCAGCGCAGCGATGCGGGCGATCCGCGGTGCCGAGATCGCGATGATCTTCCAGGAGCCGATGACCTCGCTCAACCCCGTGTACACGGTCGGGTCGCAGATCGAGGAGGCGATCCTGCTGCACCAGACGCCGGACAAGGAGAAGGCGCGTCAGCAGGCGGTCGACATGCTCCGCCAGGTCGGCATGCCCAACCCCGAACGGATCGCCAAGTCCTACCCGCACCAGCTCTCCGGTGGCATGCGGCAGCGGGCCATGATCGCGATGGCGATGTCCTGCCACCCCGCGCTGCTCATCGCCGACGAGCCGACGACCGCGCTGGACGTCACGACCGAGGCCCAGATCCTGGCGCTGATGCGCAAGCTCAAGGACGAGATCGGCATGTCCATCATGTTCATCACCCACAGCATGGGTGTCGTGGCGCAGCTCTGCGACGAGGTCATCGTGATGTACCTCGGCCAGGTGGTGGAGCGGGCGTCGGTGGACGAGATCTTCTACAACCCCAAGCACCCCTACACGCGCTCGCTGCTGCGCTCCATCCCGCGGATCGGCATGGCCGAGCACACACCGCTCGAGGTGATCAAGGGCTCGATCCCCGACCCGTACACCCAGGTCACGGGGTGCAGCTTCCACCCCCGCTGCCCGGACTACCTCGGCGACGTGTGCCGCGACACCATCCCGGCCGAGGCACTCCTCGCCGGCCCGACCCCGCACGGGGCGAAGTGCCACCTGTACACCGACGAGGGACGGGCCGCGCTCGCGGCGCCGGCCACCACGAGGGGATGACGATGACCGAGACGGTGAGCCCCGAGCCCGTGAAGTCCGAGCCGCTGCTGGAGGTGACGGACCTGCGGAAGTGGTTCCCGATCAAGGGCGGGATGCTGCGGCGCACGATCGGCCACGTCAAGGCGGTGGACGGGGTGTCGCTCACCGTGGCCAAGGGCGAGACGCTCGCGGTGGTCGGCGAGTCCGGCTGCGGCAAGAGCACGACGGGTCGCACCATCCTCCGGCTCGAGGAGCCGACCGGTGGGACGGTGGTGTTCCGGCACCCCGAGCTCGGACCGGTGGACCTGGCGACCGCGGACCGGAAGACGATGAACCAGGTCCGGCCGCGGATGCAGATCATCTTCCAGGACCCCTTCGCCTCCCTCGACGCGCGGATGACCGTCGGCCGGCTGATCGCCGAGCCGCTGGTCATCAACGGCGTGCTCAAGGGCCAGGCCCTGCGTGACCGGGTGGCCGAGCTGCTGACCGTGGTGGGTCTGCGGCCCGAGCACGCGAGCCGCTACCCGCACGCCTTCTCCGGCGGTCAGCGCCAGCGGATCGGGATCGCCCGCGCGATCGCGCTCGACCCCGACCTGATCATCTGCGACGAGCCGGTCTCGGCGCTGGACGTGTCGGTCCAGGCCCAGGTCATCAACCTGCTGGAGGACCTGCAGGAGCGGCTGGGACTGACCTACGTGTTCATCTCCCACGACCTGTCGGTGGTGGAGCACATCGCCGACCGGGTGGCGGTGATGTACGTCGGTCGTGTCGTCGAGATCGGCACCACCCAGGAGCTCTTCTACAGCCCGAAGCACCCCTACACCGAGGCGCTGCTGTCGGCGCTGCCGCAGCCCGACCCACGCAACCGGACGGAGGTCGTGCCGCTGACCGGTGACGTGCCGAGCCCGGCCGACCCGCCGTCGGGGTGCTACTTCCACACCCGCTGCCCGTACGCCCAGCCGGTCTGCTCCGAGGAGACCCCGGCGTTGCGGACGCTGCTCGCGGAGGACGGGTCGTCCACCGGCACGGTGCGGCAGGCCGCCTGCCACTTCGCCGAGGAGCTGCATCTCAAGGGGGCCGTCGTGCCGTCCCCGGTCGTGGGCGGGCGCGGCGACGAGCAGTTCGCGCCGGTCGGAGCCCGGCCGATGTCCGCGGCCGAGGGGGTCGCTCCGTGAGCGGGCCGGGCGCCCGGGTGGGGCGGCCGCGGTTCTCCGGCATCACCACGTTCACCGACGAGGACGGCCGCTACGAGTTCCGGCACCCGTCGGGATGGGTGCGCTCCGACCTGGACCTGGACCTGGACGGCGTCATCGTCCGGCCCGAGGTCGACGACGAGTCGACGTACTTCGCGGTGGCGGTGACCGACCTCGGGGTCGCCGTGCTCGCCGAGGACCTGGAGACGCTGCGGGCGGGCTTCGACGACGGGGTCGCCCAATTGCCCGACGTCGTGGTGGAGGCGAGCTCGGACACCACGTACAACAACATCGTCCGGCTCGAGCGGACCTTCACCTTCTCCGAGGACGGCGCCACCCGCAAGCGTCGGGTCTGGGCCCTCTGCGCCGACCGCTGGCAGTTCGTCGTCGCCTTCCAGGGCTCGACCGTCGAGGAGTTCGCGTACTGGCTGCCGATGGGCAACTACTGCTTCACCGCGTTCCAGCTGCCGCACGCGCTGTGGTTCGCCACCGACCCGGCGGTCAGCACCGGACCCGACGCGCAGGGGTAGCGCCGACGACGCCTCCCCGACCTCGACTCCTCGGTGGGCCGGTCGGCCGTGGCGCCCTCCTCGGCGCGGGCGGCGGCGTGGACCGACGAGCTCTCACCCGGGAGCCAGCCGTGGTGCCGGTGGCCCCCTGAGCCGGGGGGCGCTGCGCACCCCTCGGGGCACGACCGCCTCCGGCACGGCCCCGGTCGCGGTAACCTCGACCTCTGGTGTCGCCCGGAAGGAACCACGTGGACCACGCACAGGCCGCTGGCCAGCAGAGCCTGCTCTTCGAGACCGCGCCGGCGGTGGGACGCGCCAGCGCGTCCGGTCAGCCGGCCGCCCTCGGACCGACGGGTCGCCCCTGGCCGGAGCTGCCCGAGCCCACGCCCCCGGGCCCCGGCCCGCGGCGGGCCACCATCATCGCCATGTGCAACCAGAAGGGCGGGGTCGGCAAGACCACCTCGACCATCAACCTGGGCGCCGCGCTGGCCGAGACCGGACGACGCGTGCTGATGGTCGACTTCGACCCGCAGGGTTCGCTCTCGGTCGGGCTGGGCGTCAACCCGCACACCCTCGAGGCCAGCGTCTACAACCTGCTGATGTCTCGCGAGCACACCTTCGACGAGGTGGTCACCGACACCGTGGTGCCGGGCCTGGACCTGCTGCCGGCCAACATCGACCTCTCCGCCGCCGAGGTGCAGCTGGTCTCGGAGGTGGCCCGGGAGCAGACCCTCAAGCGGGTGCTGGACCGGGTCCGCGACCGCTACGACGTCATCCTGATCGACTGCGCCCCCTCCCTCGGGCTGCTCACCGTCAACGCCCTGACCGCCAGCGACGAGGTCGTCGTCCCGCTGGAGTGCGAGTTCTTCGCCCTGCGGGGGGTGGCGCTGCTGACCGACACCATCGCCAAGGTGCAGGACCGGCTGAACCCGTCGCTGAACCTGATGGGCATCCTCGGCACCATGTACGACGCCCGCACCCTGCACAGCCGCGAGGTGCTGGAGCGGGTGGTGCAGGCCTTCGGCGACGTCGTGTTCCACACCGTGATCCGACGCACCATCAAGTTCCCCGAGACCACCGTGGCGGGGGAGCCGATCACCACCTACGCCTCCTCCTCGCCGGGAGCCGCCGCCTACCGCTCGCTCGCCCGGGAGGTGCTGGCCCGATGCCGCGCCGAGTGAACCTGCCCGGCGCCTCGGAGCTGTTCCGCCCCACCCAGGGCGTGCCGGACCTGGTCCCCGGACCGGCATCACCCGCCTCCGCGTCGCCGCGCACCGCACCCGGTCCCCAGGCCACCGGGCGGGTCCGCCACGACGAGAAGATCACCGTCTACGTCAGCAGCGACGAGCTGGTCGCGCTGGAGCAGGCCCGGTTGCAGCTGCGGGCCGAGCACCGGCTGGGGGTGGACCGGGGACGCATCGTGCGCGCCGCCATCGCCGCCGCCCTGGCCGACCTCGCCGAGAGGGGCGCGGACTCGGACCTGGTCCAGCGCCTCGGCGACACGTGAGCAGGTCGGCCACCGCCGACCGCCTGGCCGGCACCGAGGGCCGTCCCACCTTCAACGTCCGCCTGGACAACTTCGAGGGCCCCTTCGACCTGCTGCTCCAGCTGATCTCCCGGCACCGGATGGACGTCACCGAGGTGGCCCTGTCACGGGTCACCGACGAGTTCATCGCCCACATCAAGGCCGCCGGCAGCGTCTGGGACCTCGAGCAGACCAGCCAGTTCGTGCTGGTGGCAGCCACCCTGCTGGACCTGAAGGCCGCCCGGCTGCTGCCCCAGGGGGAGGTCGAGGACCCCGAGGACCTGGCCCTGCTGGAGGCCCGCGACCTGCTCTTCGCCCGGCTGCTGCAGTACCGCGCCTTCAAGCAGGTGGCGGCCTGGCTGGAGGACGTCCTCACCGACCAGGGCCGCCGGTTCCCACGCCCCGGTGGGCTGGAGGACCGCTACGCGCGGCTGCTGCCGGAGGTGACCTTCGCCTCCGGCCCGGAGCGGCTGGCCGTGCTGGCCGCCCGCGCCATGACGCCGCGACCCATCCAGCAGCTGTCCCTGGCGCACCTGCACGCGCCCCAGGTCAGCGTCCGGGAGCAGGCGTCCCTGATCGTGGCCAGGCTGCGGCGGTCCCGCGCCATCACCTTCCGCAGCCTCACCGGGGACGCGGACCGGATGACCACGGTGGCCCGCTTCCTCGCCCTGCTCGAGCTGTACCGCGAGCGCGCGGTGGCCTTCGAGCAGGTGGACCCGCTGGGGGAGCTGACCATCCGCTGGGTGGGCAGCGACTCCGGTGAGCTGGACATCTCCGACGAGTTCGACGAGGCCCCCGTCCTCGACGACGGCACCGTCCGCGAGGACGGCACACCGCCGGAGGACGCGCCTCCCGCCGGCGACGGCGCCCACGAGAAGGCAGGAGACCCGCGTGGCTGAGCACGACGTCGCCGGGACCGCGTCCACCGCGGGGGAGGACCCTGCCGGGGGGCAGACCGTGCACCCCGAGCTGGCCGGCGAGCTGTCCGGCCCGGTGGAGGCCCTGCTGCTGATGGCCGACGAGCCGCTGAGCGCGTTCACCCTGGCCCAGGTGCTCGAGGTGCCGGTGGAGGTGGTGGAGCAGACCCTGCGCCAGCTGCAGCTGTTCTACGACGAGACCGGCCGCGGGTTCGAGCTGCGCCACCTGGCCGGGGGCTGGCGCTACTGGACCCGCCCCGAGCACGCCGAGGTGATCACCCGGGCCGTGCTGGAGGGCCAGCAGTCCCGGCTCTCCCAGGCGGCGCTGGAGACCCTGGCCGTGGTGGCCTACCTGCAGCCGATCTCGCGGGCCCGGATCTCGGCGGTGCGCGGGGTGAACGTGGACGGTGTGGTGCGGACGCTCCTCGCCCGGGAGATGATCGAGGAGGCCGGGCAGGACCCGGTCACCGGGGCCGTCGTGTTCCGGACCACCGAGACGTTCCTGGAGCGGATCGGGCTGGAGTCGCTGGACCAGCTGCCCGACCTCGCCCCGCACCTGCCCGACGCCAGCGCGCTGGAGGCCGAGCTGGGCCAGCTCGCCACCCCCGGTCCGGTGGCCGAGCCCCTGCCCGCCGACGACGACGTGCCCACCGACGACGACGTGCCCACCGACGAGGACGTGCCCACCGACGAGGCGGCCACCTCCGCACCACCCGACGACGACCCCGAGGAGCAGCCGTGAGCGGCAAGGACGAGGACCAGACCGACGAGCAGCAGGGGGTCCGCCTGCAGAAGGTTCTGGCCCGGGCCGGCTTCGCCTCCCGGAGGGCCAGCGAGAACCTGATCCACGAGGGCCGGGTGGAGGTCAACGGCTCGGTGGTGATGGAGCAGGGCCTGCGGGTCGACCCGGCCAACGACGTCATCCGCGTGGACGGCGCCCGCGTCCCACCGGCCCGCCACCACGTCTACCTGGTGGTCAACAAGCCCCGCGGCGTGGTCTCCACCATGGACGACCCGCTGGAGCGGCGGACCCTGGACGACCTGCTGGGACGGCGCAAGGAGCGCGTCTTCCACGTCGGGCGCCTGGACACCGACACCGAGGGCCTGATCCTGCTGACCAACGACGGCGAGTTCGCGCACCGGATGACCCACCCGTCCTGGAAGGTGCCCAAGACCTACCTGGCCGAGGTCGAGGGCGTGGTGGACGCCCGCATCGTGCGCCGGCTGGAGAAGGGCGTCACCCTGGACGACGGGCCGGTGAAGCCCGACGCCGTCCGGCTGGTCTCCACGACGGGCAGCCGCAGCATGCTGCAGGTGACCCTGCACGAGGGCCGCAACCGCATCGTGCGGCGGATGATGGACACCGTGGGGCACCCGGTCAACCAGCTCTCCCGCATCGCGATCGGCCCGGTGCGCCTGGGCCGGCTGCCGGTGGGGGAGCTGCGCGAGCTGACCCGCGAGGAGCTGGGCAAGCTGCTCGACCTGGTCGGGATGTGACGGTGGACCTCGGCGGGGACGGTGGCCGGCGGTGCTGAGCCGGCGCATCTACGGCCTGGAGACCGAGTTCGGCGTGGCCTCGACCAGCCGGACCGGTCGCCGGGTCAACCCCGACGAGGTGGCTCGCTACCTGTTCCGCACCGTGGTCAGCTGGGGGCGCTCCAGCAACGTCTTCCTCTCCAACGGGGCCAGGGTCTACCTCGACGTCGGCTCCCACCCCGAGTACGCCACCGCCGAGTGCGACGACCTGCACCAGCTCGTCGCCCACGACCGGGCCGGTGAGCTGGTGGTGTCCCGGCTGGCCGCCGACGCCCGCGAGCGGCTGGCCGAGGAGGGCGTGGACGCCCAGATCTACCTGTTCAAGAACAACGCCGACAGCCACGGCAACTCCTACGGCTGCCACGAGAACTACCTGATCTCCCGCGAGGGGGACTTCCACCGCTACACCGACCTGCTGGTGCCCTTCCTGGTCTCGCGCCAGCTGGTCTGCGGGGCCGGGCGGATCATCCGCGACGGCCCCCGCAGCGGGTACGCGCTCAGCCAGCGCGCCGAGCACATCTGGGAGTCGGTCTCCTCCGCCACCACCCGCAGCCGTCCCATCATCAACACCCGCGACGAGCCCCACGCCGACCCCGAGCGCTACCGGCGGCTGCACGTCATCGTCGGGGACTCCACGATGAGCGAGACCACCACGCTGCTCAAGGTGGGCAGCCTGGAGCTGGTGCTGCGTCTGGTCGAGGACGGCGTGGTGATGCGCGACCTGGCCCTGGAGAACCCGATCAGAGCCCTGCGCGACATCAGCCGGGACCCGACCGGGCGCGCGGAGGTGGTGCTGGCCAACGGTCGCACCACCACCGGGCTGGCCCTGCAGCAGGCCTACCTGGAGGCGGTGCAGCGCCACGTCGCGGCCGAGATGGACCCCGGCGAGGACCTCCGCCGGGTGCTCGACCTGTGGCAGCGGGCCCTGGCGGCCATCGAGTCCGACCGGGTGGAGGACATCGAGACCGAGATCGACTGGGCCATCAAGCGGCGGCTGCTGCGCCGCTACGCCGACCGGGACCACCTCGCCCCGGACGACCCCCGGCTGGCGCAGATCGACCTCGCCTACCACGACATCGACCCCGACCGCGGCCTCTTCCGGCTGCTGGAGAGGCGGGGCGCCGCGGTGCGGCTCACCAGCCCCGACGAGGTCGAGCGCGCCACCACCGAGCCGCCGTCCACCACCCGGGCGCGGCTGCGCGGGCAGTTCGTCACCGCCGCCCGAGAGCACGGGCTGGAGTACACCGTGGACTGGGTGCACCTGAAGCTCAACGACCAGTCCCAGCGCACCATCCTGTGCCGCGACCCCTTCGTCAGCACCGACGAGCGGGTCGACCGGCTGATCGCCGCCATGGGGCGCCGCGAGGACGGCTGAGCCCCGCTCGGCGGCAGGGGCCGGTCCTACGCCTCGGGTATGTTTCACCGGTGCCCAGGACCAGCCCGACGCCCCCCCGACCGTTGACCGCCCCCCGACCGAGGAGTGCCGCACGCGGCCGACTCGCGCGGGCCGCCGCCGTCTCGGCCCTGCTCCCGCTGCTGGCCCTGACGGCCTGCGGCACCGAGGAGCCGGAGGCCGTCCCCTCCCCGGACCCCAGCGAGAGCGCCACCGCGGCCCCCAGCGAGAGCGCCAGCCCGAGCGCCTCGGCCAGCCCCAGCCCCACCCCCGAGCCCGTCGAGCCCTCCGACGACCTGGACGCCATCACGGTGACCGGTGACTTCGGCGAGGCCCCCGAGGTCGAGGTGGACGCCCCGTGGGCGGTCGACCAGACCCGGACGAAGGTCCTGTCGGAGGGCGACGGCACCGCCCTCACCACCGAGAGCACCGCCGAGGTGAACTACTACGGCGTGAACGCCCGCACCGGAGAGGTCTTCGACCAGTCCTTCGAGCGTGGCCAGACCGCCGTGTTCCCGCTCAACCAGGTCGTCCCCGGCTTCTCCAAGGGCCTGGACGGGCAGAAGGTGGGCAGCCGCGTGCTGATCGCCATGCCCGGCGAGGACGGCTACGACTCCTCCGGCGGCAACCCGCAGGCGGGCATCGAGCTCGGCGACACGCTGATCTTCGTCGTCGACGTGGTCGCCACCCAGCTCGAGGGCCCCGAGGGCGAGGAGGTCGAGCCGCGTGAGGGTCTGCCCACCGTCTCCGGCCCCGTCGACGAGCCCACCGTGGAGGTCCCCGACACCGAGCCGCCGGCCGAGCTCGTGGTCCAGCCGCTGATCGAGGGCGAGGGCCAGGAGGTCACCGCCACCGACGTCATCACCGTCGACTACCAGGGCGTGGTCTGGGACGGCGGGGAGGTGGTGCAGAACAGCTTCGCCGCCGAGCCCGAGACCGGGCCGCTGTCCTCGCTGATCCCCGGCTGGCAGGAGGGCCTGGTGGGCCAGAAGGTGGGCAGCCGGGTGCTGCTGGTGGTGCCCCCGGAGAAGGCCTTCCCCGACGGCAACCCGACCCCGAGCATCGCCCCGGGCCAGACCATGGTCTACGTGGTGGACATCCTGTTCGCCCAGCCCGGGCAGTGAGCCCGACCCGCACCTGACACCACGACCGCCCCGCCCCGGCTGCTGCCGGGACGGGGCGGTCGTGCGTGCGGGGTCCGCTCAGCCGGCGTTCGGCGGCAGCGGCACCCGGGTCCAGTCGGTGTCGGCACCCAGGTGGAAGCCGGGGTGGGACGGCTGGTTGTAGGCGGTGTTCTGCCGGGCCACCTCGACGCGGTACTGCGGGTCGTGCAGCAGCGTGTACAGCTTCAGGTCGGTCAGCTCGGTGCTGGTGTAGATGCGGATCGCGGAGGAGTCGGCGGTGCGGACCAGCACCTCCTCGCGCCAGTCACCCAGCACGTCGGCCACCAGCGACGGGTTGCCCTTGGTGCCGTTGTTGGTGCGGGTGCCGTCCAGGGTCAGCAGCCGGCCGCGGCGCCAGTCGTCGATGGTGGGCGTCTGGCCACCCGAGCCGTTCACCAGCTGGGTGGTCCCGTCCGCCGCCCAGCGCACGCTCTGGTTGGTGCCGGGGGTGCCGGTCTCGAGCCGTCGGCCGCGGGCGTCCAGCAGGCCGCTGCCGTCGGTGCCGCCGGGCATCGAGGCCCAGACCTCGGTGCCGGGCACGTCGGGACGGACGTCGCCCACCATGCCGCGGCCGGTGTCGCGGCCGGAGTAGGCCCCGAACAGGACCTCGCCGGTGGCGGCGTCGCGCATGGCCGAGCCGTAGGGCGCGCTGGCGCCGCCCTCGTGCACCGTCCAGATCTCCAGCCCCTCGCGCGCCGGGTCCAGGTCGGTGACGTGCATCGCGTCACCGTGGCCCAGGCGCGCCCGGGCGCCGGGGTCGGCGCTCCCGGCCGGCAGGGTGTCGAAGGAGGAGTAGAGCAGCGAGCCGTCGTCGTCGATGGTGGCCGAGCCGTAGACGACCTCCTGCCGCCCGTCGGCGTCGACGTCGGAGGCCGACATCGAGTGGAAGCCCTGGGTGGTGAGGGTGCCGAACTCGGGGTCGGTGCCGTCGCGCCCGTGCGGTCCGTCGGCGAACGGGTTGGTCAGCGGCACGTGCCCGCTGTCCACCGCCCAGCGGGTGGTCAGGGAGCGGCCGTCCCAGTCGTAGGCGCGCAGGGTGCTGCGGGTGTAGTAGCCGCGGGCGAACACCGCCGAGGGGCGCTGGCCGTCGAGGTAGGCCACCCCGGCCAGGAAGCGGTCGACCCGGTTGCCGGGCTCGATCCGGGAGTAGGCGTAGTCGCCCCACAGCAGCCCGTCGTCACCGCGCCCGGGCTCGTAGTCCACGGTCTCCAGCGGGTTGCCGGAGCGGCCGTCGAAGACGGTCAGGTACTCCGGGCCGTCGAGCACGAAGCCCTCGAAGGCGCGGAGCTGGTTGCGGCTGCTGCGGCCCGGGGCGTAGACGTCGATGAAGTAGTCGGTGGCCGCCTTCGCGTCGGCCTCGGACAGCGGGTACTCCCAGCGCGGGGCGATGCCCCAGGCCTCCTCCAGGGTCGCGGGCCACTGCCCGGAGACGACCTCCTCGCGCTCGGACCAGCCGGCCAGCACCTCCTGCAGGTGGGCGGCGTAGTCCGCGGCGCTCATCCGGTAGTCGTCGTCGGGGCTGACCCCGGCGGCGCGGTCCTCGGCCGGGATCGGGACGGCGCGCTCGGAGACCATCCGGCCGCGGCTGTCGAAGCGCTGGACCGTGGTCCCGGGGGCGGTCTTCACCATCAGCTCGGCCCGGCCGTCGCCGTCGAAGTCGAAGACCGGGAACTGGGTGTAGTGGGCGCCGGAGCGGATGTTGACGCCGAGGTCGATCCGCCAGAGCAGGCGGCCGTCGGGCTCGTAGGCGTCGAGGTAGGTGGGGCCGGTGTAGCCCACCTGCGAGACGTCCTTGGCGTTGGAGGGGTCCCACTTCACCACGTGCTCGAGCTCGCCGTCGCCGTCCAGGTCGGCCACGGACATGTCGTTGGCCGCGTAGGTGTAGGCCTCCCCGGCGGGGGTGACGCCGTCGGCGGGGCGCTGCAGCGGGAGCTCGCCGTAGGCCTCCGCCCAGGGGGTGACGACCCGGCTGGGCCGGCCCTCGCGGCCGTCCACCACGGGTACCACGCGGTAGCGGGAGCCGTCGCCGCCCCCGGCGTCGAGGAAGTTGGTGGAGTCGGTGACGGTGGCGATCCGCTCCCCGCCGCGGTAGACGGCGAAGTCGGCACCGGTGACCCCGGTGGTGGAGGTGCCGGTCACCTCCGGCCCGAGGAGGCGCCAGCTGAGGTGCACCCCCTCGCTGGTGGGCACGGCCACCAGGCCGCGGTCGAGCTGTTCGAGCTGGGCCCCCGGTGCGCTGGGTCGGGCGTCGGCCGGGGGAGTGCCGGTGGCCACCAGGGCGAGGGTGGCCAACCCGGCGAGGGCGGCCGTGGCCAGGCGTCGGGACGTGGGTCGGGTCATCGGTCCTCCGTGCGTCGTTGCAACGTGTCAGGGCTGAGAAAACCCTTTCTACCCCGCCGCCGGCCGTTTGGGAACCCCGTCGGGGAACGGTGCGGAGCCACCTGCCGCCAGCCGGTCCGCTCCGCTCCGGACGGTCCCGTGGCGCTCGGCCGACGCCCTCGGCGCGCTGGTACTGTCCCCGCCATGGCCCCGCGGAAGTCAGAGCGCATCCTGAATCTGACCATCTGCCTCCTGGCCACCCGGCGCTTCCTGGCCAAGGACCAGATCAGACAGGTCGTCGAGGGCTACCGCGGGCTCTCCGACAGCGCCTTCGAGCGCACCTTCGAGCGCGACAAGGACGAGCTGCGGGCCATGGGCGTGCCGGTGGAGACCGGCAGCAACTCGACCTACTTCGACGACGAGCTCGGCTACCGGATCCCACGGACCGACTTCGAGCTGCCCTCGATCGAGCTCGACGCCGACGAGGCCGCGGTGGTGGCCCTGGCCGCGCAGAGCTGGCAGCAGGCCCGGATGGCCTCCTCGGCCCAGAGCGCCTGGGCCAAGCTGCGAGCCGCCGGCGTCGAGACCGACTCCAGCCGGATCGCCACCATGAGCCCCACGGTGGTGGCCCGCGAGGGCGCCTTCGAGGTGCTCTGGCAGGCGGTCCTGACCCGCTCGGTGGTGGCCTTCGACTACCGCCGCCGCGGCACCGGCCCGGGCGGGCGCCGCACCCTGCAGCCCTGGGGCGTCACCTCCAACAAGGGCCGCTGGTACGTGCTGGGCCACGACGTCGACCGCGGCGCCACCCGGATGTTCAAGATGTCGCGGATCCTCGGTGAGCCCGAGGTGGTGGCCGGCCCGGACGCCTTCGAGGTCCCCGCGGACGTCGACGTCCGCGCGCTGGCCCGCAGCCTGGAGCCGGCGCCGGCGACGGGGGAGGCGCTGCTGGCCGTGCGCGCCGAGCGGGCACCGCGGCTGCGACGGCGCGGGCGCCGCAGCGAGGAGCCGCTGCCCGAGCGGCTCGGTCCTGGCTACGAGGCCTGGCGGGTGGGGTACGGCGACGAGGGTGCCTTCGTCACCGAGGTCGCCTCCTTCGGGCCCGACGTGGTGGTGCTGGAGCCGGCCGCCGTGCGCACCCGGGTGCTACAGCACCTGGGCGGCCTGGTCCCGGCCGGGCAGAGGCAGGAGCAACCGGCGTGACCTCCTCCCAGCAGGTCCAGCGCCTGCTCGCGCTGGTGCCCTACCTGCTCGCCCACGAGGGCGCCAGCCTCACCGAGACCGCCAGCACCTTCGGCATCACGCCCCGGCAGCTCCGCGGGGACCTGTCGGTGCTCTACATGTGCGGCCTGCCCGGCCTGATGCCCGGTGACCTGATCGAGATCGACATGGACGCCGTCGACGGGCAGGGCACCATCCACCTGAGCAACGCCGAGTACCTCTCCCGACCGCTGCGCTTCACCCCCGACGAGGCCCTCGGCCTGGTGCTCGGGCTGCGCTCGTTGCGGGAGGTGGCCGCCGGGGACGTGCTGGCCGTGGTCGACTCCGCGCTGGCCAAGCTGCAGCACGTGGCCGGGTCGGTGCACGAGCTGGCCGAGCGGGTCAGCGTCTCGGTGGAGTCCGCCGGCGACCTGGTCCGCGACACCGTCAACCAGGCGGTGGGCGGGCAGCACCGGCTGGAGCTGGTCTACGACACGCCCGAGCAGACCACTCGACGCCGGGTCGACCCGGTGCGGGTCAGCATCCGCGACGGGGTGGCCTACCTGGAGGCCTTCGACCTCGACCGCGGGGCCTGGCGCACCTTCCGGCTGGACCGGATCGCCGAGGTCCACCCCACCGGTGCGCCGGCCGAGGACCACGGCCCGCACCCCGAGCAGCCGGCCGGCTGGCTGGAGGCCCTGTCCGGGGTCGGTGCGGTGACGCTGGAGCTCCGGCCCCCTGCGGCCTGGGTGGCGGAGTACCACCCGGTGCAGGCCGTTGAGCCGGTGGGGGAGGACGGCACCCTGCGGGCCACGCTGCCCGTCTCGGACCCGGCCTGGCTGCGCTCGCTGCTGCTCCAGCTGGGCGACGCGGCCCGCGTGCTGGACCCCCCGGAGGCCGCGGACTCCGCGCTCCGCGCGGCCGAGGAGACCCTCGCGCTGTACCGGCACGTCTGGGGCGAGGACCTCCCGGGCGCCGGGGAGCCGCCGGCGGACGTCCCGGCGGGGGACCGCGGGGGCGGCGCCGTCGGGACCGGGGACGGAGCGGACGCCGGCGGCGCGGAGCGGCTAGGGTCGCGGCCATGATGTGGGTGCTGATCATCGGAGGCGGCGTGCTGCTGCTCCTCGGCGCCCTGGCGCTGTGGGCGGTCTACCTGTGGCGTCGGGGCGAGGAGCTGTGGTCGGAGGTGACCAAGCTGGGTCGCCAGGCCGTCCAGCTGGCCCTGCTGGCCGAGAAGATCCAGACCGTCCCCGACCAGACCGATCTGGAAGCCCTGCGGCGACGAACCAGTGCTGGACGACGGCAGCCCTGAGCGCCGTCCAGGTCGTGGTCGCACCCGGCGACCCGACGTAGAGTGGCAGCGTGGTTCCGACGACCGGAGCCGCACAACGACCAAAGAGGACTGATGATGATGACTCCGATGGCGTTCGGTCTCCCCGGCGGCCCCGAGGTGCTGATCCTGATCGTGGTGGCCCTGGCCTTGCTGATCTTCGGTGGTTCCCGCCTGGCCGGTATCGGCAAGGGCACCGGCAAGGCGATCCGTGAGTTCAAGGAGGAGACCCAGAGCCTCCGCGGCAGCAAGGACGAGCGTCCTGCCGCCACGGCGCCCGTCGACCCCACCCACCCGACGACCGCCCGCGAGGACGTCGTCGAGGCCGAGGTCGTCGAGCCCCGCACCGAGCCCCGTCGCGACGTCTGACGCCTGAGCGATGGCACTGACTCTGCGGGGACGCCGGGTCTCCTTCGACTGGCTCAAGCCGCCCCCGGCCACCCCGGACGGCACCATGTCGATCTGGGACCACCTGCGTGAGCTGCGGTACCGGCTGATCATCGCCGTGGTCGCCGTGACGATCATCTCGATCGTCTGCGCGTTCTTCTTCCAGCGGCTCTACGGCCTGATCGCCTACCCGTACAACGAGGCGGCCGACATGGTGCTGGCCGACCGGCCGGAGGCCAACATCGAGCTGGTGAACTCCGGGATCGCCGCGCCGTTCCTGCTCGCCCTGAAGATCTCCGCGTTCGCCGGTCTGATCTTCTCCGCGCCGATCTGGCTCTACCAGCTGTGGGCCTTCATCGCCCCGGCGCTGCTGGCCAAGGAGAAGAAGGCCGCGATGGCCTTCATCGCCAGCTCCACCCCGCTGTTCCTGGGGGGCGTCGGTCTGGCGTACCTGCTGATGCCCAAGGCGATGGCGGTGATGCTGGCGTTCACCGTCGACGGCACCACCAACCTGATCGACGGCAACGACTACCTCAGCTTCATCATGCAGATGATGGTCGTGTTCGGCGTGGCGTTCCTGCTGCCCGTGGTCGTGGTGGCGCTGAACATCATGGGCGTGGTCAAGGCCACCCAGCTGGCCCAGGCCCGCACCTTCGTGATCTTCGGGTCCTTCGTCGTGGGGGCGCTGGCCACCCCCAGCACCGACCCGTTCTCGATGCTCGCGCTGGCCATCCCGCTCACGGTGCTCTACATCATCGCCGAGGCCGTCTGCCACGCCAACGACAAGCGTCGTGGTCGTCGCAGCGTCACCGCCGAGCGCGACCCCGTGCCCGAGATCGCCGCCTGAGCCGCGTGCCCGACCTGCCGGTGGCCACCCTCGTGGTCAACCCGAGCGCCGGCAAGGGCCGGGCCGGGCGTCGCCTCCCCGAGGTGCTCAGCGTCCTGGCCCCCGCCCTCCCCGGGCACCGGATCGCGGTGCTCGAGACGGCGGGGTTCCCGCAGGCCCGCGAGGCCTGTTCGGACGCCGTGGACGCGGCCCGGGCCGCCGACGGACGCGGCGACTGCCTGCTCGTGATGGGCGGGGACGGCATGATGCACCTCGGCGTCAACGCCTGCGCCGGCACCGACGTCCCCCTGGGGCTGCTGCCCGCGGGCACCGGGAACGACATGTGCCGCGGCTACGGGGTGGACTCCCGCGGCGCCGTCCCCGCCGCCCGCGCGATCGACCCCGGCAGGACGGTCCGGGTGGACGCGCTGCGGGTCAGCGGCGCACTGGAGGACGGCGCGACCCAGGCCTGGGTGGGCAGCGTGGTCGCCTCCGGCTTCGACGCCCGGGTCAACCGCCGGGCCAACGCGATGAGCCGGCCCAAGGGGTCCCTGCGCTACGCCGTGGCCGCCCTGGCCGAGCTGGCGACCTTCACCCCGCTGAGCTACCGGCTCAGCCTGGACGGCCGCCCGCGCGAGCTCGACGCGATGCTGGTCGCGGTGGGCAACGGCGGCTTCTTCGGCGGCGGCATGAACATCTGCCCCGATGCCGATCCCCGCGACGGGCTGCTCGACGTCACGATCGTGCACCCGGTCTCGCGTCCGACGCTGCTGGCCATGCTGCCGCTGATGTTCGGCGGCTCCTTCGTCCGCCACCCCGCGATCGAGCGGACCCGGGCCAGCCGGGTGGAGGTGCTGGGGGAGGACCTGGTGGCCATGGGCGACGGGGAGCCGCTGGGCCCGACCCCGCTCGTGGTGGAGTCCGTGCCCGGCGCGCTGACCCTGCTCGGCGGCTGACGGGCCGCTTCGTACCTCGGCCGCGCGCGCCCTGGCGGGGCCGGGCTGGGACGGGGTCGTAGGTTGGGACGGTGAGCGAGCGCCCGGAGATGCTGACCGACCCCGCCGAGGAGCTCAGCCCCAGCGAGCGGTTCGCCCGCTTCCGCGAGCGGCGGCAGAGCCCGGCCCTGGCCGACTTCGCCGACAGCTTCCCCTTCAGCCTCGACGACTACCAGCTCGAGGCCTGCCGGCACGTCGAGTCCGGCTCCGGCGTCCTGGTCGCCGCACCCACCGGCGCCGGCAAGACCATCGTGGGGGAGTTCGCGGTCCACCTGGCCCTGCTGCAGGGGCGGAAGGCCTTCTACACCACCCCGATCAAGGCGCTGTCGAACCAGAAGCACGCCGACCTGGTCCGCCGGCACGGGGCGGAGAACGTCGGGCTGCTGACCGGCGACACCAGCCACAACGCCGAGGCACCGGTGGTGGTGATGACCACCGAGGTGCTGCGCAACATGATCTACGCCGGCTCCCGCACCCTGGACGGCCTCGGCTACGTGGTGATGGACGAGGTGCACTACCTCGCCGACCGCTTCCGCGGCCCCGTCTGGGAGGAGGTCATCATCGGCCTGGCCGAGTCGGTCCAGGTGGTGGCGCTGTCGGCCACGGTGAGCAACGCCGAGGAGTTCGGGGAGTGGTTGGCCGAGGTCCGCGGGGAGATGGCGCTGGTGGTCTCCGAGCGCCGTCCGGTCCCGCTCTACCAGCACGTGCTGGCCGGCCGTGACCTGGTCGACCTCTTCGACGACGTCGCCCCGACCGCGATCACCGACCCCGGCGCCCCGACCGGGCGGCCCGAGGTCAACCCCCGGCTGCTGCGGATCGCCAAGGGGGAGACCCGCTCCACCCGCGACGACGCCCGTCGGCCCCGGGGTCGCAGCGGCAAGGGCAAGAAGAACGCCGGCTACGGCTCCGGAGCCTTCGGCGGGGCCTCGCACCCCCGCGGTGGGGAACGCTCCGGCCTGGTGCCCAGCCGGGCCATGATGGTCCGCGCCCTGGAGCGCGCCCGGCTGCTGCCGGCCATCGTCTTCGTGTTCAGCCGCGCCGGGTGCGACGGCGCGGTGCAGCAGCTGCTGGGCAGCGGGGTCAGCCTGACCAGCGGGGTGGAGCGCAGCGCGATCCTCGACATCGCCGAGGCCCACGCCGCCGGGCTGTCCCCGGCCGACCGCGACGCCCTGGGCTGGGACGGCTTCGTGGAGGCGCTGCTGCGGGGGATCGCGGCCCACCACGCGGGCATGCTGCCCGCCTTCAAGGAGTGCGTCGAGCAGGCCTTCGTGCGGGGCCTGGTGAAGGTGGTCTTCGCCACCGAGACCCTCGCCCTGGGCATCAACATGCCCGCCCGCAGCGTCGTGCTGGAGAAGCTGGTCAAGTTCAACGGCGAGACCCACGCCGACATCACGCCGGGGGAGTACACCCAGCTGACCGGCCGCGCCGGGCGGCGTGGCATCGACGTCGAGGGCCACGCGGTGGTCCAGTGGGCCCCCGGTCTGGACCCGCGGGCGGTGGCCGGGCTGGCCTCGCGCCGGACCTACCCGCTGCGCTCCTCCTTCCGGCCCACCTACAACATGGCCGTCAACATGGTCGGCGCCGTCGGCCGGGCCCGGGCGCGCGAGCTGCTGGAGCAGTCCTTCGCCCAGTTCCAGACCGACCGCGCGGTCGTCGGGATGGCCCGCAACCAGGCCCGCAACCGGCGCCAGGCGGCGGAGCTGATGGAGCGGGCCTCCTGCGAGCGCGGCGACTTCGCCGAGTACGCGCGACTCCGCGAGGAGGTGGCGCAGCTGGAGGCGGCCGCCGCCCGGGAGCGGAAGGCCGACAAGCGGGCGGAGTCGGTGCAGGCCCTGCTGGAGCTCAAGCCCGGGGACCTGATCCGGGTGCCGGCCGGTCGCTCGGCCGGCTGGGCCGTGGTGATCGACCCCGGGACCCGCCGGGACCGCACCGACCCCACGCCGACGGTGATGACCGAGGAGCGGCACGTGCGCCGGCTCAGCCTGGTCGACTTCCCCACCCCGACCGTGGTGGTCGGCCGGGTGCGGGTGCCCAAGCACTTCGACGTCAAGGAGGCCGCGGCCCGGCGCTCCCTGTCGGCGGCGCTGGCCTCGCGGCTGGCCGAGATCGACCCCGACCCGCAGCAGTACCGGCGCGGGGCCCTGGACGCGGAGACGCGCGAGCGCATCGACGAGCTGCGCGCCCGGCTGCAGGCCCACCCCTGCCACCGCTGCCCCGACCGGGAGGCCCACGCCCGGCTGGCGGAGAAGGCGGTGCGGCTGGAGCGGGAGAACACCCAGATCGAGGGCCGGGTCAGACGGCGCACCAGCGGCATCGCCAGCCAGTTCGACCGCATCTGCCAGGTGCTGGCGGCGCTGGGCCACCTGGCGCCACCGCCCGGGCGTCCCGACGCCGACCTCGACGACTGGCGGGTCAGCGACGCCGGACGGGTGCTGTCGCGGATCTACAGCCAGCTCGACCTGGTCACCGCCGAGTGCATCCGCGGTGGTGTCCTGGCCGGGCTCAGCGCCCCGCAGCTGGCCGCGGTGCTCTCCAGCCTGGTCTTCGAGACCCGGCGCTCCGACGGCACCCGGTACCGGCCGCGGATGCCCGACGCCGAGACCGAGGAGGTCATGGTCCGCGTCCGCGCCACCTGGCGCGAGGTCAGCCTGCTGGAGCGCGACGCCCGTCTGGACCGCGGCCCCGAGCCCGACATCGGCTTCGCCCGCGCCGCCCACCACTGGACGGCCGGACGTCCGCTGGCCGAGGTGCTCGACCTGACCGGCCTGCCCGCGGGGGACTTCGTCCGCTGGGTCCGGCAGGTGATGGACCTGGCCGACCAGGTCGGCTCGGCCACCACCGACCCGCGGCTGCGGGCCACCTGCCGGGACGCGGTGCGGCAGATGCGTCGCGGCGTGGTCGCCTTCGTCCCCGACGAGGAGGAGCTGGTCGAGGACGACGCCGAGGACGACGCCGACGACGAGGCGGACGTCGAGGGCCGCGAGGACGTGGAGCCGGACGGCGGTGCGCCGGACGCGGTGCTGGTCGAGGACGGCTCGGAGGACGTCGAGCTGGTCCAGGGCCGGACCGGGCACGCCACGGGCGGGAACCGGTCGACCGACCTCGACGGGCGCGACGGCCCGGTGCGGGAGGACTGAACCCGTTCGCCCGTGGGCTTTGTCGCCGGTCGGTAACGTGACGAGGAGGACACGGACCGGCGCGGGCCGGGCGGGAGGGGGACCTGGTGCGAGCACGGATCGGTCTGCTGCTCGGCGTCGCCGCCCTCGGTGCGGCCACCGCCTGCACCCCGGGCCAGGCCGCCGGCCCCGACCCCGTGGCGACGGCCCCGGCGTCCAGCCCCGTGACCGCCCCCGCACCCACCGACCGGGGCACGCCCGCTGCCACGGCGACAGGGACCCGCGACGGGGGCGTCGTGGCCGACGCCGAGCTGCAGCAGGCCCTGGACTGCCTGGAGGGCAGCTGGCGGATGGCCTCCTTCGCCATCGAGGCCGACTCCTCGGTCACCACCGAGGGTGAGGGCGGGGACGTCAGGCTGGAGTTCGGCGACGGCTCGTGGTGGTTGCACAGCGACGACGACGAGGCGGTCACCGTGCGGGTCGGCACCAAGGAGGCCGAGCTGACGCTGGACGGTCACGCCGAGGGGAGCGTCGACGTCACCGCCGAGGGGGTCCGCTTCTCGGTGCAGGACTCCGACGGTCGGGTCGAGCTGGAGCTCCCGGAGGGCATGGCCGACCACGGGATGCCCCTGGGGCACTTCCTGGCCACCATCGTCCCCACCGGCAGCACCACGCTGGAGTGCGACGACGACGAGGCCACCGTCTCCAGCGGCAACACCATGGTGAACCAGGTGCTCACCCTCGAGCGCTGAGCGGGGCCCCGCTCAGGAGGCCTGGGAGACCGTCGACATGTTGAAGTCGGGGACCCGCAGGGCCGGCACCACCGTGCGGGTGAACCAGTCGTTCCACTCCCGGCACAGGGTGCGCTCGCTGACCGAGGCCTCGGTGGCGCGGCGCAGCAGGTCGACCGGGGACTCGTTGAACCGGAAGTTGTTGACCTGGGCCACCACCTCCCCGTCCTCCACCAGGTAGACCCCGTCACGGGTCAGCCCGGTCAGCAGCAGCGTCTCCGGGTCCACCTCACGCATGTACCACAGGCACGTCAGCAGCAGCCCGCGCTCGGTGGCGGCGATCATCTCCTCCAGGGTCGCGGTGCCGCCGGCGTCGGCGACCAGGTTGTCGGTGGGGAAGCGGACCTCGTCCCCGGCCGAGGCGCGGGGGGCGACCAGCTCCTCGAGCACACCCTCGCGCAACCACTCCACCCGCCCGACCGGCGCCCCGTTGTCGAAGGCCGACGTCATCCCCGACTGGGGGGAACGGACCACGGCGAAGTCCGGACCCTCCATGCCCGGGGCGCCCGGGTCGGAGGCCAGGGTGAGGGGGAGCGTGCTGAGCCGCTCGCCGATCCGGGTGCGACCGGCTTCGCCGGCGTAGACGTTGCGCCCCTCCTCGGCGTCGCGGCGCGACATCGTCCAGTAGGCGTAGATCAGCAGGTCGGCCACCGCCGAGGGCGGCAGCAGCGTCTCGTAACGGCCCGCCGGCAGGTCGACGGTGCGGGCGGACCAGCCGATCCGGCGCTGCAGCTCCGCAGCCAGGGCGTGCACGTCCACCTCGTCGGGGTGCTGGTAGGACTGCCCGACCCAGGCCGAGGCGCCGCGGCTCCCGTCCTGGCCGGCGTCGGTCTTGGCGTTCACCTCGATCCGGCCCATCCGGTCCACGCTGCGGCGACGCACCCCGGCGGTGGTGCCCAGCCAGGTGGTGGTGACGACGTGCTCGGCGAAGCCGTACCAGCGCTCGCCGCCGCCGCGCGCCCGGGTGAGCTCCTCACCCAGCCCGCGGGCCAGCTGGGCGAAGACCTCGATCCCGCCGCCGGCCGCGCCCTCCTCCCAGCCCGGCGCCGGCTCCCCGGTGACCAGGACGACGACGTCCTCGGCCGGGCCCGAGCTGCGCCCGGCGGCGACGGCCCGTCCCACCAGGTCGGTGACGTCCTCGACGGCCACCACCGGCGCGGAGGCGATGCCCACGGCCAGCCCGTCGGCGACCTCCACGTGGGCGATCACGGTCATCCGGCGCTGGTGCATCTGGCCGTTGGTGGTCAGCGAGTTGGCGGCCCAGCGCAGGTTGGCCCCGGTGGAGTCGTCCAGCACCACCGACCCCTGGTGCGGGGCCAGCGCGGCGACGGCGGTCTCGACCAGCGCGGCCGGGTCGACGGTCGTGGTGGTGGTCATCACAGGCCTCCCTCGGAGCGGGTGTTGAGGACGTTCACGCCGCGGAAGAGCGCCGACGGACACCCGTGGGACACCGAGGCGACCTGCCCGGGCTGGCCCTTGCCGCAGTTCATCGCACCGCCGAGGCGGTAGGTGGAGCGGCCACCGACGGCCTCCATCGAGCGCCAGAAGTCGGTGGTGGTGGCCTGGTAGGCCGCGTCGCGGACCTGCCCGGCCAGCCGGCCCTCCTTGATCCGGTAGAAGCGCTGCCCGGTGAACTGGAAGTTGTAGCGCTGCATGTCGATCGACCAGGACTTGTCGCCGACCACGTAGAGGCCGTCCTCGACCCGGCTGATGAGGTCCGACGTGGACAGGTCCTCCGCCCCCGGCTGCAGGGAGACGTTGGGCATCCGCTGCAGCGGGATGTGGCCGGGGGAGTCGGCGAAGGCGCAGCCGTTGGAGCGGCCGCCGCCGCTCCCGCCGGAGGCGTCCTGCATCTGGCGCGCCATCTGGCGGTTGAGCTGGTACCCGACCAGGGTGCCGTCGCGGACGATGTCGAAGGACTGCCCGGCCACGCCCTCGTCGTCCACAGCGATGGTGGCCAGACCGTGCGGGGTGACCCGGTCCCCGGTCACGTGCATCACCTCGCTGCCGTAGCGCAGCGTGCCCAGCTGGTCGGGCGTGGCGAAGGACGTCCCGGCGTAGGCGGCCTCGTAGCCCAGCGCCCGGTCCAGCTCGGTGGCGTGGGCCACCGACTCGTGGATGGTCAGCCACAGGTTGGTGGGGTCGATCACCAGGTCCAGCGAGCCGGGCTGCACCGAGGGCGCCTTCACGTGCTCGGCCAGCAGCTCGGGCAGCTCGGCCACCTCGGCGTCGAAGTCCCAGCCGGTGCCGGTCAGGTACTCCCAGCCCCGGCCCACCGGCGGGGCCAGCGTCCGCATGGTCGAGAAGCCGCCGGCGGCGACGGTGGTGGCGGTCAGCTCGGGGTGGATCCGCACCCGCTGCTGCACGGTGCGGGTGCCGGCGGTGTCGGCGTAGAACTTGTTCTCCTGGACCGCGTGCACCCGGGCGTCGGCGTGGTGCACCCCGTCGGCAGCCAGCAGCCGTTCGCTCAGGTCGGCCAGCCGCGCCTGCTTCTCCGCCTCGGGGACCTCAAAGGGGTTCAGCTCGTACTCCGAGACGTGCTCCAGGCGGTGCACCGGCTCCTCGGCCAGCCGCACCGCCTCCGCGCTGAGGGCGGCCGAGACGGTGGCCGTGGTCACCGCCTGCGAGGCCAGCGTCCGGGCACCCTCCGCGGTCAGCGTGATGCCGGCGGCGAAGCCCCAGCAGCCGCGGTGCACCACCCGCACCGCCATGCCCAGCACCGTGTCGCCGGTGCTGCGCTCCAGCCGGGCGTCGCGGAAGACGGTCTCGGACTCGAGGATGCGCTCCACCCGGACGTCGGCGTGCTCGGCCCCGAGGTCACGGGCCCGGCTGAGGGCCGCGTCGGCCAGCTCGTCGAGGGGGAGGGCGGTGAACGTGGGGTCCAGGACGGCCATGTCGGCAGCGTAGTGGGCAGGGTGGGGATCCTGACGGTCAGTGGGCACTGCCGCCCACCCGGACCCGCGCCGTCGCTCGCCCGCGTCGGCGCCGGACACCCACTGACCGGCCGGATCCGTCCGACCGGGAGGGCACTAGGGTGATCCGGTGCTCCCACAGCCGCAGACCGCAGGACGAGACCGGTGAGCGTGGCCGTCCGCGTCATCCCCTGCCTCGACGTGCACGCCGGCCGGGTGGTCAAGGGCGTGAACTTCACCGACCTGCGTGACGCCGGCGACCCGGTCGAGCTGGCCACCGCCTACGGCGCGGCCGGCGCGGACGAGGTGACCTTCCTCGACATCTCCGCCTCCTTCGAGGGCCGCGAGACCACCCGCGAGGTCGTCGGTGAGACCGCCGGCACGGTGTTCATCCCGCTGACCGTGGGCGGCGGGGTCACCAGCGCCGGCGACGTCGACGCGCTGCTGCGGGCCGGGGCCGACAAGGCCGCGATCAACACCGGCGCGATCAACCGGCCCGAGGTGATCGCCGAGATCACCCACCGCTTCGGCAACCAGGTGCTGGTGCTGTCGGTGGACGCCCGCCGCGACCCCGACCAGCCCTCCGGCTTCGGCGTCACCACCCACGGCGGCCGCAAGGACGCCGGGCTGGACGCGGTGGAGTGGGCCCGTCGGGGCGTCGAGCTGGGGGTGGGGGAGATCCTGCTCAACTCGATGGACGCCGACGGCACCACGAACGGCTTCGACCTGGAGATGATCAGGGCCATCCGCTCGGAGGTGGACGTCCCGCTGATCGCCTCGGGCGGGGCCGGTACGGTGCAGCACTTCGTGACGGCCGTCGAGGCCGGGGCCGACGCGGTGCTGGCCGCGAGCGTGTTCCACTACGGCACGTTGACCATCGAGCAGGTGAAGGACGCCCTGGCCGCTGCCGGGCACCCCGTGAGGAGAGGATCCTGACCATGACCGACCGAGTGGTGTGGCTGCCGTACGGCGCCGAGGAGGCCGAGCACAAGCTCGGTGGTCTGCCCGAGGGCCTGCGGGTGGAGGCGTGGACGTCGGCGAAGGAGCTGCCGGGCTCGGCGTCCGACGTCGAGTTCGCGGTGATGCCCTACATGGCCGGGCCGGGGGCGCTGGACCGGATCGAGGAGCTGACCTCGCTGAAGGTGCTGCAGCTGCAGAGCGCGGGCTACGAGAACGTGGTGGACCTGGTGCCCGAGGGCGTCACGCTGTGCAACGGCGGCGGGATCCACGACACCGCCACCGCCGAGCTGGCCGTCACCCTGGCGCTGGCCAGCGGGCGCAACATCGGTCGCTTCGCCCGCCAGCAGGCCGAGCGCCGCTGGGACGGCGCCTGGGGCGTGTCGCTGGCCGACCAGCACGTGGCCATCGTCGGCTACGGCCGGATCGGCAAGGCCATCGAGGCCCGGCTGGCCGGCTTCGAGGTCGCCTCGGTCACCCGCTTCGCCCGCAGCGAGAAGTCCGACCCCGAGGTCCGCCCGGTCGACGAGCTGGGCGAGCACCTGCCCCGCTGCACCGTGGTGTTCGTAATCACCCCGCTGACCGAGCAGACCACGGGGCTCTTCGACGCCGACATGCTGGCCCGGATGCCCGACGGCGCCCTGCTGGTCAACGTCTCCCGCGGCCCGGTGGTGGACACCGAGGCGCTGCTGGCCGAGACCTCCTCGGGCCGGCTGCGCGCCGCCCTGGACGTCACCGACCCCGAGCCGCTGCCCTCGGACCACCCGCTGTGGGAGGTGGACAACGTGCTGATCAGCCCCCACGTGGGCGGTTACGCCTCCTCCTTCGAGCCCCGCCGGGACCGGCTGGTCGCCGCCCAGCTGCGCCGCTTCGCCGCCGGTGAGCCGCTGGAGAATGTGGTCAACTGACGTCCATGAGCTGCCTGTTCTGCCGGATCGTCGCCGGTGAGCTGCCCTCGCGTCAGGTCCACGCCGACGAGCGCGCGGTCGCCTTCCTCGACATCGCGCCGTTCCACCGGGGTCACACCCTGGTGGTGCCGCGGGAGCACGCCGACGACGTCCTCACCCAGGGTGCCTGGACCGCGGTGGCCCCGGCGGTGGAGGTCACCGCCCGGCTGCTGCGGGACCGGCTGGCCTGCGACGGGCTCAACGTGTTCAGCTCCGCCGGAGCCGTGGCCGGCCAGGACGTCGGGCACCTGCACGTCCACCTGGTCCCGCGCTACGCCGACGCACCGGGTCTGCGCGGTCTGTTCGAGCGGCGTCCCGGTGCTGACGAGGACCTGGACGCCGTCCACGCCCAGCTGACCGCCCAGCCGGAGCCCGGCGCCGAGGACCGCGCGTGAGGGCACCCGACCGGGCCCGCACCGCCCCCTCCACCTGGCTGGTGGAGCTGGTTCCGCCGTTCCTGGTGGCGCTGGTGCTGCTGCCCTTCGTGATCTCCGGCGGCCGGGCCTGGCCGTGGGTGCCGGCCACCATCGACCTCGACGTCTACGTCCTGGCCGTCCGCGACATGCTGGCCGGCGGCAACATCTACACCACCCAGAGCCCCGGGTACGGGCTGTTCTTCATCTACCCGCCGATCGCCGCGGTCCTGATGACGCCGCTGGCGATCGGGCCGTACGCGCTGTGGCAGGTGCTGTGGACCGCGGCGGGCGTGGCGGCCCAGCAGGCCGTGCTCCGCCGCTGCGGCGCCCCGCGGGGCTGGAGGCTCGCGGTGCTCGGCGTCCTGCTGGTGCTGGCGGTGGAGCCGATCCGGACCACCCTCGGCTACGGCCAGGTCAACACCTTCCTGATGTTCCTGGTGGTGGCCGACCTGCTCCCCGACGCCGAGGGGGAGCGGCGCTGGCTGCCGCGCGGATCGCTGATCGGGCTGGCGGCAGCCATCAAGCTCACCCCGGCGCTGTTCATCGTCTTCGCGTTCCTGGTCGGACGCCGCCGCCTCGGCCTGACCGCGGTGGCCAGCTTCGCCGTGCTGACGCTGGTGGGGGCGGTCTTCCAGCCGACCCGGTCGCTGGAGTTCTTCGGCGGGCTGGCCGCGGGCGACACCCGCACCGCCGGGCCGATCTACGTCGGCAACCAGTCCCTGCTCGGGGTCGTCACGCGTCTCGTGGACGACGACGGCCGGCTGGTGACCCTGGCCGGGCTGGCCCTGGCCGGCACGGTGGCCCTGCTCTCGGCGGTCGTCGCCCGGCAGTGGTGGCTCCGGGGCCGACGCGTGTTCGCCGTCGCGCTGGTGGGCATGGGCACCTGCCTGGCGTCCCCGCTGTCCTGGACGCACCACCACGTCTGGGTGGTCGTGCTGGCCATGGCCGTGCTGCTCGGCTGGCGCGACGCCACCCTGCCGCGCTGGGTGCTCTGGGTGGCCGGCGGCTGGGTGGTCTGGGTCTCGCTCTGCCTGCCGCTGGCCCTGCTGCCCTACGGCCAGGAGGTCGAGCGCAGCTACGGGCCGCTGCAGGAGCTGGTGGCCAACCTCGGCCCGGTCACCGGGCTGGTGCTGCTGGTCGGGCTGGCCGTGCGGCTGCTGCGCCGGACCGACGAGCCGGCCCCGGCCGAGGCCGTCGCGGCCGACCGCGCCTGAGTCGGAGGACCGCCGACCTCGTGCGCTCCGACCAGGGGCGCTCGGGCACGGTGCGCGCTCCGGCACGGCGAGCTCCGCCATGGCGCGCTCGGACCCAGACGTCAGTGCGTGGTCAGCTCCACCCGGCAGGGGGCACCGGTCCTGACCGGGTCCGGCGCAGCCGTCGGAGCACGAACCTGTCCCTACGAGCAGGCTACGCCGCAGGAGCGGCCGTCGTGCTCGCATGGACAGATGCGTGTCACGCCGCGGGCAGACCGCCCCGGCGCCCACGGGCAAGGTCAAGCGCGTCCACCTCGGTGACCCAGCAACGTGGTCACACGCGACCTTGAGCACGGCTCGGTCTGGGGGGCGCGGACGTGTCCAGGCAGGGGTGGGCAGCCGCCTCTGCACTGCGGCACCCGGGTGGCTCCGCCGCGCGTGGGTAACCACCGTCCGTGACCAAGCCCTTCGTGATCCTGCTCCGCAACCACCAGGCCGGCGGTCGTGCGGCGATCGACCTGTTCACCCGGACCGCCGCCGCCCAGCGCGACCGCTCCTACGGGGCGGAGCTCGAGCGGCTCCTCGCCGAGGCCCGGGAGGACCTGGCCTTCAACGAGCGGGTGATGCGGCGGCTGGGGGTCCCGCCCTTCCGGGCCCTGGTGGTGGCGGCGCGGGTGGGAGAGAGGCTGGGCCGGCTCAAGCCGAACGGTCACCTGGTCCGGCGAGCCCCGCTCAGCGACGTCATCGAGCTCGAGGGGCTGATCGCCACGGTGTCGGTGAAGGTCGCCGGCTGGGAGGCGGCCCAGGTCGCCGGCGAGCTGCTCGAGGGCGAGCTCGCCGAGCTCGAGGGGCTGATCCAGCGGGGACACAGCCAGACCGAGCGTCTGACCGAGATGCACCGCACCGCCGCAGCCGACGTGCTGGGCGCCCGCCGGTCCTGACCGGCGCGCTCGTCCGGGCGCAGGTCAGAGCCGTCGGGTCACGATCACCCAGACCGTGCGGAGCATGATCTGCAGGTCCACCACCGGGGACCAGTCGGCCAGGTAGTGCAGGTCGTGGCCCAGCTTGTACTCGATCGCGGTGTGGTAGCGGCCGTACACCTGAGCCAGACCGGTGATGCCGGGGAGGGTCTGGTGCCGGCGGCGGTAGCCGGGGAAGGCGGCCTCGTACGCGGCCATCTCCTCCGGACGCTCCGGGCGCGGGCCGACGATGGTCATGCTGCCGTGCAGCACGTTGAGCAGCTGGGGCAGCTCGTCCAGCCGGGTGGCACGGATCCACGCCATGCCGGGCAGCACCCGGGGGTCGTCGGTCGCCGCCTGCACCGGTCCGGTGCCGCGCTCGGCGTCCACGCCCATGGTGCGGAACTTGAGCATCCAGTAGGACCGGCCCTCGAAGCCGACCCGCTGCTGGACGAACAGCAGCGGACGCCCGGCCAGGGCGGCCACGTAGAGCGTGGTGAACAGGCCCACCGGCACGGTGATCGGCGCGGTGACCACCAGCACCACGACGTCCATCCACCGCTTCAGCCGTCGCTGGGAGGGTGTCAGCGCGTGGGCCGACAGCAGCACGAAGGGCATCCCGCCGATCTCGCCCACGTTGCGCAGCCCGAGCAGCGAGTCCTGCGGGCGGACGATCTGCAGCGTGGAGACGCCGTCGCGCTCGAGGTCGGCCAGGCCCGCGGAGGTGTAGAGGGCCTCCAGCGCACCGGCGTCGAGCAGCACCACGTCGGTGGCCTGGGCCTCGCGGACCCGCTGCTGCAGGTCCACCACCGACGGGCTGTGCCCGGCCACCACGATGCCCTCACCGGCCTGGACCAGGTGCTGCTCAGCCAGCGCGACGGTCTGCGGGTCGCCCACCAGCAGCACCCGCGGCGGCCCCTCGGAGCGCAGCCGGACCCGGCGGGACAGCCAGCGGTTGGCGCCCAGGGAGAAGGGGCCGAGCAGGGCGTAGACCACCAGCACGCTGCGGGGGATCAGGTACTCCCCGGCCAGCCAGCTGATCAGGCCGACGAGCAGCGAGGCGAACCAGACCGCGGTGATGATCTTGGCCGCCCCCGGTCGCACCCCGAGCCGCCGCTCGCGGTCGTAGAGCCCGCCGAAGTAGAAGACGGCCAGGTGCACCAGCACCACCACGGCGAAGGTCCAGGCGTAGCGGTCGGAGTAGCTGGCGGCGTTGAAGTCGCGCCGCACCACGATCAGCGCACCGGTGATCAGCCACAGCGTGAGGTAGATCGAGGCGGCGTCCAGCAGGTGCAGCAGCCGCACCCCGCGCCGGTTCAGCCAGCGCAGCGCCTGGACCCGGCGCGGGTCGCGCGGCCCCGTCGGGGTGTCGGCCGGCCCGGTCACGTCAGCGGTCGCTGTGACCGAGGTCGCGGTCGGGGTCGACGACGTCGCGCACGCGGCGCTTGAGCTCCTTGGCCTCGGGGAAGCCGTCGTCGCGGCGGCGGTCCCAGACCAGGGCGTCCTCGACGTGGACGGTGAAGACGCCGCCGGTGCCCGGCTCCAGGGTCACCCGGAGCGCCGTGCCGAAGGTGCTCAGCAGCTCCGAGGCCAGCCAGGTGGCGCGGAGCAGCCACTGGCACTGGGTGCAGTAGGTGATGACCACGCTGGCGCGGTCGGCAGGGGCGTCCATCGGCCCCATCCTCCCACCCCGGCGGCCCCCGGCGGGGAACCTCGGCGGGAGGAGGGCCGGATGGCGGTCGGGGACCGGAGGTGTCCGGGCCGCGGTCTAGATTGAGGGCCATGTCGATCGATGCCGAGACCCGCAACGCTGCCGACGTCAAGCCCCGCTCCCGGGCGGTGACCGACGGCCTGGAGGCCACGGCCGCCCGCGGCATGCTGCGCGCGGTGGGCATGGGCGACGACGACTTCGCCAAGCCCCAGATCGGGGTGGCCTCCAGCTGGAACGAGATCACCCCCTGCAACCTCTCGCTGGACCGGCTGGCCAAGGCGGTCAAGGACGGCGTGCACGCCGCCGGCGGGTACCCGCTGGAGTTCGGCACCATCTCGGTCTCCGACGGCATCTCGATGGGTCACGAGGGCATGCACTACTCGCTGGTCAGCCGCGAGATCATCGCCGACTCGGTGGAGACGGTGATGGAGGCGGAGCGGATGGACGGCTCGGTGCTGCTGGCCGGCTGCGACAAGTCCCTGCCCGGCATGCTGATGGCCGCCGCCCGGCTCGACCTGGCCTCGGTGTTCCTCTACGCCGGCACCATCCTGCCCGGCAAGGTCGACGGCAACGACGTCACCATCATCGACGCCTTCGAGGCGGTCGGGGCCTGCGTCAAGGGCCTGATCAGCCGCGAGAAGGTGACCGAGATCGAGAAGGCCATCTGCCCCGGCGAGGGCGCCTGCGGCGGCATGTACACCGCCAACACCATGGCCAGCGCCGCCGAGGCCCTCGGCATGTCCCTGCCCGGCTCGGCCGCCCCGCCGGCGGTGGACCGCCGCCGCGACGGCTACGCCCGCAAGAGCGGCGAGGCCGTGGTCCAGATGCTGCGCCAGGGCATCACCGCCCGACAGATCCTGACCAAGGAGGCCTTCGAGAACGCCATCGCGGTGACCATGGCCTTCGGCGGCTCCACCAACGCGGTGCTGCACCTGCTGGCCATCGCCCACGAGGCCGAGGTCGACCTGACCCTGGACGACTTCGTGCGGGTCGGCAAGAAGGTCCCGCACCTGGGTGACCTGAAGCCCTTCGGGCGCTTCGTGATGAGCGACGTCGACCGCGTCGGCGGCGTGCCCGTGGTGATGAAGGCCCTGCTCGACGCCGGTCTGCTGCACGGTGACTGCCTGACCGTGACGGGCAGGACCATGGCCGAGAACCTGGCCGACGTGGCCCCGCCCGACGTCGACGGCACCATCCTGCGGGCGATGGACAACCCGATGCACCCCACCGGCGGCATCACCATCCTGCGCGGCTCGCTGGCCCCGCAGGGCGCGGTGGTGAAGAGCGCCGGCTTCGACACCGAGGTGGTCACCGGCACCGCCCGCGTGTTCGACGGCGAGCGGGCGGCCATGGACGCGCTGGAGGACGGCACCATCGCCGCCGGGGACGTCGTGGTGATCCGCTACGAGGGCCCCAAGGGCGGCCCGGGCATGCGGGAGATGCTGGCCATCACCGGCGCGATCAAGGGTGCGGGGCTGGGCAAGGACGTCATGCTGGTCACCGACGGGCGCTTCTCCGGCGGTACCACCGGTCTCTGCGTGGGCCACATCGCCCCCGAGGCCACCGAGGGCGGACCCATCGCCCTGGTCTGCGACGGCGACCCGATCACCCTCGACGTGGCCAACGGCACCCTGGACGTGGGCGTCAGCCCCGAGGAGATGGCCGCCCGCGCCGAGCAGTGGACGCCCCGTCCGCCTGCGGACCGGGCCAAGCGTGGCGTGCTGAAGAAGTACGCGGCGCTGGTGGGCTCGGCCGACGTGGGCGCGGTCTGCAGCTGAGCCACGCGGGGGAGCGGTGGTCGCAGGGGCCCGGCTGTCAGCCGGGCCCCGGTCGGTGGCCGGTCGGGTCCGTCAGCCCCGGCGCCGCAGCACGAGCTTGCGCAGCTCGTCGAACCACAGCACGCCCGAGGCCATCGCCAGGCAGAGCAGCCAGTGCCGCAGGTCGAGGTCGGCGGTGCCGAAGGCGACCTGCAGGAAGGGCACGTGCACGACGGCCACCTGCAGCGCCGCGCTGAGGGCCACCGCACCCCAGAGCCAGCGGTTGGCGAACAGGTGCCGGAAGGCGCTGGTCGTCTCCGAGCGCGAGTTGAAGACGTTGAACAGCTGGGCCAGCACCAAGGTGGTGAACCCGGCGGTGCGGGCGACCTCGAGGGAGTCCGCTCCCTCCACCAGCCCACCCGGCAGGAAGACGTCGATGGTCAGCAGGGTCAGCACGCCCATGACCAACCCGATCATCAGGATGCCCGACCACATGCGCCCGTCGATGATCCGCTCGCCTGGGTCGCGGGGGCGGCGGGCCATGACGTCGTCCACCTCGGGGTCGACGCCCATGGCCAGCGCCGGCGTGGAGTCGGTCACCAGGTTGATCCAGAGGATCTGGGTGGCCAGCAGCGGCACGACGACGCCCTCCGCGCTCGCGTCGGTGAGCCCGATGACCGAGGCCAGCACCACCCCGAAGAACACCGTCGCGACCTCTCCCATGTTGGAGGACAGCAGGTAGCGCAGGAACTTCTTGATGTTCTCGAAGATGGTCCGGCCCTGGCGCACCGCGGCCACGATCGTGGCGAAGTCGTCGTCGGCCAGGATCATCCGGGCGGCCTGCTTGGTGACCTCGGTACCGGTGATGCCCATGGCGATGCCGATGTCGGCCGACTTCAGGGCCGGGGCGTCGTTCACCCCGTCCCCGGTCATGGCCACCACGTGGCCGTCCGCCTGCAGGGCGTCCACGATGGCGAGCTTGTGCTGGGGTGCGACCCGGGCGTAGACCGAGGACCGCCGGGTGGTCTCGGTCAGGCCGGGCCCGTCGAGCTCGTCCAGCGCTGGACCCGTCACGGCCCCCTCGCCCTCGGTGATGATGCCGAGGTCGGTGGCGATCCGCGCTGCCGTGCCGGGGTGGTCGCCGGTGATCATCAGGACCCGGATCCCGGCGCGGTGGGCCTCGCGCACGGCGTCGGCCACCTCCGGGCGTGGTGGGTCGATGATGCCTGCCGTGCCGACGTAGACCAGCCCCTGCTCCACCGAGTCCTCCAGCGCACGGTGCGGGTCGGGCTCGGCCACCTCGGCGTAGGCCACCCCCAGTGTGCGGAAGGCCTGGGCGGACAGCGCCTCGACGTCGGCCAGCGCCTGGCGCCGGCGGTCCTCGGTGAGGCCCACGACGTCGTCGCCGACCTGCAGGCCGGTGCATCGCGAGAGCAGGACGTCCGGCGCCCCCTTGGTGACGACCCGCACCGCCCGGTCGTCCGCGCGCAGCTGCAGGGTCGACATCATCTTGCGCTCGGAGGTGAACGGCACCTCGCCGCGGCGACGGTAGCGGGCCACCGTCTCCCGTGCGCCGGGGAGCTTCGGGAGGGCGGCGAGGAACGCGGCCTCGGTCGGGTCGCCGTGGACGACGACCTCCCCGTCGACGTCCTCGAGCCAGGCGTTGTTCGACAGCGATCCACCGGCCAGGACCATCCGAGCCTCGGTCAGCAGCCCGGCGTCGGCCTGCTCCACAGGACGACCGTGCACCAGCGCCGAGCCCTCGGGTCGGTAACCCGCCCCGGTGAGGCGGACCTCCCCGGAGGCGGTGACGACGCGCTCGATGGTCATCTCGTTCTTGGTGAGGGTGCCGGTCTTGTCCGAGGCGATCACCGAGGCCGAGCCCAGGGTCTCCACCGAGTGCAGCTTCTTGACGATGGCGTTGCGGCGGGCCATCCGCTGCACGCCGATGGCGAGCACCACGGAGAGGATCGCCGGCAGGCCCTCGGGCACGGCGGCGACGGCGAGCGAGACGCCCAGGAGCAGCACGGTGACGACGTCGGACAGGCTCGAGACGTCGTTGACCAGGAAGGTCACCGCCATCACCACCACGGCGATGACCACCACGGTGATGCCGAGCATCGTGGAGACCCGTGCGATGTCCTGCTGCAGCGGGCTCGGATCCTCGACGGTCGCCTCCAGCATCTCGGCGATGGCGCCCATCTCGGTGTCCATGCCGGTGGCGGTGACCACGGCCCGTCCGCCGCCCTGCACCACGGCGGTTCCCTTGAACACCATGTTGACCCGGTCGCCGAGGGCCACGGTCCCGACGAGGGCGTCGACCTCCTTGGTGACGGCAGCGCTCTCCCCGGTGAGGGAGGCCTCGGAGACCTTGAGCCCGGTCGCCGCGGACAGCCGGGCGTCGGCGCCCACCGCGTCGCCCTCGGCCAGCACCAGCACGTCCCCGGGCACCAGGTCGGCCGCGGCCACCACGAGCGGACGGCCGTCGCGGAGGACGGTCGAGGTCGCCGTGGTCAGCTGCTGCAGGGCCGCCACGGCGGTGTCCGCCCGCGACTCCTGCACCAGGCCGATCACGCCGTTGAGCAGCACCACCACGGCGATCACGACGGCGTCGACCGGCACCCCCCGCGCGCCCTCCACCGCCCAGGCCACGACCGAGACCACGACAGCCGCCAGCAGCAGGTAGACCAGCGGTTCCTGGAACTGGGTGGCGACCCGGCGCCACAGCGGCACGGGTGCGGCGCCGCGCAGCTCGTTCGGGCCGTGGTCCGCGAGCCGCCGGGCGGCCTCCTGACCGGTCAGCCCGGCCTCGGCGTCCGTGCCCGCCGCAGCGAGGAGGTCCGGCACGGTCCGCGTCCACGGTTGCGGCAGCGTCCACCGGGGGCGGACGGCCCGCGCGGGGGTGCTCGAATGCTCGTGGTCGACGGACACGGGACCTCCCGGACGTGGTGCGCCCATCATGGCAGCCCCTGTCCGACCCAGGCCCGGGCACGCGGCCGGTGGCCAGGGTGACCCGGGCGGTCGGGGTGCGGTCCTGGTCCAGCCCCGGTCCCACCCTGGTCCTGGCCGCCGGCACGGGCCGCGTCCGGCCCGGCGAGCCATGCTGGACCCATGCTCCGTCGCCAGCCTCCTCCCCGCGCCGGCCGCGAGGTCGTCTTCCTCGGCGGTGTACCCGGAGCCGGCAAGACCACCGCGCTGCGCCAGGTCCCGGCCACCGCCGGGACGCGCGTGCTGGACCCCGAGCAGGTCGGCCTCGCCCTGCGCCGCCGGGTGGGGGAGGGCGTGCCCTACGCCTGGCTGCGCCCGGTGGTGCACACGTTGCAGTACCTGCGCGTGCTGCGGCACCTGCTGCTGCCGCCGGCGGGCGTCGAGCGGCTGCTGGTGCACGACACCGCCACCCGGCCCTGGCTGCGTCACCTCGAGGCGCGACTGGCCCGGCTCTTCGGCTGGCGTCCCTCGCTGGTCCTGGTCGGGGTCACCCGCGAGGAGGCGCTGCGCGGTCAGCAGGCCCGTGGCCGCGTCCTCGACCCCGGGCGCTTCGACGGCCACTGGCGCCGCTGGCAGCGACTGCGCCGCGAGCTGGCCGACGGCGCGCTGGCTGACGGCGCGCTGGTCAGGCCACCGGAGCCGTGGTCCCGGGTGGTGCTGGTGGGTCGGGACCGGGCCGTGGCGGAGCTCACCGAGCCGGCCCGGCCGGTGGTGGCCCGCCGCGCACCGCTCCGCTGAGCGACACCTTCGTGCGACCGCTCGGGGCCCGGGGGTGGAACGGCGGCAGCAGGGAGCTGGGACGCCGTCGCGCCGGCACCGGAGGACCCGGCCGCTGGGGTGGTGCGGCACCATGGAGCGGTGCCCGAGGGAGACAGCGTGTACCGGGTGGCGCGCCGACTGGACCGGGCGCTGCTCGGCCAGCGGCTCACCCGGGCCCGGTTGCAGGTGCCGGCCCACGCGACGGCCGAGCTGGCCGGGGCCACGGTGGTGGCCAACGAGACCTGGGGCAAGCACCTGCTGATCCGCTCCGACGCCGGCTGGACGCTGCACACCCACCTGCGGATGGATGGCTCCTGGACCGTCACCGGCCCCGGCAAGGTGCTGCCCCGCCGGCTCCAGCCCGACGTCCGGGTGCTGCTGGGCACCGAGGCGGGGAGCACCGCGCACGGGCTGTCCATCCCGGTGGTGGAGCTGCTCGACACCTCCGCGGAGCACCGGGCGGTGGGTCACCTCGGCCCGGACCCGCTGCGCGAGGACTTCGACCCCGCCGAGGCCGTCCGACGGCTCTCCTCCGACCCCACCCGTCCGCTGGCCCCGGCCCTGCTGGACCAGCGGCTGGTCGCCGGGCTCGGCAACCTCTGGGCCAACGAGCTGTGCTTCCTGCGCGGCCACAGCCCCTGGACGCCGGTGGGGGAGGTCGACGTGGCCGCCCTGGTCACGCTCGCCGCCCGCTCCCTGCAGCGCTCGGCCCGGGTCCCCGAGGCCTACCAGGTCACCACCGGCCGCACCCGCCGCGGCGAGACCCACTGGGTGGCGGGCCGCGCGCACCGGCCGTGCCTGCGCTGCGGCACCCCGGTGCGGGTGGTCGCCGAGGTCCCGGGTGACCCGGACCGTCGCCGCACCTGGTGGTGCCCGCACTGCCAGCCCGGCCCCGGCCCGGAGGCCTGCTGACCGGTCCTGCGGAAGCACCCCGCCGCGTCCCGGTCCGGCCCCGCCGAGGCGCCGACGCGAGTGCGCCCAGATCGTCGCAGCGAGGCCCGGGGGGCGACGACCAGGCCGCAGTCGGCGCACTCCCGGTGAGGCTGTGGGCGCACGTGCGCCCGGGCCCCGTGGGCTCGGCGTCCGCCATCCGGACACGGCGTCCCAGTTGTTGACACGCGCCGGAGGATGCGGAACTGTGTCCGTGTGCAGCACCACATCCTCGTACTCCGCAGGCGTGTCGACTGACTCAGGTCCCGTCGACGCGCTCCCTCGTCTGCCCCACGGCAGCGGGGGTTTTTTGTTGCACGAGCACCGCCGCCCGACGACGGCGTAACGTTCCAGGAGGACACCGGGCATGACGAGCAGGGAGGCCGCCGTGACCACCACCACGCCCACACCCACACCGAGCAGCAGCACCGCCGGGACCGCCGTCGAGCCGGTCCTCGACGAGCTGGTGACCGGCTCGGAGTCCCTCGTCCGCTCCCTCGAGAGGGTGGGCGTCGAGGTGATCTTCGGCATCCCCGGCGGGGCGATCCTGCCGGCCTACGACCCCCTCTTCGACTCCTCGATCCGCCACATCCTGGTGCGCCACGAGCAGGGTGCCGGGCACGCGGCCGAGGGCTACGCCGTGGCCACCGGGAAGGTCGGGGTCTGCATGGCCACCTCCGGCCCGGGCGCCACGAACCTGGTCACGCCGCTGGCCGACGCGATGATGGACTCGGTCCCGATGGTGGCCATCACCGGGCAGGTCGCCGGCCGCTCCATCGGCACCGACGCCTTCCAGGAGGCCGACATCCGCGGCATCACGATGCCGATCACCAAGCACAGCTTCCTGGTCACCGACGCCGCCGACATCCCCGAGGCGATCGCCCAGGCCTTCCACCTGGCCCGCACCGGGCGTCCCGGACCCGTCCTGGTCGACATCACCAAGGACGCGCTGCAGGCCAAGACCACCTACACCTGGCCGACCACCATCGACCTGCCCGGCTACCACCCGGTGACGCGCCCGCACGCCAAGCAGATCCGCGAGGCGGCCCGGATGATCGCCGGCGCCCGCCGGCCGGTGCTCTACGTCGGCGGCGGCACGGTCAAGGCCCGGGCCCACGCCGAGCTGGCCGAGCTGGTCGAGCTGACCGGCATCCCGGTGGTCACCACCCTGATGGCCCGCGGCGTCTTCCCCGACAGCCACCCGCTCAACATGGGCATGCCCGGCATGCACGGCACCGTGGCCGCGGTCGGCGCGCTGCAGCGGGCCGACCTGCTGATCAGCCTGGGCGCGCGCTTCGACGACCGGGTCACCGGCGAGCTGTCCAGCTTCGCCCCCGACGCCCAGGTCATCCACGCCGACATCGACCCGGCCGAGATCTCTAAGAACCGCGTGGCCGACGTCCCCATCGTGGGCGACGTCCGCGAGGTCGCCACCCAGCTGCTGGAGCAGCTGCGCGAGCTGGAGCTGCCCGACCTCACCCCCTGGCAGCAGCACCTGCAGCAGACCGCCGAGCGCTACCCGACCGGTTACGACGAGCCCGACGACGGCACCCTCTCCCCGCAGATGGTGATCCGGCGGATCGGCGAGCTGACCGGACCGGAGAACGCCTACTGGGCCACCGGCGTCGGCCAGCACCAGATGTGGGCCGCGCACTTCCTGCCCCACGAGGTGCCCGGACGCTGGCTCAACTCCGGCGGCCTCGGCACCATGGGCTACTGCGTCCCGGCCGCGATGGGTGCCCAGGTGGGCCAGCCCGACGCGGTGGTCTGGGGGATCGACGGCGACGGCTGCTTCCAGATGACCAACCAGGAGCTCGTCACCTGCGCGCTGGAGGGGATCCCGGTCAAGATCGCCGTGATCAACAACCAGTCCCTGGGCATGGTGCGGCAGTGGCAGACCCTGTTCTACGGGGGCCGCTACTCCAACACCGACCTGCAGACCAACCTGGTGCCGGACTTCCCCAAGCTGGCCGAGGCGATGGGCTGCGTCGGGCTGCGGGCCACCACCGTGGAGCAGGTCGACGAGGTGATCAACCAGGCGCTGGCCATCACCGACCGCCCGGTCGTGGTCGAGTTCATCGTCCACAAGGACGCGATGGTCTGGCCGATGGTCGCCGCCGGCACCAGCAACGACGCCATCCAGTACGCCCGCGACATGGCACCCCAGTGGGAGGACGAGGAGCTGTGAGCACCCACACCCTGAGCGTCCTGGTCGAGGACCGCCCCGGCGTCCTGGCCCGGGTCTCCGCGCTGTTCTCCCGGCGCGGGTTCAACATCGACTCCCTCGCCGTGGGGCCCACCGAGGTCGCCGACGTCTCCCGGATCACCCTCGTGGTGGACGCCGAGGACGACACCGTCGAGCAGCTGACCAAGCAGCTCAACAAGCTGATCGAGGTCCTCAAGATCGTCGAGCTCGAGCCGGACGCCGTCCGCCAGGAGCTGGTCCTGATCAAGGTGGCCACCGAGCCCGGCAACCGCTCCGACGTGCTGGAGGTCATCCAGCTCTTCAAGGCCAAGGCGGTCGACGCCACCAACGAGTCGATCGTCGTGCAGGCCACCGGCAGCCCGGAGAAGCTGCGGGCCCTGCTCACCATGCTCGAGCCCTACGGGGTCCGTGAGCTGGTCCAGTCCGGGCTCGTCGCGGTCGGTCGGGGCGGACGCTCCATCACCGACCGCACCACCCGGACCGACCGGCAGAAGATCCGCGTGGTCTGAGGTCGTGGCGTCCTCGACGCCCGGCACCGGCCCCCGCACCCACACCAGAAACCGATCAAGGAGATCCACCCGTGGCAGCACAGATGTTCCATGACGACGACGCCGACCTGTCCGTGATCCAGGGCCGCAGCGTGGCCGTGCTGGGTTTCGGCAGCCAGGGTCACGCGCACGCCCTGTCGCTGCGTGACTCCGGCGTCGACGTCCGCGTCGGGCTGCTCGAGGGCAGCAAGAGCCGTCCCCGCGCCGAGGCCCAGGGCCTGCGCGTGCTGACCCCCGCCGAGGCCGTCGAGGAGGCCGACCTGGTGGTCGTGGCCGTGCCCGACCACCTGCAGCGCCAGCTCTACGCCGAGTCCATCCAGCCCAACCTGGTCGCCGGTGACACCCTGCTGTTCATCCACGGCTTCAACATCCGCTACGGCTACGTCACCGCCCCCGAGGGTGTGGACGTCGTCATGGTCGCCCCCAAGGGCCCCGGCCACCTGGTCCGCCGCGAGTACAGCGAGGGACGTGGTGTCCCGGTGCTGGTCGCCGTCGAGCAGGACGCCTCCGGCAAGGCCTGGGACACCGCGCTGGCCTACGCCAAGGCGATCGGCGGGCTCCGTGCCGGCGGGATCAAGACCACCTTCACCGAGGAGACCGAGACCGACCTGTTCGGTGAGCAGGCCGTCCTCTGCGGCGGGGCCAGCGCCCTGGTGCAGGCCGGCTTCGAGACCCTGGTCGAGGCGGGCTACCAGCCCGAGGTGGCCTACTTCGAGTGCCTGCACGAGCTCAAGCTGATCGTCGACCTGATGTACGAGGGCGGCATCGCCAAGCAGCGCTGGAGCGTCTCCGACACCGCCGAGTACGGCGACTACGTCTCCGGCCCCCGGGTGATCGACGCCCGCGTCAAGGAGAACATGAAGGCCGTGCTGGACGACGTCCGCAACGGTGCCTTCGCCCAGCGCTTCATCGACGACCAGGACGCCGGCGGCCCGGAGTTCAAGAAGTTCCGCGCCGAGGGCGAGCAGCACCCGATCGAGGCCACCGGCCGCGAGCTGCGCGGGATGATGGCCTGGGTCAAGAGCCACGACGACGACTACGTCGAGGGCACCGCGGCCCGCTGAGCCACCGGTCGACGGCGCCCGCTCAGCGCGAGCTCAGGTCGATGTCGAGGGTCAGCTGCTCCGCGTCCGGTGGGCGGCCTCCGGCCACCCGCCAGGCGGTCGGGGGCAGCTGGCCCTCGACGCGTACCGCGTCGTGGGTGCGGACGCAGCGGTCCTCCCACTCCGGGGGCAGCGGGCTGGGCTGGTTCTTGCGGCAGGGGCCGAAACGCTCCTCCAGCCGCTCCTCCAGGTCGTCGGTCTCAGGAGGCAGCACCAGCCGCACCCGCAGCTCCCAGTCGTGGGTCTGCACCAGCTCCGAGCTCTGGATCGACGTCCCGTCCGGGAAGGTCACCCCGGTGCGGGCGTCGACCTCGGCCATGGTCAGCGGGGAGCAGACGTGACCGGTCCAGGTCGTGCGGCACCGGCTGCCCTCGTCGTTGGTGTAGCGGGCGTAGGGGATGCCCCACTCCGGCGCCTGGCTCCACAGCAGGGCACCCACCAGGGTGAGGGCTCCCAGCGCGGCCGCCACCCCGAGCAGGGCGCGACCGAGCCGTCGATGCAGAGGAGTCCGGGGCACGGGACCCAGCATGACCTGCGCGGCACCCGGGCGGGAGGGTGGGGGTCGGATTCTGGGTGTCTCCTCAGGCGGGCCGCCCACCCACCGGACGTGCTGGTCGGTGCTGGGGCCCCGGGTTAGGGTGGTCCCGTGATCGCACGTTGGTATGCCTATCGCGCTCTGGCTCTGGAGGGCCCGGCGAGGGGCTGACGCGCTCGATCACACCTTCCAGAAGCCACGGGACCAGGAGAACTCCTGGTCCTTCGCCGTGTCAGGCGGGCTCTGGGAACGGGGTCCGTCGGAGAGGACTCCCATGACCACCCCGCTGCGTGCCGGCACCGCCGACCTGAGGGTCACCGAGCTCAGCCCGCTGCCCGCCCCGGACGCCCTGCTGGCCGACCTGCCCGTCTCCCCGAGCGGGCGCGCCGCCGTCGAGCGGGGCCGCTCGGAGGTGGCCGCCGTGCTGGACGGCCTCGACGACCGACTCCTCGTGGTGGTCGGCCCCTGCTCGATCCACGACGTCACCGCCGGGCTGGAGTACGCCGACCGCCTCGCCTCCCTGGCCGGCACGCTGCGCGACGACCTGCTGGTGGTGATGCGGACCTACTTCGAGAAGCCGCGCACCACCGTCGGGTGGAAGGGCCTGGTCAACGACCCGCACCTGGACGGCAGCCACGACATCGCGACCGGGATCGCCACCGCCCGCCGGTTCCTGCTGGAGGTGGGGGAGCGCGGGCTGCCCTGCGCCACGGAGTTCCTGGAGCCGATCACCCCGCAGTACCTGGCCGACCTGGTCAGCTGGGGGGCCATCGGGGCGCGGACCGCCGAGAGCCAGATCCACCGCCAGCTGGTCTCCGGGCTGTCGATGCCGGTCGGCTTCAAGAACGGCACCGACGGGGACCTCCAGGTGGCCGTGGACGGCTGCTCCGCCGCGGCCGCGCCGCAGTCCTTCCTGGGCATCGACCCCTCGGGGCGGGCGGCGCTGGTCTCGACCGCAGGCAACCCCGACACCCACCTGGTGCTCCGCGGCGGGCGCACCGGCCCGAACCACGGGCCGGAGCACGTGGCCGCCGCCTCGACGCGGATGGGTGCCGCCGGACTGAACCCCCGGGTGCTGGTCGACGCCAGCCACGCCAACTCCGGCAAGGACCACCGCCGCCAGGCCGAGGTGGCCCGCTCGCTCGCCGGGCAGGTCGCGTCGGGGTCGACGGCGCTGGCCGGGGTGATGCTGGAGAGCTTCCTGGTCGAGGGCGCCCAGCCGCTGGACGTGACGGAGCCGACGTCGGTGCTCACCTACGGCCAGAGCGTCACCGACGCCTGCATGTCCTGGGACACCACGGTGGACGTGCTGACCACGCTGGCCGCGGCCTCGCGCGAGCGGTCCGGACGCCGGCAGGGCTGACGCGGGGCCGCCGGGGTGGCGGGTGGCCGCAAGGCGTCGCCTCGGTGGTCGTCGAGGCGACGTCGGAGGGCGAGTGGCCACGTCGTCGTGAGGCGTCCGGGCCAGGACCATTGCCGGGTGGTGGGGCGGGCGCCGGTCAGCGGCGGCGGACCGCCACCACCACGGCGGTGTCGGCGGCCACCATCACCTCGGCGCTGCTGAGCCGGGGGTCGGCCAGCCAGTCGTTGCGGATCTGGTCGAGCCGCTCGGGCCGCATCGAGGAGGTGATGGTGCTGGGGGTGAAGTCGTCGAGCACGATCATGCCGCCCGGCTCCACCAGCTCGATCACCTCGTCGCGCGGGGCGTTCTTGGCCGAGGAGGCGTCCAGGAAGAGCAGTGAGAAGGGGGCGGCGGAGGTGAGCTCGGTCCAGTCCGCGTGCAGCACGTCGATGCCGTCGCCGGCGAACATGTCCTGCACGTCGTGGGCCAGGCGGCCCTCCAGCTCGGCGGTCAGCACCCGGGTGTCGGCCGGGGCCCCGCTGCGCAGCCAGGCCGCGCCCACCCCGCAGCCGGTCCCGCACTCGGCGATGGTGCCCGTCCGGCTCGCGGCCAGGGTGGCGAGCAGGCGCCCGGTCTCGGTCCGGGTGGCGTCCAGGTAGCCCATGGTCAGCGACTTGCGCAGGGCCTTGGTCACCAGCGACGGCACATCGAGGAGGACGCTCACCGGCCCGAGTCTGCCCGATCGGCGGGTCCGCCGAGCCCCGTCCGGACTGCGGGACCGGCACCGCTGTCCGTCATCCGAGACGTCGGCGTCCAGGATGCGATCGAGATAGTCGGGCGTCCTAGTATCTCGGGGACGGCCACCGCAGGGGCGGCCCGACGTCGAGAGGAGTGCCCCGTGTACGACATGTACCCGACCAGCTGGAGCGGGCAGCCCCTCGACGGCGCCGAGGTGGTCGAGCGCGAGGGTGCCGAGCACCGCGACCCCACCCCCCGACGCCGCCCCCGCCGCGCGCACTCGGTCGCCCCGCGCGTCCGCGCCGAGCACCGCTGACCCCGCGGCCCGCCGGCTGACGTCCTCCTGGGCGGTCCGGCTCCGCCGGCGGCGGCTCAGGAGTCCCGGTGCCCCCCGACCACGGCGGCACCCACCGGGAAGGTGACGCCGGTGAGCTCCTCGGAGATCCTCCACAGGCGCTGCTGGGCCGACTGGTCGTGGGAGCCGGCGCTGGAGCCGACCAGCCTCGGGTACCCGCGGACCTCACCCCGGCCGCCGGGGCCGTAGTACTGGCCGCCGCTGACGGCGGGATCGGTGGCGGCGCGGAGGGTGGGCAGGGCGCCCATCTCCGCCTCCTGGGTGAGCAGCGGGGTGAGCCAGGCCACGGGCACGCGCAACGCCCTCGGCGTGCTCCGCGTCAGCTCGGTGTTGGACAGCCCGGGGTGGGCGGCGACCGCGATCGTGGTGCCGCGGGGAGCGAGCCGGCGCTGCAGCTCGTAGGTGAACATCAGGTTGGCGAGCTTGGACTGACCGTAGGCGGCGACACGGCTGTAGGAGCGTTCCCACTGCAGGTCCTCGAAGTGGATGCCGGCCCGGATGCGGTGTCCGGTGCTGCTGACCGTGACGACCCGGGAGCCGGGGACGGGCAGCAGCCGGTCCAGCAGCAGTCCGGTGAGGGCGAAGTGGCCGAGGTGGTTGGTGCCCAGCTGCAGCTCGAAGCCGTCGGCGGTGGTCTGCCTCGGGGGGAACATCACCCCGGCGTTGTTGACCAGCAGGTCGATCCGCGGGTGGGCCGCACGCAGGTCGGCCGCCGCGGACCGGATCGAGTCCAGCGAGGTCAGGTCGAGCTCCTGGACGGCGACCTCGCCCTCGATGCGAGCGGCGGCCCGCTCGCCCTTGCCGACGTCGCGGACGGCCAGGACCACCGTCGCGCCCCGCTCGGCGAGCATCCGGGCGGTCTCGAACCCCAGCCCGGTGTTGGCGCCGGTCACGACCGCCACCCGCCCGTGCTGGTCGGGGATGTGCTGCTCGGTCCAGCTGTCCGTCATGTCGTCTCCTAAAGAACCAGTGGTCTGTAATTCGAAGATAAGGGACCAGCGGTCTGATGTCAACGGACCGGTGGTCTCTAGCTAGACTGGCGGGGTGACCTTCCAGCGCGCACGGAGCGAGGAGCAGCGGCAGATCCGCCGCCGGGCCATCGTGGACACGGCGGCGGCGATGCTGGCGGAGATGCCGGTGGGGGAGGTGAGCCTCAACGAGCTCAGCCGGCGGGTCGGGCTGGCCAAGTCGAACGTCCTGCGCTACTTCGAGTCGCGCGAGGCGCTGCTGCTCGTGCTGCTGGACGACCACCTGAGGAGGTGGCTCGTCGACCTGGCCGACGAGCTGGCCGCGGGTGTCGACGCCTCCGCGACCCCGGAGGTCCGGGGCGAGCAGTTGGCCGACGTCCTCAGCCGGTCGCTGTCGGACCGCGTGGTGCTGTGCGACCTCTTCGGCGCCCAGGGCGGGGTCCTGGAGCACAACGTCTCGGTCGAGGCGGTGAAGCGGCACAAGCGGGCGTCCCTGGTGCACCTCGCGACCATGGTTGAGCTCCTGCGCCAGCACGTGCCCGAGCTCGGCGACGCCGCGCAGCGGTCCTGCCTGATGGTGCTGGTCTCGGCGGGGGCCCTGTCGGCCTACGTCCCGCCGCCGCCCAGCCTGCTCGCGGCCTACGCCGACGAGCCCGAGCTGGGCGTGCTCCACATGGAGCTGCGGGAGGCCCTGCGGCTCTCCTTCACCTCGACGCTCCTGGGCGTGCTGCCGCGCGGCTGAGCCCTCCACCGGCGGTCACGGCCGCGACCCCGTCAGATGACGGCCCCACCCCGCAGACGCGGGCGACTGAGCAGCTCGGCCGCGGCGGCCTCAGGTGGTCCTCAAGCCCCGGCGATCCGCGTCGCGATGGCGTCGCCGATCTCGGTCGTGGTGCGCGGGGCGGCGGTGCGGGACTCGATGTCGGCGGTGACGGCCTCGGTGACCCGAGCCGCCTCGGCCTGGCGTCCCAGGTGCTCCAGCAGCAGCGCCGCGGACAGGATCGCCGCGGTCGGGTCGGCCTTCTGCTGACCGGCGATGTCGGGGGCCGAGCCGTGCACCGGCTCGAACATCGAGGGGTGGGTGCGGGCGGGGTTGACGTTCCCGCTGGCTGCCAGCCCGATGCCGCCGGTGACCGCCGCGGCCAGGTCGGTCAGGATGTCGCCGAAGAGGTTGTCGGTGACGACCACGTCGAAGCGGGCCGGGTCGGTGGCCAGGAAGATGGTGGCGGCGTCGACGTGCAGGTAGTCGGTCTGCACCTGCGGGTAGTCGGCGGCGACCTCGTCGAAGACCCGCGACCACAGCCGGCCGGCGTTGACCAGCACGTTGTGCTTGTGGACCAGGGTGACCTTGTTGCGGCGGCGGGTGGCGCGCTCGAAGGCGTCACGGACCACCCGCTCGACGCCGAAGGCGGTGTTGACGCTGACCTCGGTGGCGATCTCGTGCACCGTGCCGGTCCGCACCACGCCGCCGTTGCCGCAGTACAGCCCCTCGGTGCCCTCCCGGACCACCACGAAGTCGATCTCGCCGCGGTCGGTGACGCTGCTGGCCAGCGGCGTGGGCACCCCGCTGTACAGCCGGCTGGGGCGCAGGTTCACGTAGTGGTCGAAGGCGAAGCGGATCCGCAGGATCAGCCCCCGCTCCAGGATGCCGCTGGGCATCGTGGTGTCCCCGGGAGCTGCACCCACCGCACCGAAGAGGATGGCGTCGGCGCCGTCGAGCTCGGCCAGCACCGAGTCCGGCATGACCTCCCCGGTCCGCTTCCAGCGCTCCGCGCCCAGGTCGTAGTCGACGAAGGAGAAGGCGTCGCCCCCGGCCACGGCCGTCAGCGCCTTAACGGCCTCGCGGGTCACCTCCGGACCGATGCCGTCCCCGCCGATGACGGCGATGGTCGGGGTGGACGGGGTGGCGCTGGGGGTGTCGGTCACCCGCGGCATGCTAGCTAGCGTCCCGGGCCCGTCCGGGGCGTCTCACCACCGGCGCCGGGGCGGGGGAGGCGGGCGGTAGTTTGCGCTCATGACGCTGAAGTTCGACCTGCAGCCCTCGCCTGCACCGCGCGGGGACGCCGAGCGCGAGGCGATCCTCGCCGACCCCGGCTTCGGCCAGGTGTTCACCGACCACATGGCCGTGGCCACCTGGACGGCGGCCGACGGCTGGGGCGACTCCGCGGTGGTGCCGTACGGGCCCTTCGCGCTCGACCCGGCCAGCGCGGTGCTGCACTACGCGCAGGAGATCTTCGAGGGCATGAAGGCCTACCGGCGCGCGGACGGCTCGATCTGGCTGTTCCGCCCGGAGAAGAACGCCGAGCGCTTCGCCGTCTCCGCCCACCGGCTGGCCCTGCCCGAGCTCCCGGTGGAGGCCTTCCTCGAGAGCATCGAGGCCCTGGTCGAGGCCGACGAGGCGTGGGTCCCCAGCGGCGGGGAGACCTCCCTCTACCTGCGCCCCTTCATGTTCGCCAACGAGGTGTTCCTCGGCGTCCGCAGCTCCCGGCGGGTGCAGTACTGCGTGATCGCCTCCCCGGCCGGGTCCTACTTCAGCGGGGGCGTCGCGCCGGTCTCGATCTGGATCTCCCGCGACTACACCCGTGCCGCCCCCGGCGGCACCGGGGCGGCCAAGTGCGGCGGCAACTACGCCGCCTCCCTGCTGGCCCAGGCCGAGGCCGCCGAGCAGGGCTGCAGCCAGGTCCTGTTCACCGACGCCATCGAGCGCAAGTGGATCGACGAGCTGGGCGGCATGAACGTCTACCTGGTCACCAGCAACGGCGAGCTGGTCACCCCCGAGCTGGGCACCATCCTGGAGGGGGTCACCCGCGACGCCATCCTGCAGCTGTGCCCCGAGCTGGGGCTGACCCCGGTCGAGCGCCGGGTGTCGCTGCAGGAGGTGCTCAACGGGCTGAAGACCGGGGCGATCACCGAGATCTTCGCCTGCGGCACCGCCGCGGTGATCACCCCGATCGGTGAGCTCAAGGACGTCGACGGGCAGTACCGGGTGGGCAGCGGCGAGGCCGGCGAGGTCACCCTCGGGCTGCGCCAGGCGCTCCTGGACATCCAGTACGGACGCCGCGAGGACACCCACGGCTGGACGCGGCGGATCCGCTGACCCGCCGCCCCGGGCCCGCCCGCACGCCGGTCGGGCCCGGGCGGACGCACGTCCCGCGCACTGAGACGGGGCTGGCGCAGCCGGAGGTGATGGCGCACGATGAGCCCGTGCCCTGCAACCTGGTCATTACCACGCAGCGCGCCTGACGCAGACCGTCGGCCGCGCTGGAACCTCCTGTCCGAGACGGGAGGTTTTTTCGTTCCCGGAAGTGCTCCGACGCCCGACCACATGACCCCGACCGAAAGCAGCCCGATGCCCGAGCCGATGGCGGCACCGCCCCAGTTCCACGTCTACGACACCACGCTGCGCGACGGCGCCCAGCAGGAGGGGCTGCGGCTGACCGTCACCGACAAGCTGCGGATCGCGGCGCTGCTGGACGAGCTGGGCGTGGGGTTCATCGAGGGTGGCTGGCCGGGTGCCAACCCCAACGACACCGCGTTCTTCGCCGCCGCGGCCCGCGGTGAGCTGACGCTCCAGCACGCCGAGCTGGTCGCCTTCGGCGCCACCCGCCGGGTGGGTGGGGTGGCGGCGGACGACCCGCTGGTCGCCGCGCTGCGCGACTCCGGCGCGGGGACCGCCTGCCTGGTGGCCAAGAGCCACGTCGGCCACGTCGAGCGCGCGCTGCGGACCACCCTCGCGGAGAACCTGGCCATGATCACCGACACGGTGCAGCACCTCCGCGCGGAGGGGATGCGGGTGTTCCTCGACTGCGAGCACTTCTTCGACGGCTACCGCGAGGACCCGCGCTACGCCCTGGAGGTGGTGCGCACCGCCGCCGAGGCCGGTGCGGAGGTGGTCGTGCTGTGCGACACCAACGGCGGCATGCTCCCCAGCTGGATGGGTGACGTCGTCTCCGCGGCCGGTGCGGTCGGGGTGGACCTCGGCGTGCACTGCCACAACGACACCGGCTGCGCGGTGGCCAACACCCTCGCCGCGGTCGAGGCCGGGGCGATGCACGTCCAGGGCACCGTCAACGGCTACGGCGAGCGGACCGGCAACGCCGACCTGGTCTCGGTGGTGGCCAACGTCGAGCTCAAGCTGGGCTGGCCGGTGCTGCCCCCCGGGGCGCTGACCGAGGCCACCCGGATCGCCCAGGCCGTCGCGGCCATCACCAACGTCTCCGGCTCGGCCCGGGCGCCCTACGTGGGGACGTCCTCCTTCGCCCACAAGGCCGGGTTGCACGCCAGCGCGATCAGGGTCGACCCGAACCTCTACCAGCACATCGATCCGGCCCGGGTGGGTAACGACATGAGGATGCTGATCTCCGACATGGCCGGCCGTGCCAACATCCAGATCAAGGGCGAGGAGCTCGGCTTCGACCTCTCCGACCGCGAGCTCGCCGCCCGGGTCACCGACCAGGTCAAGGCCCGCGAGGCCGACGGCTACTCCTACGAGGCCGCCGACGCCTCCTTCGAGCTGCTGCTGCGCTCCGAGCTGGGGCAGCTGGAGGAGTACTTCTCCGTGCTGCACTGGCGGGTCCACAGCCACTCCGCCGCCGGGGCGCCCTCGGAGACCGAGGCCACCGTCAAGCTGCGGGCCCGCGGCGACGTCCAGATCTTCGTCGGCGAGGGCAACGGTCCCGTGGACGCCCTGGACCACGCGCTGCGCCGCGCCCTCACTCCGGCCTTCCCCGCCGTCGACCGCTACGAGCTGACCGACTACCGGGTGCGGATCCTGGAGGGCCCGGTGGGGGAGAAGGGCGGGCACGGCACCGACGCGATCGTCCGGGTGCTGATCGACACCTCCGACGGCACCCGGACCTGGACCACCGTCGGGGTCGGCTCCAACATCATCGAGGCCAGCTGGGAGGCGCTCAGCGACGCCTACTGGTACGGGCTGCTGCACGACGTGGCCACCCCCGGGCCGGCCGGCCGACCCGCAGGCACCGACGACGACGTGCTCACCGTCGCGGCCTCCCGGTGAGGGGGGCGACCACCACGGTCCGCCTTCCCCGATCAGGACGGTAGCCCGGTGGCCTCCGACCTGATCTACCTCGTCTTCGGCGTGGCGCTGCTGCTGGCCGTCGTCCTCCCCGCCGCGCTGTCCCGGCTCGCCCTCTCGGCCCCGGTCGTGCTGATCGGGATCGGCTGCCTGATCGGGTTGCTGCCGCTGCTCGGCCCCGAGCAGTTCTCCCCGGTGGAGCACCGGGCCTTCACCGAGCACCTGACTGAGCTGACCGTGCTGGTCGCCCTGATGGGGGTGGGGCTGGCGCTGGACCGCCCGCTGTCGTTCCGGCGCTGGCGGACCTTCCTGCGCTGGTCGGTCACCTGGCGGTTGCTGGCGGTGACGATGCCGCTGTCCATCGCCGGGGTGGCCGTCCTCGGGTGGTGGGTGATGGGCCTGGGCCCGGCCGCGGCCCTGCTGCTGGGGGCAGCGCTGTCCCCGACGGACCCGGTGCTGGCCTCCGACGTCCAGGTCGAGGGTCCGGGTCTGGGCGAGCAGTCCGGCTCCCTCGACCCCGACGGTGACCAGGAGGGATCCTCCGACGAGGACGACCAGCGGCCCGGCGACGAGCAGGACGGTCCACTGGACGAGCCCGACGAGGTGCGCTTCGCCCTCACCTCGGAGGCCGGTCTGAACGACGCCCTCGCCTTCCCCTTCGTCTACGGCGCCATCTACCTGGCGACCAAGGGACCGGTCCAGGACTGGGGTCTCAGCTGGCTGGGATTCACCCTGGTGGGCAAGGTGCTGATCGGGGCTGCCGTCGGCGTCCTGGTCGGTCGGGTGCTGGCCAAGGCCGCCTTCGCCGCCCCGCGCCCGTCCTTGCGCATCGCCGAGCGCGGGGAGCCGCTGCTGGCCATCGCGGCGTTGCTGACCGCCTACGGTCTGGCCGAGGTGGCCCAGGGCTACGGGTTCCTCGCCGTCTTCGCCGCGGCGATGACGCTGCGCTCCCGGGAGCGCGGGCACGAGTACCACCAGCAGATGCACGGGGTGGTGGAGCGGCTGGAGCAGCTGCTGACGCTGTCGATCCTGCTGCTGCTCGGGGTGTCGTTGACCAACGGGCTGCTGGAGTCGCTGACCTGGCGCGGTGTGGTGGTGGCGCTGGCCCTGGTGCTGGTCATCCGCCCGCTGGCCGGATGGGTGGCGGTGTCGGTACGGGTTCCCCGTCAGGCCTCGACCGAGCAGCCGATGACCCGGCCGGAACGGCTGGCCACCGCCTTCTTCGGGGTCCGCGGGGTGGGCTCGATCTACTACCTGGCCTACGCCACCGGGCAGGCCACCTTCCCCGAGGTGGCCGAGCTGTGGTCGACGGTCGCCTTCGCCATCACCGTCTCGGTGGTCGTGCACGGGGTCGCCGCCACCCCGGTGATGAGCTGGATCGAGCGCCGCCGCCAGCCGCCGACGACCGGAGCGGCCGACGTCGGACCGGTCCTCGACGGAGCTGCCTAGACCGGCTCGAGCAGGTCCTGACCGACCACCGTGGGGGCGTCCAGGGTGCGGTAACCGCCCTGGTCGAACAGCACGGTGAGCCGGTCACCCTCGGCCTCCACGACCACCCCGGCGCCGAGGTCGCGGTGCCGGACGGTCTGGTCCACCCCGAAGCGTCCCACCCAGGCCGCGCCCTCGGCGCCGGCCTCCTCGACCCGGCGCCGCTGGGCGGCGTCGTGCTCCGCGGTGGAGCCGCTGCGGCAGCTGTCGCAGCGGCCGCACGGCTCCTCCCGCTCGTCACCGAAGTAGTGCAGCAGGAACCGTTGCCGGCAGGCCGGGGTCTCGGCGTAGCGGCGCATCATGTCGATCCGGGTCTGCTGCAGCGTCCGGTGCTGCTCGGCCCGCGCCACCACACCCTCCACCAGCGACGTCCGCGCGTCCCCGTCGGTGTGGGCGCGCTCCTCGGCCAGCAGGTTGAGGATCCGCGCCAGCCGGCGCTCGCCCAGCCCGGTGGCCTCGCGCAGCGCCGCCCGGTCGACCTCGCCCTCCTCCTCGGCACCCGTGCGGCCCAGGGCGCCCAGCACCGCGGCCACCTGGGCCGGCTTCGGCACCGCGGGGGCGAAGAAGCGGGCCAGGGAGAAGTCGTCGGGGCTGTGGCAGAGCAGCCCGGTGGCGGGCTGGCCGTCGCGGCCGGCCCGCCCGACCTCCTGGAAGTAGGTGTCGGGGGAGTCCGGCGCCTGGGCGTGCACCACGAACCGGACGTCGGGCTTGTCGATCCCCATGCCGAAGGCCGACGTGGCCACCAGCACCTCGGTGCGCCCGGCCATGAAGTCCTCCTGGACCCGCTGCCGGGCCCCGGCGGCCATCCCGGCGTGGTAGTGCCCTGCCTCGCGGCCCTGCCCCCGCAGGGCGGCGGCCAGCTCCTGGGCCAGCGCCCGGGTGCGGGTGTAGACCAGCCCCTGCCCGGCGGTGGCGGCGACCGCCTCGAGCACGGCCTCCCGGCGGACGGACTCGTCGTGGCAGTGCCGGGCGGAGAGCGCGATGCCGGGACGGTCGGCCTCGGCGAGCACCAGCGCCGGGTCGTGCAGACCGAGCCGCTCGGCGACGTCGGCGCGCACCGGCGGGGCGGCGGTGGCGGTGAGGGCGATCACCGGCGGGCGACCGAGCGCGCCCAGCAGCTCGCTCAGCCGCAGGTAGTCGGGGCGGAAGTCGTGGCCCCAGCTGGAGACGCAGTGCGCCTCGTCCACCGCGACCAGCGCCGGACGCAGCGCCGCCACGGCCCGCCGGGTCTCCTCGCGGGCTAGCTGCTCGGGAGCCAGGAAGAGGAAGGTGCGCCCACCGTCGTCGGCCAGCGCCTCGGCCCGGGCCCGTTCGCCCTCGGCCGAGCTCAACCGGTGGGCGCGCAGCCCCTTCTGCGTCAGCGACTCGACCTGGTCGGCCTGCAGGGCCAGCAGCGGCGAGACCACCAGCGTCGGCCCGCCCTCGGCCAGCACCCCGGCGAGCTGGTAGGCCAGCGACTTGCCCGCACCGGTGGGCTGGACGAGCAGCACGTCCCGTCCCCCCAGCAGGCTGGTCACCGCCTCGCGCTGCCAGTCGCGCAGCTCGTGGCCGAAGACGGTGCGGGCCGTCTCCTCGATCCGCGAGCGGTCCACGGCGTCGGGGGATGTGTCCGCGGTGCAGCGCGCGGCGGTGCGGCGCTCGTCGGCGGGGCGGTGGCGGGTCCTCTGGTCGGGCACGCCAGCGTCCTACCCACCCGACGCACGGGGTCCGCCGGTGCTTCGCGCGAGGCTCCTCGCACGTGCGGGTGCATCCGAGGCCCACGAGGAGGCGGGGCGCCCCAGCGCCGCACCCGACCCTCCGGGCCCCGTCCGGGCCCCGACCGTCCAGACTCGCCGACCCTCCCGACCGACCTTCCCGACCGGACGTCCGGACGTCCGGACGTCCGGACGTCCGGACGTCCGGACCGGGCGTCTCGCGGGCACCACCCGGCCGATCCGGCGACCGGGATCCGGTCAGCCGGGCGCCGGCCGGAACCCCGAGCAGAGCACCCGCAGGTAGCTGATCCGCTCGCCGTCGGTGCGGTAGTAGACCTGCTGCTCGGCGGTGCGGGCACCGTCGGGGGTGGTCAGCCGCAGCCGGTAGGCCACGTGCCGGGTGTCCTCCACCGGTGCTCCCTCGCTGACGTCGAGCAGCTCCTCGACCTCGTCCTCCGGGGCGAACCAGTGCCCCAGCAGCACGTCGAGGACCTCGTCGGGGTCACCGGCGGACCACGAGCGTCGCGGGGTCAACCCGGTGAAGTCCACGTCGTCGGTCAGCACGGCGCGCAGGGCGCCGGCGTCCTTCGCCGCAAGGGCCGACGCCAGACGACGACCCGGTGAGTCCGTTCCCATGGCGCGACGCTACGCCGCCCGGGCCCGGCGCGGGAGGGGTCAGGCGGTGACGCGCTCGATCACCACCGGGCCGGTGGTGGGCTCCCCACCGATGGTCCAGCCGCCGGCCAGTGCCTCCAGCGCGCGCTCGACCCGGTGCTCGTCGTCGGTGTGCAGGGTGAGCAGCGGGTCGCCGGCGCGGACGTCCTGGCCGGGCTTGGCGTGCAGCTCGACGCCCGCCCCGGCCTGCACCGGGTCCTCCTTGCGGGCCCGGCCGGCCCCCAGCCGCCAGGCCGCGAGCCCGACCGCCATGGCGTCCAACCGGGAGAGGGTGCCGTCGGCGTCGGCGTGCACGGTGTGGGTGTGGCGCGCGGTGGGCAGCTCGGCGTCGGGGTCGCCGCCCTGGGCGCTGATCATGGCCCGCCAGACGTCCATCGCGCGCCCGTCGGCCAGCGCCTCGGCCGGGTCCACGTCCCCGCGCCCGGCGGCGGCCAGCATCTCCCGGGCCAGGGCCAGGGTGAGCTCGACCACGTCGGCCGGCCCGCCCCCGGCCAGCACCTCCACCGACTCCCGCACCTCCAGCGCGTTGCCGGCGGTGTACCCGAGCGGGGTGGACATGTCGGTCAGCAGGGCCACCGTGGTGACGCCGGCGTCGGTGCCCAGCCCCACCATGGTGCGGGCCAGCGTGCGGGCGTCCTCCAGGTCCTTCATGAAGGCGCCGCTGCCCACCTTGACGTCGAGCACCAGCGCCCCGGTGCCCTCGGCGATCTTCTTGCTCATGATGGAGGAGGCAATCAGCGGGATGGCCTCGACGGTGCCGGTCACGTCGCGCAGCGCGTACAGCTTCTTGTCCGCCGGGGCCAGCCCGGAGCCGGCGGCGCACACCACCGCGCCGACGTCCTCCAGCTGGGCCAGCATCTCCTCGTTGCCGAGCCCGGCGCGCCAGCCGGGGATGGCCTCGAGCTTGTCCAGGGTGCCGCCGGTGTGACCGAGCCCGCGGCCGCTGAGCTGGGGAACCGCCACCCCGCAGGCGGCCACCAGCGGGGCCAGCGGCAGGGTGATCTTGTCCCCGACCCCGCCGGTGGAGTGCTTGTCCGCGGTCGGGCGGGACAGGGAGGAGAAGTCCAGCCGCTCCCCGGTGGCGATCATGGCCGCGGTCCAGGCGCTGAGCTCGGTCGCGTCCAGGCCGCGGAAGAAGATCGCCATGGCCAGCGCCGACATCTGCTCCTCGGCGACCTCCCCGGCGGTGTAGGCGTCGATCACCCAGCGCACCTGGTCGGCGTCGAACGTGCCGCCGTCCCGCTTGTGCCGGATCAGCTCCACCGCGTCGTAACCCATGCCCGGGAGTATGGCGCACCGAGGCCGCCTGGCTAGGGTGAGCGGGAGTCGAAAGGTCCAACACATGCGCATCGCACGTTTCGCCGCTGACGGAGACCCCCGCTACGGGGTGGTCGAGCTGGCCGAGGACGGGGGACAGCACCCCGAGACCGTGGCCGCCCTCACCGGTGACCCGCTGGCCGGTCCGGTCCAGCTCACCGGGGTCCGCCACGAGCTGGCCGCCGTCCGGCTTCTGGCCCCCGTCATCCCCCGCAGCAAGGTGGTCGGGGTGGGTCGCAACTTCGCCGCCCACGCCGCCGAGCTCGGCAACGAGGTCCCCGGGGACCCGCTGATCTTCCTCAAGCCGAACACCTCGGTGATCGGTCCGGAGGACCAGGTGGTGCACCCGCCCACGACCGAGCTGCTCAGCTACGAGGGCGAGCTGGCCGTGGTGATCGGGCGGATCTGCCGGGAGGTGCCGGCCTCGCGCGCGGCCGACGTCATCTTCGGCTACACCATCGCCAACGACGTCACCGCCCGCGACCTGCAGAAGAGCGACGGCCAGTGGGCCCGGGCCAAGGGCTACGACACCTTCTGCCCGCTGGGTCCGTGGATGGTCACCCACCTCACCCTCGAGGAGGCCGGTGACCTGCAGATCACCACCACCCTCGACGGCGAGGTCAAGCAGGACGGCTCCACCTCGCTGATGGTGCACCCGATCCCGGCGCTGATCGAGTGGGTCACCTCCTTCACCACCCTGCTCCCCGGCGACGTCATCCTGACCGGGACCCCGGCCGGGGTCGGGCGGATGCAGCCCGGCCAGGAGGTCAGCGTCACCATCGCCGGTATCGGCACCCTGACCAACACCGTGGCCTCCGCCGACGCCGTCGGCCCCGCCACCGATGCCGGACCCGGCACCGACACCAGCGAGGAGGATCCCGCGTGAGCCAGAGCACCACCCCCGCGCCCGCCGTCGACCCCGTCCTGGGCGACCTCGAGCCGTCCCAGGTGCGGGTCCGCTTCCCACCCTCGCCGACCGGCAACCTGCACGTCGGCGCCGTCCGCAGCGCGCTGTACAACTACGCCTTCGCCCGCCACCACGGCGGCACCTTCGTGCTGCGGATCGAGGACACCGACGCGGCCCGCTCCACCGAGGAGTCCTACCGCGGCGTGATCGACTCGCTGCGCTGGCTGGGCCTGGAGTGGGACGAGGGCCCCGAGGTCGGTGGCGACTCCGGCCCCTACCTGCAGTCCGAGCGCGCCGGCACCTACGCCGACGTCGCCCGCCGGCTGCTCGAGGGCGGTCACGCCTACCTGTGCTTCTGCACCAAGGAGGAGCAGGACGCCCGCGCCGCCGGGCGTCCCAAGGGCGCACCCTCGGGCTACGACGGCTTCTGCCGCGACCTCGACGAGCAGCAGGTCGCCGCCTTCCGCGCCGAGGGTCGTGAGGCCGTCACCCGCATCCGCGTCCCCGACGGCGAGATCGCCTTCGACGACCTGATCCGCGGCGAGATCTCCTTCGACGGCGCCCACGTCCCGGACTACGTGATCGTGCGGGCCAACGGCGCCGCGCTGTACACCCTGGCCACACCCGTCGACGACGCCCTGATGGGCATCACCCACGTGCTGCGCGGGGAGGACCTGCTGTCCTCCACCCCGCGCCAGCTGGTGCTGCACGGGGCCCTGGCCCAGCTCGGCATCGGCCCCGGGCGGCTGCCCCGGTTCGGGCACCTGCCCTACGTGATGGGGGAGGGCAACAAGAAGCTCTCCAAGCGCGACGCGGGTTCGGGCCTGCTGGAGTACCGCCAGCGTGGCTTCCTGCCCGAGGGCCTGCTCAACTACCTGGCCCTGCTGGGCTGGGGGATCGCCGAGGACCGCGACGTCTTCACCCTGGAGGAGATGGTCGCCGCCTTCGACATCACGAAGGTGAACGCCAACCCGGCCCGGTTCGACCCGAAGAAGTGCGAGGCGATCAACGCCGACCACCTCCGCAGGCTCGACGAGGAGGAGCTGGCCGAGCAGCTGGTCCCGTTCCTGGCCGCCGCCGGGATGGTGGCCGAGCCCCTGACCGGGGAGCAGCGCGACCGGCTGACCGGCGTGGTGCCCCTGGTCCGGGAGCGGGTGACCACGCTGGCCGAGATCGTCCCCATGGCCGGCTTCCTGTTCACCGACGACGACGCGCTGGAGATCGACCCGGCGGCGGGGCTGGGCAGCAAGCCCGACGACGCCGCGGTGCTGCAGCACTCCGTCGCCGTGCTGGCCGAGCTGCGTGAGTGGGAGCACGAGCACATCCAGGCGGCGCTCCGGGAGGCGCTGGTCGAGGGTCTGGGCATCAAGCCCAAGTTCGCCTTCGCCCCCCTCCGGATCGCCATCACCGGACGCCGCATCTCCCCGCCGCTCTTCGAGTCGATGGAGCTGCTGGGGCGGACGTCGTCGATGCTGCGGCTGCAGCGGGCCGTGGCCTCCCTGCAGGACGGCTCCCCCGAGGCGCCTCCCGCCGCCGGTCCGGACGCCCCGGGCCCGGTGTGATCCCGGGGCCGGTCCCGGTCCTCCGCCCGGACGCCGGGACCGGCTACCCCCGGCTGCTGGCCGAGGACGGTGCCCGGTGGCGTGGCCTGGTCGGGGCTCCGGTGGCGATCGCCCTGTTCGTCCTGCTGGCCGGGGTGGTGAGCCCGCTGGTGGTGTCCCTGGCCTGGGTGCTGGGGGGCCGCGCGGAGCCCTACGCGGTCCTCGCCGCCGCAGCCGCCCGGGCCGAGGTCCCGGCCGGGCTGGTGGCCTCCAACCTGGGTCTGGCCGCCGCGGTCCCGGTGGCCGCGCTGGTGGTGCTGCTGGTGCACCGCCGCTCCCCGCGCTGGCTGGTCTCGGTGCTGGGAGCCGTGCGGTGGCGCTACCTCCTGGCCTGCCTGCTGGTCGCCCCGCCGGCGCTGCTGGCCGTCTTCGCCCTCTCCACCCTGGCCGAGGGGACCCCGCTGACCTGGCAGCCGCAGCCGGGCGTTGCCGGCTTCCTGGTGGTGATCGTGCTGACCGGGCCGTTGCAGGCCGTGGCGGAGGAGGTCCTGTTCCGCGGCTACCTGCTGCAGGCGCTGGGGTCGGTGGTGGCCAGCCCCTGGTTCGGCGTGGTCGGTTCGGCGCTGGTCTTCGCCCTCTTCCACGGCAGCCAGAACGTGTGGCTGTTCCTGGACCGGTTCGCCTTCGGGATCGTCGCCGGGGTGCTGGTGTGGCGCACCGGGGGTCTGGAGGCGGCCTGCGCCGCGCACGTGGTGAACAACCTGCTGGCCTTCGGTCTGGCCGCGCTGACCAGCTCGGTCGCCCAGGCCAGGGCCCTGCAGGAGGTCGGGCCGCTGCAGGCGGTGCTGGACGTCACCGGCTTCGCGCTCTTCGCGGTGCTGGCCTGGCTGGTGGGCCGGCGGATGGCCCTGCACACCGTGACCCCGACGGCTCCGGCGCGCCCGGTTTGAGCCACGTGCCCGGATGGTCTAGAGTTTGACGTCGTTGCCCCGCTGAGCGGAGCAGCAGAAAAGCCTTGGGGTATAGGGTAATTGGCAGCCCGACTGATTCTGGTTCAGTTAGTCTAGGTTCGAGTCCTAGTACCCCAGCTGGAGACACCGACTGGCCGGTCACGGCCGCCGCTGGTAGTCTCCACCGGTCGCCGGATGACGGTGACAGCTAGGGCCCCGTTGTGTAGCGGCCTAGCACGCCGCCCTCTCAAGGCGGTAGCGCGGGTTCGAATCCCGTCGGGGCTACAGCGAGCGAGACCCCCTCCACCGGAGGGGGTCTCGCTGTGTTCCAGGGTGCTTCGAGGCGGCCGTGGGGCTCCCGGGCGCCGCCGCCGGGGCCCCCTCGGCTCAGCCCTCCTGGCCGCTGCGCCGCAGGACCTCCGACAGCCGCTCGGCGGCGGCCATCACGGCCGGGGCGTGCATCCGGCCGGGCTGGCGGGAGAGCCGCTCGATCGGACCGGAGACGCTGACCGCCGCGATCACCTTGCCCGAGGGGGAGCGCACCGGCGCGGACACCGAGGCGACCCCGGCCTCGCGCTCGCCGACCGACTGGGCCCAGCCGCGCCGGCGGACCGAGGCCAGCGCCACGGCGGAGAAGAGGGAGCCGCGGAGCCCGCGCTGCATCCGGTCCGGCTCCTCCCAGGCCAGCAGGACCTGGGCGGCCGAGCCGGCCGACATGGTGAGCTGCGACCCCACCGGGACGGAGTCGCGCAGCCCGGAGGTGCGCTCGGCCGCGGCCACGCAGATGCGGAGGTCGCCCTGGCGGCGGAACAGCTGCGCGGACTCACCGGTGATGTCGCGCAACCGGGCCAGGACGGGCCCGGCGGTGGCCAGCAGACGGTCCTCGCCGGCGGCCGAGGCGAGCTCGGCGAGCCGGGGACCGAGCACGAAGCGCCCCTGCAGGTCGCGGCTGACCAGGCGGTGGTGCTCCAGGGCCACCGCGAGGCGGTGGGCGGTGGGTCGGGCCAGACCGGTGGCGGTCACCAGACCGGCCAGCGTGGTGGGGCCGGTCTCGAGGGCGCTGAGCACAGCCGCCGCCTTGTCGAGCACGCCGACTCCGCTAGAGTTGTCCATGTACTGATACTGCTGTCTCGCATGCTGATATGCAAATCGGCTGCCGACCCCTGCTGGAGCAGGGTGGGGCGGTCACCAGGGAGGGGCGCGCACCGCGTCCCGCGGACGAGGAAGTGAAGTGGGCTGATGGGCAGGACGCTGAGTGAGAAGGTCTGGGACGACCACGTGGTGCGCTCCGCGGAGGGTGAGCCCGACCTCCTCTACATCGACCTCCACCTGGTCCACGAGGTGACCAGCCCGCAGGCCTTCGACGGCCTGCGCCAGGCCGGCCGCCCGGTCCGCCGACCCGACCTCACGCTGGCCACCGAGGACCACAACACCCCGACGCTGAACATCGACCAGCCGATCGCGGACCCGGTCTCGCGCACCCAGGTCGACACCCTGCGCCGCAACGCCGAGGAGTTCGGCATCCGGCTGCACAGCCTGGGGGACAAGGACCAGGGCGTGGTGCACATCATCGGCCCGCAGCTCGGGGTCACCCAGCCCGGCATGACGGTGGTGTGCGGTGACTCCCACACCTCCACCCACGGCGCCTTCGGGGCCATCGCCTTCGGCATCGGCACCTCCGAGGTCGAGCACGTGCTGGCCACCCAGACCCTGCCGCAGGCCCGTCCGAGGACGATGGCCGTGAACGTGTCGGGGAAGCTGCCCGACGGCGTCACCGCGAAGGACCTGGTGCTGGCGCTGATCGCCGAGGTGGGCACCGGCGGCGGGGCCGGCCACATCGTGGAGTACCGCGGTGAGGCCATCGAGGCGCTCTCGATGGAGGGCCGGATGACCATCTGCAACATGTCGATCGAGTGGGGCGCCAAGGCCGGCATGATCGCGCCGGACCAGACCACCTTCGACTACCTGCAGGGACGTCCCCACGCCCCGACCGGTGCGGACTGGGACGCCGCGGTGGAGTACTGGCAGACGCTGCGCACCGACGACGACGCCACCTTCGACGTCGAGGTCGACATCGACGCCGAGACCCTCACCCCCTTCGTCACCTGGGGCACCAACCCCGGTCAGGGCATCCCGCTGGGTGGCTCCGTCCCCACCCCGGAGAGCTTCACCGACCCGACCGACCGCAGCGCCGCCGAGCGTGCGCTGCAGTACATGGGGCTGGAGGCCGGGACGCCGATGCGCCAGGTCGCGGTCGACACCGTCTTCCTCGGCTCCTGCACCAACGGCCGGATCGAGGACCTGCGGCTGGCCGCCTCGGTGATCGAGGGCCGTTCGGTCGCCGAGGGCGTCCGGATGCTCGTCGTCCCGGGTTCGGCCCGGGTCCGGCTGCAGGCCGAGACCGAGGGGCTGGACCAGGTCTTCCTGGCCGCCGGCGCGGAGTGGCGTGCCGCGGGCTGCTCGATGTGCCTGGGCATGAACCCCGACCAGCTCGCCCCCGGGGAGCGTGCTGCCTCGACCTCCAACCGCAACTTCGAGGGCCGGCAGGGCAAGGGCGGGCGCACCCACCTGGTCTCGCCCGCCGTCGCCGCCGCCACCGCCGTCGCGGGCACCCTGAGTGCCCCGGCCGACCTCTGAGACCGGGGAGAACCATGGACGCCTTCACCACCCACACCGGCACCGCGCTGCCGCTGCGCCGCAGCAACGTCGACACCGACCAGATCATCCCGGCGGTGTACCTCAAGCGGGTCACCCGCTCCGGCTTCGAGGACGGGCTGTTCGCCGCCTGGCGCAACGACCCGGACTTCGTGCTCAACCGGCCCGAGCACTCCGGGGCGGACATCCTCGTCGCCGGCCCCGACTTCGGCACCGGCTCCTCCCGCGAGCACGCGGTCTGGGCCCTGCAGAACTACGGCTTCAAGGTGATCATCGGCTCCCGGTTCGGTGACATCTTCCGCTCCAACTCCGGCAAGTCCGGGCTGCTCGTCGCCGTGGTCGACCAGGGCGACGTCGAGCGGCTGTGGGACGCCATCGAGGCCGACCCCGCGCTGGCCCTCACCGTCGACCTCGGAGCCCGTCAGGTCACCGCCGGCGCGCTGTCGGTCGACTTCTCGATCGACGACTACACGCGGTGGCGTCTGATGGAGGGACTGGACGACATCGCCCTCACCCTGCGCAGCGAGACCGACATCACCGCCTTCGAGGCCAGCCGCCCGGCGTTCAGGCCCCTCACCCTCCCGGCCCGCACCGCCGGCTGAGCCCGCACCCGACCGGCTGACCGGCCCGGGTCAGCCCGGCCGGTCCGCGGCCCAGGCCGCGGTGTGCGCCCCGACCCCGAGCTCCAGCGCCCGCTCCAGCGAGACCTCGTCGTCGACGTCGCGACGCACCCCGGCCGGGGCGGCCAGGGGCTGTGCGCCGCTGCGTCGGTGGCGGTCGGCCGAAGCACCCTCGAACCGCGGCTCGAGCTCCCGGTCCCGGGCCAGCAGCACCGTGGTGCCCACCCCGGTGCTGTCGGGCACGAACCAGCGTCCCCGTCCGGCACCGGCGGCGGCGAGCAGACCCGACACCGCGGCGGGCACCAGGCAGGGGAGGTCGGCGACCACCGCCAGCACCGTGGAGGCGCCGGTGCGACGCAGCTCGGCGTCCCCCGCGGTGAGCGCGCCGTTGAGATCCGTCCCCGGGTCGCCCAGCACCTCCACCGGCACCCCCGCCGCGGACCAGCGCGCCGGCAGCAGCGGCTCGTCGGTGACCACCAGCAGCCGCAGCCCGGCGCCGGTCAGGGCCAGGCAGGTGTCCAGGGCCATCGCGGCCGCCAGCCCGGAGCGCCGCTCGGCGGGCAGCGCGTCCAGGCGGCTCTTGGCCCGCGACCACGCCTTCACCGCGACCACGGCCGCCACCTGCTCCGCTTGCCCCTGCACCCGGCGAACCTATCCGCAGCGCGCCGGTAGGGTGACGCCGATGGACACCCTGGACGCCTCCGCGGCCCTCGCCCGCCGACCGCTGGCGAGCGTGATGAGGGACCCGCCGGAGCCGTTCATCCACCGCTGCGTCGCCGTGCTGGGCTGGCTGATGCGCCACCTGACCCGACCCGACTGGCGTCACCTCGAGCGCGTCCCGGCCACCGGCGGGGGGGTGGTGGTGGTCAACCACATCTCCAACGCCGACTTCCTCAGCTACGGCCACTTCATCGCCTGGTCCGGTCGCTGGCCGCGCTTCATGGCCAAGGCCGAGCTGTTCGACGCTCCGGTGGTCGGCCGGATCGCCCGCTCCGCCGGCCAGATCCGGGTCGACCGCGGCACCGACCGGGCCCGCGAGGCCGTGCTGGCCGCGCAGCGGGCGGTGCAGGAGGGGCGGCTGGTCAGCATCTACCCCGAGGGCACCATCACCGCCGACCCGGACGGCTGGCCGATGCGGCTGCGCTCGGGGGCGGCGCGGATCGCCCTGGCCACCGGCTGCCCGGTGGTGCCGGTCGGCCAGTGGGGCGTCCAGGAGCTGATGCCCGGCCGGAGGCTGACCTTCCCCCGGGTCTGGCGCCGCCCCGTCTCGCGGGTGGTGGCCGGGCCGCCGGTGCCCCTGGACGACCTGCGTGCCCGCCCGCTGGACGAGGAGGTGGTGCGGGAGGCGACCGAGCGCATCGCCACCGCGATCACCGCGCTGGTGGCCGAGCTGCGCCAGCAGGTGCCGCCGGCCGGTCGCTGGGACCTGGAGCTGGGACGCCGGGTCGCACCGTCCGTGCCGGGCGGGGTCACCGACCCGGCCGGCCCCGAGCAGCACGACGACCAGGCCGGACCCGGCCGGCACGAGGAGGAGACCAGATGACCCGGGTGAGCGTGATGGGTGCCGGTGCCTGGGGCACCGCCTTCTCCCTGGTGCTGGCCGACGCGGGCAGCGAGGTGGTGCTGTGGGCGCGCCGGCCCGAGGTGGCCGAGGGGGTCAACCGGACCTCCCGCAACCCCGGCTACCTCAGCGACGTGGAGCTGCCCGCCGCCGTGCGGGCCACCAGCGACCCGGTCGAGGCCCTCGACGGCGCCGAGGTCGTGGTGCTCGCGGTGCCCTCCCAGCGGCTGCGGGAGTCCCTCCGCGGCTGGCGGCTGCCGGCGTCGGCGCTGGTGGTCAGCCTGGCCAAGGGGATCGAGCTCGGCACCGACCAGCGGATGAGCCAGGTGATCGCCGAGGCCGGGGCGGTGCACCCGGAGCGGATCGGGATCGTCACCGGACCGAACCTGGCCCGCGAGATCGCCGAGCGCCAGCCCGCCGCCGCCGTGGTGGCCGCCGCCGCCGAGGCCACCGCGCTGCGGCTCCAGACCGTCTGCCACAGCCCCACCTTCCGGCCCTACACCAACGGCGACGTCCTGGGCTGCGAGCTGGCCGGGGCCACCAAGAACGTGATCGCGCTGGCGGTCGGGATGGGTTCGGGGCTGGGCTACGGCGCGAACGCCATGGCCTCGGTGATGACCCGGGGCCTGGCCGAGACGGCGCGGCTGGGGGAGGCGATGGGTGCGGACCCGCACACCTTCGCCGGGCTCGCCGGGATGGGTGACCTGGCCGCCACCTGCATGTCCCCGCTGTCGCGCAACCGCACCTTCGGGGAGCACCTGGGCCGCGGGCTGGGGGTCGAGGAGGCCACCGCGGTCAGCCAGGGCGTGGCCGAGGGCGTCAAGTCCTGCGAGTCCATCGCCGACCTGGCCCGCACCCACGGGGTCGACATGCCGATCGTCACCGGGGTGCAGCGGGTGGTCAACGGGGCCCTCACCCCGCCCGAGGCCCTCCGGCTGCTCCTCTCGCGCGCCCCCAAGCCCGAGCGCACTTGAGCGCCTAGGGTGTGGTCCGCACCCGAGCGAGAGGCCACCATGACCCATCCCCGTCGACCCACCGTCGCCGTCGTCTTCGGCGGCGCCAGCACCGAGCACGGGGTCTCCTGCCTGACCGCCGCCGGAGTGGTGGCGGCCCTGGACGCCGAGCGCTACGACGTGGTGGGCATCGGGATCACGGCGGACGGGGCCTGGCTGCGGGTCGCGGCCGAGGACGTCGCGGCCCTGGTCACCGTGGACGGCCGCTTGCCCACCGTCCCTCCCGGACGCCCGCAGGCGGTGCTGCTCCCCGCCGGCGACCAGGTCGTGCTGGCCTCCCGCGAGGGGGACCGGCTGGTCGAGGAGGTGGTGGTCGACGTCGCCTTCACGCTGCTGCACGGGCCCTACGGCGAGGACGGCACCATCCAGGGCATGTTCGAGATGCTGGGGCTGCGCTACGTGGGCTCCGGGGTCAGCGCCAGCGCGGTCTCGATGGACAAGGAGCGGATGAAGCAGGTGCTGTCCGCCGCCGGGCTCCCGGTCGGTCCGTGGACCTCCTTCACCGCGGCGCGGTGGGCGGCGGACCAGAGCCTCTGCCTGGAGGCCGTGGCCACCCTGGGGTTCCCGGTGTTCGTCAAGCCCGCCCGCGGCGGGTCCAGCATCGGCATCACCCGGGTGGACGAGCCGTCCGGGCTGGTCCCGGCCGTCGAGACGGCACTGGCCCACGACCCCAAGTGCGTGGTGGAGAAGGGCCTGGTGGAGGCCCGTGAGATCGAGTGCGGCGTGCTGGACGGCCCGGCCGGGCCGGAGACCTCGGTGGTGGCCGAGATCGTCACCCGGACGGCGTCGGGCTTCTACGACTTCGAGGCCAAGTACCTGCCCGAGGAGGAGCAGGTCGACCTGCTGGTGCCGGCGGTGATGGAGGAGGACGTCGTCGCCCGCGTGCGCGAGGTCGCGGTGCGCACCTTCACCGCCGTGGGCGCGGAGGGGCTGGGCCGGGTGGACACCTTCGTCACCCGTGACGGCCAGGTCCTGGTCAACGAGATCAACACCATGCCCGGCTTCACCGAGCACTCGATGTTCCCCATGGTCTGGTCGGCCAGCGGGCTCGGCTACCCCGACCTGGTCGCCCGCCTGGTCGAGCTGGCCCTGGCCCGGCCGCTCGGCCTGCGCTGACCGGCGCTCACACGCAGGGGCGCTGCACCGGGTCGTGGGCCGAGACCGCGGGCGCCAGCTCCACCAGCACGTCGGCCTCCGGTGCGTAGCGGCTCGGGACACCGACCTCCACGAAGGCCGTCCGGCCGATGGTGGTGAACAGGTAGCCCTCGGGCACCGGCTCGGCGAACCAACCCACCCCCTGGACCTCGAAGCACTGGCTGGTCGGCTCCAGCGCCGCGGGCTGGGGGACGCCGCAGCGGACCGTGATCGGCGGGGTGCCCCAGGCCGCCACCAGCTCCCGCGGGCCGGTCACCTCGCGGGCGGGCTGGCCGGCCAGCGTCGCGGGCAGCGCCGGCACCAGCTCCGCGCAGACCGCGGCCGAAGCCGGGTCGGGGGTCGGGGGTTCGAGGGCCACCTCGGCGCTGCAGGCGGTGAGCGCGAGCGCCCCGGCCAGCAGGACGGCGGCCGTCCGCGCCCTCAGAGGTTCACCACCGGGCAGGTCACGGTGCGGGTGATCCCCGGCACCTGCTGCACCTGAGCCACCACCAGGCGGCCCAGGTCGTCCATGGTGTCGGCCTCGACCTCGACCACCACGTCGTAGGGACCGGTGACGTCGCGGGCCACCCGCACGCCCGGCAGGGTGCGGATCCGCTCCGACACCTCCACCGCGCGGCCGACCGCGGTCTGCACCAGCACGTAGGCCTGCACGCTCATCGTCGGAGCTCCTCTCCCGCACGTCGCCCCGGGGCGCCGCGGTCCGGCGCGCGGCCGGCCGCCGGCGCGGTCACGCTACCGTGTCCGGACCAGGGCGCCCGGGGGACGGGCGCCGAGGACGAGCAGCGCGAGGAGCCGTAGCGGCGATGGCGGAGCAGGCGCCCACCACCCTGGGTGGGCTGGGGGAGTTCGGGGCCGTCGCCCTGTTCACGAAGGGGTTGTCGGCCCACCCGGGGGTGTTCCTGGGGCCCGGTGACGACGCGGCCGTGCTGGAGGGCGCCGGCCGGCTGGTGGTCTCCACCGACACGATGGTCGAGGGCGTGCACTTCCGTCGCGACTGGTCCACCGGGCTGGAGACCGGCCGCAAGGCGGTGGCCGCGGCGGGGGCCGACGTCGAGGCGATGGGGGCCGACCCCTGGACGCTGCTGATCTCGCTCTCCGCCCCGGCCGACCTGCCGCTGACGTGGTTGCGCTTCTTCCACCAGGGGGTGCTGGAGGAGTGCGAGCGCTCCGGGTTCGGTCTGGTCGGCGGGGACACCACCCGCAGCCGTGACGTGACCGTGGCCGTGACGGTGGTCGGTCGCCTGGACGGGGAGCCGGTGACCCGGGCCGGGGCTCGTCCCGGTGACGTGGTCGCGCTGCGCGGACGGCTGGGCTGGGCGGCGGCCGGGCTGGCCGTGCTGGCCCGCGGGTTCCGCTCGCCGCGGGCTGCCGTGGCCGCCCAGCTGGCCCCGGAGGTCCCCTGGGGGGCGGGCCGGCAGGCACGGCTGGCCGGGGCCACCGCCATGGTCGACGTCTCCGACGGGCTGCTCGCCGACCTGGGTCACGTGGCGCGGGCGTCCGGGGTCGCGGTCGACCTGGACGCCGGCGCGTTCGAGGTGGCACCGGTGCTGGCCACGGTCGCCCAGGCCACCGGACGCGACCCGATGGACTTCGTGCTGACCGGCGGGGAGGACCACGCCCTCGCCGCCACCTTCGCCACCGGCGCGGTGCCGGAGGGCTGGACCCCGGTCGGCCGGGTGCAGCAGCCGGGCCCGGACGGCCCGCGGGTCACCGTCGACGGCGCGGTGCGTGAGGGAGGACAGGGACATGACCACTTCGGCTGAGCCGGGCCTGCCCACGGCGCGGGTGCTCACCGTGGCCGGCTCGGACTCCGGTGGGGGAGCGGGGATCCAGGCCGACCTGAAGACGATGATGGCCCACGGCGTGCACGGGATGAGCGTGCTCACCGCGGTCACCGCCCAGAACTCCCTCGGCGTCCAGGGCTGGTGGCCGCTGCCCGCGGAGGCGGTCAGCGGGCAGTTCCGCAGCGTCGTGGACGACATCGGCGTGGACGCGGTGAAGACCGGGATGCTGGGCACGGTGGAGGTGGTCGAGCTGGTGGCCGGGCTGCTGGCCACGCTGCCCGAGGGCACCCCGGTGGTGGTGGACCCGGTCTGCGCCTCCAAGCACGGTGACCCGCTGGTGGCCCCCGAGGCGGTGGCGGCGATGCGCGAGCTGCTGCTGCCCCGGGCCACGGTGGTGACGCCGAACCTGGGCGAGGCGGTGCTGCTGTCCGGGCTGGCGGAGGACGCCACCCCGGCCGAGCTGGCCCAGGCGCTGCTGGGCACCGGCGCCGGGTGGGCGCTGGTCAAGGGCGGTCACAGGGTCGGACCGCCGACCGACCTGCTGCTCTCCGCCGCGCCGGGGTCGGTGCCGCTCACCTTCACCGCCGAGCGGGCCGACAACGCCCACACCCACGGCACCGGCTGCACCCTGGCCTCGGCGATCGCCAGCCGGCTGGCGCTGGGGCAGGAGATGGCGGTGGCGGTGGCCGGGGCCAAGGACTACACCACCGGCGGGATCCGCACCGGTTTCGCCCTCGGGGCGGGCATCGGGCCGGTGGACCACCTGTGGCAGCTGCGGGGGGCCGTCCCCGGCGTGTGAGGCGGAGCGGGTCGACGTCCATGGCGTAGCCTCCCGAACATGGCGACCCGCGCGTCTTCCCCACCGCGGTCGAAAGCTCCTAGTCCGGGCAACCGGGCCGGGTCCAGCCGTCCGCGGTCGTCCGGAAGCAAGAGCAGCACATCCCCCCGCACGACCTCCGCACGCCCGCCGGCGAAGCGTCCTCCCCAGGGGGCGAGCCGCGGCGGCGGCAGCCGACGGGCCACCCCGAGGCGTCCACCGCGCCGCTCGGTCTGGGCGGTGCTCGGTTCGGGCGTCGCCGCGCTCTTCTCGGGCCTGGCCCACGGCGTGGGCCACATGGCCCGCAGCGTCGGCCCGGGGGAGGACCAGGTCGACCCCGCCCTGCGCCGCGACGGCGCCGGGCTGCTGCTGCTGGCCACCACCATCGTGCTCGCGGCCGAGTTCTGGTTCGGGCTGCCCGACCCCGTCGGCGGCTGGATCCACACCGGCGTCAGCTCGGTGATCGGCACCCTCGCCTTCGCCGCGCCCCTCTTCTTCGGCGGGATGGCCTGGCGGACGCTGCGCCACCCCGACCGCAACGGCCCGGCCGGGCGCCAGGTCGTCGGCTGGATGTCGCTCGCCCTCGGCCTGCTCGGCCTGGTCAGCGTGGCCAAGGGCATCCCCGAGCCGTCGGACCCGCTCGCGCTGCGGGCGGCCGGCGGGGTGCTGGGGTTCATCTCCTCCAGCCTGCTCTCGGAGCTGCTCACCGTCTGGGTGGCCGTCCCGCTGCTGGTGCTGCTCACCCTCTTCGGCGTGGTGGTCGTGGTGGGGATCCCGCTGCACGAGATGCCGGGGCGGGTCCGCGCCGTCCGCGCCGCCGCCCGCCAGCACCGCCTGGAGCGTCGCCCCGACGACATCGAGTACGGCGTCGACGAGGCCTACGACACCCCGCTGGTCGAGGAGCGCCCGAGCCGGCGCGGTCGCCGCGGGCTGAGCACCGGCGAGGTCCCCGACGAGACCGCAGCACCGGCGCAGGACACCACCGAGCACCAGGCCGAGGACCAGGGCGACGAGGCCGACGACGAGGAGTCGGTCGCCGCCCGGAGGGTCACCGCCGGTCTGCCGCCGGGGGAGGCCGTGGCCGCCACGGCCATGGACGTCACCCCGCTGGAGGCCCCGAACCACTCCCCGATCCCGCAGCGGGTCGAGCAGCTCACCCTCTCCGGTGACGTCCAGTACCTGCTGCCCGACTCCGCCGCGCTCAAGAACGGGACGGTGCCCAAGGCCCGTACCGCGGCGTCGGACGCCGTGGTCGGCCAGCTGACCAACGTGATGTCGGAGTTCGGCATCGACGCCACCGTCACCGGCTACACCCGCGGGCCGACGGTGACCCGCTACGAGGTGGAGCTCGGCCCGGCGGTGAAGGTGGAGAAGGTCACCGCCCTGAGCCGCAACATCGCGTACGCGGTGGCCAGCGCCGACGTGCGGATCCTGTCCCCGATCCCGGGCAAGTCCGCGATCGGCATCGAGATCCCCAACGTGGACAAGGAGATCGTCACCCTCGGCGACGTGCTCCGCTCCAACAAGGCGCGCAACGACCACCACCCGATGACCGTCGGGCTGGGCAAGGACGTCGAGGGCGGGTTCGTGGTGGCCAACCTGGCCAAGATGCCGCACCTGCTGGTGGCCGGGGCCACCGGCGCAGGCAAGTCCTCGGTGATCAACTCGATGATCACCTCGGTGATGATGCGCGCCACCCCCGACGAGGTCCGGATGCTGCTGGTCGACCCCAAGCGGGTCGAGCTCACCGCCTACGAGGGCATCCCGCACCTGGTCACCCCGATCATCACCAACGCCAAGAAGGCCGCCGAGGCGCTGCAGTGGGTCGTGCGCGAGATGGACATGCGCTACGACGACCTGGCCGCCTTCGGGTTCCGCCACGTCGACGACTTCAACAAGGCGGTGCGGGCCAACCAGGTGGTGCTGCCGGCGGGCTCGGAGCGGGTGCTCTCGCCCTACCCGTACCTGCTGGTGATCGTCGACGAGCTGGCCGACCTGATGATGGTGGCCCCGCGCGACGTCGAGGACTCCATCGTCCGGATCACCCAGCTGGCCCGCGCGGCCGGCATCCACCTGGTGCTGGCCACGCAGCGCCCGAGCACCGACGTGGTCACCGGTCTGATCAAGGCCAACATCCCCAGCCGGCTCGCGCTGGCCACCTCCTCGATGACCGACTCCCGGGTCATCCTGGACCAGCCCGGTGCGGAGAAGCTGGTCGGTCAGGGAGACGGTCTCTTCCTGCCGATGGGGGCCGGCAAGGCCATCCGCGTGCAGGGCGCCTGGGTGGGCGAGGGCGAGGTGCGCGACGTCGTCAAGCACGTCACCGAGCAGCTCAAGCCGACCTACCGCGAGGACGTCGCCGCCCCGGCGGAGTCGAAGAAGGTGGTCGAGGACATCGGCGACGACATGGAGCTGGTGCTTGAGGCGGCGAAGCTGATCGTCCAGCTCGACCTCGGCTCCACCTCGATGCTGCAGCGCAAGCTGCGGGTCGGCTTCGCCAAGGCCGGGCGGCTGATGGACATCCTGGAGACCCGGGGCATCGTCGGCCCCTCGGAGGGGTCCAAGCCGCGAGAGGTGCTGGTCAAGCCCGACGAGCTCGACACCGTGCTGGGCAACCTGCAGAACGGCTGAGCAGCCGCACGCTGAGCACCCGCACGGACAGCGGGCCACCAGGATCTCCTGGTGGCCCGCTGTGTGCGTGTGGTGCCCGAGGTCAGCCCACGACCTCGGTGCTGCACTCGCTGATGGCGTTGGAGAGGTCGGTCAGGTCGTCGGGGTCGGCGCCACTCAGGTCGCCCTCGGCGATGGCCTGCAGGGACTTCTCCGAGGCGGTGTCGTAGATCTTGTCCACCGCGCAGGTGGTCAGCTTCTCCAGCACGTCCCCGCTGGCCTCGCTCGCCCCCGGGGACATCTCCGCGACGAGGTCGTTCAGCCCCGTGGCGACCTCCTCCTTGCTCGGCTTGCCCCCGCTCTCGCCGCTGTCGGTCGAGGCGTCCTCGGAAGGGGCCTCGGAGGGCGTCTCGGAAGGGGTCTCGGAGGGGGCCTCGGAGGGGGCGGTCTCGGGCTGGCTGGTGGTGGTGTCGCTGCCGGTGGCGTCGGGCTGGGCGGCCTCGTCGCCCGTCGAGCAGCCCGTCAGGCCCAGGCCGAGCGTCAGCGCCAGGGCGGCGAGCCCGGCGGCCAGGGGACGGGTGGACGAGATGACGGTCATCGGGGTTCCTCGTGTCGTCGACAGGTGCCGCGCCCGGGACGGGCGGGGACACGTCCGAGGGTAGGGGTCCAGCAGGCCACCGCCACGGGGTCGGCCGGCGGCCCCGGCGACCGCACCGAGCCGTCGCGCCGGAGGCTCTGGGCTGCGCCGCGGACGTCCGGACGGGCCGTCGGCGCCGCGTCGATGCGGCGCCCTCGCCGTCTCCGAGACATACTGGGCGGGCGATGACGACCCAGACACGACAGCCCAGCCCGCCCCCTCAGGCCGGGGAGCCCACCACGGTGCACCTGGTCTCACTGGGTTGCGCCCGCAACGACGTGGACTCGGAAGAGCTCGCCGCCCGGCTCGAGGCCGGCGGGTTCCGGCTGGTGGACGACCCCGAGCAGGCCGAGGCCGTGATGGTCAACACCTGCGGCTTCGTCGAGTCGGCCAAGAAGGACTCGGTCGACACCCTGCTGGCCGCGGCCGACCTCAAGTCCGCGGGCACCACCCGGGCCGTGGTCGCCGTGGGCTGCCTGGCGGAGCGCTACGGGCGGGACCTGGCCGAGTCGCTGCCCGAGGCCGACGCCGTGCTGGGCTTCGACGACTACGCCGACGTCTCCGCCCGGCTGCAGGACATCCTGGCCGGCGGCACCCACGTCGCCCACGCCCCCCGGGACCGCCGGGCGCTGCTGCCCATCTCCCCGGTCCAGCGGCCTGCCGCGGCCGGGTCGGTCGCGGTGCCCGGGCACCAGACCGCTCCGGACCTCCCCGGTGGCCTCGCCCCGGCCAGCGGCCCGCGGGCGGTGCGGCGACGGCTGGGCAGCGGGCCGATGGCCCCGCTCAAGATCGCCTCCGGCTGCGACCGGCGCTGCACCTTCTGCGCCATCCCCAGCTTCCGCGGCGCCTACGTCTCCCGCCCGCCGGCCGACGTGGTGGCCGAGGCCCGCTGGCTGGCCGAGCAGGGGGTGCGCGAGGTCTTCCTGGTGAGCGAGAACTCCAGCTCCTACGGCAAGGACCTGGGCGACATCCGGGCCATGGAGACCATGCTGGGCGAGCTCGCCGCGGTCGACGGGATCGACTGGGTGCGGGTGTCCTACCTGCAGCCGGCCGAGACCCGGGCCTCGCTGGTGACCGCGATGACCTCCATCGAGGGCGTGGTGCCCTACTTCGACCTCTCCTTCCAGCACGCCGCCCCGGCGGTGCTGCGCCGGATGAAGCGCTTCGGGGACCCGGACTCCTTCCTGGGCCTGATCGAGTCCATCCGGGAGCGGGCCCCGCAGGCCGGGATCCGCTCCAACGTCATCGTCGGCTTCCCCGGCGAGAGCGAGGCCGACTTCCAGACCCTGCTGGACTTCGTCGAGGCCGCCCGCCTCGACGCCGTCGGGGTCTTCGACTACTCCGACGAGGACGGCACCGCGGCGGCGTCCCTGGACGGGCACCTGCCCGCGGAGGTGGTCGAGGAGCGCCGATCGGTGGCGGTCGACCTGGCCACCGAGATGATGGACCAGCGGGCGGAGGACCGGATCGGGGAGCGCGTCCGGGTGCTGGTGGAGACCGACGACACCGACGACCCCGACGAGCCGGCCTGGATCGGGCGCAGCGCCCACCAGGGGCCCGAGGTCGACGGCGCCACCCGGGTGGTCGGCCCCGACGGGCGACCGGCTGCCGGGCTGGCGGTGGGTGACCTGGTCGAGGCCGTGGTGGTGGCGAGCGAGGGACCGGAGCTGGTGGCGGAGGTGCTCCGGTGAGCACCGACCAGCCGGCCACCAGGAGCGCGAACGTGAACGTCCCCAACGCGCTGACCCTGCTCCGCATCCTGATGGTGCCGGTGTTCGCGTGGATGCTGCTGGCCCACCCCGACGACGACGGGTGGCGGCTGGCCAGCACGGCCGTGTTCGTGCTGGCCATCCTCACCGACAGCCTCGACGGCTACCTGGCCCGCAAGCACGACCTGATCACCAGCTTCGGCAAGCTGGCCGACCCGATCGCGGACAAGGCGCTGACCGGGATGGCCTTCATCGGGCTCAGCATCATCGGGGAGCTGTGGTGGTGGGTGACCATCGCCATCCTGGTCCGTGAGTGGGGGATCACCGTGATGCGCTTCGTCGTGCTGCGCTACGGGGTGATGGCGGCCGGGCGGGGCGGGAAGCTCAAGACCGTGCTGCAGGCGGTGGCGCTGACGCTGTACCTGCTGCCCCTGTCCGGGGTGCTGGACGTCGTCTCCTGGGTGGCCATGGCCGCTGCCTTCGTCGTGACGATCGTGACCGGCATCGACTACGTGCGGGAGGCTGTGGTGCTGCGTCGAGCGGGTAGGGCTCGGGCATGAGCGACGCTGAGCGGCACGTACCCCCCGACGCCCAGGAGCTGGTCGAGGCGCTGGTCGAGGCCGACGCCGACGTGGCCACCGCGGAGTCCCTGACCGCGGGTCTGGTGGCGGCCACGCTGGCGGAGGTACCGGGGTCGTCGGAGGTCCTGCTCGGGGGCGTGGTCACCTACGCCGTCGCGGCCAAGCACGAGGTGCTCGGCGTGCCCCAGGACCTGCTGGACGCCTACGGCGCCATCTCCGAGGAGTGCGTGCGCGCCATGGCCGAGGGTGCACGCGAGCGCTTCCGGGCCGACGTGGGACTGGCCACCACCGGTGTGGCCGGGCCCGCCGGCTCGGAGGGTCACCCGCCGGGCTACGTCTGGATCGCCGTGTCCGAGGGTGGGGACGTCCACACCGAGCTGCTGCACCTGGTCGGGGACCGGCAGCAGGTGCGCAACGACACCGTCCGCCACGTGATGGCGCTGGCCGTGCGCGCCCTCCGAGACCGCGTTCGCTGAGCCGGCCCGGGCGCCTGCCCGAGCCGTCCGCGGGAGGGAACAGGAACGTGTCGACCGGGGTTGAGCGGGTACGCACCGACCATCCTGTGTCTGCAGGGTGAGCGGGCATCGCTCAGGTGTCGTGGTCACTGGGTAGAGTCTGAGCATGGTGAGGGAGGCAGCGATGAAGCCGGTTCTGTTGCGTGAGCTGATGGGTGAGTCCCTCCGCGAGCAGCGGGTCGCCCAGGGCCGCACCCTGCGCGAGGTCTCCTCCCGGGCGCGGGTCAGCCTGGGCTACCTGTCGGAGGTCGAGCGCGGCCAGAAGGAGGCCTCCAGCGAGCTGCTGGCCTCCATCTGCGACGCACTGGGCACACCCATGTCGGAGGTCCTCTCCACCGTCAGCGACAAGATGGCCGTGCGGGAGAACGTCACCGTGCTGCCCATCCGCCCGCTGCACACCACCGTCGCCGCCTGACCGCCGCCCCGGCCACGCCGGGACCTGGACGGGCTGACCGCGGCTCGCTCCAGCCTCACCGCCTCTGGTCGGCACCCAGCCGCGCGGTCGCGCCGGAACCCAGCCGCACCCGTCGCACCGAACTGGGTCGCACCAGCCGCACTCAGCCGCACCCGTCGCACGGGAACCCAGCCACCCCCGTCGCGTCGGGAGACTCAGCCGCCCCCGGTCGCGCCGGGACTCAGCCGCTCCGGTCGGCGTCGGCCAGCGCACGGGCGCGGACCCGCATCCCCTGCGGGGTCATGGCGAAGCCGGCCGCCTCGAGCGCGTCCTTCGCCCGTGACTCGAAGACGTGCTCGGAGTCGACCCGCTCGATCGTGACCCGACCCAGCCATCCCCGCGCCGTCGCCCCGGCCAGGGCCAGCGCCGCCGCGCCCAGGTCGTCGGCGTCGGCGGTGAAGGTCAGCAGCGAGCGCCCGCCCCGCTCGACGTAGAGCACCAGCCGCCCCCGCCGTACCAGCACCAGCGCACCCGGTTTCCGGCCGGGACGGTGCCCGGCGCGCTCGGGCCAGGGGAGCGCCGCGCCGAAGGGGTTGGCCGGGTCGCAGGCGGCCAGCACCACCACCTCGTCCTCGTCGGGCCCCTGCTGACGCGGGGTGCCGCTCTCGTCCTCACCGTGGCTGCGGAGACGGTCGACCGCCCCGGCCAGCGCGAACTGGGCCGCGCCCAGCCCGTCCACGAAGTAGCCGCGGCGGCACTGCCCGGCCTCCTCCAGCTGGCTGAGGCCGCGGTACACCGGACCGAAGCCCCCCTCGGGCCGCTCGGTGAGGACGCTGCCTCGGGTCAGCACGCCGTAGCGGTCGAGCATCAGCAGCAGGTCGGTGCTGAACCGGCGTCGCACGGCCGCCTCACCGCCGCCCGGCCCCGGCACCACCGACCAGCGCCCAGCCGTGGTGGCGCCCTCCAGCGACGACCCTCCGCCCGGGCGCCGCGGCCGGCTGGCCTGGAGGCGGGACGGTCGCCGTGCGGTGGGCGCGCGGGGCCGCTTGAGGGCACCCCCGGTGCTGGCCGCGCGCAGCGCCGAGAAGCTGTCGGAGGTGACCAGACCGGCCCAGACCAGCTCCCACAGCGCCACCGCGGTCTCCCGCCGGGTGGACAGCTCGCTCCCGCCGTCGCGGTCGCGGGTGTCGGCCACCAGGTCCTCGAAACGCCAGGCGCCGCCGCTGGCCAGCCGTTCCAGCAGCTCACGGGCCTGCTGCGACGACGGCTCACCCGGTGCGGGAGCCAGGTCGAGCTCGCTGGGCCACAGCGCCACCCAGCCGTCGCCCGAGCCGTCGCCGGAGGTGCCGATCCGGGCCGTCCCGGCCCAGCTGACCTCACCGGCCGAGAGCAGCTCGTCGAGGTGGCGCGGCTGGTAGTCCGCCACCCGCGAGGGCAGCACCACGGCCTCGAGCATGCTGGCCGGCACCGGGTACCCGGCCAGGGACTCGATCGCCGCCAGGGTGCCGTCGACGCCGCGGGTGCGGGCCCGCTGGCCGGGGGAGACGCCCTGCCAGTCGGTGAGGAAGCGGGTGTAGGTGGGCTGGTCGACCGGCTCCACCTCGCGTCGCAGCCTCGCCAGCGTGCGCCGCTTGATCAGGGCCAGCACCCGGCTGTGGCAGTACTCCTCCACCCCGGGTCCGGTGAAGGCCCCCGAGGCCAGGCTGCCGTCGCGGACCAGCGCCCGGGTGGCCGAGCCGACCACGGCGACGCCGAGCCCGAACCGGTCGGCCGCCGTCCGGGCGGAGAAAGGACCGTGGGTGCGGGCGTAGCGGAGCACCAGGTCGTGCACCGGGTCGGCGTCGGAGTCCGCCGGCGGCGCGGCGTAGCCGGGGGGCACCGGCACGCCCAGGGCGTCCTGCAACCGGGTCAGGTCCTCGGTCACCGCCCAGCGCCGCTCGCCGGCGATCCGCACCTCCGCGATCCGCCGGGCCTGCTGCAGCTGCTCGACGGCCCGGTCGACGTCGACCTCGGCGGAGCGGACCCCCAGCTCCTCGGTGGAGAACGGCCCGGCGGTGCGCACGAGGTCGAAGAGCTGCTCGACGCTGGTGGCCCGGCGCTCCTCCAGCAGGGCCTGCAGCCCGGCCTCGACCTCGGCGATCACCGCCTCGTCGAGCAGCGTGGCCAGGCCCTCGGTGCCCAGCAGCTCCGACAGCAGCCCGGCGTCGAGGGACAGCGCCGCCGCCCGGCGCTCGGCCAGCGGTACGTCCCCCTCGTAGACGAAGGAGCCGATGTAGCCGAAGAGCAGCGAGGTGGCGAAGGGGGAGGCCTCCTTGGTCTCCACCTCCACCAGCTGGATGCGGCGGGCCTGGATGCCCTCGTGCAGGGCCCGCAGCCCGGGGAGGTCGTAGACGTCGTTGAGGCACTCGCGGATCGTCTCCAGCACGATCGGGAAGTCGGGGAAGCGGGAGGCGACCTGCAGCAGCTGGGCCGAGCGCATCCGCTGCTGCCACAGCGGCGAGCGGGAGCGGGGGTCGCGGCGGGGCAGCAGCAGGGCCCGGGCCGCGCACTCGCGGAAGCGTGAGGCGAAGAGCGCCGACGAGGTGACCTCGTCGGTGACGATGCGGATCAGCTCCTCGACGTCGACGCTGAGCAGCTCGACCCCCGGCGGGTCGGCGTCGGTGTCGGGCACCCGCAGCACGATGCCGTCGTTGGTGGCCGTCGCCGACACCTCCGTCCCGTAGCGCTCGCGGGCTCGCTGCTCGATCACCAGCGCCCAGGGGGCCAGCACCGAGCTGCCGAGGGGGGAGTGGATGCAGACCCGCCAGTCACCCAGCTCGTCGCGGAACCGCTCCACCACGATGGTGGTGTCGGAGGGGAGCACGGTGGTGGCGCTGCGCTGCTCGGCGAGGTAGCTCACCAGGTTGTCCGCGGCCCACTCGTCCAGCCCGCTTCCCGCCAACCGGCTGCGGGCCTCGTCGGGCGGGAGGGAGCTGATCTCGCGGGTGAAGGCGCCGAGCGCCCGCCCGAGCTCGGCCGGTCGCCCCGGGGCGTCGCCCTTCCAGAACGGCAGCTTGCCGGGGACCCCCGGCGCGGGGGAGACCTGCACCTGGTCGTGGGTGATCTGCTCCACCCGCCACGAGGTGGTGCCCAGGGTGAAGACGTCACCCACCCGGGTCTCGTAGACCATCTCCTCGTCCAGCTCGCCGACCCGGCGCCCCGGCCCGGACTCCGCGCCGACGAGGAAGACCCCGAAGAGACCGCGGTCGGGGATGGTGCCGCCGGAGGTGACGGCCAGCCGCTGGGCGCCGGGGCGCGCGCTCAGCTGGCCGGTGTCGCGGTTCCAGACCACCCGCGGTCGGAGCTCGGCGAAGTCCTCCGAGGGGTAGCGGCCGCTGAGCATGTCGAGGGTGGCGTCGAAGGCGCTGCGCGGCAGCTCGGTGAAGCTGGAGGCCCGTCGGACCAGGGCGTAGAGGGCGTCGACGTCCACGTCGTCGGCGGCGGCGATGGCCACCACCTGCTGGGCGAGCACGTCGAGGGGGTTGCGCAGGTCGGCCACCTCCTCGATGGCGCCCGCCCGCATCCGCTCCACCACGACCGCGGACTCGACCAGGTCCCCGCGGTGGTTGGGGAAGAAGACGCCGCGGGAGACCGCGCCGACCTGGTGCCCGGCCCGCCCCACGCGCTGCAGCCCGCTGGCCACCGAGGGCGGGGACTCCACCTGCACCACCACGTCCACCGCACCCATGTCGATGCCCAGCTCGAGGGAGGAGGTGGCGACCACGCAGGGCAGCTGCCCGCTCTTCAGCGCACCCTCGATGTCGGCCCGCTGCTCCTTGCTGACCGAGCCGTGGTGGGCCCGGGCGATCACCGGCGGGGCGCCCTGGCTGGCCCCGGACTGCGCCATGACCTCGGCCGGCTGGGCGGGGTGCTGCTCCAGCTCGATCCCCAGGTCCGCGGCGTGCAGCTCGTTGAGGTGGGAGGTGAGCCGCTCGGCCAGCCGCCGGGAGTTGGCGAAGACGATGGTGGAGCGGTGGGCGGTGATGACGTCGAGGATGCGGCGCTCGACGTGCGGCCAGATCGAAGGCCTCTCCGGCACGGCCAGCGGGTCGTCGGGGTCGATCTGACGGGTGGAGCCGAGCGCGGACATGTCCTCGATCGGCACCGCGACCGTGAGCTCCCACTGCTTCACCGCCGGGGGGTCGACGACCTGCACGGGGTGGGACCCGCCGAGGTAGGCCGCCACCCGTTCCGGGGGCCGGACGGTGGCCGAGAGCCCGATCCGCTGGAACGCCGGGTGGTCGTGGTCGAGCACCCACTGCTCCAGCCGCTCCAGCGTGATGGCCAGGTGCGCGCCACGCTTGGAGCCGGCCAGCGCGTGCACCTCGTCGAGGATGACGGTGTCGACCTCGGTCAGGATCTCGCGGGCCTGGGAGGTCATCATCAGGAACAGCGACTCCGGCGTGGTGATCAGGACGTCGGGCGGGTGCGTGACCAGCCGGCGGCGGTCCGAGGCCGGGGTGTCCCCGGAGCGGACGGCGACCGAGATCTCCGGCGGGGTGCCGCCCAGCCGCTCGGCGGTGCGGGCGATGCCGCGCAAGGGGGCCCGCAGGTTGCGCTCGACGTCGACGGCGAGGGCCTTGAGAGGGGAGACGTACAGCGTGTGCACCCCGGCCCGCGGCGCGTCGGCCGGACGTCGGCTGAGCCGGTCGAGCGCGGCCAGGAAGGCGGCCAGCGTCTTGCCCGAGCCGGTCGGGGCGACCACCAGGGCGTGCTGCCCGCTGGTGATGGCCCGCCAGGCGCCGGCCTGGGCGGGCGTGGGCTCGGCGAAGGACTCGGTGAACCAGGACCGGGTCGCCTCCGTGAACGCCGCCAGCCCGGCGGGGGCGTCGGGGGCGGGGGTGGGGGTCCGGCGGGTCATGGGGCCATCCTGCCCGGTGCCTCCGACAGTTCCTCCGAGCCGGTTCGGTGCGGGCTCCGCACGGCACGGGCGCACGCCCGGCGGTTTGGGCGGCGGCAGCGGCATCGGCCATGCTGGGCGGGTGCGAGAGGCCGAGCTGTGGGAGCGCATGACCCGTCACCTGGGGCCGGGCTACGTCCGGGTGTGGGCGACGCAGCACGCCCTCTCCGCCCTCGGCTCCCGCACCGTCCAGGAGGCGCTGGACGCGGGCGTCCCCAGCAAGACCATCTGGCGCGCGGTCTGGGAGGCGCTGGAGCTGCCCCCCTCGGAGCGGTGAGGGCCGAGGTCGCGCGACAGCTCCGACGGCGCGGCGTGTCGCCTCGCCTTCGAACACCTGTTCGGTAGGGTTCTGGGTGGCAGGTGAGTTGTCCACACCCGCCTCGCTGTCCACAGGGGCGGTGCTCGGACGGAAAGTGTCAGCCCTCGTCCCTACTGTCTGAGCAGCTGGCACGACGACGACTCAGGACGCCACCCGGATCCACGGTGCGGGGGCGAGATCTAGGAAGGAACCACCCATGGCACCAGCAGTGGCAGACCGCAACAAGGCCCTGGAGGCCGCGCTCGCCCAGATCGAGAAGCAGCACGGCAAGGGCTCGGTGATGCGTCTGGGCGACGAGACGCGCACCCCCATCGCCGTCACGCCCACGGGTTCGATCACCCTCGACGCCGCCCTCGGCATCGGTGGTCTCCCGCGTGGCCGGATCGTGGAGATCTACGGCCCGGAGTCCTCGGGCAAGACGACCGTGGCGCTGCACGCCATCGCCAACGCCCAGGCCGAGGGCGGCATCTGCGCCTTCATCGACGCCGAGCACGCCCTCGACCCCGACTACGCCGCCAAGCTGGGGGTCGACACCGACGCCCTGCTGGTCAGCCAGCCCGACAACGGCGAGCAGGCCCTGGAGATCGCCGACATGCTGGTGCGCTCCGGTGCGCTCACCATGATCGTGATCGACTCCGTGGCCGCGCTGACCCCGCGTGCGGAGATCGAGGGCGAGATGGGTGACTCCCACGTCGGTCTGCAGGCCCGGCTGATGAGCCAGGCCCTGCGCAAGATGACCGGTGCGCTGCACGGTGCCGGCACGACCGCCATCTTCATCAACCAGCTGCGCGAGAAGATCGGCGTCATGTTCGGCTCGCCCGAGACGACCACGGGTGGTAAGGCGCTGAAGTTCTACTCCTCCATCCGTCTGGACGTGCGCCGGATCGAGACCCTCAAGGACGGCTCGGAGATGGTCGGGAACCGGACCCGGGTCAAGGTGGTCAAGAACAAGGTGGCTCCGCCCTTCAAGCAGGCCGAGTTCGACATCCTCTACGGCCAGGGCATCAGCCGCGAGGGCAGCCTGATCGACATGGGGGTCGAGTCCGGCATCATCCGCAAGGCCGGCGCCTGGTTCACCTACGACGCCCAGCAGCTGGGTCAGGGCAAGGAGAACGCCCGCACCTACCTGAAGACCAACCCCGACGTGGCCAACGAGATCGAGAAGCGCATCAAGGAGAAGATGAACATCGGTCCGCAGCTCGACGTCCCGGCCGGCGTCGACCCGGTTACCGGCGAGATCGCCTTCTGATCACCAGACGCCCCGGGCCCGACGGGTCCGGGGCGTCGCCGTCCCCTCCCGCGCAGGAGCGCCCGTGAACCACACCGACGACGAGGTGGAGCCGCTCTCCTCCGGCTCCGAGGCCGACGCCGAGGCGGCCGCCAGGGAGATCGTGCTCCGCCAGCTCACCGTCCGCGCCAGGAGCCGGCACGAGCTCGCCACCGCACTGGCCAAGCGCGAGGTGGCGCCCGAGGTCGCCCGACGCGTGCTGGACCGGATGGAGGAGGTCGGGCTGGTCGACGACGCCACCTTCGCCGAGGACTGGGTCCGCTCGCGGCAGCAGCGCCGTCACCTCTCCAGCCGGGCCCTGCAGCAGGAGCTGCGACGCAAGGGCATCGACCCCGAGCAGGTCACCGAGGCCCTCGAGGGCGTCGAGCCGGACGACGAGCACGCCGCCGCGCTGGCGCTGGCGGAGAAGAAGATGCGCACCATGTCCGGGCTCGAGCCGCAGGTGCGTCGCCGGCGCCTGGCCGGGGCGCTCGTCCGTCGGGGGTTCTCGTCGAACCTGGTCGGGCGGGTGCTGGACGAGGTGGAGCCGGACCAGGAGTCGTACGGGTCCCTCGGCTGAGCGGGGCGGAGCAGATCGGGTCCGATCGGGTTGGTTCCCGTCCCGGCGCACTCGCCGGCCGGGGCTCGGGCCTCATGCGCCACCAGGTTGGCTGCGCCACCACGGCTCACCAGCCGGCACGGTTCAGAGGCCGGCACGGTTCAGAGGCCAGCACGGTTCAGAGGCCAGCACGGTTGGGAAGCCAGCACGCTTCTGCGTCGTCGGTGCCTGCGGTGGTCGGGACCGCGACATCCGGCCCTCAGCGGGTCGAGAGGGTCAGGCGCCGTGACGAGCCGTGCCGGAGTCGGGGTCGGCTCCCTGCAGGGCGCCGGTGCGCACCAGCTCGTCGGCCACCAGCCGCAGCTTGGTGTTGGTGTGCTGGGAGGCGTGGGTCAGCAGCTTGAAGGCCTGGTCCTCCGAGACCCTGTACCGCTCCATCAGGATGCCCTTGGCCTGCTCGATGCTGGCCCGCGAGACCATCGCCGAACGCATCTGCTCCAGCTCCTCCAGCGTCCGCGCGGTGCCCTCGGCGTTCCCGACAGCCACGGCGATCCACGCCGCGATCTCCTCACCGAGGACGAGGTCCTCGGCTCCGTAGGCGCGGGGGTCCTTGGCGTAGGTGTTGAGGGCGCCGATGCTGACACCCTGGAAGGGCAGCGGGATGGACAGCGAGGCCCTGGCCCCCTGCTCGGCGGCGTGGCGGCAGTAGTCGGGCCAGCGCTCCTCGTTGGCCATGTCCTGGACCAGGAACACCTGGCTCGCCCGCGCCGCGTCCATGCACGGGCCGTAGCCGCGCTGGTACTGCAGCTCGTCGGCGTCCAGGGCCAGCTGGCCGTCGTAGGCGGCGGTGTAGGCGTTGTCGCCCCGGATCAGCGTGATGGAGGCGGCGTCGGTGCCGGGCATGACGCCTCGGGCGATGGTGGTGATCTCGCTCAGCACGTCCTCCAGCGCTCGACCCACCAGCACCAGCCGGGCCAGGGACACGTGCAGGTTGCTCAGGTCCGACACGGTGGCACCTCTTCCTCCTCGAGTCGAGTCGTCAACGGGGTCAGCGCGATGACTCAGCGACGGCGGTCGCACCGCGATGGTACGGGACTTCTGGGGGTTGCGTGGACCGCGCCGACGCCGTCGTCGTGCTACCACCGCGCGACTGGGCGAGGTCAGAGCCAGAGGGCTCGCCCCCCGAGTGGATCATCCTGCGTTATGGGCCTGCCCAGCCATGGCGCCGGCGTTGGCGGCGTCGGTGGCCCGCTCCGCGTCCAGCGGTCGCGACCCCTTGGCGCTGGCGCTGAGCCGCCTCTGCACCAGGTGGGCCAGGGCCGTCAGCGCGCTGTTGAGCAAGATGTAGACGATCGCGGCGAAGACCATTGCGGCGATGATGTTGCCGCGATAGGTGGCCAGGTCGGTCATCTGCTTGAGCAGGTCGGTGTACAGGATCGCCACGCCCAGGGCGGTGTCCTTCAGGATGACCACCAGCTGCGAGACCAGCGAGGGCAGCATCGCGGTGATGGCCTGGGGCAGCTGCACCGTGGTGAGCACCTGGCCCTGGGTCATGCCCACCGCCAGACCGGCCTCGCCCTGGCCGCGGGGCAGCGAGTGCACCCCCGAGCGCACCAGCTCGGCGATCACCGAGGCGTTGTACAGGGTCAGCCCCATCACCACGCCGAACAGGGGAGCGACCTCACGGCCCAGCAGCAGGACGTAGATGGCGATGTAGTACCAGAAGATCATCATCAGCAGCACGGGGATGGCGCGGAACACCTCCACCAGCACCCCGCAGACCCGTGCCAGCAGCGGTACCGGGCTGAGCCGGCCGCAGCCGAGCAGCAGCCCCAGCACCACCGAGGTCACCACCGAGATGCCGGCGGCCCGCAGCGTGTTGAGCAGCCCCGGGATGATGTAGAACTGCCAGGACTCCGGGTCGGCGAAGGGCGCGAGCTTGACCGCGGTGAACTCGTCGCGGAGGCCCCAGAAGAGGGCCCCGAAGAAGCCCAGCAGCAGCAGCCAGCCGACCACGGTGATGACCACGTTGCGCCGCCGGGCGCTGGGGCCCGGGTGGTCGAAGAGGACGTCCGAGGCGCTCATCGCTGCACCGCCACCTTCCGGGAGAGCCAGGTGAAGAGGAGACCGGTGGGCAGGGTGAGCACCACGAAGCCGAGCGCGACCAGCGCGAAGATGAAGTAGAGGAAGTTCGGGTAGAACTCGATCATCGTCTTCATCGTCGCCGCGGCCTCGGTGATGCCCACGGTCGCGGCCACGGTGGTGTTCTTGGTCAGGGCCACCATCACGTTGCCGACGGGGGCGACCGAGCCGCGCACCGCCTGCGGCATGATCACGTGGCGCAGGGCCGGCAGGAACGGCAGCCCCACGGCCCGGGCCGCCTCCGCCTGACCGACAGGCACGGTGTTGATGCCCGAGCGCAGCGCCTCGGCCACGAAGGAGGCGTGGTAGACCGCGATGGCCACGACGCCCCAGAACAGGTTCTGGGTCTCCAGCGTCTCCCCGAAGCGCAGCCCCAGCCCGTTCATCAGGCCGAAGACGCAGAAGAAGAGGACCAGGGTCAGCGGGGAGTTGCGGATCAGGGTGACGTAGGTGCGGGCGAAGAACTGCAGCGAGCTGAACGGGGAGACGCGCATCACCGCCACCAGGGTGCCCAGCAGCAGCGCGCCGGCCGCGCCCATGACCGCCAGCCGCAGCGTCATCCAGAACGCCGCCAGCAGATCGAACCGCTGCAGCATCTCTGCCATCGTCCAGCCTCTCTGATCAGGCCCGGGGGCGGTGAGCCGTGCTCACCGCCCCCGGGGGTGCTGCAGCAGCGCTCAGGCGCAGGTGTCGAACTCGGGCGGGTTGACCGAGGTGTCGACCTGGAAGCCGGAGGCGCCCAGGGTCTCGTCGATGGCGGTCTGCCACTCCCCGGAGTCGACCATCTTGGTCAGCGCGGTGTTGACCTGCTCGCAGAGCTCGACGTCGCCCTTGGGGATGCCGACGCCGTAGCGCTCCTCGGAGAAGGTGGTGCCGACGACCTTGAGCTGGCCCTCGTACTGCGGCTGGGCGGCGAACCCGGCCAGGATGGTGTTGTCGGTGGTGACCGCGTCCACGCCGTTGGTGCTCAGGGCCTGCACGCAGGCGGAGTAGTTCGGGTACTCCTGCAGCTCGACGTCGGGGTACTCCTCCTTCACCTTCTCCGCGGGGGTGGAGCCGGTGACCGAGCAGAGCTTCTTGCCCTCCAGGGAGTCCGGGCCGGTGATCGAGCTGTCGTCGGCGCGGACCAGCAGGTCCTGCCCGGCGATGATGTACGGCCCGGCGAAGGAGACCTGCTCCTTGCGGGTGTCGGTGATGGAGTAGGTGGCGAAGATCATGTCCACCTGGCCCGAGGACAGCAGGGTCTCGCGCTGGGCCGAGGGGGACTCCACGAAGGTGATCTGGTCCTCGCCGTAGCCGAGCTCGCCGGCCACGTACTTGGCCACCTCGACGTCGAAACCGGTGTAGTTCTCGCCCTCGCGCAGGCCGAGACCCGGCTGGTCGAACTTGATGCCGATGGTGACGCTCTCGTCGCCACCGCCACCCTCGCCGCCGCCACCGCCGGGCTGTGCTGCCTCCTGGTTGACGCAGGCGGACAGCGGCAGGGCCACCAGGGCCGACGCCGCCAGGACCAGCAGCTTCTTGGCCGCATTCATGGGAACTCCTTCGTGGTTCTTCGGTGCCCCCCGCCGCTGCGGGGAGATCGGTCAGTGGGTCAGGATCTTGCCGAGGAAGTCCTTGGCCCGCTCGCTGCGCGGGTTGGTGAAGAACTCCGTCGGGGTGCCGGTCTCGACGACCTGGCCGTCGGCCATGAAGACCACCCGGTTGGCCGCCTTCCGGGCGAAGCCCATCTCGTGGGTGACCACGACCATGGTCATCCCGTCCCGGGCCAGGTCGGTCATCACGTCGAGGACCTCGTTGATCATCTCCGGGTCCAGCGCCGAGGTCGGCTCGTCGAAGAGGATCACCTTCGGGTCCATGGCCAGCGCCCGGGCGATGGCGACCCGCTGCTGCTGGCCGCCGGAGAGCTGGGCGGGGTACTTCTCGGCCTGGTGTGCCACCCCGACGCGCTCGAGCAGCTCCATCGCACGGGTGCGCGCCTCGGCGGCGCCGACGCGACGCACCTTGGTCGGCCCGAGCGTGACGTTCTCCAGGATCGTCTTGTGCGCGAACAGGTTGAACGACTGGAACACCATCCCGACGTCGGCGCGCAGCCGGGCCAGCGCCTTGCCCTCCTCGGGGAGGGGCTCGCCGTCGATGGTGATGGTGCCGGTCTCGTAGGTCTCGAGCCGGTTGATGGTGCGGCAGAGGGTGGACTTGCCCGAACCGGACGGCCCGATCACGATCACCACCTCACCGCGGTGGATGGTCAGGTCGATGTCGCGCAGCACGTGCAGGGGACCGAAGTGCTTGTTCACCCCCGAGAGCACGACCAACGGGTCGTCCGGCACCGGGGGGCGGCCCAGGGAGCCGCTGGACGGGGCGCCGAGGTCGGCGGGCGGGGTGCCCAGGGAGTCGGTCATGGGCCGGACACTATCGGCAGCAGGTGCGCCCCCGGGGCCGCTGCCGGTTGAGATTCGGTTACGTTTCCGCGCCGGCGCCGTCGATCCTCTCGCTCAGCGCCCGGTGAGGCCCCAGGTGCCGCGGAACTCCGCACCCGGCTCCAGGACGATGACGTCCTCCGACGTCGGGCCCTCGTTGAAGGCGTCTGGGCCGCAGGTCATCGGCTCCACCGCGAGGTTGATGTCGCGCAGGTGCTCACCGGTGAACAGCTGGGCCCAGCCGAAGGACTCGTCGGCCCACAGCACCGCCCGGCGTTCCCCGTGGGCCAGCTCGATCCGCCACCGGCCGTCCTCGTCGCGGTGCAGGTCGGTGAAGGCGGTGTCCAGCACCCGCGCGCCGAGCGGCTCGCCCGCGCGCAGGTCCGCAGGGCTGCCCTCGACCGGTGAGCGGCGGATCGGGAGCAACCGGTCGTCCACCTCGAGGAAGGTGTCGGCGGGCAGCGTCACCGAGACCTCGTCGACGGTGTCCTCGCCCACGGTGAGGTACGGGTGGGCGGCGTAGCCGAAGGGCACCGGGACCGGTCCCGTGTTGCGGGCCCGGACGTCCACCGACAGCCCGTCGTCGTCCAGCCGGTGGGTCAGCGTGGCCTCGACGGTGCCCGGCCAGCCCAGCTGGGGGTGCACCACCACCCGCTGCACCAGCTCCGAGTCCGTGTACCCCACGGTCTGCCAGGGCTGCCAGGTGGCCAGCCCGTGGATGGCGTTGTGGCGCTTGGGCTCGCTCAGCGCCAGCTGGAACTCCTCGCCGCCGAACCGGTAGACGCCGTCGCGGATCCGGTTGGGCCAGGGCAGCAGCTGCTGACCGCGGCTCTTGGTGACCCGGTCGGTCTCCCCGATCCCGGCCACCACGTCGCGGCCGTCGCGCTGCAGCACGCGCAGCACCGCCCCGACCTCGGTGACCACCGCCCGCCAGGGGCCGTGGACGATCTCGTGCTGGACACCGGTGGGCAGGCTCGGGCTCATGGCGCCACCCTAACGAGGGGCCGCCCAGGCCGCTGCGAGCGCCTACAGTTGACCAGCCATGACTGAGACGACCCTCGCCCCCGCGACCGGGCGCAGCTACCAGGTGCGCACCTACGGCTGCCAGATGAACGTGCACGACTCCGAGCGCATCTCCGGCCTGCTGGAGGCGGCGGGCTACACCCGCGCGCCGGAGGGCGGTACGGCCGACGTGGTGGTGTTCAACACCTGCGCGGTCCGTGAGAACGCCGACAACAAGCTCTACGGCAACCTCGGCCACCTGCTGCCGGCCAAGCAGGCCCACCCCGGCATGCAGATCGCGGTCGGCGGCTGCCTCGCCCAGAAGGACCGCAGCACCATCACGCGGAAGGCCCCCTGGGTCGACGTCGTCTTCGGCACCCACAACATCGGCACCCTGCCGGTGCTGCTGGAGCGCGCCCGGGTGCAGCAGCAGGCCCAGGTGGAGATCGTGGAGTCCCTGGAGCAGTTCCCCTCCACGCTGCCGACCCGCCGCGACCAGGCCTACGCCGCCTGGGTCTCGATCAGCGTCGGCTGCAACAACACCTGCACCTTCTGCATCGTCCCCGCCCTGCGCGGGAAGGAGACCGACCGCCGACCCGGTGACGTGCTGGCCGAGATCCGGGCCCTGGTCGACGAGGGCGTCCAGGAGGTCACCCTGCTGGGCCAGAACGTGAACGCCTACGGCGTGGAGTTCGGCGACCGGCAGGCCTTCGCGAAGCTGCTGCGGGCCTGCGGGCAGGTCGAGGGTCTGGAGCGGGTCCGCTTCACCTCACCGCACCCGCGCGACTTCACCGACGACGTCATCGCGGCCATGGCCGAGACGCCCAACGTGATGCCCCAGCTCCACATGCCGCTGCAGTCGGGCTCGGACGCGGTGCTCAAGGCGATGCGCCGCTCCTACCGCAGCGACCGCTTCCTCGGCATCATCGACCGGGTCCGCACGTCGATGCCCGAGGCGGCGATCACCACCGACATCATCGTCGGCTTCCCCGGCGAGACCGAGGCCGACTTCGCCGACACCCTGGAGGTGGTCCGGCAGGCCCGCTTCAGCGCCGCCTTCACCTTCCAGTACTCCATCCGGCCGGGGACGCCGGCGGCCACCATGGCCGACCAGGTGCCCAAGGAGGTGGTGCAGGAGCGCTACCTGCGGCTGCTGGCCGAGGTGGACGGCATCGCGCTGGCGGAGAACCAGGCCCAGGTCGGACGCACGGTGGAGGTGATGTTCGCCGCCGGCGAGGGCCGCAAGGACGGGGCCACCCAGCGCCTCAGCGGCCGGGCCAGGGACAACCGGCTGGTGCACGTCCGGCTGGCCGAGGGCGACGAGCGCCCCCGCCCCGGCGACCTGGCCGAGGTCGTGGTCAGCCACGCCGCCCCGCACCACCTGACCGCCGACGGCGGGCTGCTGTCGCTGCGGCGCACCCGCGGCGGGGACGCCTGGGAGGGCGCGCAGGGGCGTCCGGCCACCAGCGGTCGCGCTGTGGGTCTCGGTATGCCCGTGCTCGGCGTCCCGGCCCCGCTGCCGGAGGCGACGGGTTGCTCGGTCGGCTGAGCCCGGGTCGCTGACCGCCTGGTCGGGCACACTCCTGCCATGCCCGTCGACGACCTGACCTGGTTCTTCAGCAGCGAGTACGGCCGCGACCGGTTGCTGCGCGACGAGCTGGAGAGCGCCAGCGCGGCGGCGGCGAGCGCGGCCCGCAACGCCAGCCGGCTGAGGAGCCAGCTGGCCCAGGTGCAGGGCTCGATGGAGGCCCGGCTGAGCGCCCTCTCCCGGGCCTTCGACGCCTACGTCGAGCTCGGCGACGTCCGCGAGCAGCTGATCGCCTTCGGCGACACCCGGATGATCCGACGGGACGCGGTCGAGGTGATCGAGTCCCTCTCCGCCGGGGTGGTGCCCGAGCCCCTCGACCCCGAGCGCTACGACAGCCGGTACTGGCTGCTGGACGCGGTGAACGCCCTGGTCGCGGTCGCCGCCGGACGGCGCGACCCCGAGCTCGAGGCGCGCGCGTCGGCCCAGGACCCGTCGGCGGAGGTGTTCCTGGTGGCCTGCGCCACGGCGCTGGGTCACGGCGACCAGGTGGTGGACCTGCTGGCCTCGGCGCTGACCACCGACGGGGCCTTCGACCCCGCCCAGCTGGCGGTCGCCGACGCCGCGCTGACCGGCGCACTCGGTCCGGAGGGCCTGGTCGCGGTCGAGCAGGTCGTCCAGCACCACCTCGCCGACGAGCGGGCCGGCTGGAGCGCCTGGCTGCACGAGCAGGTGGGGACCGGCGACGAGGAGCGTCGGCTGGACTGGGTGGAGCGCCTCGTGGTGGACGGGCCGTGGCCGGAGGAGCCCGTCGACGGGCCGCTGAGGCGCCCCCTGCTCCGCGACCGCGACCGCGACCGCGAGCCGGCGGCGCCGCGCACCGCCGGCGTCCCTCGCCTGGAGGACCCGCTGACGCGGCTCCGGGCGCTGGTCGGGGGACTGGTGGCCGAGGGTGGTCCGGAGGAGCGCGACCTGATCGCGTTGGCCACCCGGCTCCGGGCCCAGATCGAGCACCCCGAGGCGTCGGTGCAGACCGCGCCGGAGACGCCGGCCGGGGTGCCGGTGCGGGACTGGGTGGTCGCCCGCAGCCGCGGTGAGGCCCCAGATGCCCGGCAGGTGGCCCGGGAGTGGCTGCGCCCGCACCTGGCCGCCCTGGTGGCCTCCATCCCGGTGGAGGTCCGGCGCGAGCCGTTGGCGGTCTCGGTCCAGAACGGTGGCTGGCGGATCGAGGCCGGGCCCGAGGGCGTGGACCCGGCGGTGATGCGCAGCTCGCGGGCCCAGGTGGAGCGCGAGACGTCCGGTCTGCCGCGGCCGGCGCTGGGCTGCTGGGTGGGCGGTGCGGTGGCCGTGGTCCTCGGCCTGGTGACGCTGGCGGCCAGCCCGACGGCCGGGGGCGTCCTGGTGGTGCTGGGCCTGCTCGTCGGAGCGGCCGGCTTCTACCTGCGCACCCGGGCCCGGGCCGAGGAGCGACGCTGGCGCGAGCAGCGGCTGGCCGACCTCGACGCGGCGATCCATACAGCCGGGGAGCAGCTGGTGGTGGCGCGCGACGAGCGCGCCCGCGCCGACGCCGAGCACCGGGCCCGGCACCAGCGGCTGGCGGCGTCCCTCGCCGCCCGCGGTGCCGGTCCGCTGACCCCACCGCGCTGAGCACGGCTCGACCCGGGCGGGGCCGGCCCCGCCCACCCCGGCCCGGTGCTGCGGCGGGTCAGCCGCCGTGGAGGCTCAGGAGGCCGGCGGAGGGGTGGTGTCGCCGCCGCGCCGGTTGCCGTCGATGACCTTGCGGAGGGCGTCCTGGCCCTTGTCGACGGTGCCGGCGTGCTTGCCGCCGGTGCGCTGGTCCACGGCGTCACCGGCCTTGTCGACGCCCTTGCGCAGCGTCTCGGAGTGCTGTGCTGCCAGGTCCTTGGCCTTGTCGAAGAGTCCCATCGAACGTCCTTCCGCAGGGTGGCCGGACCCGTCCGGGACCGAGGTCGAACAGCGACCACCCCCGATTCTGCCAAGATCGGCCAAGCGAGCCGGTCCGGCCGGGAGGGGTCGCGACGGGCGGGGAGGACGGTGACGCGGTGGGTGCAGCGCAGCTGCCGGTGCTCAGCCTGATCGGGCCGACCGCCTCGGGCAAGACCTCCCTCTCGCTGGACCTGGTGCAGGCCTGGGTGGCCCGGGGTGGGGCGGCGGAGGTGGTGAACACCGACTCGATGCTCGTCTACCGGGGGATGGACATCGGCACCGCCAAGCCCTCACCCGCCGAGCGGCGCGGCATCCCGCACCACCTGCTGGACGTGCTGGAGGTCACCGACGACGCCAGCGTGGCCGACTTCCAGGCGATGGCGCGGGCCGCCATCGACGACTGCACCGCCCGGGGCGTCCTGCCGGTGCTGGTGGGGGGCTCGTCGCTGTACGTCCGGGCGGTGCTGGACGAGTTCGACTTCCCCGCCACCGACCCCGCGCTGCGGGCTCGTCTGGAGGCCGAGGTCGAGGAGCTCGGGCTCCCCGCCCTGTGGCAGCGGCTGCTCCGGCGGGCGCCGGCGGCGGCGGAGCGGATGGAGCCGGGCAATGCCCGACGGGTGGTGCGGGCCCTGGAGGTGCTCGAGCTGACCGGCACCTTCTCCGCAGCCCTGCCCGAACCGCGATACCACCGTCCCGGCACCCTGCAGGTGGGACTGACTGTGGACCGCACGGTGATGGACGCCCGGATCGCCGAGCGGGTGGACCGGATGTGGGCCGACGGGCTGGTGGAGGAGACCCGGCGGCTGGAGGCGGCCGGTCTGCGCCGGGGTCGCACCGCGTCCCGGGCGCTGGGCTACCGCCAGGTCCTGCAGCACCTGGCCGGGGAGATCACCGAGGACGAGGCCCGCGAGCAGACCGTCGCCCGCACCCGCCGCTTCGCCCGCAAGCAGCTGGGCTGGTTCCGCCGCGACCCACGGATCGTCTGGACCGACGCCCTCGCCCCCCGGGAGGAGCAGCTGTCCCGGGTGCTGGCCCTGCTCGACGGGTCCCGCGGCTGAGCTCCGGGCTGGTGCGCTCGGGCCGGGCGCGGAGGAGTTGGAGCGCTGGGGTCGGGCGCGGACAATGGGTGTCATGCGCAGCTGGACGTTCGCCAAGGGCCACGGCACCCTCAACGACTTCGTGCTCCTGGTCGACCGCCACGGCCTCCTCGACCCCGACGAGGACGACGTCCGCTGGCTCTGCGACCGGCGCGCCGGCATCGGCGGGGACGGCCTGCTCCGCGCGGTCAAGGCCGAGCACGTCCCCTCCTGGGAGGGCGACGGCTCGCTGTGGTTCATGGACTACCGCAACGCCGACGGCTCGGTGGCCGAGATGTGCGGCAACGGCATCCGGGTCTTCGCCCGGCACCTGCTCGACAGCGGGCTGGCCGACGGCCCCGAGGTCCAGGTGGCCACCCGCTCCGGCCTGCGCACCGTGGCCGCCCAGCCCGACGGACGGCTCCGCGTGTCGATGGGTCCCGTCCGCACCACCCCCGACGCGGTGCAGGTGAGCGCCCCGGTGGCGGGGGAGCGACGCTCCTGGCCGGCCACCGCGGTGGACGTCGGCAACCCGCACGCGGTCGTGCTCCTCGGCGCGCCGGCGACCCCGGACGTCCTGGACGCCCTCGACCTCTCTGCAGCCCCGTCGTGGGTGCCGGCCGATCACTTCCCCTCCGGGGTGAACGTCGAGTTCGTCACCGTGCTCGGCGAGCGCCACCTCCGGATGCGGGTGCACGAGCGCGGCTCCGGGGAGACCCTGTCCTGCGGCACCGGGACCGTGGCCGTGGCCGCCGCCCACGCCGCCCGGGTCGGTGCCGGCTCGGGCACCTGGCGGGTCGACGTGCGCGGCGGCACCGTCGAGGTCGAGCTGGCCGACGGCGAGGCCTGGATGACCGGACCCGCCGAGCTCGTGGCGCACGGGGAGGTCGTGCTCCCGGACCGACGCACCGCCGCCTGATCCGGGCGGCGCCCCGCGCGACCGCGGGTCAGCCGGCGGCGTCGCGCCAGTCGTCGCCCTGGAGGTGGCTGCCGGCCTGCGGACCCATCTGGGTCATGCCGCCGTCGACCAGCCAGGACGCGCCGGTCACGTAGCACCCGGCGGGTGAGGCCAGGAAGGCGATCACCGCGGCCACCTCGCGGGCGTCGCCGGGGCGTCCGAGCGGGATGCCGGGGCGGGAGACCGTCCGGGGGTCGACGTCCTCGTTGCCGGTCATCGGGGTGGCGATCTCGCCCGGGGCCACGGAGTTGGCGGTGATGGCGTGCTGACCCAGCTCGAGGGCCATCGTCTTGATCAGGCCGCCGAGACCGTGCTTGGCGGCGTCGTAGGCCGAGGCCCCGACGCGGGGCTGGTGCTCGTGGACGCTGGTCACCGCGACCAGCCGGCCGCCGCGCCCGCCGCGCACCATGTGGCGGGCCCCGGCCTGGAGCACCACGAAGGCACCCTCCAGGTCGATGGCCATCACGCGGCGCCAGGCCTCCAGGGACAGGTCGAGGAACGGGCTCGAGTCGCCGTCGCCGGCGTTGTTGACCAGCACGTCCAGCCGGCCGCCGAGCTGCTCGACCAGCCGGTCCACCACCTCCGCGCAGCCGTCGGGCTGGCTGGTGTCCAGCCGCTCGACCACGGCGCGGCGCCCGTGAGCCTCGACCTCCTGGGCGGTGCGGGCGGCGCCCTCCTCGTCGGCGTACCAGGTGATGCCGACGTCCAGGCCCTGCTCGGCCAGGGCGACGGCGGTGGCGCGACCGATGCCGGAGTCGGCCCCGGTGACGATCGCGGTCTGCGGCTGGGTGCTCGTGGTGTCTGCCATGCCGCTGTGCTACCCGGGTCCGCCCCGGGCATGCGCGGGCAATGGCCTCGACCGCCTTGGCGGGGCGTGAGAGTCTGGACGGACGATGAGCGCACTGCACAGCCACCACGACCGCGAGGACGACCTCGACCTGCTCGACGACGACCAGGTCGTGGACCTGGACGACGGCCGGCTCGACCCCCTCGACGGTGAGGACCTCGAGCGGGACGGGGACGACCTCGACCACGACGGGGACCAGCTCGACCGCCAGGAGCGGCACTCGCTGCGGCGCGTGGCCGGGCTCTCCACCGAGCTCGAGGACGTCACCGAGGTCGAGTACCGGCGGCTGCGGCTGGAGCGCGTGGTGCTGGTGAGCGTGTGGACCACCGGCACCCAGGTCGACGCCGACAACGCCATGGCCGAGCTCAAGCTGCTCGCCGAGACCGCCGGGTCGCAGGTGCTGGAGGGGCTGGTGCAGCGCCGCCAGCGGCCCGACGCCGCCACCTACATCGGCCGGGGCAAGGTGGACGAGGTCCGCGAGGTCGTCGTGGCCACCGGCGCCGACACCGTCATCTGCGACGGCGAGCTGACCGCGGCCCAGCTGCGCAACCTGGAGGACCGGGTCAAGGTCAAGGTGGTCGACCGCACCGCGCTCATCCTCGACATCTTCGCCCAGCACGCCAAGAGCGCCGAGGGCAAGGCCCAGGTCGAGCTGGCCCAGCTGCAGTACATGAAGCAGCGCCTCCGCGGCTGGGGTGGCAACCTGTCCCGCCAGGCCGGTGGCCGGGCCGCCGCGGGCGGGGGAATCGGTGGCCGTGGTCCCGGTGAGACCAAGATCGAGACCGACCGCCGCCGGATCAACACCCGGATCAGCCAGCTCAAGAGCCGGCTGCGCGAGCTGGACTCCACCCGCGAGACCAAGCGCGCCGAGCGGGTCCGTCACCGCATCCCGTCGGTGGCCATCGTCGGCTACACCAACGCCGGCAAGTCCAGCCTGCTCAACCGGCTGACCAGCGCCGGCGTGCTGGTCGAGGACGCGCTGTTCGCCACCCTGGACCCCACCACCCGACGCACCGAGACCGCCGACAGCCGGGTCTACACCCTCACCGACACCGTCGGCTTCGTCCGCCACCTGCCCCACGACCTGGTCGAGGCCTTCGCCTCCACGCTGGAGGAGTCGGCCCGGGCCGACCTGCTGGTGCACGTGGTGGACGCCTCCGACCCCGACCCGGCCGGCCAGATCACCGCCGTCCGCTCGGTGCTGGCCGACATCGGGGCCGGCCAGGTGGCCGAGCAGATGGTGTTCAACAAGGCCGACCTGGCCAGCGACGAGGCGCTCACGATGCTGAGGGCCGCCCACCCCGACGCGGTGGTGGTCTCCGCCCGCACCGGGCAGGGGATCGAGACGCTGCGCCAGGTGGTCGAGGGTCGGCTGCCCCGCCCGGAGGTGGAGGTCCGTGCGCTGGTGCCCTACTCCCGAGGTGACCTGATCGACCGGATCCACACCACGGGGGAGTTCATCACCAGCGAGCACACCGCCGAGGGCACCCGGGTGGTCGTCCGGGTGCACCCGGACCTGGCCAACGAGCTGGAGCCCTACACCGGCTGAGCAGGGTCACCGCACCCGGACGACCAGCTCCCCGTGCAGCAGGGAGAACCAGCCGTCCGGCTCGGCGGCCCAGCGGCGCCAGCCGCTCGAGATCCGCTCCAGGTCCGCCGACGTCGCCGCACCCTCGTCCAGGGCCTGCCGGGCCATCGCCGAGGTCAGGATGCGGTCGGCCCACATGCCGCCCCACCACGCCCGCGTGGTGGGGTCGGCGTAGCACCAGGTGCTCGAGGACGCCTCGACGTCCTCCAGACCCGCGGCGTGCGCCCAGGACAGCAGCCGCCGTCCCGCGTCGGGCTCGCCGCCGTTGGAGCGGGCCACCCGCTGGTACAGCGCCATCCACTCGTCGAGCTCGGGGACCGCCGGCCACCAGGTGAACGCCGCGTAGTCGGAGTCGCGCACCGCCACCACGCCGCCCGGGCGGGTCACCCGGGCCATCTCCCGCAGCGCCTGCACCGGGTCGGCGACGTGCTGCAGCACCTGGTGGGCATGCACCACGTCGAAGGTGTCGTCGGGCAGGTCCAGCGCGTGCACGTCGCCCACCAGCAGGTCGGCCTCGAGACCACGCCGGGCCAGCTCGTCTCGGGTCAGACCCAGCGCCTCCTCGGTGGCCTCCAGGGCGGTCACCCGGCCCGGCGCCACCTGCTCCACCAGGTCGGCGGTGATCGTCCCCGGCCCGGAGCCGACGTCCAGCAGCCGCAGCCCCGGACGGAGGTGGGGCAGCAGGTGGGCCGCGGAGTTCTCTGCCGTCCGGCTGCGGTGGGAGCGGAGCACGCTCTCGGCGTGGCCGTGGGTGTAGCGCGTCATGGCGGCGACGCTAGACCGCGCTCAGGCGACGTCGTCCACCTCGGCCGCCCGTGAGACCGGACCGAACAGCGCGTCGAAGACGGCCTCGCGGTCGAAGCGCAGCGCGTGGCTGCGGGCCCGGGCCCGCGCGGCGGAGCGCTGCTGCGGCGTCCAGTCGCAGACCACCTCGTCCAGGGCGGCGCGCAGGGCGTCTGGGTCGTCGGTGGGCACCAGCACCGCGGTGTCCCCGACGGCCTCGGGGATGCCTCCGGTGGCGCAGGTGATCACCGGCCCGCCGCCGGCCAGCATCGACTCCACCAGGGCGATGCCGAAGGTCTCGACGAACTCCGGCTGGGGGCGGCTGGGCAGCACGAAGGCCGCCGAGCCCGCCATCAGCGCCGGCTTCTCGTCGTCGTCGACGTCGGTCAGCAGGTCGATCCGGTCCGCGACCGGGGAGTCGGCGATCCAGCGGCGCAGCTGCTCCTCCTGCGGCCCCCGCCCGGCGAGCACCAGCCGCACCCGCTGGCTGGCCCGGCTGCCGGCGTAGGCCGCGACCAGGTCGTCCAGCCCCTTGGCCGAGGCGAGCCTGGAGAGGAACAGCACGTACTCCCCGGCCACCAGCCCGCGGGCGCCGAGCACGTCGTCGCAGGTGTCGGGGTCCAGCCGCAGGTAGGCCGAGGAGTCCACCGCGGGGTAGGAGATCCGGACCCGGGCCAGGAGCTGCTCGGCGAAGGAGGTCCCGATCAGCTCGTCCAGCCGCGCGGCCTCCTGCACCACCAGCTCCTTGGTGTACTCCGAGACCGCCACGCAGTGGTCGTTCTCCAGGTAGGTGCTGAGGACGTGCGCGGCGGCCCCGTGGCGTCCGGAGGCGACGCAGTCGCGCACCACGTTGGTGACGTCGGAGCCGACCGCCTCGGCGATGGTGACCAGGTCGGTGGCGCGACCCATCGAGCGGGCCACCCGGGCGGCGTCGGCCACCGCGACCGTGTGGGGGCTGAGGTACAGCGACATGGCCACGGTGGGCACCCCGTCGGTGAAGAGCTCCACCAGCCGGCCGGTGAGCCCGGCCAGGTGACGCCCGTCCGGGACGCGGTAGTCCCCCACCGGCTCCGGGCGCTCCACGGTGATGCCGGGGCTGTAGGGCTGGACGTGCTCCAGCGGCTTCATCGGCAGTCCGGAGGCGGCCAGGCGGTCCAGCGTCCAGGTCACGATCCGGACGTCGGTGAAACCGCGCTGCAGGGCCACCTCGGCCAGGCAGCGGGCCTCGCCGGAGTGGCCGCAGATGACCGGGTCGGCCCGGACCACCAGGACCAGCCGGCGTTCGGGGCCGGAGGTGGGGGCGAGGTCGGGCAGGGAGCTCAGGGGCATGGTCACCTTCCGGGTCGGGTCGGGTCGGAGAGCGAGGGCGGACGGTGCCGCCGGCCCCAGCCGGCGGGTCGGGGGCCGAGGGTGAGGCGGAGGGAGGAGGCGCTGCGGAGCTCGTCCCCGCGGAGCCAGGCGCGCTCGAGCGGACGGCCGTCCAGCTCGGCGGACAGGACGTGGTTGACCGGGCCGCCGGGCTCGGGCGGGGTCAGCCCGTCGGCGGTGACCGTCAGCTCCGAGCCCCCCAGCCGCAGCGTGGAGGTCGGCACCGAGGGCGCGTGCAGCAGCACCAGGTCCTGCCCGGCCACGGGGAACAGCCCGAGGGTGGCCCAGACGTACCAGGAGCTCAGCCCGCCGGAGTCGTCGTTGCCCGGCAGCCCGCCGCGGCCGGTGCCGAACTGGTGCACCAGCGCGGCCTGGACGACCTCGTCGGTGCGGTCCGGGCGCCCGGCCCAGTGGTAGGCCCACGGGGCGTCCAGGTCGGGTTCGTTGTTCAGCCCCTCGAAGCGACCCAGGGCGTACCCCTCGGCCATCTCCTGCACCGTCGGGGCCACGCCGGGCTGGCGGACGGCGGGCTGCCCGAAGCCGAAGAAGCGGTCCAGCAGCGCCACGAAGCCCTCGTCCCCACCGGCCAGGGCCACCCGCGCCCGCATGTCGTGCAGCAGCCGGAACGAGTAGTTCCAGCGTCCGCCCTCGTAGTACGTGGAGTCGATCAGCAACCCGGTGGCGGGGTCGAAGGCCCGCTGCCAGCCGCCGGCCAGCTGCTCCAGCTGCTCGGCCAGCACCCGGTCACCGACGTGCCGGGCCACCGCGGCGGTGCAGTGGTAGCCGACGGCCAGGTCCAGGGTGTGGCTGATCGGGTGGGCCAGCCCGGTCACCAGGTAGTCCTCGCCGTAGGTGCGGCGCAGCTCGGCCTCCAGGTGCACCATGGCCCAGTCCCAGTCGATGCCCGGGACGCCGGCCGCGCACAGGTCGGCCAGGAAGGTGTGGGCCAGCGCGCTGCCCTGGCGGGAGAAGCGGTCGGCGCCCTTGGCCATCCGGTAGCCGATCGGCAGGTTGCCCTCCTGCTCGCAGATGGACAGCAGGGCGGTGGCGAGCTCGGCGGCACGGTCGGGGAACAGCGCGGTGACCAGCGGCAGCTGGGTGCGGTAGATGTCCCACATGGTGCAGATGTCGAAGGCGTACGGGCCGTCGTTGGACCAGCCCGGGGCCTCGTCCGGGGCCAGGCAGGGCTTGACCAGGGAGTGGTAGAGCGCCGTGGCCAGCACCGTCTCCTGCTCCGCGCCGGCCCCGTCGACCTGGACGTGGTCCAGGTGCTCGCGCCAGGACGCCGCCGTGCTGCGCTCCCGCCAGCCGAAGGCCAGCGGCCGGTGCCCGACGTCGGCGCGCAGGTTGCTCTCCGCCCGCTCGCACCCGCGCAGCGAGAACCCCATCCGCACCTCGACGGTCTGCCCGGCCGTGGTGGGGCCGATCCACATCAGGCCGAAGGGGCGCAGGGTGGTCGGGCGGATGTAGTCGAAGTCCAGCCGGGTGCCACCGGGCATCAGGCGGCGGTCGTACCAGAGCAGCTGGCGCCAGCCCGGGGCGACGACCTCCACGTGCGCGGCCAGCGGGACGCCCTCCACGTGGATCTCCCCCTGGGCCACCCCGGGGGCCAGCATCGCCAGGTGCGCCCGCAGCGGGACCGTCTGGCTGCGGGGCAGGGACAGCCCACCCAGGGAGGCGTCGACCACCAGCCGGGCCTGGGAGGCGGCGGGGAAGGTGTAGCGGTGCACGACCGACTTCGGCCCGACGGTGAGCTCGCAGCGGATGCCGGAGGAGAGGGTGCCGGCCCAGTAGCCCGGTCGGGCCTCCTCCTGGTCCAGCTCCCAGGTGCGGCCCAGGGCGTCCAGCGGCTCGAGCATCGGGGTGACCCGGAAGTAGTTGTAGTACTTGCGGATGGCCCCGGTGCCGGACTGCTGGAAGTGGGTGAACCCGCTGGCCACCGGTCGCTCGTGCACGGTGCGGGGGACGCCCTCGGTGCTGAAGTCGTAGCGGCCGTAGCCGGTCGGGTAGGCCCCGGAGTACGCGGTGGCCGAGACCATGCCGAAGGGGTGTGCGGGGCCGGGGTGGGTGTTGCCGATCTGCGGCTTGGGGAACCACCAGCCGGCGGCCAGCCCGGTGGGTGCGGGCAGGTCGGTGGCCTCGCTCCCGATGAAGGGGTCGACGGAGTCGTACACGCCTGCCCCCTCTCCGTCCCGGCGGTGCCGGGTGCGGCTCCGCGCCCGGCGTCCCGCCAGAGTAGGGACCTGGTGTTTCGCCCGGGTTTCCACCCTCCGACCACGCCGTTACGGCCGGGCGTCGGGGGAGGGGCGCCGGCGGCGCGGCCTGTGCACGACGTCCTGCACGCGGGCCGGGATGCGACTACCGTGGCCCGGTGCCCAGCAGCCCCACCTCCCCGGCCGACGACCGCGCGAAGCGCCAGGACGTCGGCTACCACGAGGTGCTCCAGGCCGCCGTGGGCGGCATCGCCGGCGACGAGCGGCCGGGTCAGCAGGCCATGGCCGAGGCGGTCGCGGCCAGCCTGACCAGCGGGCAGCACCTGCTGGTCCAGGCCGGCACCGGCACCGGCAAGTCGCTGGGCTACCTCGCCCCGGTGCTGGCCCACCTGGCCAGCCACCCCGGGGAGCGGGTGGTGATCGCCACCGCCACGCTGGCGCTGCAGGCCCAGCTGGCCAGCAAGGACATCCCCGCCGCGCTGGACGCCGTGGAGCAGGTGAGCGGCCGGCGTCCCCGTCACGCCATCCTCAAGGGGCGCTCGAACTACGCCTGCCTGCTGCGGATCCGCGACGGCGTCATCGACGACCAGGAGGCGCTGGTCACCGGCACGGACCTGCTGGCCCAGGCCGAGGGCGCGCGCCCGGCCCCCGCGGAGCCGGCACCGGCGTCCGGGCCCGGCTCCTCGGGGCTGGGCACCCAGGTGCTGGCCCTGCGCGAGTGGGCCGAGACCGAGGCCCAGCGCGGCGGGCTCGCCGACCGCGACGACGCCCCCACCCACGGGCCTCGGGCCTGGGCTCAGGTGTCGGTGCCGGTGCGCGAGTGCGTCGGGGCCTCCCGCTGCCCCTGGGGCGAGGTGTGCTTCGTGGAGAAGTCGCGGGAGAAGGCGCGCGAGGCCGACCTGGTGGTCACCAACCACGCGCTGCTGGCCATCGACGCCATGCACGGCGGCACCGCGCTGCCCGAGCACGGGGCGGTGGTGATCGACGAGGCCCACGAGCTGGTCTCGCGGGTGACCGGCGCAGCCTCCGGCGAGCTGGGCCCGGCCCAGGTCGAGCGGGTGGCCCGTCGCTGCCTGACCTGGCTGGACGACGACCTGGGTGGGGAGTTCCTGGACTCCGCCGACACCCTCCGTGCCGCCCTGGCCGACGCGGTCCCCGAGCGCCTGACCGACCCGGCGTCGGGGGTGCTCGAGGCCTGCCGCACCGTCCGCGACGTCTCCCGCCGGGTGGTCTCGGCCATGTCGAAGGGACCGGGCGGGGGGAGCGAGATCGAGCCGGACCAGCGTCAGGCCGCGGCGGTGGCCAAGGAGGTCCTCGACCTGTCCGAGCGGATGGCGGCGCTCTCCGACGCCGACGTGGTCTGGGTGGTGGACCGGGAGCGGACGGGTAAGGAGCTGCGGGTGGCCCCGCTCAGCGTGGCCGGGCTGATGCGCAGCCACGTGCTGAGCGAGCACCCGACGGTGCTCACCTCCGCCACCCTGCAGGTCGGCGGGGACTTCGCCGCCACCGCCGCCTCGGTGGGTCTGCTCGCCCGGGAGCGCACCGACGACCCGGCCACCACCCCCGAGCAGGACGCGCTGGTCTGGCGCGGGATGGACGTCGGCTCGCCCTTCGACTACGGGCGCCAGGGCATCCTCTACGTGGCCCGCTCGCTGCCACCGCCCCGTCGCGACGGGATCAGCGACGAGACCCTGACCGAGGTGGCCGAGCTCGTCTGGGCCGCCGGTGGCCGCACCCTGGGGCTGTTCGCCTCCCAGCGGGCCGCCGAGGTGGCCGCGGGGCACGTCCGGCGCCAGCTCAAGGACCACACCGTGCTCTGCCAGGGTGACGCCCAGCTGTCGGAGCTGACCCGGCGCTTCGTCGAGGAGCCGGCCACCAGCCTGTTCGGGACGGTCTCGCTCTGGCAGGGGATCGACGTCCCCGGCGACACCTGCGAGCTGGTCATCATCGACAAGCTGCCGTTCCCGCGTCCGGACGAGCCGCTGATGCAGGCCCGCCAGCAGTCGGTCAGCGAGGCCGGCGGCAACGGCTTCATGCAGGTGGCGGCCACCCACGCCGCGCTGCTGATGGCCCAGGGTGCCGGTCGCCTGATCCGCCGGGCCAGCGACCGCGGGGTGGTCGCCGTCCTCGACCCGCGGCTGGTGACCGCGCGCTACGGGCCGTTCCTGCGCTCGACGATGCCGCCGATGTGGATGACCACCGACCGCGAGGTCGCCGTCCAGGCGCTGCGCCGGCTGCAGGAGGCCAGGGGCTGACGGTGCCGGCCCGGCTCAGCCGAGGACGGGCTCGTCGAAGGGCTCGGAGCAGAAGAGCACCGACCACGGGCTGCAGCCCAGCTCGCGACGGTCCATCACGGTCCTGGTGCTGACCACCACCAGCCAGTCCGTGGTCGGGTCCAGAGTGGCGGCGTCGAAGGGCTCGAGGACGTCAGCCGTCTGCCCCGGTCTCGACGTCATCACCCGGTAGCACCGGTCGGGGCCGTCGGGCAGCGTGGCGGCCGGCGTCCAGAGCAGCTCGGTGCTGGGCTCCCTGCCGCCTCCGGTGGCCCGCAGGGGCTGGCAGTGCGGCCCGCCGGAGTGCTCCTGCTCGTCCCCGAAGAGCCCGCTGGGAAGACCGGCGGACACCTGCTCGGCCTCGGAGCGGTCGGCGACGGGGAGGAAGTCCATGGTGCGCAGCTCACAGGTCTGCTGGTAGGCCTGCACGATCCACCCAGCGTCACGGGACGCGAAGTCGCACTCCAGCGCGGCCCAGGAGTGCGCCGGTGCGGCGGGGAGGGCGGCGCGCTGACGGTCCCGCAGAGCCAGCACCTCGGGCTGGGCCACCGCCCGCTCGGCCCGGACCTCCGCACCCACCTCCGCACGCAGCGCCGAGGTCTGGACGCTGCCCACGACCCCGTGCCCGACGTAGAGGCTCAGCGGGACGCCGACCAGCACCGCCAGCAGCACGCCGAGCACCCGGAGGACCCGCCGGAAGCGGCGGACGCCCGGCGGGACGTCGTCGCTCCCGGTGTGCTGGCTGCCCATCCACGGCACGCTAGCCCGCAGCGGGGTCGCACGTCGTCCCGATCCGGGTGCGTGGTCGGTTCGCCGGACCGGGCGCCTGCCGGACTTTGGGCGGCCCAGGGGACGACGAGGGCCCGGCACCGCGCGTGTGCGCGAAGCCGGGCCCTCGGTCGTCGGTCAGACCCGACGCAGGACGGTGACCACCTTGCCGAGGATGGACGCCTCGTTGCCGTCGATGGGTTCGTAGGCGGGGTTGTGGGGCAGCAGCCACACCTGACCGGGGGTCCGCTTGAAGGTCTTGACCGTGGCCTCCTCACCGATCAGCGCGGCCACGATGTCACCGTTCTGGGCGTCGGGCTGCTGCCGCACGACCACCCAGTCGCCGTCGCAGATCGCGGCGTCGATCATCGAGTCGCCCCGGACCTCGAGCATGAACAGGGTGCCGTCGCCGACCAGCTGGCGGGGGAGCGGGAACACGTCCTCCACCACCTGCTCGGCCAGGATCGGCCCGCCGGCGGCGATGCGGCCCACCACCGGCACGGCCACGGCGGTCGGGAACGCGTCGCCGTAACCGGTCTGGTCGACGTCCTCCGCGGGCGACGTCGGCGCGGCCGGGGCCACCGCGGCGGCGACCGGTGCCGGTGCGGGCACCGGTGCCGGTGCCGGTGCCGGTGTGGCGCCCTGGGGCAGCAGCACCTCGAGCGCGCGGGGACGGTTGGGGTCGCGCCGCAGGTACCCCTTGGCCTCCAGCACCTTCAGCTGGTGGGCCCCGCTGGAGGAGCTGGCCAGGCCGACGGCGTCGCAGACCTCGCGGATGCTCGGCGGGTAGCCGCGGGAGTCCACCGCCTCCTTGATCACCTGGAGGATGCGGTGCTGGCGGGGGGTGAGCCCGTGCCCGTCCTCGGGACCGTCCGGCAGGGAGGTGACCGAGCCGCCGGCCTCGGCCAGCTGGGCGCGCACCATGCTGGCGCTGGGTCGACCGCGACGTCGCGGGGTGCGGGGCGGGGTGGTGTCGTCTGAGCCGTGGGCCATGGCACGACCGTAGGGCCTGGCGGGAGGTGAATCAAACACCTGTTCGACCTCGTGTCGCGGCGTGTCGCGCCGTGTCGACGCGGTGTCCGACCCCTTGCTGCTCGGGTCGCGGAGAGCGGTCAGCCGAAACTGTCAGACCCCGCTGGTGGACTCCTGGTCATGAAGTCGGACGCGGAAGCAGCGGTTCACGGGGTGTCGGCCCCGGCGGGTCTCTTGGCACACACGTTCGAATGCGGTAGACATGTCCTATCGAACACAGGTTCGATCACCGGAGGAGGCACCATGAGCACCACCACCGCGCCGCGGTCGCAGGGCGCCACGCGTCCCACCCGCACCCGCCCGCAGGTCCGCCCGGGCCGCTCGGTCCAGGGGCGTCCTGGAGGGGTCCGCGCGCCGCGCCTGGCCGCAGCCGCCCCGGTGTCCCGCGCCTGCCACGTCGAGGTGCCGATGGTCCTGACGCCTCCCGTGTCCCTGGCCGCCGGCTGGCAGCTCACCGCCCGCGGGGCCGCGGCCCTCACCGTCACCACGGGCGTGCTGATGGTCCTGGCCCTGCTGGTGATGGTCTCCCGCTTCGTCGCGGTCACCGCCTGAGGCCGGCGCCATACTGAGGGGGTGACCACCCATGGAGCGAGCGCCGAGCGCGTGGTCTCCCGCCGCGCCGGGACGCGGCTGGCTGGGGTCGGTGTGGTCGCCGCCTCGGGACTGGCGCTCAGCGCCCTCTACCAGTTCACCGGGCTGGGCATCGCCTGCCCCTTCCTCCAGCTCACCGGGTGGGAGTGCCCCCTGTGCGGCGGCACCCGGATGGGCGCGGCCCTGCTCCGGGGTGACGTCGCCGCCGCCTGGTACCTCAACCCGGTGGCCCTGGTCGGGCTCGGGGTACTGGCCGTGCTCTCCCTCGTCTGGTTCGCCCAGTGGCGCGGTGTCCGCGGGCCCGGGGTCCCGCGCCGGTGGCGGGCCGCGCTCCGCTCCGTGCCCGACGCGGTCTGGACGACGCTGTGGCTCGGCGGTGCCGTGGTCTGGACGCTGGCCCGCAACCTCCAGTGAGCCCGGCGGTCGCGGGCGGCGGTCCGTTTGTCCGGCCCGGTCCGCGGCCCTAGCATCGCGGGGTGTCCCAGCCGCGGCGTCGCTGGGGCCGCGTGCAGTGCGGCCGACCCCGGCGTCGACGGGGGGTGCGTCGTGAGCGTGGCTCCGGGGACGTGCGTCCCGCCGTCAACCGGAAGGTCGGTCGTGCACTGCCCCTACTGCCGTCACACTGATTCACGGGTGCTCGACTCCCGGGTCAACGAGGACGGCTCCAGCGTCCGCCGCCGCCGGCAGTGCCCGGAGTGCGAGCGACGCTTCACCACGATCGAGCAGATGCAGATGGTGGTCGTGAAGCGCTCCGGCGTGGTGGAGCCCTTCGCCCGCGAGAAGGTGGTCAGCGGGGTGCGCAAGGCCTGCAAGGGTCGCCCCGTCACCGAGGACGCGCTGGCCCAGCTCGGCCAGGAGGTGGAGGAGACCCTGCGGGCCTCCGGCAGCCCCGAGGTGCCGGCCGACGACGTCGGTCTGGCCATCCTCGGGCCGCTGCGCCGCCTGGACCAGGTGGCCTACCTCCGCTTCGCCAGCGTCTACCAGCAGTACGAGTCGGTCGAGGACTTCGAGGCCGCCATCGAGCAGCTGCGGGCCGCCCCGGTGGGGTCGCCGGCTGAGGACCAGCCGACCGCCTGACACCACAGGACCCGGCCGGGCCGGGTGGACCCCCGACCACGAGCAGGAGACAGCATGGAGCAGCGGGTCAGCCTGATCACCCTCGCCGTGGAGGACCTGGCGGCGGTCCGCCGGTTCTGGCTGGACGGCATGGGCTGGTCGCCGTTCGTCGAGGCCGAGGGCGAGGTCCTGATGCTCGAGGTGGCCGACCGGGTGCTGCTCTCGCTCTGGGACGCCGACCACTTCCGTGCCGAGGTGGGTCCCACCGTGCAGGGGGAGGGCAACATCCCGATCACGCTGGCGCACAACGTCCGCAGCCCCCAGGAGGTCGACGCGGTCCTCGAGCAGGCCCGTGCCGTGGGCGCCCGCTCGGTCACCGACGGCCAGCACCGGGAGTGGGGCGGGTACTCCGGCTACTTCGTCGACCCGGCTGGGTTCGCCTGGGAGGTGGCCTGGGCGCCGGGCGAGGTCGGGGACCGCGTGCTCGGTCCACCGAGCTAGCCCCACCGCCGCGCATCCGGTCGACGACGCTGACGCTGCGTGCCCTCCGAGCCGGTCCCTGGCGCCTCCGGGTGGGCGACGTGAGCGAGGTGCCACGTCGTCCGGTGGCGCCAGTCGTCCAGGCCGCGCGAGCCGCGCGGGGACCGGGTCGGCCGCCGGCAGGATCAGCCGGGACCATCGCTGCGCGGCACCAGCCGCCCGATGTGGCGGGCCGCCACGACGTCGCCGGCCCGGCGGACGAACTCCCCCTGGACGCCGGCGAACGGACCGCCGGTCACCACGAACCGCTCTCCGGTGAGCATGCCGACCGGGAAGGCCAGTGACTCGGCCGGTGCGTCGCCGTCGGTGACCGTGCCGTGGATGACCAGGCCCCCGTCGGTGACGACGACCCGCAGCTCGATGCCGTCGGTCCGGTAGGTCCCGACGTACGCCGCCAGCTCGTCGGCGCCGAGCTGCAGCGTCTCGGGCGGTGGTTCGACCAGCCCGAGCCGCGTCCGGAGCATCCGGCGCACCACCTGGTCGGCCAGCTCGCGGCCAGCGGGTGCGGCGTTGGTTAGGACGACGACCGCCCAGTCGCGATCCGGTACCACGGTGATGGTGGAGTGCTGGCCCGAGACGTCGCCGTGGTGCTCGACCAGCCGCACGCCGCCGATGTCGCGCAGCAGCCACCCGACGCCGACGCCGACCCCCGGCAGCAGCTCGTGCGGTGTCGACGGGGCGTGCATCGCCCGGAGCCGGCGCTGCGACAGCAGTCGGGTGCCGTCGGCCGCTCGGCCGTCGCCGAGCTGGAACCGGGCCCAGGTCAGCTGGTCGGTGATGCTCGAGGCGAGCCGGGCCCCGGCGGGCAGGTAAGCGCGCGGTGAGCTCCACGGCCGGCACACCACCGGTGTCGAGCCGGGTGGGTCCTGCGGCTGGTGACCGACCGCGAACGAGCCGGTCATGATCTCGTTCAGCGACGTCTTCGTCTGGCGCAGCCCGAGCGGGTCCAGCACCAGCCGGGCCAGCGCGCGCTCGTACGTCTCGCCCGTGACCTGCTCCACCACCCGCCCAGCCAGCACGAACGCCGCGTTGTTGTACGACGCCCCGCTCCCTGCGGCGAACCGCTGCGGTAGCCCGACGAGCAGCTCGACGGCGCGCCGCAGCGCGTCGTCGCCCTCACCGGTGTCGGTCCAGGCGTCGCCGCCGTCCCAGCCGGCGGTGTGGTTGAGGAGGTGACCGACGGTCAGCGTCCCGGCGGTCGTCGCGTCGTGCAGCCGCAGGTCCGGGAGGTGGCGGCGGACCGGGTCGTCGAGGTCGACCCGTCCCTGCTCGACCAGCACCATCATCGCCGTGGCGGTGAAGGTCTTGGCGGTCGAGCCGATCTGGAACAGCGTCGCCTCGTCGACCGGTCGCCCCCCGTCGACGCTCGTGGTGCCGTGCGTGAGGACCTCACGCTGCCCGCCGTGCTCGATCCCCACCGCGACCCCGGGGACGCCCAGCTCACGCGCCGCCTGGGCGACCTCAGCGGCGAGGACGGCGGACTGGTGTGCCATGCCGAGACCCTACGGCCGATCGGCCCCTGCCCGGGGGCGTCGTGCGGTGTCGTCCGCAGCACCCGCCGCCGGCGACCTCGCGCGGTGGTCCGACCTGCGCCGAGGGCTGCCGGGTGCGGCTCGTCGGCCGGGTCCAGGTGCCGGCGGCGGGCTTCGGTGACGACTGTCATCGTCGGGTGCGCCTCCGGGGCGGTTGAATGAGGTCATGGCCCAGCCCCTCCTCCTTCCCTCCGGCACCAGCCCCACCCAGGCCGACCGGCCCCTGCTGCTGCGGGCGCTGCTGGTCGCCCTGGCCGGGGTGCTGCTGCTGGTGTCCGCACCCGGCCCGGCCCGGGCCGAGGACCAGGGGGAGGACTGGCGGATCACCCGCTACGACGTCACCGCCGAGACCGCGAGCGACGGCACCACCCGGGTGACCACCGAGCTGGACTTCGACTTCGGCGACGAGCCGGCCCACGGCCCGGTGCTGGTGCAGGCGGTCCGGCAGCGCATCGAGGGCGATCCCGACCACTGGCGCAGCATGCCGATCACCGACGTCTCGGCCACCAGTCCCAGTGGCGCCCCGGCCCAGGTCAGCACCGAGGTCGAGTCGGGTGCGATGGACATCCGCGTCGGCGACGCGGACGTCGAGGTGGAGGGCCTGCAGACCTACGTGGTCACCTGGGTGCAGCAGGGACTGGTCAACCCCGAGGCCACCGGCTCCGGGCTGGACGAGCTCTCCTGGAACGTCCTCAACCAGTGGCAGGTGCCGGTCGAGGACATCACGGTCACCGTCCGCGGGCCGGCCGAGGTCGAGCAGGTGGGGTGCTTCGCCGGTGAGCCGGGGACGAGGACCCCCTGCACGTCCGCCGCCGAGGAGGGCACCACCGCCACCTTCACCGACGACGGGATCAGCACCGACGAGGGGCTCACCGTGGTCACCGGCTGGCCGGCGGGTTCGGTGACCGCACCGGTCCTGCTGACCGAGCGCCGCCACCTCGGCAACACCTTCGCCGCCAACCCGCTCACCGTCGGCGGCGGGCTGCTGGTGGCCGCGCTCGGCGCCCTGCTGGCCGCGCTGCTGGCGCGGCGCGGTCGTGACGAGCGCTACGTCGGCCTGACCCCGGGCCTGTCGCCGCTGGCCGGCGCCGAGGCCACCACCGCCACCGGAGGGGCGCGCGGACCCGTCGCGGTCCGCTTCACCCCGCCCGACGGCGCCGGCCCCGCCGAGGTCGGCACCGTGCAGGACGAGGTGGCCCACACCGCCGACGTGACGGCGGCGCTGGTCGACCTGGCGGTCCGCGGCCACCTCCGCATCGTGGACACCCGCGGACCCGGGGACACCGACGACGCACCCACTTGGCGGCTGGAGCGGCTGACCGGCGGGGACGACGAGCTCGCCGACTACGAGCAGGTGCTGCTCGACGGCGTCTTCTCCACCGGGGACGAGGTCGACCTCGACGGCCTCGTCTTCGCCCCCGCGCTCGCCTCCACCCAGACCGCCCTCTACCGCCGGGTCACCGAGCGTGGCTGGTTCCGGGCCGACCCGCGCGCCGTGCGCCACCGCTGGGCCGGGGGTGCGGCCCTCGTGCTGGTGGCCGGGGTGGTCCTCACGATCGTGCTCGCCCTCACCGTCGGCGCCGGGATCATCGGGCTGGGGCTGGTCGTCGCCGGCGTCGTCGGCCTCGCCCTGACCGGCCGGGCACCCGCCCGCACGGCCGCCGGCTCGGCGCTGCTGGAGCAGTCGCTGGGCTTCAAGCTGTACCTCAGCACCGCCGAGGCGGACCAGATCAAGCTGGAGGAGGCCGAGCAGGTCTTCTCCCGCTACCTGCCCTACGCCATCGCCTTCGGGGTGGCCGAGCACTGGACCGGGGTCTTCGCCGAGCTGGCCGCCCGCGGGCACGCCCTGGACACGCCCACCTGGTACGCCGGCGCCCACCCCTTCGTCTTCACCGGAGCGGCCTTCGGTGACCAGATCTCCTCCTTCTCCTCCGCGGTGAGCAGCGCCGTCACGACCTCCACCGCCGGCAGCGGCGGTGGCAGCGGCTTCAGCGCCGGGGTCGGCGGCGGCGTGGGCGGTGGGGGCGGCGGTGGGTGGTGAGCCGTGACGGGCCCCCGCCGACGCTGAGACGCGCGCTGCCGCGGTGAGCCACCCCGGCAGCATGGTCGGGTGAGCAGCACGGCAGGGCCCCGGCCGGCGCGCCGGACCCTGCGGGTCACGGTCTGCTGCCGGCCCACCCTGGTGGGCCTTCGATGATCTCGGTGCTGTCCGGTCTCGGGACCATCGCGGCGGTGGTGCTGGTCGGCGTCGCCCTGGCCCACCTGCGGGTGCTGGACGGGAACGGGCAGCAGGTGCTGGCGCGGATCACCTTCACGGTGGCCACCCCGGCGCTGATCCTCACCCTGATGTCACGCACCGACATCACTCGGATCGTCTCGCCGAGCCTGGCCGTGGCCGCCTGCGCGTCCCTGCTGGTGGCCCTGGTCTGGGTCGGGCTGGCCCGGCTCCGCTGGCGGCGCGGCGCCGCCGAGACGGTGGTCGGGGCGTGGTCGGCGGGCTACGTCAACGCGAACAACCTGGGCATCCCGGTGGCGGCCTTCGTGCTCGGCGACGCGTCGGCGGCCCTGCCCGTGCTGCTGCTGCAGATGGTCCTGCTCCAACCGCTCGGCCTGGTGGTGCTCGACGTCTGCGCGGCCCGTGAACGCGGGGGCCGGGTCTCGGTGGGCTCGGTGCTGAGCCGCCCGTTCCGCAACCCGATGACCGTGGCCACCCTCGCCGGGGTCGCCCTCTCGCTGCTGGAGTGGTCGATCCCCGCCCCGGTGGCCGCGCCGCTGGACATGCTGGGGGCCATGTCGGTGCCGGCCATGCTGCTGGCCTTCGGCGTCTCGCTCCGGCTGGGCCCGCTCCCGGGCCGGGGTGAGCCACCGGCCCAGCTCGCCACCCTGGTGGCGCTGAAGCTGGTGGTGATGCCCGCGGTCGCCTGGGTGCTGGCGGCGCTCGTCTGGCGGCTCGAGCCGGCCACGGTGGCCGCCGTGGTGCTGATGGCGGGGCTGCCCAGCGCCCAGAACGTCTTCATCATCGCCACCCGCTACCGGGTCGGGGTCCTGCTGGCCCGCGACGTGGTGTTCCTCAGCACCGTGCTCTCGTTCGCCACCGTGCTGCTGCTGGCCCTGCTGCTCCGCCTCGGCTGACCGCGCCCGCACGCCCGGGACCTCCTGTCGGCCGGTCGTAGGGTCGGCCCATGGAGACGTTCCCCGAGCCGCACCCCGGGACGGGCCCCGCCGCGGAGGTGACGGTCTACGAGGTCGGTCCGCGCGACGGCCTGCAGGCTGAGGAGACCGTGGTCCCGACGGCCACCAAGGTCGAGCTGGTGCACCGGCTGCACGCCGCCGGCCTGCGCACCGTCGAGGTCACCAGCTTCGTGCCGCCCCGTTGGGTCCCGCAGCTGGCCGACGCCGAGGAGGTGCTCGGCGCGGTGGCCGGGCTGCCGGACGCCCGGCTCCCGGTGCTGGTGCCCAACATCCGCGGGCTCGAGCGGGCCCTGAGCGCCGGCGCCCGCGAGGTGGCCGTCGTGGTCAGCGCCACCGAGGCCTTCGCCCGCGCCAACCTCGGCACCGGGCGGGAGGAGGCGGTCGTCCGTGCCGAGGCGGTACTGGCGCTGGCCGCCGAGCACGGCGTCGCCGCCCGGGGCTACGTCTCGATGGCCTTCGGCGACCCCTGGGAGGGCCGGGTGGCGCCGCGGCAGGTCGTGCCGCTGGTGGAGCGGCTGTGGACGGCCGGCTGCGCCCGGGTCAGCCTCGGCGACACCATCGGCGTGGCGACGCCCGCGCACGTCCGCGCCCTGCTCACGGTGCTGGCCGGCTCGGAGGAGCGGCTGGCCCTGCACGGCCACGACACCTACGGTCAGGCGCTGGCCAACGCGGCGGTGGCCCTGGAGGCCGGGGTCCGCGAGCTCGACGCCTCCGCCGGCGGCCTCGGCGGCTGCCCCTACGCCCGTTCCGCCACCGGCAACCTGGCCACCGAGGACCTGCTCTGGATGCTGCACGGGCAGGGGGTGAGCACCGGCGTCTCGCTGCCGGACCTGGCCGCCACCAGCGCCTGGCTCGCCGGGCGGCTGGGTCGTCCCAGCCCGTCACGGGTGGTGCGGGCGCTCACCGGCGGTTCGTCGTGAGAAGGCGTCGGGGTCGTGCGCTACGTTCGAACCAGGGCCCGGACGGGGCGCCGAGACGAGAGCGAGAGTGACCGTGCCCGACTACCGTGACTTCGACCTGGACCGCAGCACCGCCGAGTCGTGGCTGGAGTTCGAGCAGCGGCTCGCCGAGGTGGTCTCGATGATCGACGACTCCGCCGACTTCACCCTCGGCTGCGTGGCCGTGGACGAGGAGCCGGTCCCCTTCGTGCGGTTCCACAGCCGTGACCGCGACACGCTGCTGGCCGAGGCCGCCAGCAACGCGGTGGTGGGGGAGAAGTACCAGCTCGGCCCGGCCGAGCTGACCCGGCTCTCCGAGCTGGGCTGGCAGGACCCCACCAGCGAGCCCGAGCAGCCCGGCGACCCCGTCAGCGAGAACTTCTGGGTGCTGAGGGCCCAGGAGCAGTCCGAGGCCCTGGCCGGGCTCGCCGTGAGCACCCTCCGCGACGTGTACGGCGTCCAGCACCCCGTCTTCCTGGCCCCGGACCAGCTGGCCGAGATCCTGACCCCGGCCCCGGAGCCGGTGGTCCTGACCGAGTACGACGCCGAGGACGTGGCCGCGGTGGTCCCGGCCGGGGTGGAGCACCTGCGCGACCTGGTCGAGGTGGAGCTGACCGAGATGTTCGGCCACACCCCACTGCACGACGCCGAGGGCGACATCGCCATCCGGGTCGGCTCGACGATGCTCTTCCTGCGGCTCTCCTCCGACGCCCGCGAGGTGCTGGTCTTCGCCTCCCTGGTGCACGACGTCGAGGGCCGCTCGCGGGCGGTGGAGGTGCTCAACGACCTCAACGCCGACGCCCGGATGGTGAAGTTCCAGCTGATCCGGGACCGCGTCTTCGTGACCTGCTCGGTGATGGCCCACCCGTTCGTGCCGGCCCACCTGCACCAGGCGGTCACGATGATGGCCGAGGTGGCCGACGGGATCGACGACGAGCTGGCCGGCAAGCTCCGCGGACGCACCACCTTCGGCCCCGACGCCGGCTGAGCGGCGGGCCGGACCCACGACCCGCGGGTCCGGTGGCTTCCCGCGGCGGGGGCGGTCGTCTAGGTTGCAGGCATGAGCGCGCAGAGCCACCGTCGCGAGCCGCAGCCCCCGGTCCCCGGACCGGGTGCCGGAGCCGACCCGGGTCGCGCCGCCGGGCCCGAGGAGCCGCTGCACCGCATCGCCGACCAGCTGGGCGAGCAGACCGCGCTGCTGCACCGCATCACCCAGCAGCTGGACCAGGTCCTCCGCGCCCTGACCGCCCCGGACGCCGCCGGCCGACCGGTCGTGCCCGCCCCGGCCGCGGGGCCGCCGCCCGTCCACGGCTCCGGTCCGGGCCCGCGGCCGGTCGCCCCCGCCGGCCCGAGCCCGCTCCGGCCGCCGGTGTCGGGGGGACGTCCCCACCCCGGTCCGCCGCCCCCCCGGCCCGGAGTCGGCCCCTCCGGCCCCCGCCCGACCGCTGCCACCCCGCTGGCACCGCCACCGGCCCAGCGACCGGGGCCACCCGCGCCGCTGGCCCCGGGACCCAGCCTGCTCGGCCCGGCACCCTCGGGCCCGCCGCCGTCCCCCGTCGACCCCGAGCACCCGGTGCTCGGGGTGCCCCACCCACCGACCTCGGCCGTCTCGGCCTCGATCCGCACCAGGAGGGCCCGATGAACGAGCCGCACACCATCGTGGTCGGGGTCGACGGGTCCGAGGACGGCCAGCGGGCCCTGGTCTACGCCATCCGCGCCGCCCTCTTCCGCGACGCCGACCTCGTGGTGGCCCACGCGGTGGACGACGCCGTGCTGGCCGGTGCCTGGGGAGTCGTCTACGACCCCACCCTGCTGCAGCAGGCCGGCGAGGCCATCGTGGAGGAGGCCGTCGGGACCGCGACCTCGATGGGGCTCTCCCCGGACCGGGTGCACCGCGAGGTCGCCATGGGCAACCCCGCCGGCGTGCTGGCCAAGCTCTCCGAGAGCAGCGACCTGGTCGTGGTCGGACGGCGCTCGGTGCGGGGGCTGGAGCGGCTGTTCGTCGGCTCCACCAGCGTGGGCGTGGCCGCCCAGGCCCGGTGCCCGGTGATCATGCTGTCCGCGGCCAGCCACGTCGAGCACACCGGCTCGCTGGGTCGCATCGGGATCGGCATCGAGCCCAACCCCAAGGCCTCCGGCGCGCTGCGGATGGCCTTCGAGGAGGCGGCCCGCCGTGGTGCGTCGCTGGAGGTGGTGCACGCGTGGCAGCCGCCCACGGTGGGTCTGTTCGGACGCGCCCTGGACGCCGAGCGCGCCCAGGAGCTCCGCCGCCGCGACACCGAGCACGTCGAGCAGCTGGTGGCCGAGGAGCGCTCCCGCCACCCCGGGGTGGAGGTGACGCAGCTGGAGGTGGAGGCCCACCCGGTGGACACGCTGGTGGACCGCTCGGCCGAGCTGGACCTGCTCTGGCTGGGGGTGCACGAGGGCGGCTTCGGGGTGGGTGCGGTGGTGCGCGGCGTGATGGCCCACAGCCGCTGCCCGCTGGCGCTGGTGCGTGGCTGCGCCGTCCAGGGACGTCGCGCGGGCTCCTGACCGCAGCGATCACGGCGCGCCCGCGCGGTCCGCGGTGGGGTCAGAGCTCCTCGGGGGTGGCTTCGTGGCCGGCCACGCCCCTGGTCCTCTCGTCCTCCTTCATCTGCGCCTCGTACAGGTGGCGACGTCCGTGGGCGTGGGCCTCGCGGGCCTCGCGCTCCAGCCCGCGGAACACCGACCAGTAGTTGTCGTCGTAGTCCTCCACCATCTGGAACGTCCAGCGCCCGGCGATGACGTTGCGCCCCACCAGCTCGGTGCGCAGCCGCTCCGCGGTCTCCGCGTGCCCGGCCTGCTCGAGGGCCTCCACCGCGTCCTGCAGACCGATGTCGGCCTTGCCGGTCAGCTGGTGGAACTCGTAGAGGTGGCCGCGGGCCCGGTCCACCGACTCCAGGGCCTCGGAGAGCTTGCCCAGGGCCTCGACGGTCTCCTGGCTGACGTCGTCGGGCACGCGGTGGGCGGCGTCTCGGCCGTCCTCGGAGGAGGAGGGGGAAGGGCTCGGTGCGTCAGGGGTCTGGGCGTCGGGGGTCTGGGCGTCGTGGTCCATGGCCGGGAACTACCCCGACGTCGGAGGGTGATGCGCCAGCCCGATCATCCGCAGCAGCGGCCCGGCCCCGGTGGCGGTCACCGGCTCGCCGCGGACCAGGGCCTCCGGCGTCAGCAGCAGCCGCTGGTTCAGCGCCGCCTCGCCGCGGCGCGCCTTGACCTGGGTGCCGTCGGGGACGTACCCGACCGCCCGGCTCACCGCCAGCGAGGCGGGGTTGTCGACGAAGGCGCTGGAGGTCACCCGCCGCGCGCCCAGCTCGTCGAACAGGAACGCGCACAGCGCCGCCCGCATCCGCCTGCCGGTGCCCCGGCCCTGGAAGCGGCGGGCCAGCCAGGAGCCCGTCTCGCCGGTGCGGGTCACCGCGTAGTCCCGGGTGGAGAACCCCTGCACCCCGACCAGCTCCCCGCCGACCCGGACGGCGAGCTCGAGGGTGAACGCCTCGGAGGTGAAGGAGGCCTTGACCGAGCTCTGGTAGCGCACGTAGTCCAGCGGCAGCTGCTCGGGGTCGGCGTCGGTCCAGGGGGTGTCGAACGGCATCGTGGCCGGGTCGTGGACGCCGCTGCGCACCAGCGCGACCAGCTCGGGCAGGTCGTCCTCGCGCACCACCCGCAGGGTCAGGTCACCTGCGGTGAGGGTGAGGGCGTACGGCGGCCAGAGGTCGGGAAGGGCGTCCACCGGGGAAGCCAACCACCGACGCGGTGGTCGCCACCAGCGCATTGACCCTCCGGCGCGGAGGACACCACCCCGACGGTCGTGCCACGTCGCCCTTCCGTGCCCCTGCCGCACAGCTCGTGAGGCTGGCGCCCGGTGCCGGCCCGCCGGCCACCGTTGCTGCGCCCACCTCGGTGTGGTGCCGCCCCCGCCGCCGGTCCGGCGGTGGCCCTGCGTCGTCGGCCTGGGCGGTGCCATCGCCGCGTCCGCCGGCCGGGCGCACACCACCGGCTGCGTGGGCGCAGGAAGACGGTCGTGACCCCTGGCCGCGCGGCATAGGGTGGACGGGCCATGTCAGAGACCAGCCCCGCCCCACGCCCTCCGTCGAGCGAGCGGGGCACCGGCCCCCGCCGCCGGCGCGGGCGCGGTCGGGGCCGTGGGGGCCAGACCGCGTCCACCCCGACCGACCAGGCCGTGGGCGCACCGCCCGAGCAGGGCGCGGGTGCCGCGGCGGAGCAGCCCGCCGACGCCCCGGCCGGACGTCCGCCGCGCACCCGGCCACCGGAGGCCGGCACCCGACGCGGGCCCCGTCCCGGCGCACGCCGGGGGGCGGCCGACCGACCCGTCGAGCCGCGGCCCGGTCCCGGCGCCGGCGAGCAGCTGGGCGACGGACCGGACGACCCGGCCGGCACCCAGCCGCAGGTCGCCGGCGCACCCGCCGAGCGACGACCCGGCTCACGGGAGCCGCTCACCGACGCGTCCGCCGACCCGCGTCCCGGCGCGGAGGAGCAGCCCCGCGACGCCGCCGCCGACCAGCCGCCCACGACGTCGACGGACGCCGCCGACCCCTCCGGCGACCAGCGAACCTCCCGGCGGCGCCGCGCGGGGAAGGACGCCGCTCGCCGCCCGGACCGGGGTCCCCGCCGTCCGCCCGAGCCGGAACCGCTGCCGGACACCGTCTCGCTCACCCTGGACCCGGCCCTGCCGATCACCTCCCGCGCCGACGACATCACCGCCGCCCTGCGGGACTCCCAGGTGGTCGTGGTGGCGGGGGAGACCGGCTCCGGAAAGACCACCCAGCTGCCCAAGCTCTGCCTGGCCATGGGACGTCGCGCCATCGGGCACACCCAGCCCCGCCGGATCGCGGCCCGCAGCGTCGCCGAGCGGGTGGCCGAGGAGCTGGGCACCGAGCTCGGTCAGGTGGTCGGCTACCAGGTCCGTTTCACCCGCCGCTCCTCCTCCGCCACCCGGCTCAAGGTGATGACCGACGGCATCCTGCTGGCCGAGATCGGCCACGACCCGATGCTGCGCCGCTACGACACGATCATCATCGACGAGGCCCACGAGCGCAGCCTGAACATCGACTTCCTGCTCGGGTTCCTGCGCCAGCTGCTGCCCCAGCGGCCCGAGCTCAAGGTGGTGGTCACCTCCGCCACCATCGACACCGCCCGCTTCGCCGAGCACTTCGCCGACGCCGAGGGCCGTCCCGCCCCGATCATCGAGGTCTCCGGGCGGACCTTCCCGGTGGAGGTGCGCTACCGCCCGCTCCGGCTGGAGGACCGCGACCCCGACGAGGACGAGGACGACCCCGACGCCGCGCCCGCCTCGTCGGCGGGGGAGCGCGACCAGGTCGACGGCATCGTCGACGCGGTCCGCGAGCTGCACGCCGAGAGCGACCTGACCGGCGGCGACGTGCTGGTCTTCCTCTCCGGGGAGCGGGAGATCCGCGACGCCGCCGACGCGCTGGAGGCGCTGCGGCTGCCGCACACCGAGATCCTGCCGCTCTACGCCCGGCTGTCCGCCGCCGAGCAGCACCGGGTCTTCTCCGCCCACACCGGACGGCGGGTGGTGCTCTCCACCAACGTCGCCGAGACCTCGCTGACCGTGCCGGGGATCCGCTACGTGGTCGACACCGGCACCGCGCGGATCTCGCGCTGGTCGGCCCGCAGCAAGGTCCAGCGGCTGCCCATTGAGCCGGTCTCGCAGGCCTCGGCGAACCAGCGCGCCGGCCGCTGCGGGCGCGTCGCCCCCGGTATCTGCATCCGGCTGTACAGCGAGAAGGACTACCTCTCCCGGCCGGAGTACACCGAGCCGGAGATCCTGCGCACCAACCTGGCCTCGGTCATCCTGCAGATGGCCAGCGCCCGGCTGGGCGACATCGCCGACTTCCCCTTCGTCGAGGCGCCCGCCTCGGCGCAGGTCGCCGACGGTGTGCGGCTGCTGACCGAGCTCGGTGCCCTCGACACCACCACCGCCCGGGGGAGCGCGGTCCGGCTGACCCGGGTGGGTCAGCGCCTGGCCCGGCTGCCGGTGGACCCCCGGCTGGGCCGGATGCTGCTGGCCGCGGAGGACCGTGGCTGCCTGCGCGAGGTGCTGGTCGTGGTGGCGGGGCTGTCCATCCAGGACCCCCGCGAGCGCCCGGCCGAGGAGCGGGAGCGTGCCGACGCGATGCACCGGCGCTTCTGGCTGCCGGTGCCGGAGGAGACCGCGGAGGGGGAGGAGCCGCCGCCCCCGCCGGAGGAGCCGGGCAGCTCGGACTTCCTGGCCTGGCTGCACCTGTGGCAGTACCTGCGACGGCGCCGGCGGGAGCTCTCCGGCAACGCCTTCCGCCGGATGTGCCGCGAGGAGCACCTCAACTTCCTGCGGATCCGGGAGTGGCAGGACCTGCACGCCCAGCTCAAGGAGATCTGCGGCGAGCTGGACATGACCGCCAACTCCGTCGACGCCGGCCCCGACGCCGTGCACGGGGCCCTGCTCACCGGGCTGCTCTCCCAGATCGGGCTGCTCGACGTGCGCGAGGAGGACACCCGGGCCCGGCGTGCCGGGGGCCGCGGCCGGGCGCCGATGAAGGAGTACCTGGGCGCCCGCGGGGTGAAGTTCGCCATCGCCCCCGGTTCGGCGCTCAGCCGCCGCCCACCCGAGCTGGTGATGGCCGCGGAGCTGGTGGAGACCAGCCGGCTCTGGGCCCGGACGGTGGCCACCATCACCTCGGCCCAGGTCGAGGAGGTGGGTGCCCACCTGCTCAAGCGCCAGTACTCCGAGCCGCACTGGTCCGAGCGCTCGGCCTCGGTGATGGCCTACGAGCGCGTCACCCTGCTCGGCGTTCCGGTGGTGGCCCGGCGCCAGGTCTCCTACGCCTCGATCGACCCCGAGGAGTCGCGGCGGATGTTCATCCAGGCGGCCCTGGTGGAGGGCCGCTGGCACACCCGGCACCACTTCTTCGCCCGCAACGCCACCGTCCGGGAGGAGGCCGAGCAGCTGGAGGAGCGCGCACGCCGGCGCGACATCGTGGTCGACGACGAGACCATCGCCGCCTTCTACGACGCCCGGGTGCCCGCCGACGTCGTCTCCGGCGCGCACTTCGACCGCTGGTGGCGCGAGGCCCGCCGCGAGCAGCCGGAGCTGCTCGACCTCACCCTGGACGACCTGGTCACCGACGCCACCAGCGCGTCGGGGGAGGACTTCCCCGACACCTGGGTGGTGGCCGGGCACGAGCTGGCGGTGGACTACGTCTTCGACCCCGGCTCCGGTCAGGACGGCGTCACCGTCACGGTGCCGGTGGAGGTGCTCAACCAGCTCGACGAGGCGCCCTTCAGCTGGCAGGTGCCCGGTCTGCGCCGCGAGCTGGCCACCGAGCTGATCCGCGGTCTGCCCAAGCAGGTGCGGACGCGTTTCGTGCCCGCTCCCGACCACGCCACCCGCGCGCTCGCCTGGCTGCAGGAGCAGGGGGTCGGGCACGACGTCCCCTTCACCACCGCCCTCGGGCGCGCGCTGCGGGCCCTGACCGGCGAGATCGTCCCGGAGGACACCTGGCAGGCCAAGCCCGTCCCGGACCACCTGCGGGTGCGCTTCGAGGTCCCCACCCCGGAGGGACGCCGGCAGGGCCGCGACTTCGCCGGCCTCCGCCAGGACCTCGCCGACACCATCAGCCGCACCCTCAGCACCGTCTCGGCCGAGGTGGTGCGCAGCGGGCAGACCAGCTGGACGTTCGGCACCGTCGCCGCGGAGCTGCAGACCGAGCGCGGCGGGCACAAGGTCGTCGGCTACCCGGCGCTGGCGGAGGAGCGCGACGGCGACCGGTTCACCGTCGGCCTGGTGGTGGCCGACACGCCCGGGCGCCAGCGCCGCCTGCACGTCCTCGGGCTGCGCCGACTGGTGGTCCTGAGCACCCCCGACCCCACCCGCTGGGTGGTCTCCCACCTGTCCAACACCGACAAGCTCGCCCTCGGCCACAGCCCGTACCCCGGCGTCCCGGCGCTGCTGGCCGACGCCCGCACCGCCGCCGTCGGCAGCCTGGTCGCCGAGGCCGGCCCCGAGGCCGCGCTGACCCGGGACCAGGCCTCCTTCGAGCGGCTCTGCCAGCGGGTCCGCCCCGACGCCGCCGAGCGGATGCGCGACGTCGTCGCCACCACCGCGCGGGTGCTGGCCACCCACCAGCAGGTGCTCCGGTTGCTGGAGGGCGCGGCCGTGCCGTCCTGGGCCCGCGACGACGTCCGCGAGCAGGTGGCCAACCTGGTCTTCGCCGGGTTCCTCTCCGTCACCGCCCACGACCACCTGCTGCAGCTGCCGCGCTACCTGGCCGCCGCCGAGCAGCGGCTCCGCGCCGCCCCGCTGGACCCCGCCCGCGACCAGCGTCTGCACGAGGAGGTCGCCGCGGTGGAGGACGCCTACGCCGAGCTGGTGGCCCGCCAGCCGCCGGGGCCGCTGCCCCCGGACGTGGAGGAGATCGGCTGGCAGCTGGAGGAGCTGCGGGTCAGCCTGTTCGCCCAGTCCCTCGGCACCCGCGGGACGGTCTCGCGCAAGCGGGTCCTCAAGGCGGTGCAGGCCGCCGGCTCCTCGTCCCCGGTTCGCTGAGAGCGTGTCCTGGCGTCGGCTCCGCGAGGCGCCGGACGGCTAGGCTGGGGCGGTGATCGATCCACGTCTGCTGTACGAGTTGGACCCCGAGCTGTGGGAGCGGATGGCGGGCAAGCAGCCGGTGCTGATCCACCTGCTGGAGGGCTACGTCGACGCCGGTCAGACGGGGCGGGCGCTGGCCAGGCACCTGCAGGCCCACAGCGAGCACGAGACGCTGGTCCGCTTCGACCACGACGTCCTGCACGACTACCGCTCCCGGCGGCCGGTGATCACCTTCGACACCAACACCTGGAAGTCGGTCAGCCACTTCGCCCTCGAGATCAGCGTGGGCACCGACACCCGCGGGCAGGAGTACCTGCTGCTCACCGGCCCCGAGCCCGACGTCCAGTGGGACCGCACGGTGGCCGCGCTGAACCACCTGGTCACCGGTCTGGACGTCTCCATGGTGGTCACCGCCTACGGTGCCCCGATGGCGGTCCCGCACACCCGCCCGACGCTGATCACCGCGCACTCCACCGACCCCTCGCGGGTGACCGACAACCCGCGGATGGTGGACCGGGTGGACGTGCCGGCCAGCTTCAGCGCCTACTGGGAGCTGGCCCTGGGCAGCCACGACCAGCTGGCCATGGGTTTCGCCGCCCTGGTGCCGCACTACCTCGCCCAGGCCACCTTCCACCAGTCCGTGGTGACCGTGATCGAGCGGATCAACGCCGAGACCGGCCTGGCCCTGCCGACCACCGACCTGCAGGAGCGGGTGGAGGCCAACCTGGCCGAGATCAACGCCGAGATGAACGGCTCGCCGGAGGTGCTGGAGGTCGTCTCCTCCCTCGAGGCGCAGTACGACGCGATGCAGGCCGCTCCCGAGGAGTACCTGCCCAGCGCGGAGGAGCTCGGCGCGGAGTTCGAGCGCTTCCTGGCCGACCAGGCCAAGGACGACGAGTGACCCGGCGCCGCCTCGGGGGAGCACGGGTGGCCCGGCTCCGCCCTGACGGACGACGCGTGGGCAGCACCGTCGTGGGGGGCTGCTGAGTGCCGGCCTCGGTGCAGGAGCTGACGGCCCTGCTGGAGCTGGAGGAGATCGAGCGCACGCTGTACCGGGGGAGCCAGCCGGCCACCTCGTTGCAGCGGGCCTTCGGCGGCCAGGTGCTGGCCCAGGCCCTCACCGCGGCCCAGCAGACGCTGCAGGGGGAGCAGACGGTGCACTCGCTGCACGCCTACTTCCTGCGGCCCGGGCGCACCGACTCCCCGATCATCTACGACGTCGAGCTGCTCCGCGACGGCCGCAGCTTCGCCACCCGGCGGGTGCTGGCCCGGCAGGGCGGCTCGGTGATCTTCACGGTGTCGGCCTCCTTCCACGTCGCCGAGGCGGGGCTGGAGCACCAGGACCCGTTCCCCGCCGACGTCCCCGCCCCGGAGGACTGCCCCCGGCTGAGCGAGGCGATGGCTGCCCAGAGCGGGCGCCGCGCCGCGGTCTGGGAGGCCGAGTGGGGGGCCCTGGACGTCCGCTACGCCGGTGACTCGCGCCGCGGCGGCGTCCTGGACGGCACCGACCACCCGGCCCGGGCACGGGTCTGGATCAAGGTGGCCGGCGAGCTGCCCGACTCCCCGACGCTGCACCAGGCCGCCCTGGCCTACGCCTCCGACCTCACCCTGCTGGCGGTCAGCGTGGTCCCGCACCCGGTGGTCTTCGGCGGGCCGGGGCTGCAGGCGGCCTCGATCGACCACTCGATGTGGTTCCACCGGCCCTTCCGCGCCGACCAGTGGCTGCTCTACGACCAGGTCTCGCCCTCGGCGCGCTCCTCGCTGGGGCTGTCCACCGGCCGGCTCTACCAGGACGGCCAGCTGGTCGCCACGGTGGCCCAGGAGGGCCTGATCCGCGTCATCGACCCCGCCTGACCCCTGCCCGGCTGTATCTCGTCGAGGTGTCTGCCGGTGTGGCGCGGCGTGTCGTGGGTCACCGCGCCGACGACGTACACGTCCCCAGGGAGCGCCGTGTGCGGCGGGGCCGGCCGAGGCGGCTGCGACGGCCGCGAGCGCGGACGTCGGCGCGGACCAGATGGCGGCAGGTCGGACGGGCCCGGCCTCGGGAGGCCACCTGGTCGGCCCTGATCGCGTGTACGTCGTCGGCTCCGTGCACCGCGACACGCCGCGCCACGCCGACCGTGATCCCGATGACACACAGCCGTCCAGGGGCGGGACGCAGCAGGGCCCGCCCGGAGCGATCCGGACGGGCCCTGGGGTGCCGCTGGCTCAGGCGGCCAGGCTGCTGTGCTGGCGGAGCACCGCGATCGCGCTCCGTTCGATCTGGCGGACCCGCTCGGCGGTGATGCCCCAGACCGCGCCGATGTCGGCCAGCTTGGCCTGGCGACCGTCGAGCAGGCCGTAGCGGCGGCGGACGACGTCGGCGGAGCGGTCGTCGAGGTGGGAGAGCATGCCCTCCAGCCGCTTGGACTCCTCGGCGTCGAGGACGACCTCGTCCGGACCCGGCATCGGCTCGCGGGCGATCAGGTCGCCGAGGGCGGTGTCGCCCCCCTCCTCGACCGGGGCGTCCAGCGAGACGTGCTCGCGTCCGTAGCGCATCAGGTCGAGCACCTTGTCCGGCTCGACACCCATCTCGTCGGCGATCTCCTCGATGTCGGGCTCACGGCCCAGTCGCCGCTCGAGCGTCCGCCGGACGGCGCCGACCTGGTTGACCTGCTCGGCCACGTGCACCGGCAGCCGGACGATGCGGCCCTGCTGGGCCACGCCGCGGCTGATGGACTGCCGCACCCACCAGGTGGCGTAGGTGGAGAACTTGAAGCCCTTGGTGTAGTCGAACTTCTCCACCGCGCGGATCAGGCCGGTGTTGCCCTCCTGCACCAGGTCGAGCAGCGGCATCTGCGCGCGGCCGTACTTGCGGGCCACGGAGACCACCAGCCGCAGGTTGGCGGTGATGAAGCGCTGCTGGGCAGCCTGCCCCTCCGACGCCAGCCACTCCAGCTCCTCGCGGGTCGCCTTGCGGTAGCCCCGGGGGCGGTCCTTGACCTTGACGGTCCCGGCCAGCAGCTGCTCGGCGTACAGACCGACCTCGATCGTGCGCGCGAGCTCGACCTCCTCCGCCGCGGTGAGCAGCGGGGTCTTGGCGATGCCGTCGAGGTACAGACCGACCGCGTCCTTGCCGTCGATCCCCTCGGTGGCCCGGATGCGTCCCTGTGCGTTGCTGGTCACGAGTGGTGCCCTTTCGTTGGTGACACCGGTACAACGCACGAGGAGCTCCCAGTGTTTCCGGAGGGCCCCTGAAGAGTCCCTGAGCGCCGGTAGGGGTCCGCGGTGCCACCTGCCGGCGCCCGGGGTCAGACCTGGGTCGTACCCGAGACCTGGTCGATCAACCAGGCCAGCTCGAAGGCGGTCTCCCGCCAGCCCTCGTAGCGGCCCGACACCCCGCCGTGGCCCGCGACCATCTCGGTCTTGAGCAGCACCGGACGGTCCGGGCCGTTGCGCACCCGCCGGCGCAGCTGGGCGACCCACTTGGCCGGCTCCACGTAGTAGACGCGGGTGTCGTTGAGGCTGGTGGTGGCCAGGATCGCCGGGTACTCGACCTCGGCCACGTTCTCGTAGGGGGCGTAGGAGGCCATGTAGTCGTAGACCTCGGCGTCGTGCAGCGGGTCGCCCCACTCCTCCCACTCGATCACCGTGAGCGGGAGGTCGGGGTCCAGGATCGTGGTCAGGTTGTCCACGAAGGGCACCGCGGCGTGCACGGCCCGGAAGGCGTGCGGGGCGAGGTTGGCCACCGCGCCCATCAGCAGACCGCCGGCGCTGCCGCCCTCCGCGGCCAGCCGGTCGTGGCTGGTCCACCCCTCGGCGACCAGGTGCTCCGCGCAGGCCACGAAGTCGGTGAAGGTGTTCCTCTTCGCCAGCTCCTTGCCCTGCTCGTACCAGCTGCGGCCGAGCTCGCCACCGCCGCGGACGTGGGCCACGGCGTGCACGAAACCGCGGTCCAGCAGCGAGAGCCGGGCGATGGAGAAGCCGGGGTCCATCGGGATCTCGTAGGAGCCGTAGCCGTACAGCAGGGCCGGGGCGGAGCCGTCGGGACGGACGTCCTTGTGGTGCACCAGCGAGATCGGCACCCGGACGCCGTCCGGCGCGGTGGCCCAGATCCGCTCCTGGACGTAGTCCTCGCTGCGGTAGGGCCCGTGCACCGGGTGGTCCAGCACGGGCGCCCGCTTGAGCAGCCGGCGCTCCCCGGTGCTGACGTCGGCCTCCATGATCGACATCGGGGTGACCAGGGAGGTGAAGGCGAAGCGGAACACCTCCGCGTCGACGTTGGGGTCGCCCAGGTTGGAGACGGTGTAGAGCGGCTCGTCGAAGGTCAGGTCCGAGCCGGGCAGCAGCTCCCCGGCGGCGTCGCGGGGCATCAGGTGCAGCCCGGTCAGCCCGTCGCGGCGCAGCGAGACCAGGACGTGCCCGGCGTAGGCGTCGACGTCGAGCAGCCGGACGCCCTCGCGGTGCGGCAGCACCTCGCGCCAGTCCTCGCGGCGGGAGGCGGTCAGCGGGGCCTCGGCCAGCGCGAAGTCCAGCGCCCCGTCGTTGTGCACCACCAGCAGCCGGTCCCCGGCCACCTCCACGTGGTACTCCACGCCCTCCCGGCGCGGCGTGACCAGACGGGGCTCGCCCTCGGGGTCGTCGCAGGAGAGCAGGTGGTACTCCGAGGTCAGCTTGCTGCCGATGCCGATCAGCACCCAGCGGTCGTCGCGGCTGGAGTCCACCCCCACCCAGAACCGCTCGTCGTCCTCGGTGAGGACCACCGGGTCGTCGGCGGCCGCGGTGCCGAGGCGGTGGCGCAGCACCTGGAAGGGACGCCAGGCCTCGTCGGCGCGGGTGTAGAAGAGGTGCTGGTCACCGCCCCAGACCGCCCCGGCGGCGGTGTCGGGCACCTCGTCGGCCAACCGCTCACCGGTCTCGAGGTCGACGAAGCGCAGGGTGTAGCGCTCGTCGCCGAGGACGTCGGTGCCGAACGCGAGCCGGCGCCCGTCGGGGGAGACCGCGAAGGTGCCCAGGCTGAAGAACTTCTCCCCACCGGCCTCGGCGTTGCCGTCCAGCAGCACCTGCTCCCCGGGCAGGCCGTCGGGGCCGGCGGTGGACAGGTCGGGCGGGGTGGCGTCGGCACCGGCGGCCAGGCGGCACTGGATCGGGTACTCCTGGCCCTCCACGGTCCGGGCGTAGTACCACCAGGCCGAGACGCCCTCGCCGGTGGTGTGGCGCACCAGGGTCGGCACGGTGAGGTCGGTCTCCCGGGTGCGCGCCCGGATGTCGTCGAAGATCTCCTCGCGCAGCCCGGCCAGGTGCGACGTCTGCTGCTCGGTCCAGGCGTTCTCGGCCTCGAGGTGGGCGATCACCTCGGGGTCCTCCTTGTCCCGCAGCCACTCGTAGTCGTCGACGAGGACGCGGCCGTGGTGCTCGCGGACGTGCGGACGGACGGGGGCGACGGGGGGCTGGGTGGGGACGTCGGGCATGGGGACCACCCTAGGCCGCTGCGGGGTGCCGCCACCGCGCCGTTCGCGGGCTCCCGTCCGGTCTCAGCCGTCGGGAGGTGGTGGCAGCCGGCGCACGGTGAGGGCCTGGGCGGCGGAGCCGAACCCGCCGTCGACGTCGTGCAGCGTCGAACCGGTGGTGCCGGCGCCGGCGGGGCCGATGACCTGGGTGGTGTCGAGCCCCAGCCAGCGACCTGTCGGGCGGCGGTGCAGGTGCACGGCGAGGTCGGTGTTGGGGAACATCCAGCGGCGGGGGTCGGCACGCACCGCGACCCCGTTGGCGGTGTCCACCAGGCCCATCAGCGCCGTGGTGTCGTCCACCTCCTCGTCGGCCACCAGGTCCGGCCGGGCGCGCAACCAGACCCGGCTGCGACCGGGGACGGCGTCCTCGGCCCCGCGGATCTCCAGGCTGGCGATGAACCCGCCGGGCCACTGCCGGGTGGCGTCAACGAGGGGCAGCGAGGACGGCGGCGGGAGGGGCTCGGGGGCGCCGCCGGCCACCTCGCTGGTGTCGGTCACTAGCACCCGCCAGACCGCCGCCCGCACCACCACCCGGCCGCCGACCTCGACCACGGCCTCGACCAGCTCGATGGTGCGTCCCGGGCGCAGGGTGCGCACGGTCACGGTGGTCTCCGCGGCCGGGATGACGCCGTAGACCTCGTAGCCCAACCGGGTGGGCTGCAGCTCGGGCCGGGGTCGGTGGCGGGCCACCTCGGCGGCGACCAGTCCGCTCACCGCGGCCAGGTGCTGCTCCCCGGGCTGCCAGGCGCCCTGGGCGTGCAGGGTCGGCACGAAGCGGTCCGGCCCGCTCCGGCGGTAGTAGGCCGGGGCGTCGGCCTCCAGGCCGGCCGGGTCGGGCAGGGAGCTCACCGCAGCGACTGTAGGGCAGCCGGCCCGGCGGGTCCGGTGTGGCCGGGGTCGCCAGTGGGCAAGGATGAGGGCATGGGTGCGGATGTGGAGGCGCGCAGCTACACGCGCGAGGACCGACGGCGCTACCGGGACAAGGTGCAGACCGACCTGGAGGCGCTGCGGCGGATGCTCGCCGAGGGGCTGGTCGTCGACGCCGACACCCAGGCCGGTCTGGAGGTCGAGTTCAACCTGGTCGACGCCGACCTGCAGCCGGACATGCGCAACACCGAGGTGCTGGCCGCCATCGACGACGACGCCTCCTTCCAGACCGAGCTGGGTCGCTTCAACGTCGAGATCAACCTGCCGCCGCAGTCGCTGCGCAAGGGCGGGCTGACGGCCTTCGAGGTCCACACCCGCGATCTGCTGACCGCCGCCGACGAGCGGGCCTCCTCGATCGGCTCCCGGCTGGTGATGGTCGGCATCCTCCCCACCCTGATGCCCGAGCACGTGCGCGCGGACCAGATCTCGGAGAACCCGCGCTACTCGCTGCTGGACGCCCAGATCCTGGGCGCCCGCGGGGAGGACCTGGTGATCGACATCGACGGCGGCCGGGAGCGGCTGCAGATGGTCTCGGACTCGATCATGCCCGAGGCCGCCGCGACCTCCACCCAGGTGCACCTCCAGATCGACCCGGCGGACTTCGGTGCGGTCTGGAACGCCTCGCAGGCCGTGGCCGGGATCCAGGTGGCGCTGGGGGCCAACTCGCCCTACCTGTTCGGCCACCGGCTCGGCGCGGAGAACCGGATCCCGCTCTTCGCCCAGAGCACCGACACCCGCGGGGAGGACCTCAAGGCCCAGGGCGTGCGTCCCCGGGTCTGGTTCGGCGAGCGCTGGGTGGAGACGGTCTTCGACCTGTTCGAGGAGAACGCGCGCTACTTCTCCGCGCTGCTGCCCGAGTGCAGCGACGAGGACCCGATGGCGGTGCTCGACGCCGGCGGGGTGCCCGAGCTGCCGGAGCTGTCCCTGCACAACGGCACCATCTACCGCTGGAACCGGCCCATCTACGACGTCAGCGACGGCGCCGCCCACATCCGCGTCGAGAGCCGGGTGCTGCCCGCCGGGCCCACGGTGCTGGACACCATCGCCAACGCCGCCTTCTTCGCGGGCGTGGTGCGGGCCCTGGCCCGCGAGCCCCGCCCGGTCTGGCGCGAGATGAGCTTCCTGGCCGCCCAGGACAACCTGGACAACGCCGTGGCCGACGGCATCGACGCGGTCGTCTACTGGCCCGGTGCCGGACAGGTGAAGGTGGGGGAGCTGGTGCTGCGCCGGCTGCTCCCGCTGGCCGCCGAGGGGCTGGCCGAGCAGGGGGTCTCCGGCGCCGAGGTCGACCGCTACCTCTCGGTGATCGAGCAGCGGTGTCTGCTCGGGCGCAACGGGGCCACGTGGCAGACTGCCCACGTCGGGGCCCGCGAGGCGGCCGGCGAGTCGCGCGAGCGGGCCCTGCACGGCATGCTCGGGGAGTACATCGACCTGATGCACACCGGCGAGCCGGTGCACACCTGGAAGGAACGCTGATGGCGATCGCGGTCGGATTCACCACCAAGCCCGAGGGGCAGGCAGCCCTCAGCACGGCCGTCAGCGAGGCCCGGCTGCGGAACCTGTCGATCGTGGCCGTGGTGCCCGAGGACGCCGACCTCGAGGCCGCCCGCACGCAGCTGGCCGAGTCCGGGGTCCCGCACGAGGTGCGCCCCTGCCAGGACCTCCAGCCGCTGGCCGACGCGCTGCTGGAGCTGGCCGAGACCTCGACGGTGGAGTTCATCGTGATCGGGCTGCGCCGCCGCACCCCGGTGGGCAAGCTGCTGCTGGGCAGCAACGCCCAGCGGATCCTGCTCGACGCCCCCTGCCCGGTGGTCGCGGTGAAGGCCCGCACCGACGGTTGAGGCCCCGCCGCGACCCGGTGGCCACGACCCCGGGACCGTGCCGGAGTTGGGAAGTTGGGGAGCCCGTGACAAGATGGGCGTCTGGCCCGTGGTTGACAAGACCCTGACCTCGCATGCCCTGACAACTGTTCGAACCCAACCGAGAGGTTGTTTGTGACGCCTTCAGAAGAGCGCAACCCCGTCTCCGTCTCCGCCGCGGCGACCGCTCGCTCCAGCCAGGTGAGTGCTGCGGCGGACGCCGCCCCTGCGACCCGCCCGGCGAAGAAGGCCACCGCCCCCGCGACGGGGGCCGCCGCCAAGAAGGCCCCGGTCAAGCGGGCCCCGGCCAAGAAGGCCGCACCGCGCAAGACCGCCGCCAAGGACCTCGCCGAGACCACCACCACCGAGGCCGTGCTGCAGGCCGGCATGGACGTCGAGGTCGAGCTGGACGGCGACCACGTCAAGCTGACCGTGGCCGGCAAGAAGCGGACCCTCGACGACGTCGACGAGGCCGCCTTCAAGCCCGAGAAGGCCGCCACCCTCGAGAAGGAGCTGGTCGAGGAGACCCAGGGGTTCACCCTCTCCGAGGCCGACGACGCCGACGAGCCCGAGCAGCAGGTGATGGTCGCCGGGGCCACCGCCGACCCGGTCAAGGACTACCTCAAGCAGATCGGCAAGGTCGCGCTGCTGAACGCCGAGCAGGAGGTGGAGCTGGCCAAGCGGATCGAGGCCGGTCTCTTCGCCGACGAGCAGCTGGGCGACCCCGCCGCCAAGGTCAAGGAGGCCCAGCGGGACGACTTCACCTGGATCGTCGAGGACGGCCGCCGGGCCAAGAACCACCTGCTCGAGGCCAACCTGCGCCTGGTGGTGTCGCTGGCCAAGCGCTACACCGGTCGCGGCATGCTCTTCCTGGACCTGATCCAGGAGGGCAACCTCGGTCTGATCCGCGCGGTGGAGAAGTTCGACTACACCAAGGGCTACAAGTTCTCGACCTACGCGACCTGGTGGATCAAGCAGGCCATCACCCGCGCCATGGCCGACCAGGCCCGCACCATCCGCATCCCGGTGCACATGGTCGAGGTCATCAACAAGCTGGCCCGCGTGCAGCGCCAGATGCTGCAGGACCTGGGCCGTGAGCCCACCCCCGAGGAGCTGGCGCTCGAGCTCGACATGACCCCGGAGAAGGTCGTGGAGGTGCAGAAGTACGGCCGTGAGCCCATCTCGCTGCACACGCCCCTCGGTGAGGACGGCGACTCCGAGTTCGGCGACCTGATCGAGGACTCCGAGGCCGTGGTGCCCGCGGACGCGGTGTCCTTCACCCTCCTGCAGGAGCAGCTCCACGACGTGCTGGACACCCTCAGCGAGCGCGAGGCCGGTGTGGTCTCGATGCGCTTCGGCCTGACCGACGGCCAGCCGAAGACGCTGGACGAGATCGGCAAGGTCTACGGCGTGACCCGCGAGCGGATCCGCCAGATCGAGTCCAAGACCATGTCCAAGCTGCGTCACCCGTCGCGCTCCCAGGTGCTGCGCGACTACCTGGACTGACCGGGACGGGGGACGTCCACCTCGGGTGGGCGTCCTCCGACGCGACGAGGGCCCCGTGCGGATCGCACGGGGCCCTCTCTGCGTGGGGGAGCCGCCATCGGGGGTGCCACGGACCGAGGCCTTCAGCGTGGATCCGTGCACCGCGACGGTGTCACGACGGAGCTCTTCGGGGTGGCACTCCCCGGCCGTGGTCCCTGGATCGGCTCCGCCACCCCCCGCCGGCCAGCGGTGCGCGGTCTGGCGTGCACGACGAGCGGGCTCCGGTCGCGCGCTCGGGCGCGCACGGACGCCGCGCGCTCGCTGGGCGCCCCGTCACCCCCGATCGAGGGGCTGCACGGGGAGGAGGGGTGGTGGCGGTCCTCGTCGAGGATCCGGCGCAGGATGGTCTGGATCACGAGCGGGTCCGTGTCGACGCGGCGGAACCGGGGCACGACGCTCGACACGAGCCACCGCCACCGGTCGTCGTAGTTGGTGATGCGCGGGCACAGCCGTCCGCCGAGCCCACGCGGGTTGGCACGGCCGAGGGTGTAGAGGTAGAACGACGTGAAGTGCTCGATCGCCCGGCAGGGGCCGCGCGTCTCGAAGGTCGTCGCCGACCCGATCGAGACGACCGGGGCGTACCGGCCGGAGAGGCGGTCGAACCTGGGCTGCACGACGAAGCGCTGCTCGTGCTCGAGGAGGATGAGGTTGCCCTCCCAGACGAGATCCCGTGCCCGTCCTCGAGCCGCCGGCGACGCCGTCGCGTCCTCCAGCACCCAGCGGCCCCGGTCGAGCGCCTCGAACGCGGCCAGCACCGGTGCGTAGCCACGCTCGCCCCGCAGGAGGGTGCGGAGCAACCCGATGCCGGAGGTGACGTAGGCGAGGTGGACCCAGAACAGGTCGTCGAAGATGGCGTTGTTCGTCGCCCGGAGCGTGTTCGCGTCCTGCGTGAGCACCCGCCACCTCCCGGGCCTGCGCAGCTGGGCGGCGGAGCCCCTGAACGAGCTCTGGAGGTGCAGCGGGAGGAGGGCGACGCGGACGTGGTGCGACGCGATCGCCGCCATGCCGGCCCACTTGAAGGTCGTGGGCAGAGCCATGTAGGCCCAGGCGTAGCACGACGAGATCTGCCGGTTGCGGTCGCCGGCACAACGCTCGTCCACCAGGAGCCCCTCGACCACGGCCTTCCAGCCGGCGATCGTCAGAGGAGGGCCCTGCTGCTGGATGGAGCCGAGTGCACGAAGCAGCCGATCACCCCCGAAGCCCTCCTCGGTCAGCACCCGACGGCTCCGCACGGGCCTGACTCGTGTGGTGTCCAGCCTCCGCGCCCTGCTCAGGAACCCTGGAGGGTGCTCGTACCGGGGCGGGAGGGACGTGGGACGCACCGTCACCGACCGGGCGGAGCGGGTCCCGGTCATCGCCGGGCTCCCCGGACCGGGCTGCGGCTGTCGCACGGTTCGCACCGTGCTCCACCCAGTGTCGTCATGTGTGCCTCCTCGATGGTGTGAGGGGCAACCCCCTCACCACCTCTGACCGTCGTGGGACCTCGATCGTGAGCCTGACTGGTGCATCGCGGCCGCGGTGAGAGCAGCCTCACAGCAGGAGGTCGTCGAGGGCACCTGGGGCGATGTCCGGAGGCGGAACCGTCCAGCACCCGGACCTACCGATGTCTTCAGGTGACGCCCGGATCTCGCAGGGTCCACCCGTCGGGCGGTGGACGCGCGCGAGCAGCAGCCGCAGAAGGGGGTCCGACCTCGTCGTGCTCCGGGCGCAGCACTCGCTCCGCACCCGGGTTGCACCCGACGTCGTGCTGGTGTGGTGAGCCACCGACAAGCCGTTCACGGCACGGCCGGCCTCCGGAAGGACGGGGCCAGGGATCGTTCCTCGATCGCACGCCACTGAGCGATCGGGAGGGGTGCGGCCGGTCGCCAGGTTCAGCCGTGCCGCTGGCGCCCGTGCCCGGACGCCAGCGGGATGCGGTGCCGCCTCCCGGCGAGGCGTCGACGGCGGACGCAGATCCGTCCGCACCCTGCCCGTGGTCGACGGCGGAGGGCCCGGTGCATCCCTACGCCACCGCCGCGTCATCCACCTCCGGGTCGAGGATCCGGGGTCGGCCCCGTGGCCCACCGCTCACGCGACGTGCCTGACCTGCTGCTCCAGCTGCGGACGACGCTCGGGACGGCCGCCGCTGACGAACTCGTGCCGAGGCTGCTGGACCGAGGTCAGCGACACGATGTCGCGTCCCAGGAAGAACGCGGTCAGCCAGACGAAGGCGACCCGGATCTTGCGTTCCCAGGTGGGGATGGCCAGGACCTGGTACCCCCGGTGGATCAGCCAGCCGCCGAGTCCGGTGACGACCACGGGCCCGGCCTCGAACACCCCCGTCCCCAGTCCCAGCGTCGCGACGGTCCCGAGACTGCGGTGGCGGTACGGCCGGGGCTCCGACCCCCGGAGCGTCCTGGTGATGTTGCGGGCGAGCCGTCGTCCCTGTCGGACGGCGTGCTGCGCGTTGGGCACCGTGTAGACGTAGGGCGGGGACGCGGTGCGCGTCAGGTCCGGCACCGCGGCGGCGTCGCCCGCCGCCCAGGCGTCCAGCACCGGGTGGTCGACCGTGCCGACGCGGAGGTCAGGGCGCACGACGACCAGGCCGCGCTGGTTGACGGGCAGGTCGGTGTGCTTGGAGATGACCGGGTTGGCCGCGGTCCCGGCCGTCCACACGACCAGTCCGGACTCGAAGCGCTCGCCCGAGGACAGCACGACCTCGCCCCCGACAGCCGAGGTGACGGTCGTCCTGAGGTGGACGCGGGCGCCCCTGCGCTCGAGCGACCGGACCACCCGCGCGCCGGTCGTGGCGCGGACCTCGGGCAGGATGCGCTCGCTCGCCTTCACCAGGTGGAAGCGGACCTCGTCCGCGGAGATCTCCGGGTACCTCTTCAGGGCGGCGCGCGAGAGGCTCAACAGCTCCCCGAACCCCTCGGCACCGGCGAAGCCACCCCCGACGAACGTGACGGTCAGGGCCTTCGTGCGCGCCGGCCCCTTCGGCAGGGCAGCGGCTCGGTCGAGCGCGGTGAGGAACGCATCGCGGATCGCCACGGCTTCCTCGACGTGCTTGAGCCCGAACGCCACCTCGGCGATGCCCGGCACGGGCAGCGTCCGGGTGACGGCTCCCGCGGTGACCACCACGACGTCGTAGGACAGGTCCACCTCCCGCCCGTCGTTCATCCGGGTGTGGACGACCCTGCTGGCGTGGTCGATGGACGTCGCACGTCCGGCGAGCACGGTGGTCCGCCGCAGGTGCCGGCGCAGCGACACGGCCACGTGGCGCGCCTCGATCGAACCCGCAGCCACCTCCGGCAGGAACGGCTGGTAGGTCATGTAGGGACGGGGATCGAGGATCGTCACGTACGCCTCGGACGGCTTGAGGCGCTTCTCGAGGTGCCACGCGGCGTAGAAGCCTGCGTAGCCGCCACCGACGACGAGGACGTGTGGGGTACGGAACATGGACGATCCTCCAGATCTCGATCCCGTGCGGGGTCTCACTGTCCAGGACAGCGCTGCGCGGTCGGATGTGACGGGTGGGACGGGAGATGTCCGTCACCCGTCCGCGCGCCCGGTCTGCTGAGGACGCCCGCGTAGCCTCGAGGCATGGACCGAGGACTCATGCTCAACGACGCCGACTGCGGGTTCTGCACGCGCACCGCCGCGCTGGTGCCGCGGCTGGGCGTCGACATCGACCGCTCCACCGTGCAGTCGGCCGACCTCGCGGCGCTGGGCGTCGACGAGGACCGAGCGATGGTGGAGATGCCGTACGTCCACCCCGACGGCCGTGTCGAGTACGGCCACCGGGCCTTCGCGGCGATCCTCCGCACCGGTCCGCTGCCCTGGCGCCTGGTCGGGCGGCTGATGACGACGAGGCCCGTCGACGCGCTGGCCCGACGCGCCTACCACTGGGTCGCCGCGAACCGCTCGCGGCTCCCCGGCGGGACGGTCGCCTGCTCGATCGACGCCCGCTGAGTCGTCCCCGCGACCGCGCACCGTCCGCGCAGCCCGGCGCGCCCCTCGTCGGCGGGTCGTGGCGGGCACGGCACCGGGGTCGGGTGTGCTGCTGGTGCGCGGGGGGAGGCGGCTCCGCGGCGCGACCACGTCGTCAGGCCGGTGGTTGGCTCACCCACCGGCACCGAGCCCGTCGGGACGTCCGGCTCCGGTAGGTGCCCCGTGGACGCGAAGAGGGCCCCGCGCGGATCGCACGGGGCCCTCTCAGCGTGTGGGAGATCAGCTCAGCTTGCTGGTCTCGTCCTGGATGTTCAGCGCGACCTGCTTCAGACGGTCGGCGTGCTCCTTGCCGTGGTGGCCGCAGAACAACAGCTCACCTCCGCTGGCGAGGGTGACCCTCATGTAGGCCTGGGCGCCGCAGCGGTCGCAACGATCGCCCGCGTTGAGAGCGGGGGCGTCGTCAATCACAGTTGTGCTCACGTGAGGCCTCTCTTTCACTCTGGGTCCTACCCATTGTCTCAGTGGTCCACCGGTGTGACCCGCTGATGTCAACATGCAGGCGGGCCATCCTGTTCCACCCCGCTGCAGCCGAGTACGACGAGACTACATACCCGCCCCCAGCATCCCGGCCAGCCACCACCAACCTGTTGCACAGTTGTCACCGGACGGACGTGCCGCGCGGCTTCCGGGCCGGGCTGGGAGGGCTGGCTATCGTGGGCCGGTGCCCGAGCGACGCGAGCCCCTGACCACCGACACCCGCGACTACGAGGCACGTCACCTGCTGGTGCTGGAGGGTCTGGAGGCGGTCCGCAAGCGCCCGGCGATGTACATCGGCTCCACCGACACCCGTGGGCTGATGCACTGCCTGTGGGAGGTCATCGACAACGCGGTGGACGAGGCCCTGGGCGGCTTCGGGGAGCAGATCGACGTCACCCTCGGGCCCGACGGCTCGATCGAGGTCGTCGACCGCGCCCGCGGCATCCCGGTGGACCGCGAGCCGCGGACCGGGCTCAGCGGCGTCGAGGTGGTCTTCACCAAGCTGCACGCCGGCGGCAAGTTCGGCGGCGGCTCCTACAACGCCGCCGGCGGTCTGCACGGCGTCGGCGCCTCGGTGGTCAACGCGCTCTCGGCCCGTCTCGACGTCGAGGTCGACCGGGCCTCGGCGACCTGGGGGATGTCCTTCCGGCGCGGGGTGCCGGGCACCTTCGCCGGCGACGGACCGGACGCCCCCTTCACCCCCGGCGGCTCGCTGGAGAAGCTGCGCCGGGCGAAGAAGGGCGCCAGCGGCACGCGCGTCCGCTACTGGCCGGACCGCCAGATCTTCCACCCCGGCTCCGAGCTCGACCTGGAGCAGCTGACCTCCCGGGCCCGCCAGACCAGCTTCCTGGTCCCCGGGCTGGCCCTGGTGATCACCGACGCCCGGTCCGGCGAGCCGGTCACCGAGGTGCACCGCCACGACGGCGGCATCGCGGAGTTCTGCGAGTTCCTGGCCCCGGACCGGGCGATCACCGACACCGTCCGGCTGCAGGGGCGCGACACCTTCACCGAGACCGTGCCGATGCTGGACGACTCCGGCGCCCTGAACCCGACCGACGTCGAGCGCACCCTCGACGTCGACGTCGCGCTGCGCTGGGGCACCGGCTACGACTCCCTCACCCGCTCCTTCGTCAACATCATCGCCACGCCCAAGGGCGGCACCCACGTCACCGGTTTCGAGCGGGCCCTGACCCGCACGGTCAGCAAGGTGCTGGAGGGCACCCGGCTGCTGAAGTCGGGGGAGGAGGTGACCAAGGAGGACGCCCTGGAGGGGCTGACCTCGGTGGTCACGGTGCGCCTGGACGAGCCCCAGTTCGAGGGCCAGACCAAGGAGGTGCTGGGCACCCCGGCGGTCAGCCGGCTGGTGGCCAAGGTGGTGGAGTCCGAGCTCAGGGAGTTCCTCACCTCCAGCAAGCGGGAGGAGAAGGCGCAGGCCCGCGCGGTGCTGGAGAAGGTGGTCAACGCCTCCCGCGCCCGGGTCCAGGCCCGGGCCAGCCGGGAGGCCCAGCGGCGCAAGAACGCCCTGGAGTCCTCCTCGCTGCCGCCCAAGCTGGCTGACTGCCGCAGCACCGACACCGAGCGCAGCGAGCTGTTCATCGTGGAGGGCGACTCGGCCATGGGCACCGCCAAGCTGGCCCGCAGCTCGGAGTTCCAGGCGCTGCTGCCCATCCGCGGCAAGATCCTCAACGTGCAGCGCGCCTCGGTGGGGGACATGCTCAAGAACGCCGAGTGCGCCAACATCATCCAGGTGGTCGGGGCCGGCACCGGCCGCTCGTTCGACCTGGACGCGGCCCGCTACGGCAAGATCATCTTCATGGCCGACGCCGACTCCGACGGCGCCCACATCCGCTGCCTGCTGGCCACCCTGTTCTTCCGCTACCTGCGTCCGCTGGTGCAGGCCGGGCGGGTCTACACGGCCGTGCCGCCGCTGCACCGCTTCGAGCTGAGCAACCCGCGCAAGGGCCAGGAGAAGTACGTCTACACCTACTCCGACGCCGAGTACCAGCGCAAGGCCGCCGAGCTGACCAAGAAGGGCCTGCGCTTCAGCGAGCCGCAGCGCTACAAGGGGCTGGGGGAGATGGACGCCGACCAGCTGGCCGAGACCACGATGGACCCGCGCCGACGCGCCCTGCGCCGGATCACCATCGACGACGCGGCCGCGGCCGAGCGCACCTTCGAGATCCTGATGGGTGACGAGGTGGCCCCCCGCAAGGAGTTCATCGTCGACGGCGCCTACGCCCTGGACGCCGAGCGCATCGACGCCTGAGCCGGGTCGCGGACCCCACCGGGCTGGCCGCGTCTGGTGCGGCCGGGACCACGCACCGAGGCCGGACGCTGGTCCGGCGAGGGACCCTCACGGGTCCCTCGCCGGCACGACCGAGTATGCACGCATGCAACGTTTCACTACCCAAGAGCCAGCCAAGAACTTCTGCGACTCCCCGGAACGCCCTCGTCGCAGGGCTCCGCGGAGGGTGGCGACTCTCCTCGTCCGGTCGCCTCCAGCCGGGCGCTGACGACATCTCGGGGCCACTGGCCGTCGGAGGCGGCCGGCGGGGACGCGAGACGCAGCCGAGGGCCGGGCGGCCGGGGTGCGAGAGAGGCGGCCCGGGCCGGGGGTCAGTCCACCTGCTCCAGCAGGCCGGAGTCGACGTCGTAGAGGAAGCCGCCCACGGCGGCCCGGCCGGTGATCAGCGGGTGGGAGCGGAGCTGCTCCAGGTCGGCCTCCAGACGTCCGCGCTGGTCGGGGTCGGCCCCGATGTCCAGCCCGTCGACGTCGAGGCCGGTGGCGTCCCGGATCCGCTCGACGATCTCCTCGTCGGTCCCGCTGGCCATGGCGCACCGGGTGTGGGGGACGATCATAATCCGGTCCACGCCGAGCAGCTGCACCGCGAGGACGCAGCCGACGAGGGCGTCGGGGGTCAGGTGCGCCCCGGGCGTGCGGAGGATCTTCGCGTCGCCGTGGGTCAGACCCAGCATGGCCAGCGGGTCGATCCGGGAGTCCATGCAGGTGACCATGGCGACGCCGGCCCGCGCGATGCCGTCGAAGCCGGACACCTCCGCCGAGGCGGCGTAGCGGCGGTTGGCCTCGAGCAGGTCGTCGAAACCGGGGCCGGGGGTCGTGCTCTGCTGCATGGCGCCGACTGTAGCCAGGTCCCCGGGCGACGGCCGCCCACCGCTCAGCGGCGAGACCCGATGCCGGCCAGGGGCTGGCTGACCGGCTGACCGGAGCCGTCGCGACGGGGGTCCGGAGCCGGGAGCTCCACCGGCGCCCCGGAGGCGGCGGCCGCCGCGGGGGCCTCGCCCACCCAGGCCGACAGCAGGACGTCCTCGCCCTTGAGCAGGCGCATGCAGCGCATCCCGCCGGTGGCGCGCCCCTTGCCGGGGTAGACCGCCAGCGGGGTCACCTTCACCGAGCCGACGTCGGTGCCCGGCAGCGCGCTGGAGCTGCCCGCGACGGTGACCACGTCGGCGTCCTCGCCGACGGCGCCGAAGAAGACCACGCCGGCGCCGGGGGCGAGCTTGACGCCGGCCATGCCGCCACCGGTGCGTCCCTGCGGCCGCACCACCGAGGCGGGGAAGTGCAGCAGCTGGGCGTCGCTGGTGACGAAGACCAGCTCCTGGCGGTCGGGGTCGCCGAGCTCGACCGCGCCGACCACCTCGTCGCCCTCGCGCAGGCTGATCACCTCCCAGGCGTCCTTGCCGAGCAGCTCGGGGTTGACCCGCTTGACCACGCCCTGGCGGGTGCCGAGGGCCAGCCCGGGGGAGGAGGGGTCGAGGCTGGTCAGCCCGAGCACGGACTCCCCGGGATCCAGCAGGACCAGCTCGCCCAGCGGCACCCCGCCCTGCAGGTTCGGGGCGGAGGCGGTGGCCGGGAGCTGCGGGAGGTCCAGGGCCTGCACCCGCACCAGCCGGCCGGCCGAGGTCAGCACGCCGACCTCCCCGCGAGCGGTGGTGCGGACGCGGCTGACCACCACGTCGTGGGAGGCGCGGTCCCCGCCGGTGGGCAGCTCGTCGCCGCTGCTGGTGCGGGCCACCAGCCGGGAGCTGGACAGCAGCACCCAGCACGGGTCGTCGGCCACCTCCAGCGGGGTGGCCGAGCTGGTGGCGGTGACGCCGCTGGAGGCCAGCAGCACGGTCCGGCGCGGGGTGCCGAACTGCTTGGCCACGTCGGCCAGCTCGTCGGAGACCGTCTGACGCAGCACGGACTCGTCCTCGATCACCCGGTTGAGCGCCTCGATCTCCTCGGTCAGGCGGTCCCGCTCGGCCTCGAGCTCGATCCGGGAGAAGCGGGTCAGCCGTCGCAGCTGCATGTCCAGGATGTAGGTGGCCTGGGCCTCGGTCAGCTCGAAGACCTCCATCAGCGACGCCCGGGCCGCACCGGAGTCGTCGGAGCGGCGGATCACCGCGATCACCGAGTCGATGTCGAGGATGGCGATCAGCAGCCCCTCGATCAGGTGCAGCCGGTCCACCGCCTTGTCCCGGTCGAAGCGGGTGCGCCGCAGGGTGACCTCGAGCCGGTGGGCCAGGTACACCTCGAGCAGGTCCTTGAGCGGCAGCGTCCGCGGCTGGCCCTCCACCAGGGCCACCGAGTTGATCCCGAAGGACGTCTCCAGCGCGGTGGAGCGGTACAGCTGCTCCAGCAGCGCCTCGGGGTTGAAGCCGTTCTTGACCTCGATCACCAGCCGCGTGCCCTGGGCCAGGTCGGTCAGGTCCTTGACGTCGGCGACGCCCTGCAGCTTCTTGGCCTGCACCAGCTTCTTCAGCTGCTCGATCACCTTCTCCGGCCCGACCGCCAGCGGCAGCTCGGTGACCACGATGCCCTTGCGCCGCGGCGAGGTCTGCTCGATCCGGGCCCCGGCCCGCATCCGGAAGGAGCCCTTGCCGGTGGCGTAGGCCTCGCGGATGCCGTCCAGCCCGACGATCTTGCCCCCGCCCGGCAGGTCCGGTCCGGGCACGAAGCGCATCAGGGTCTCCAGCCCCGCGTCGGGGTGCACCAGGAGGTGGCGCAGCGCCTGCACCACCTCGACCAGGTTGTGCGGCGGGATGTTGGTGGCCATCCCCACCGCGATGCCGCTGCTGCCGTTGACGAGCAGGTTGGGGAAGGCGGCGGGCAGGACGCTGGGCTCGCGCTCCTTGCCGTCGTAGTTGGGCCGGAAGTCGACGGTGTCGCGGTCCAGCCCGGAGGTCATCGCCAGCGCCGCCGGGGCCATCCGGCACTCGGTGTAGCGCATCGCGGCCGGGCCGGAGTCCGGCGAGCCGAAGTTGCCGTGGCCGTCCACCAGCGGCAGCCGCATCGTCCACGGCTGGGCGGTGCGGACCAGGGCGTCGTAGATCGCGCCGTCCCCGTGGGGGTGGTACAGACCCATCACCTGGCCCACCACCCGGGCGCACTTGACGTGGCCGCGGTCCGGGCGCAGACCCATCGCGTCCATCGTGTAGAGGATGCGGCGCTGGACCGGCTTCAGACCGTCACGGGCGTCGGGCAGGGCCCGGCTGTAGATGACGGAGTAGGCGTACTCCAGGAAGCTCGTCTGCATCTCCGAGGAGACGTCGACGTCGAGGATCCGCTCGGTGAAGTCGTCGTCGCTCGCGTCGGCGGGCGCCTTGGTACGGGCCATGGACAGTGGTGCTCCTGATCAAGGGCTCACGCACCCGGGCAGGCGCGCGCCCGCCCATTGTCCCCGCTCCGGACGTCCTCGGCCGACAGGCACGCGGGACGCGGAGCCGGGCCGTCGCCGTCCGCGGGCGGCGCGGTGCCGGGACGGGTCAGCGCCGGGAACCGGCGGGCTCGCTCAGGCCCCGGCGCAGCAGCGGCAGCAGACCGCGGCCGTCGGGGGCCCGGACCTCGATGGCCGCGCCCCGCTGCCCGGAGGTCTGCTGCTCGTCCAGCCGGGTGACCGGCGTGCCGTGGGCCAGCACCTGCTCGGCCGGGGTCAGCTCCCGGATGCCGATCACGCGCACCCGGTCGGGGAAGCGCGCGGCGAACTGGTTGTACAGCGTCGGGTCGTGCTGACCGTCGTCGCCGACCAGCACCCAGGAGATCCGCGGGAAGTCGTGGGCCAGGGCGAACAGGCACTCGAGCTTGTGCTTGGGGCCGCTGCGGAACCAGCCGGTGTTGGTCGGCCCCCAGTCGGTGAGCAGCAGCGGGCCGCGGGGGAAGGAGTGGTGGCCGAGGAAGCGGTTCAGGGTGCCCGCGGTGTTCCAGGCGCCGGTGGAGACGTAGACCACCGGGGCGCCGGGGTGCTCGGCCAGCAGCTCGCGGTACATGTCGGCCATCCCGGCCACCGGCTGGCGCGCCGACTCCTGCAGCACGATGGTGTTCCAGAACGCCAGCAGCGGGCGGGGCAGCGAGGTGGAGATCACGGTGTCGTCGATGTCGCTGACCACCCCGAAGGTCTCCTCGTCGTCGAGCACCATCACCTCGACCTCGCAGGGGTCGGACCCCTCGGTCTGGATGGTGACGGTCTGCCAGCCCGGCTCCATGCCGTGCTCGAGGATGCGCAGGTCCAGGTAGCCGTTGCGGCTGACCACCGCGGTGCTGACCCGCTCCCCGGTCCGGACGGTCACCTCGGCGCGGACCACGGGGGCGTTGAAGAAGTTGCGCCAGCCGCGCCGGTCCAGCGTCTCGGCCACCGGCAGCGGCACCACCTCGTCGGTGGGGGTGAGCACCACCCGGGCCAGCACGCGGACGAACTCGCGGTTGCCGTAGCCGGTGTAGCCGACCACCTTCTCCCGCCACCCGAGACGTCGCAGCACCCCGTTCAGGGAGTTGTTGATGCGGTCCTCGAGACGAGCGGCGATGAAGGGACGTTCCGTCATGCTGCCGACCCTAACGGACCCGGGCGACGCGCCCCCGCCGTCCCGGTGCGGCGCAGCGGTGGAGCGTCCGGGGGCACCACTAGCATGGCTGTCGTGCCAGCCGAGGAGTCCGCGCTGCCCGTCGGCTACCCGGCCGAGTGGGAGGCCGACGTGGTGCTCTCCGACGGGGGCACCGCCCGGCTGCGCCCGATCCGCCCCGACGACGGCCGGCTGCTCACCGACTTCTACGCCCGCGTCTCGGAGGAGTCGAAGTTCCTCCGCTTCTTCGCCCCCTACCCGGTGCTCAGCCCGCGCGACGTGCGCCGCTTCACCCACGTCGACTACGTCAACCGGGCCGCGCTCATCCTCACCGTCCGCGACCAGATGATCGCGGTCGGGCGCTTCGACCGCCTCGAGAACGACGAGGCCGAGGTGGCCTTCCTGGTCGAGGACTCCCAGCAGGGCCGTGGGGTCGGGCCGCTGCTGCTGGAGCACCTGGCCGAGGCGGCCCGCGAGCGCGGCATCACCCGCTTCACCGCCGAGGTGCTGCCCCAGAACCGGGCCATGGTGCGGGTCTTCACCGACGCCGGCTACCGGGTCAGCCGCCAGTTCGAGGACGGCGTGGTGATGGTGGACTTCCCGATCCTGCCCACCGACACCTCGGTGGGGGTGATGGAGCGCCGCGAGCACCGGGCCGAGGGCAACTCCATCCGGCGGCTGCTGACGCCCGAGCGCACCGTGCTGCTCGGCCCGGCCGGTCGGCTGCAGCCGTTCGCGGACTCCCTCACCAGGTCCGGGTTCACCGGGGAGCTGGTGGCGGTGAGCACCGACGAGCAGCCGGTGCACGGGGTGACCACGGTCGCCTCGATCGGCGAGGTCGAGGACCCGGTCGACCTCGCGGTGGTGGCGGTGCCGGAGACCGAGCTCGGCGGGGTGGTGATCGACGTCGCCCACCACGGCGCCAAGGGGATGCTGGTGCTCAGCGGCAGCCGCGGCAACGACTCCAGCGGCACGGTGGTCGGGCTGGCCCGGGCCTACGGGCTGCGCGCCCTCGGACCGGACACCCTCGGGCTGGTCAACACCGACGACGCCCACCGGCTCAACGCCACCCCCGCGCCGATGCCCCGTACCGGCCGGGTGGGGCTGTTCTGCCAGTCCGCGGCCGTCGGGGTGGTGCTGCTCTCGGCGGCGCTGGAGCACAACGTCGGCATCTCCAGCTTCCTCTCCACCGGTGCCTACTCCGACGTCACCGGCAACGACGTGATGCAGTTCTGGGAGGACGACGAGCGCACCTCGGTCTGCCTGCTGTCGCTGGACAAGATCGGCAACCCGCGCAAGTTCACCCGGATCGTGCGCCGGCTGTCCCGGCGCAAGCCGGTGGTGGTGTTCTCCCCGAGCCGCTCGCTGCGACCGGCCGGCGACGTCGCCCTGCCCGAGACGAGCACGCACCCGGTGGCCTCCCCACAGGCGGTGGACTCGTTGTTCCGCCAGTCCGGCGTGATCGTGTGCGAGCGCCGGGACGCGATGTACGACGTGGCCAAGCTGCTCAGCCGCCAGCCGCTGCCGGCCGGCCCCCGGGTGCGGGTGATCACCAACGACGCCACCCTGGCCGCCCAGGCCACCGCCGCCGCCGCCCGGCTGGGGCTGACCCCGCAGGAGCCGGTGGCCCTGCCCACCGACGTGGACGCCGCCACCATCGCCGCGGAGGCCGCGCGGGCCCTGGACGACCCGACCACCGACTCGGTGCTCTGCGTGGTGGTGGCCGTGGTGGACACGCTGGCCAGCGAGGCCCACCACCGTCTCTCCGCGCTGGCCGACACCACGGTGAAGCCGCTGGTGGGGGTCTTCGTCGACTTCGCCCGGGTGGCCCGGCGCGCGGCCGGACCCGACGGCCCCGGCCAGCTGCCCACCTACCGCAGCTACGGCGACGCGCTCACCGCCCTCAACGCCGTCTCCGCCTACGCCCACTGGCGGGCCCGGGACCCCGGTGCGGTGCCGATGCTGGAGCTGGAGGTCGACGATGCCCGGCGGATCGTGCACGACGTCCTCACCGACAGCCCCGAGGGCCGGACCCTGACCGACGACGAGTCCACCGCCCTGCTGCGGGCCTTCGGCATCCGCTCGGTCCCGCGCTACCGGGTGCGGACCCTGCCCGAGGCGGTCGCGGTGGCCGAGCGGCTCGGCTGGGACGTGGTCCTGAAGGCCACCTCCGTGTCGGTGCGCGGGCGCCCGGACCTGGCCAGCGTCCACCGGCACCTCGACGACGCCGAGGAGCTGGCCGAGGCGTGGGCCGACCTGGGCCGGCTGGTCAGCGAGCTGGAGCTGGGCACCATGGACGACCAGCACCTGGCCGAGCCGGTGATCCAGGCGATGATGCCGGCCGGGGTGGCGCTGGCCGTCCGCTCGCTCGAGGACCCCGACTACGGGCCGGTGATCTCCCTCGGTCTGGCCGGGATCCCCTCGGACATGCTGGGGGACGTGGTGCACCGGGTGCCGCCGCTGACCGACGCCGACGCCGCGGCGATGGTCCGCTCGCTCAAGGCCGCGCCGCTGCTGTTCGGTCTGGGCCGCAGCCGCGGGGTGGACGTCAACCGGGTGGAGGAGCTGCTGCACCGGGTGGCCGAGATGGCCGACCAGCTGCCCCAGCTCAACGAGGTGGTGCTCACCCCGTGCCTGGCCTCGGTCCGCGACGTGGCCGTGCTCGGCGCCCGCATCTCGGTGCTCCCGACCCGTGAGGTGCGCGACCCACAGGTGCGTGCGCTCTGAGCCGTCACGACCCGTCGGGCGTGCGAGGATGGCCGGCATGAGCACCAGCACGACCCTGGCCGCGGAGCTGTCGGACGAGATCGCGGCCAGCGGCTACTTCCCGGCCCTGATCGCCGACGCGGTGGCCGACGGGGTCGGTGGGGAGCAGATCGAGGCCTACTGCCTGCACCTCGAGCCGACCTTCACCCACGACCAGATCCACCGCCACCTCACGGTGCTGGTGCTGACGCCGACGCGCCTGGTGCTGGTGCACACCGACGAGGCCCCCGCCCACCCCGACCAGCCGGCCGACTCCGGCCCGGCCGCGGACCAGGGCCAGCAGGCCATCCTCTCCATCGAGTCCATCAGCCTCTCCGGGCTGACCGCGGTGGCCCTGACCAAGGTGGTGGCCGACCCGGCCGGCTGGCGGCCCGGCTCGGAGCGACCGGCCGGTGGGGTCACCGAGGCCTGGCTCAACGTCGGCTGGGGGACCGTCCGCCGGATCGAGCTCGAGCCGGCCGGCTGCGAGGACCCGCAGTGCACCGCCGAGCACGGCCTGACCGGCACCCTGTCCAGCGAGGACCTGACGCTGCGGGCCAGCGTGGCCGCCGACGGCGCGCCCCAGATCGAGCGGCTGGTCTCCTTCGCCACCGCCCTGCAGCGGGCCAGCGGCGTGGTGGGCGCCTCGCGGGGCGGTCGCTGAGGGTGCCCGCGCTGCCCGAGATGGTGCTGCCGGCGCACGGACGACGCAGCCTCGCCGACCTGCTGCCCGCCCTGGCCGGGCGGCTGGGCGTCGACCTCGGTCCCGGACGGGCGCTGGAGACCGACGAGACCGGTCTGCCCGAGGGCCAGCGCTGGGTGGTGATGCTGGTGGACGGCCTGGGCTGGGACCTGCTGCGCTCGGTGGCCCACGACGTCCCCTACCTGCACTCGCTGCTCCCCGGCGGCCGCTCGATCACCGCCGGCGTGCCCAGCACCACGGTGACCAGCCTCACCTCCCTGGGCACCGGGCTGGCCCCGGGCTGCCACGGGATGGCCGGCTACAGCTTCCGCGTCCCGCACACCGACGAGGTGCTCAACGCCCTGGTCTGGGACTCCGCGGTCACCCCGCGGGAGATGCAGCCCCGACCGACGGTCTTCGAGACGCTGCGGACCGGTGAGGACGGCCGCGGCGGCACCCGCCCGGTGACCGTCTCCAGCGTGGCCCCCTCCCGGTTCCGCGGCAGCGGGCTCACCTTCGCCGCGCTCCGCGGGCCGGAGTTCTTCGGCCTGGACGACGAGCGCGACGAGGACCGCCGGATCGAGCTCATCACCCAGCGCGCGGTCGCCGGTGAGCGCACCCTGGTCTACGGCTACGAGCGCGAGCTGGACCACACCGGGCACGTCCACGGCAGCCGGTCCTCCCAGTGGCTGCGCCACCTGATCCGCATCGACGCCCTCTGCGCCCGGCTCCGCGCCGCCCTGCCCGACGACGTCCGGCTGGTGATCACCGGCGACCACGGCATGGTCGACGTGGCCTGGGTCGACCAGCTGGTGGTCGAGGACGAGCCCGACCTGATGGCGGGGGTGCACCTGATGGCCGGGGAGGGCCGGCTCCGCCAGCTCTACACCGGGGTGGCCCCGGCCGCGGAGGTCGCCGCCCGGTGGCGGGACCGGCTGGGGGACCAGGCCTGGGTCCGCACCCGCGACGAGGCCTTCGACGAGGGCTGGTTCGGCGGCGGGGACGACCGGGTCCGGCTCCGGTTCGGCGACGTGCTGGTGGCCATGCGCGGCGGGGGAGCGGTGATGACCCGCAGCCAGGACCGCGAGCTCAGCCTGGTGGGCATGCACGGCTCGCTCACCCCGGCCGAGATGCTGGTGCCGCTGCTGGTGGACTGACCCGCCGCCACCCCCGCCCGCCGCGACCCCTGGAGCCCCCGACCCGTGCCCGAGCTGATCTTCTTCACCGGACCGATGGACTGCGGCAAGTCCACCCTGGCCCTGCAGATGGACCACACCCACACCCTGGGCGGACGCCGCGGGGCGCTGTTCACCAGCCACGACCGGGCCGGTGCGGCCACCATCTCCTCCCGGCTCGGGCTGGAGCAGCCGGCCACCGAGGTCACCGGTGACCTGGACTTCTGGACCTGGGTGGTGGGCCGGCTGACGTCGGGGCACCGGGTGGACTACCTGGTCTGCGACGAGGCCCAGTTCTACAGCCCGGCCCAGGTCGACCAGCTGGCCCGGGTGGTCGACGACCTGCAGCTTGACGTCTTCGCCTTCGGCATCCTCAGCGACTTCCAGACCCGGCTGTTCCCGGGCTCGGCCCGGCTGGTCGAGCTCTGCGACCGGATGGAGACCCTGCAGGTCCGGCCGCTGTGCTGGTGCGGTGAGGAGGCCACCCACAACGCGCGCATCTCCGGCGGCCGGATGGTCACCGAGGGCTCGCAGGTGGCCGTGGGGGACACCCGCGTCGAGCAGGAGGCCGCCGGCGGGCCCGCGCCCGAGGTCACCTACGAGGTGCTCTGCCGTCGCCACCACCGGCGCCGGATGACCGCGGCGACCGCGCTCGCGGCCCGCCACCCCGACCCGCTGCCCTTCGAGGAGGAACGATGAGCCGACGCTGGATGATCACGGTCACCGAGCTGGTCGAGCAGCTCGACCAGCCGGGGGCCGACCGCCCGCTGGTGCTGGACGCCCGCTACGACCTGATGGGCCCCGACGGAGCCGGCGCGTTCGCCGAGGGCCACGTCCCCGGGGCCCGCTGGGTCGACGTGGAGGACGGGCTGAGCGCGACCGGCGAGCGGGCCCGCGGCGGCGGTGGCCGCCACCCGCTGCCCCGCCCGGAGGTCTTCGAGCAGGCGGTGCGCCGGGTCGGCCTGGACCGCGGCCGCCCGGTCGTCGCGATGGACGGCGGCCACCTGCTCGGGGCGGCCCGGCTCTGGTGGCTGCTGCGCGACGCCGGCCACGACGCGGTGCGGGTGCTCGACGGCGGGTTCGCGGCCTGGCGGGACGCCGGTCTGCCGGTGGAGACCGGACCCGGCACGCCACCCGCTCCCGGGGACTTCGTCGCCGGCCCGCCCCGGCTGCCGGTGGTGGACGCCGAGGGGGTGGCCGGGGCGCTGGCCGGCGGCGTGCAGGTGGTCGACGTCCGCGCCGCGCCCCGCTACCGCGGCGAGCAGGAGCCGATCGACCCGGTGGCCGGCCACGTCCCCGGTGCGGTGAACCTGCCCTCGAGCCGGCTGCTCGGCGAGGACGGGCGGCTGCTGCCCGCCGGACCCCTGCACGAGGTGGTCGCGGACGTCGCCCCCGGCGCGGTGCTGTACTGCGGCTCGGGGCTGACGGCCTCCCAGGCGGTGCTGGCGCTGGCCGAGACCGGCCGCGAGGACGGCGTCCTGTACGCCGGCTCCTGGAGCGACTGGATCAGCGACCCCACCCGTCCGGTGGCCCGCGGGCACTGAGCCGGAGGTCGACCGGACCCTCCGGTGGCCCGCGGGGAGCGAGGTGCGGGCCTGCCGGCGCGGGTCAGCGCTTGGGGGAGCCGAAGACGATCTCGTCCCAGCTGGGGACGCTGGCGCGCTTGCGCCGTCCCGGCTTCCTCGCCGGGGGCTCGGGGCTCCGCGGCTCGGTGCCGTCGTCCAGCAGCGAGGGCTGCTCGATGTCGTCCCCGCCCTGCCCCGCCTCACCGGACGGCGCGTCCTGCACCGTGGTGGTGGCGGCCACGTCCGGCGGTCGCTGGTCCTCCAGCGGCTCCGTGCGCTCGTCGGACCCGCCGTCGGTCACCGGCTGGTCGGCCGGGGTGGCGCCCTCGGGTCCGGGCGCGTCCGACCCCTCGCCGGCTCCCTGGTCCTCGGCGTCGGGTCGCCGACGCCGCAGCCGGCGCCGCTCGGCCCGGCTGGTCGGCTCGGCCGGGGCCGGCTCGTCCACCGGGGGGTCGGAGAGCCCGGGGTAGATGGTGACGGAGTCCTCGTGCAGGCCGCCGAGCATCTCGTAGAGCACGTCGAGGTCGGACTGGTCGTCGGGAATGATGTCGTACGGGTCGTCCTCGGCCGGTGCGGCCGGGGACGGTGCTGCCGGGGACGGAGCCGCCGGCGAGGGCGCGGCCGGGGTGCCGGGTGTGGGGCCGCTCGCCGCGGGGCGGGGGGAGACCGGCGGGGCCAGCCGGGGCAGGCGTCCGGAGTCGTGCCGGGGGGCCCCGGGGCGCCAGATCGGGCCGGAGTCCTCGCGGGCCTCGTCGACCTCGGTCAGGAACCCCGGCTCGCTCAGCGGACGCCCCTGGGACAGCGCTCGGACCAGGGCCAGCGAGTCCTCCAGGTCCTCGGTCGGCTCGCCGTCCGGGTCGGGGGTGGAGGTGCGGCGGGCGGTGGTCAGCTCGGCCAGCAGCCAGCGGGCGTCGTCGTTGTCGGCGGTGGTGAAGCGGGCCTTGAGGTCGAAGCGGAACAGACCACGCCGCGCGGGAGCATCCTCACCGGCCTCGGTGAGGGTGGCCGAGAGCCGCCACTGCCGGTCCTCCTCGCGCCAGGCGTCCCACTGCAGGTCCTGGGTGCTGCGGCCGTGCTTGACCAGCTGCTCGGTGACGACCTCGCGCAGGCTGCGTCCGACCAGCGGCTCGCCGCGACGGCGCACCGAGGAGGCCAGGGCCAGCGCGGCGACGTGGGTGCGCTCGGCCAGCACCGGCGCCGCGAAGGCCTGGATGCGTGCGAGGTCGACGCCGGCCTCCTCAGCCACCTGCTCGGCGGAGGCCCCGCCGCGGATCCGGTCCTGGATCTCACGTGGTCTCAGTTCGCTCTCCATCAGCATCTCCACTTGCGCCAGCCCGGGGCGGTCGCGCCGGAGCACGGCCCGCAGCCGGTCGTCGACCGCGACGGCCAGTTCCTCACCCGACTCGGTGACCACGACCAGCGCCCCGCCGTCCGGGGTCATCCCCCGGGACCGCGCCGTGCGCACCGATCGCCCTGCCCCCACTCCGGATCATCTGGCGCTCAACCTACCCCGCCGGGTCGAGGACGTCGGGGACGTGCGGGCGGTCGGCCCGCTGTGTCCGGACGGGCGCGGGGAGCGAGGGAGCCGTTCGGACCCGTCTGGCAGGATCCTGAGCATGTCCGCACGCCCCGACCCGCGAGCCCTCGCCCCCTACGACGCGCTGCTGCTGGTGTCCTTCGGTGGGCCCGAGGCGCCGGAGGAGGTGATGCCGTTCCTGCGCCAGGTCACCGGCGGCCGGGGCATCCCCGACGAGCGGCTGGCCGAGGTCGGCGAGCACTACTTCCTCTTCGGGGGCCGCAGCCCGATCAACGACCAGTGCCGTGACCTGCTGGCCGCGCTGCGCGGCGAGCTGGCCGGCCGCGGGCTGGACGTCCCCGTCTACTGGGGGAACCGGAACACCGCCCCCTGGCTGGGCGACACGATGGCCGAGATCGCCGCCGACGGCCACCGCCGGGTGCTGGCCGTCACCACCAGCGCCTACCCCTCCTACTCCTCCTGCCGCCAGTACCGGGAGAACCTCTTCGACGCGTGGTCGGGGGTGCGGGACGCCGGCACGGAGCTGCAGGTGGACCGGGTCCGCCACTACGCCCAGCACCCGGGGTTCGTCGACGCCAACCTGGCCGCCGTCCGCGAGGCCGTGGCCCGGGTCGACGACGAGGTGCCGCACCTGCTCTTCGTCACCCACTCCATCCCCACCGCGATGGCCGACAGCGCCGGGCCGCCGCCGCGCAGCAGCACCGGCTCCTACGTCGACTGGCACCGGTCGGTGGCCCGGGAGATCGCCTGGCAGCTGCGCCAGGAGAGCGGGGACGAGCACCCCTTCGAGCTGGTCTACTGCTCCCGCTCCGGCCCGCCCAGCCAGCCGTGGCTGGAGCCCGACGTCAACGACCGGCTCGAGGAGCTGGCCGCCGAGGGCGTCCGCAGCGTGGTGCTGGCCCCGATCGGTTTCGTCTCCGACCACATGGAGGTCATCTTCGACCTCGACACCGAGGCGCGGGAGACGGCGGACCGGCTGGGGATGCGGATGGAGCGCGCCGCCACCGCCGGCGTGCACCCGGCCTTCGTCGCCGGTCTGGTGGACCTGGCCCTGGAGCGGGCCAGCGTCGCCCGGGCCGAACCCGCTGCGCCGAGCGTCGTCGAGGGGGGCAGCCCCGGGCTGGTCGCCTGCCCGGCCGACTGCTGCCCCAACCTCCGCGAGCCGGGCCGCCCCACGCTCTGCGGTGCCCCGGCCAGCGCCTGAGCGACACCACCACGAGCACCTGCGCGAAGGACCCCGACCGCCACGCGGCGAGCCGTCCCGAAGGGGAACAACTCGGGTCTGTCGGTAGTTCGTCCCGTGTGATATGCATGCCCCCGCGTGCTCCTGTGTCACAGGGGCCGGGACACGACCCTGGAAGGAACGATGGCGACTGACTACGACGCCCCTCGCAAGACCGACGAGGAGATCAGCGAGGACAGCATCGAGGCGCTGAAGACTCGCCGCAACGACAAGAACTCGGGCAAGGTCGACGAGGACGAGGTGGAGGCGGCGGAGTCCTTCGAGCTCCCCGGTGCCGACCTCTCCCACGAGGAGCTGACGGTCCGGGTGCTGCCCAAGCAGTCCGACGAGTTCACCTGTGCCGGGTGCTTCCTGGTGCGCCACCGCAGCCAGATCGCCGAGCACCGCGGCAACGACGAGTACTGCTACGACTGCGCCGGCTGACCGGGCGCGACGGCGTCGAGGACGCCGGCTGACCACCTCACGGGTGCGGACCTCCGGGTCCGCACCCGTCGTGCGTCCCGGGCCGTGAGGCTCCCTGCCTGACCGGTCGACGGGTCCGGCAGGCCTCGGGAGCGGCGCCCGGACAACGGAACGCGGCTGTAACACCTGACTCTTCCCGCGCGTCATGTGGCGGTGTAATGTCACAGATCACTCAAGGAGGTCTGATGACACCACCCACGCCCGGAACGGCGACGACGCTGCCCGTGGTGGCCGCCCGCGGGGTCCGCGGTCGCGGCGTCGGCGGGCCCGCGGTCCGCCTGCACCCCGAGGGGGAGCTCGGACGCTGGCAGCGGCTGAACCGGGAGGCCACCGTCCCGCACGCGGTCACCCAGCTCGGTCTGGCCGGGAACCTGGAGAACTTCCGGCGGCTGCCCGACGGTGACGCCGAGGGCTACCGAGGGCGCTACCCGTTCCTCGACACCGACCTGTACAAGACGCTGGAGGGGGTCGCGGTCGTCCTGGCCGAGGCGCCGACGCCGGAGCTCACCGCCTTCTGGGAGGAGTCCCTGGCCGCGATCACGGCGGCGCAGCGACCCGACGGCTACCTCAACACCTGGTACCAGGCCCCCGACGTCCCCGCCGAGCCGTGGAGCGACCTCTCCTGGGGCCACGAGCTCTACGACCTCGGTCACCTGGTCCAGGCCGCGGTGGCCGCGCGGCGCCGGCTGGGCGACGACCGGCTGCTGGGCGTGGCCCGCCGCTTCGCCGACCTCGCCGTCCAGCGGTACGGCCCCGCCGGCGAACCCGGCTACTGCGGCCACCCCGAGGTGGAGATGGCTCTGGTCGAGCTGTACCGCGAGACCGGCGTCGAGGACTACCTGGAGCTCGCCCGCCTCTTCGTGGACCGCCGCGGCGAGGGTCGCCTGGTCCACCGGATCTTCTCCGCGGAGTACTTCCAGGACGCCGTCCCGCTCCGCGAGCTGGACTCGGTGACCGGCCACGCCGTGCGGATGGTCTACCTCGGCGCCGGTGCCACCGACGTGGCGCTGGAGACCGGGGACGCCGACCTGCTCGCCGCCCTCGAGCGGCTCTGGGACGACATGGTGGCCAGCAAGCTCTACCTCACCGGTGGGCTGGGGTCGCGGCACAGCGACGAGGCGATCGGCGACCGCTTCGAGCTCCCGTCCGAGCGCGGCTACAACGAGACCTGCGCCGCCATCGGCACCATGCAGTGGGGCTGGCGGCTGTTCCTGGCCACCGGTCGCGCCGACGTGCTCGACGTGGTGGAGCGGGTGCTCTACAACGCCTACGCCGTGGGCACCTCCGCCGAGGGCACCGCCTTCTTCTACGACAACCCCCTCCAGCGCCGCCCGGACCACGTCCAGCGCAGCGGTGCGGAGATCGGTGGTGACCTGCTGCGGCGCCCCTGGTTCGGCTGCCCCTGCTGCCCGCCGAACGTGGTCCGCTGGAACGCCGAGCTGGGGGACCACCTGGCCGTGCTCGACGAGGACTCCCTCACCCTGGCCCTGCTCACCAGCGCCTCGCTGGACACCGCGCTGCTCGACCTCGACGTGCGCACCGACTACCCGTGGGACGCCCACCTCACCGTCACCGTCCGCCGCGCGGTCGACCGCCCGGTGGCCCTGGTGCTCAGGGTCCCCGCCTGGACCGAGCTGACCGAGGTCCGGGTCGGTGGTGAGGTCGTGCCCGCCGAGGTGGTCGACGGCTGGTTGCGGCTGGAGCGGGTCTGGGCCGCCGGTGACGGGGTCGAGGTCGCGCTCCGCCAGCCCACCCGCCTGGTCCGCGCCGACCCCCGGGTGGACGCCCTGCGCGGCTCCCGGGCCGTGGTGCGCGGTGCGGTCGTCCACTGCGTCGAGCAGGTCGACAGCGACGCCGACGTCGAGGACCTGGTGCTCGGCCCCGGGTCCGCGGCGGGGATCCGTCCCGGTCCCGACCACGCCGTCGTCGTCCCGGTCTCGGTGCGCCGCACCACCCCCGGCCGCCTCTACCGCGACGAGGACGAGCCGGCCGACCCCGTCCACCCCCACCACGGCGTCGTGTTCGTCCCCTACGCCACCTGGGGCAACCGGGAGCCGGGCGCCATGCGCGTCTGGCTGCCCGACGCCTGACCACCACACCGGCCCGACCAAGGAGAAGCACCATGAGACGACCCCTGCTGGCCGCGGCGGCCCTCGCCGTCGCCGCCACCCTCACCGCCTGCGGCGGAGGTGGTGGTGGTGGGACCGGACCCGACCCCGCCTCCGGTTCCGCCTCCCTCACCGACGAGCCCGCCCAGGGCGGCACCGTGCAGGTGCTGCTGAACGCCGACTACTCCTACCTCGACCCCGCTCGCGGCTTCGACGGCGGCGTCAACAACTTCTACCGCCTGGTGTACCGGACGCTGACCACCTCCGCACCGGGGAACGCCGAGGACAACACCGCGATGGTGCCGGACCTGGCCACCGACCTGGGCACCGTGTCCGAGGACGGCCTGACCTGGACCTTCACCCTCAAGGACGGCGTCAAGTTCGACGACGGCACCCCGATCACCTCCCAGGCGGTCAAGCACGGCATCTCCCGGGCCTGGGACCCCGAGCTGGGGATCGGCTCGCCGTACGCCAAGCAGACCATCGACGCGCCCGAGGACTACCAGGGCCCCTACCGCTCCGGTGACCTCGAGACCATCGAGACCCCCGACGACACGACGATCGTCTTCCACCTCAAGGCGCCCTTCCCCGACTTCCCGGCGGTGGTGGGCCAGGTCAACACCACGCCCTTCCCCGAGGGCACCGGCGAGGGCGACGAGTTCCTCACCGACATCATCGCCTCCGGGCCCTACGACCTGTCGGCGTACCAGCCCGGCCAGTCGCTGACCCTGGTGCGCAACGAGTCCTGGGACCCGGCCACCGACGAGGTGCGCACGGCCAGGCCCGACGGCTGGCAGTTCACCATCGGGCTCGACGTGGCCACCATCGACGAGCGGCTGCTGGCCGGTCAGGGCGCGGACGCCAACGCCATCGGCGGCGCCGTCCAGCCCTCCACCGTGGCCCGGCTGCAGACCCCGCAGGTCGCCGAGCGGGTCTTCAAGCCCCAGGGCGTCTGCACCACCTACATGGGGCTGAACACCACCAAGGAGCACCTGGACGACGTCCGCGTCCGCCAGGCGATCAACCTGGCCGTGGACAAGACCGCGGTCCAGAACGCCTCCGGCGGCAACCAGCTGGCCACCGTGGCCACCACGATCCTGCCGCCCAGCGTCGCCGGTCACCAGGACTTCGACCTCTACCCGCGCGACCTGGACGCCGCCCGGGCGCTGCTCGCCGAGGCCGGGGTGCCCGACGGCTTCCCGCTCGAGCTCGACATCCGGGCCCAGCCGAAGATGCAGGCCCAGGGCGAGGCCGTCCAGCAGGCCCTCGGTGAGATCGGCATCGACGTCGAGCTCAATGTGATCGACACCTCCACCTACTACGAGACCATCGGCACGACCTCGCAGCAGAACGACGCGGCGATCACCGGCTGGTGCCCGGACTGGGCCTCCTCGGCCTCGACCTTCATCCCGCCGCTGTTCTACGGCGACAACATCGCCGAGAAGGGCAACTCCAACCTGGCCCAGATCGACGACGACGAGATCGACGCCGCGATCGAGGAGACCCAGCAGATCACCGACCCCGAGCAGGCCAACCAGGCCTGGGGCGAGCTGGACGAGCTGGTGATGAGCAAGGCCCCGGTCGTGCCCCTGGTCGTGGAGGCCGGCGTCACCGTGGTCGGGGAGAACGTCACCGGTCTGTTCGCCTCACCCGGGGCGGCCACCGGCGGCATCGACTACGTGCTGGTGGGCCTGCGCGACCCCGAGGTCGGCTGAGCGTGGCTGTCCCCAGCGGTCTCGACCTCGAGGCCAAGACCGATCTCGTCGGGGAGGAGCGCACCGGGCGTGCCTCCTCCCCGCCGGGGCGGCACCGCGGTCGGCTGCTGCGCCTGCTGCGCTCCGACGTCGCCGTGGTGCTCTCGGCCGGCTACATCGCCGTGGTGGTGCTGGCCGCGGTGTTCGCCCCGCTGCTGGTGCGGCTGAGCGGCTGGGGACCCTACGAGTTCGACCAGGCGGCCATCGACCCGAACCTGGGCGGGTTGCCGCTGGGCTGGGGCGGGGGCATCTCGGCCGAGCACTGGCTGGGCGTCGAGCCCGGCAGCGGCCGCGACGTCTTCGCCCGCATCGTCTACGGCGCCCGGGTCTCGATGGGGGTGGCCCTGGCCGCCACCGCGCTGACCACCACCACGGCCGTGGTGATGGGGCTGCTGGCCGGCTTCCACGGGGGAGTGGTGGACCTGGTCATCTCCCGGGTGATGGACTTCCTGATGGCCTTCCCGGCCCTGATCTTCATGATCGCGGTGCTCTCCGCGCTGCCGGCGGAGAACCGCCAGGCGCTGCTGGTGCTGGTGATCTCCGTCTTCGGGTGGCCCTACCTGGCCCGGGTCGTCCGCGGCCAGACCATCAGCCTCACCCAGCGGGAGTTCGTCGAGGCCGCCCGGGCCTCGGGGGCCGGCGGCTTCACCATCGTCTTCCGCGAGGTGCTGCCCAACCTGCGCTCCACCCTGGTGGTGATGACCACCCTGGCCGTGCCCGGCTACATCGGCACCGAGGCCGGACTGTCCTTCCTGGGCATCGGGGTCATCCCACCCACGCCCAGCTGGGGGCAGATGATCGCCACCTCGTCCAGCTGGTACGCCGTCGACCCGGCCTACTTCTTCATCCCCTCCGCGTGCCTGTTCCTGCTCGTGTTCTCCTTCACCGTGCTGGGCGACCGGCTCCGCACCCTCACCGACTCCGGGGAGCTGCGCTGATGCTCCGTCTCCTGGGCACCCGGCTGCTGGGCATGGCCGTCGTGCTCTTCCTGGTCAGCCTGTTCACCTTCGTCATCTTCTTCGCGCTGCAGCCCGACCCCGCGGTGCAGATCTGCGGCAAGAACTGCACCGTGGAGCGGATCGACCAGATCCGGTCCAACCTCGGGCTGGACCAGCCCTTCTGGACCCAGTTCGGGGGCTTCCTGTCCGGGGTCTTCGCCGGGCGCACCTACGAGGGCGGCCAGGTCTGCGCCGCCCCGTGCCTGGGCTACTCCTTCCAGAACAGCCTGCCGGTCTGGGACATGGTCGTGGACCGGCTGCCGGTCTCGGCCACCGTGGCCGTCGGGGCGGCCGTGCTCTGGCTGCTGGCCGGCATCGTCGGCGGGCTGGTCAGCGCCCTCAAGGAGGGCAGCTGGTGGGACCGCGGCGCGATGATGCTCGCCCTCGGCGGCATCTCCATCCCCAACTACGTGCTGGCCCTGCTGCTGCAGTACGTCCTGGTGGTGAAGCTGCAGCTGCTGCCCTTCCCGCAGGCCGTCGACTTCGCCGACGACCCCGGGCAGTGGTTCGCCAACTACCTGATGCCCTGGGTGGTGCTCTCCTTCGCCTACGCCTCGCTGTACGCCCGGCTGACCCGGGCCAACGTGATCGACACGCTGGGGGAGAACTACGTGCGGACCGCCCGGGCCAAGGGCCTGCCCTCCTCCCTGGTGGTCCGCCGCCACGCGCTGCGCCCCGCGCTCACCCCGGTGGCCACCATCTTCGCGATGGACTTCGCCGGTCTGATGGGTGGCGCGCTGATCACCGAGACCGTCTTCGGGCTCAACGGCATCGGCAAGCTCGCCGCGGACTCCATCGCCCGCAACGACCAGCCGGTGATCATGGCGGTGACCCTGCTCGCGGCCTTCTTCGTGATCGTGGGCAACATCGTGGTCGACCTGCTCTACGGCCTGCTCGACCCGAGGGTGAGGACGGCCTGATGACGGCGCTGCTGGACGTGCGCGACCTGACGGTCGTCTTCGACACCCCGCGTGGCGAGGTCGAGGTGGTCTCCGGGGTCTCCTTCGAGCTGGCCCCCGGCGCCTCGCTGGGCATCGTCGGGGAGTCCGGCTCGGGCAAGTCGATGACCAGCCTGGCCGTGATGGACCTGCTGCCCAAGGGGGCACGGCGGACCGGCTCCATCCGGCTGGCCGGCACCGAGCTCACCACGCTGGGTCGCGGTGGCATGCGCCAGGTCCGCGGCAACCGGGTGGCGATGATCTTCCAGGACCCGCTGTCCTGCCTGAACCCCTACTACACCGTCGGGCTGCAGATCGAGGAGGCCTACCGGGCGCACCGGCCGCGGGCCACCCGGCGGGAGGCCCGGACGGCGGCCGTCGAGTCGATGGAGCGGGTGCACATCCCCAAGGCGGCCGAGCGGGTGGGGCACTACCCCCACCAGTTCTCCGGCGGGATGCGGCAGCGGGTGATGATCGCGATGGCCCTCAGCAGCGACCCCGAGCTGCTGATCGCCGACGAGCCGACCACCGCCCTGGACGTCACGGTGCAGAAGCAGATCCTCGACCTCATCGCCGAGATCCGTGCCGACACCGGTGCCGGGCTGGTGATGATCACCCACGACCTGGCCGTGGTCAGCGAGATCGCCGACTCCGTGATGGTGATGCAGCGCGGTGAGGTGGTCGAGCAGGGGGCCGCCGAGCAGGTCTTCAGCCGCCCGGCCCACCCCTACACCCGGCGGCTGCTGGAGGCCGTCCCCCGGATCGACGACCCGCTCGTCGGGCAGCAGGAGGCGTCGTGGTGAACGAGGTGGTGATGCGGGCCCACGGCCTGGTCAAGGACTTCGGTGGCGGCGGGCTGGTGCGCCGGCCCCCCTTCCGGGCCGTCGAGGACGTCTCCTTCGAGATCCCGCGCGGGCAGACCCTGGCCCTGGTGGGGGAGTCCGGCTCGGGCAAGTCGACCACCGCGCGGATGGCGGCGCACCTGGTCGAGCCGACGGCCGGCACCATCGAGCTCGAGGGGGAGGACGTCACCCGGCTGCGGGGGCCCGCGCTGGCCCGCTTCCGGTCCCGGGTCCAGGTGGTCTTCCAGGACCCCTTCTCCTCGCTCAACCCCCGCCACTCGGTGGAGCAGATCGTCACCGCGCCGCTGCGCTACCAGCGCCGCAGGGTGCCCGGAGGGGCGCGGGCCTTCACCGGCGACCTGATGGAGCGGGTGGGGCTGGACCCCGACCACTCCCGGCGGCTGCCGCGCCAGTTCAGCGGCGGCCAGGCCCAGCGGATCGGGATCGCCCGCGCGCTGGCCGTCGACCCCAGCGTGGTGATCTGCGACGAGGCGGTCTCGGCCCTCGACGTCTCGGTGCAGGCCCAGGTGATCGAGCTGCTGGGTCGGCTGCAGGCCGAGCAGGGGCTCAGCTACCTGTTCATCGCCCACGACCTGGCCGTGGTGCGCCAGATCGCCCAGCACGTGGCGGTGATGTCGGAGGGACGGATCGTCGAGGCCGGCACCCGCGACCAGGTCTTCGACGACCCGCGCCAGGAGTACACCCGCACGCTGCTGGCGGCGGTGCCCCGGATCCCGGCCGAGTGGGACGCCGCCCGCCGGGCCGGCGCGGTCGACCCCGGGCGCGGCGCGCCCGGGGCGCACGAGGACCCTGGCACCCATCCGGCCGGCGGGGCCCACACCCCGGCCCCGGCACGAGCGGAGGAGACGGCATGACGACGGTCACGGAGTACCTGCTGCCCGGGATGGCGGTGCGCGAGCACGAGCTGACCGTCCCGCTGGACCACGACCAGCCCGACGGGGAGGCCATCACCGTCTTCGTCCGCGAGCTGTGCGACCCGGTCCGGCGCGGTGAGGACCTGCCGCTGCTGCTGCACCTGCAGGGCGGTCCGGGTGGGAAGGGGCCGCGACCGGTCGACCGCTCGGGCTTCCTCGAGGTCGCCCTCGAGCACTACCGGGTGGTGCTGCTGGACCAGCGCGGCACCGGCCGCAGCACCTTCCTCGACGGCGAGCGGCTCACCTCCCGCGGCAGCGCGGAGGAGCAGGCGCGCTACCTGTCCCGGTTCCTGGCCGACTCGATCGTGGCCGACGCCGAGCTGGTGCGCCACCAGCTCTACGGCGGGCGGCGCTGGGCCACCATCGGGCAGAGCTACGGCGGGTTCCTCACCCTGGTCTACCTGTCCAGGGCCCCGGAGGCGCTGACCGCCTGCTACGTCACCGGCGGCATCCCCGGCGTGCCGCCGCGCGCCCAGGAGGTCTACCGGCGCACCTTCCCCCGGGTGCGGGAGAAGGTGGCGCGCTACTACCGCCGCTACCCCGCCGACGTGGACCGGGTCGCCGCGGTCGCCGACCGGCTGGCCGAGGGCGACGTCCGGCTGCCCGACGGGGACCGGCTCAGCGTGCGCCGGTTCCAGAGCGTGGGCATCGACCTGGGCATGGGGCCGGGGGCGGAGCGGCTGCACTGGCTGGTCGACGAGGCCTTCGTGGCCCCGGGCCGGCTCGGCGCGGACTTCCTGCAGCAGGTGCAGACCCGCACCTCCCAGGTCGGCTCGCCGCTGTTCTGGTCCCTGCAGGAGAGCATCTACGGCAGCGGCGAGGTGACCACCGGCTGGGCCGCCGAGACCGAGCGGGCCTCCCACCCCGACTTCGACCCCGACGCCCGTCCGCTGCTGTTCACCGGCGAGATGGCCTTCCCGTGGATGTTCGAGGAGGTCGCCGCGCTGCGGCCCTTCGCCGCCGCGGTCGACCTGCTGGCCGCGCGGACGTCCTGGCCCGAGCTGTACGACACCGCCCGGCTGGCCGCCAACGAGGTGCCGGTGGCGGCGATGGTCTACCACGACGACATGTTCGTCGACGCCGGGCTGTCGCTGCAGACCCTGGCCGGCCTCGGCAACGCCGAGGCCTGGATCAGCAACGAGTGGGAGCACGACGGCCTCGGCGACCCGCGGGTCCTCCGCGGGCTCCGCGAGCGGGTCGCCGCCCGAGGAGGAGAGCTGCGATGAGCCTGACCGAACGCACCGTCCCCTACCAGGGGACCCAGCCGCCGCGGCTGGCCCGGGTACCCGCCTTCGTGGAGGCCATGGGCCGCGGCTGGGCCGACGTCGCCGTGGTGCCGGAGCTGGTGCCCGGCGCCCCGCAGGCCGCGGCCGAGCACCGCCGTCGGCTGTCCGAGGCGGTGCCCGGACGCACCCTGGTGGTCCCCGCCGGCCGGGCCCCGGTCAGGGCCAACGACACCGCCTACGACTTCCGCCCGAGCAGCGACTTCGCCTGGTTGACCGGCGGGGTGGCGGTGGAGGGCGCCGTGCTGGTGATGGTGCCGACGGGCCGCGGTCACGACACCACCCTCCACCTGCCGCCGCCCTGGCGTCCCGGGACGCCGGGCTTCTTCGCCGACGCCGCCTCCGGCGAGCTGTGGGTCGGCCCCTCGCCCTCGCTCACCGCCTGGGAGGAGCTCCTCGGCGTGGCCGTCCGGCCGCTGGACGAGATCGACCCCGCCCTGGCTGCCGCAGGGGACGACGCCGAGCTGGCCCGTCGCTGCTCGGAGCTGCGGATGGTCAAGGACGAGTGGGAGGTGACCCAGCTGCGCGAGGCCGTGGACGCCACCGTGGCCGGCTTCGCCGCGGTGGCCGCCGAGCTGCCGACCGCCGTCGGCGGACCCGACCGGCCGGGCCTGGGGGAGCGCTGGCTGCAGGGCACCTTCGACCGGCACTGCCGCACCTTCGGCAACCAGCCGGGCTACGCCACCATCGTCGGCTCCGGGCCGCACGCGCCGACCCTGCACTGGGTCCGCTGCGACGGCCCGGTGCTGCCGGACGCGCCGCTGCTGCTCGACATGGGGGTGGAGGGACGCTCCTTCTACACCGCCGACGTGACCCGGACGGTGCCGCCGAGCGGTCGCTTCGACCCGGTCCAGCGCCGGGTCCACGACCTGGTCGAGCGGGCCCACCGGGCCGGGATGGACGCGGTCCGCCCCGGCGCCCGGTTCAGCGACTTCCACTTCGCGGCGATGGAGGTGGTGGCCACCGGTCTGCACGACTGGGGCCTGCTGGAGGTCTCGGTGGACGAGGCGCTGTCCCCGCAGGGTCAGCAGCACCGGCGCTGGCTGGTGTGCGGCATCGGCCACCACCTGGGTGTCGACGTGCACGACTGCTCGGCGGTGGAGGCCGGCGACCAGCACGCGGTCACCCTGCAGCCCGGGATGGTGCTCACCGTCGAGCCCGGGCTGTACTTCCACGCCACCGACCTGACCGTCCCCCCGGAGCTCCGGGGGATCGGCGTGCGGCTGGAGGACGACCTGCTGGTCACCCCCGGCGGCGCCGACGTGCTCTCCGACGCCCTGCCGATCGACGCCGAGGGCGTGGAGCGGTGGACGCGGACGCACAGCACCCCTAGCATGTGACATGGCACTAACTTCGAGAAACGGACTGACATGAGCGCACGAGCTGCCTGGCACGGGATCCACGTCGCCACCACCCTCCCCTTCACCGCCGACCTGGCCGTGGACCACGACGCCTTCGCCGAGCACGTGGCCTTCCTGGCGGCCAACGGCTGCGACGGCGTCGCCCCCAACGGCTCCCTGGGGGAGTACCAGACCCTCACCTCCGAGGAGCGACGCCAGGTGGTGCGCACGGCCGTCGCCGCCGCCCCCGAGGGCTTCACCGTGATGCCCGGGGTGGCCGCCTACGGCAGCGCCGAGGCCCGCCGCTGGACCGAGGACGCCGCCGAGGCCGGCGCCGCGTCGGTGCTGCTGCTGCCCCCCAACGCCTACCGGGCCGACGACGACACCGTGGTGGCGCACTACCGCGAGGTGGCCAGGGTGGGGCTGCCGGTGGTGGCCTACAACAACCCGATCGACACCCGCGTCGACCTCACCCCGACGCTGCTGGCCCGCCTCCACGACGAGGGGCTGATCGTGGCGGTCAAGGAGTTCAGCGGCGACGTCCGCCGGGCCTGGGAGATCCGCGAGGTGGCTCCCGAGCTGGACCTGCTGATCGGCGCCGACGACGTGCTGCTCGAGCTGGGGCTGGCCGGGGCCGTCGGCTGGATCGCCGGCTACCCCAACGCCATCCCGGCCGTCACCTCCGAGCTCTACCGTCTGGCCACCTCCGGGGACGCCGCCGACCTGGCCCGGGCCGTCCCGCTCTACGCCCAGCTGCACCCGCTGCTGCGCTGGGACTCCAAGACCGTCTTCGTCCAGGCCATCAAGCTCTCGATGGACGTCGCCGGGCGCTACGGCGGCCCCAGCCGCCCGCCGCGCAACCCGCTGCCCACCGAGGTGGCCGACGTGGTGCGCACCCAGACCGAGGCGGTGCTGGAGGCCCTGGTCCGATGAGCACCCGTCGCAGCGGCAGCCGGGCCGGGAGCCGGCGATGAGGACCACCCGGGTGCTGCACGCGGTGGACTCCCACACCGAGGGCATGCCGACCCGCGTGATCACCGGTGGCGTCGGGACCTTCCCCGGCGCCACGATGGCCGAGCGCCGCACCTGGTTCATGGCCCACAGCGACCACCTGCGCACGTTCCTGATGAACGAGCCGCGCGGCCACTCGGCCATGAGCGGGGCCATCCTGCAGCCGCCGACCTCTCCCGAGGCCGACCTGGCGGTGCTGTTCATCGAGGTGAGCGGGGTGCTGCCGATGTGCGGGCACGGCACCATCGGGGTGGCCACGGTGGCGGTGGAGACCGGGCTGGTGCCGGTGACCGAGCCGGTCACCTCGCTGACCATCGAGACCCCGGCCGGGCTGGTCCGGGCCGAGGTGGCGGTGCGCGACGGCCAGGCCGAGTCGGTCACCATCCGCAACGTGGCCTCCTTCGCCCTCGCCCTGGACCAGCAGGTCGAGGTGCCCGGGTTCGGCACCGTCTCCTACGACCTGGCCTTCGGCGGCAACTTCTACGCCATCACCGACCTGGCCGGCCTCGGGCTCCCCTTCGAGCGCGCGGCCGGGCCGGAGCTGCTGCGCGCCGGTCTGGCGCTGATGGAGGCCATCAACCAGACCGCACCCCCGGTGCACCCCGAGCGCCCCGACATCCGCGGCTGCCACCACGTCTACCTGTCCGCCCCCGGCTCGGACGCCCGCCACTCCCGGCACGCGATGGCCATCTACCCCGGCTGGTTCGACCGCTCGCCCTGCGGCACCGGCACCAGCGCCCGGATGGCCCAGCTGCACGCGCGCGGCGAGCTGGCCCTGGACACCGACTTCGTCAACGAGTCCTTCATCGGCACCCGCTTCATCGGCCGGCTGGTCGAGGAGACCACGGTGGCCGGACGCCCGGCGGTGGTCCCCACCATCACCGGGCGTGCTTGGATCACCGGGACGGCGCAGTACATGCTCGACCCCCGGGACCCCTTCCCGTCGGGTTTCGTGCTGTGAACGGCGCACCGCAGCGGGTCGCCCCCCGGAGGGCGCCGGGGAGGGAGACCGACGTGCAGGGCAGGATCGAGGGGCTGGCGCCGCTGCGGAAGCGCGAGTCGCTGCGGGAGGGCGTCGGGTTCGCGCTGCGGGCCGCCATCATCTCCGGCGAGATGCGTCCGGGCGTGGTGTACTCCGCCCCCACCCTGGGTGCGATGTTCGACGTCTCGGCCACCCCGGTGCGCGAGGCGATGCTGGACCTGGTCCGGGAGGGCATGGTCGAGGCGCTGCCCAACAAGGGCTACCGGGTGACCGAGGTCGCCGACTCCGAGCTGGACGCCATCACCGAGGTGCGGCTGCTGCTGGAGCCGCCGATGGTGGCCCGGGTCGTGCCCCTGGTGACCGCCGAGGAGCTGCCCGGCCTGCGCGCGCTGGCCGACGAGATCGTCGCCGCCGTCGAGCGCCACGAGCTGCCCGCCTACGTCGACGCCGACCGCCGCTTCCACCTGGCCCTGCTCCAGCGCGCCGGCAACAAGGTGCTCAACCAGGTGGTCTCCGACCTCCGCGGACGGACCCGCCTCTTCGGGCTCGCCCCGCTGCTGGAGTCCGGTGAGCTGGTCGCCTCGGCCCAGGAGCACCACGAGCTGCTCGACCTGGTCCAGGCCCGCGACGCCGAGGGCGCCCGGGAGCTGATGGTGCGCCACATCGGCCACGTCCGCGGCGAGTGGGCCGGCTCGGGACGCCCGTGAGGTCCTCCAGCGAGGTAGTGGTCGTCGGGGCGGGGGTGGTCGGCGCTGCGGTGGCCCTGTTCTGCGCCCGGGCCGGTCTGGACGTCACCGTGCTGGAGCGCGGCGCCCCCGGCAGCGGCACCTCCAGCGCCGGCGAGGGCAACCTGCTGGTCTCGGACAAGGAGCAGGGTCCCGAGCTGGACCTGGCCCTGCTCTCCCACCGGCTGTGGCACGACGAGCTGGCCGAGCACGCCGGGCGCTGGGAGCTGGAGGCCAAGGGCGGTCTGGTGGTGGCCCGCGACCAGGCGTCCCTGACCGGGCTGCACGAGCTCACCGTCCGGCAGCGGGCGGCCGGCGTCGACGCCCGTGACATCGACGTGGCCGAGCTGCTGGAGCGCGAGCCGCTGGTCGACCCCGGCGTGGCCGGGGCCGCCTGGTACCCCCAGGACAGCCAGGTCCAGCCGGTGCTGGCCGCCACGCACCTGCTCGCCCTGGCCCGCCGCTCCGGTGCGGTGCTCAGGGCGGGGGAGACCGTCACCGGGATCGAGCGCCGGGCCGGTCGGGTCGTCGCGGTGCGCACCGACCGCGGCCGGCTCGCCACCGCGGCGGTGGTCAACGCCGCCGGCCCCTGGGCCGGCCACGTGGCCGGACTGGCCGGGGTGCACCTGCCGGTGCTCCCGCGACGCGGCTTCGTGCTGGTCAGCGAGCCCGTCCCGCTGACCGTCCGGCACAAGGTCTACGCCGCCGAGTACGTCTTCGACGTGGGCAGCTCGGACGCGGGGCTGCAGTCCTCGCCGGTGGTGGAGGGGACCCCGGCCGGCACCATCCTGATCGGCTCCACCCGCGAGCGGGTCGGGTTCGACGCCACCCCGTCCCCGCGGGCGCTGGCCCTGCTGGCCTCCGGCGCGCTGGGGCTCTTCCCCTCCCTGGCCGGGTTGCGGATCATGCGCAGCTACCACGGCTTCCGGCCCTACTGCCCCGACCACCTGCCGGCCATCGGCGAGGACGCCCGGCTGCCCGGGCTCTGGCACGCCTGCGGCCACGAGGGCGCGGGCATCGGGCTGTCGGTGGGGACCGGCCACCTCATCGCCCAGGCGCTCACCGGCCAGCAGCCGTCGCTGGACCTGACCCCCTTCGCCCCCGCCCGGCTCGAGCAGCTGGTGGCCGCGTGAGCGCGGCGCGGGAGGAGGGGACGGTGCCGCTGCACTGGCAGGGCCGCGAGCTCGCCGCGCGGCCCGGGCAGAGCGTCGCCGCCGCGCTGCTGGAGAACGGGGTGCGCTCCTGGCGCCGCACCCGCCGCGGAGGACGTCCGCGGGGCCTGTTCTGCGGCATCGGCGCCTGCTACGACTGCCTGGTCCGCCTCGACGGCGGGCCCGAGGTGCGGGCCTGCCTGGTGCCGGTCAGCCCGGGTCTGCGGGTCGACCCCGGCGGCGCCGTCCCGGAGCACGACCCCTGCGAGCAGGACCCGACCCGGCGGCCGCCGGAGCGGGACGCGGTGCAGCACCCGACGGAGGAGGACGCGTGAGCAGGGGAGCGGAGGCCGTGGCAGCCGCGCGGGTGTGGCCGGTCGCGGTGGTCGGGGCCGGCCCGGCCGGTCTCTCGGCCGCGGTGACGGCCGCGGACCACGGGATCGACGTGCTGCTGGTCGACGCCGGCGGGGCCCCGGGCGGGCAGTACTGGCGCCAGCCCGGTGACGTGGTGCCCGGTGGGCGGGACCCCGACGGCCGGGAGACCCGTCCGCACGCCGAGCACGGAGGACGTCGGCTGACCACCCTGTGGGACGCCCTGCAGCGGCACCGCGACAGCGGCCGCCTGACCCTGCTCAGCCGCACCCAGGTCTGGCAGGCGGTGGCCGAGGACGGGGTGTTCGCCCTCGGTCTCACCCCCTCCCCGGGGAGCCCGCCCGGCCCGGCCCGGGTGCGCGCGGAGCGGCTGGTGCTCTGCCCCGGTGGGGCGGACCGGCAGCTGCCGCTGCCCGGCTGGGACCTGCCCGGGGTGATGGCCGCAGGGGGCGTCCAGTCCCTGCTCAAGGGCTCCGGCACCCTGGCCGGGCGCCGGGTGGTGGTGGCGGGCACCGGTCCGTTCCTGCTGCCGGTGGCCACCGGTCTGGCCCGGGCCGGGGCCGAGGTGCGCGCCGTCTGCGAGGCGGGCCGCCCGGTGGGCTGGGCCCGGGACCTGGCCGCGGTGGCCGGGGTCCCGAGCAAGCTGGTCGAGGGGGCGGGGCTGGCCGCGGCGATGGTGCGGCACCGGATCCCCTACCGCACCCGCACCGTGGTGCGCCGGGCCGTCGGGACCGAGGAGCTGGAGGCGGTCGAGCTGGTCCGCCTCGGGCGCGACGGACGTCCCGGGGAGCGCGTCGAGCGGGTCGAGGCCGACCTGCTGGCGGTGGGCTGGGGCTTCACCCCCGCCCTGGAGCTGGGTCTGCAGCTGGGCGCGGCCACCCGGGTGGACGTCGACACCTCGCTGGTGCTGGAGGTCGACGAGCGGCAGCGCACCGACGTGCCCGGCGTCTGGGTGGCCGGCGAGGCCTGCGGCGTGGGCGGCTCGGTGCTCAGCGACCTGGAGGGCCGGGTGGCCGGCGCCGCCGCGGCCGAGGACGCCGGGGCACCGCCCCGGGCGGGCACCCCGGCCCGGGCCATCGGCCGGCACCGGCGTTTCGCCCGGTCCATGCACCGCAACCACCCGGTGCCAGAGCACTGGGCGGACTGGCTCACCGACGACACCCTGCTCTGCCGCTGCGAGGAGGTCGAGGTGGGCCGGCTCCGCGAGGCCCGCGACGAGCTGGGGGCCAGCGACGCCCGCGCGGTGAAGCAGGTGACCCGGATCGGGATGGGCTGGTGCCAGGGACGGGTCTGCGGGTTCGCCGCCGCCTGCCTGACCGCCGGGCTGGAGGGGCGGGAGGTCGCCGAGCGGGACCTCCGCGCGCTGGGCTCCCGGCCGCTGGCCGTCCCGGTGACCCTGGCCGAGCTGGCGTCGCTGCCCACCGGCCCCGGGCAGCCCCCGCAGGCGTGACCGGCTCCCCGGTCGGGGCTCCACCCCGGGCCGCCCGCTCGACTAGGTTGGTCCGCGTGACGCACCGCGAACGACTCACCGTGCCCGTCTCCTGGGTGCTGCTGGGTGCGGTCGTGGTCGGCTCCCTCACCCTCACCTGCCTCTTCGCCACCCCGCCGCTGGTGGCGCTCCTGGTCACCCTCGTGGCCACCGCGGGCACCGTGGCGGTGCTGGTCAGCCAGTCCGCACCGGTGGTGGCCGACGCCGACGGCCTGCGTGCCGGACGCTCCCGGATCGGCTGGGAGTGGGTCGCCGGGGCCAGGGTGCTGAGCCCGGAGGAGGTCCAGGACCGGGTCCGGGGCCGCGCGGACGTCCGCTGCTGGCGCCTGCTGCGCCCCTACCTGGACCAGGTCGTCCGGATCGAGCTGGCCGACCCCGCCGACCCCCACCCGGCGTGGCTGGTGGCCAGCCGCCACCCCGAGGCGCTGGCCGCGGCCGTCACCGCCCACCTCGTCCCCGCCGGCGAGGCCACCCCCCGCCCGACCGCCCGAGAGGACACCCCCTCGTGACCGACCCCGTGCCCGCGCCCCCGACCGCCGGGGAGGCGGTGGAGCGCCCGCAGGTGCGCGTCCAGCGCCTGGACCCGGACCTGCCGCTGCCCGGCTACGCCCACGCCGGCGACGCTGGGGCCGACCTGTGCACCCGCACCGACGTCGAGCTGGCCCCCGGTGAGCGGCGGCTGGTGCCCACCGGCGTGGCCGTGCAGATCCCCGACGGCTGGGTCGGCCTGGTGCACCCGCGGTCGGGGCTGGCCGCCCGGTCCGGGCTCACCATCGTCAACGCGCCGGGCACCGTGGACTCCGGCTACCGCGGCGAGGTGCAGGTGTGCCTGCTCAACACCGACCGTGAGCACCCCGTGGTGCTGCACCGCGGTGACCGCATCGCGCAGCTGGTGCTCCAGCGGGTCGGCTGGGCCGACTTCGTGGAGGTCGGCTCCCTCGACGGGTCCGACCGCGCGGCCGGTGGTCACGGGTCCAGCGGTGGCGTCCGGGCGTGGCAGACTCAGCAGCCGGATCCGCCCGAGCACTTCCAGGAGAGCACACGATGATCTTTGGCCGTCGCCGCAGGGACGATGACGCCGGGACCGAGGTCGACCAGGAGGTCGAGCCGGTCGAGACCGGGGACGAGACCGACGCCGCGGACGCCGACGCCGTCGCGGAGGAGACGCCCGCCGCCGAGGAGGAGCGTGACTGGGCCGCGTTCGACCTCTCCCAGGACTGGCGTGCCGACGGGCCGTTCGACATCTCCGAGGTCGACCTCGAGGCCGACGACATCAAGCGCGTCGACCTCGGCGCCCTGGTGATCACCCCCCGCGAGGGGATGGAGCTGCGGCTGCAGGTGGCCCAGGACAGCGGCCAGGTGGTCTCGGCGATGGTGCTGGTCGGCCAGTCCGCCCTCGAGCTCGCCGTCTTCGCCGCCCCCCGCAGCGGGGGCCTGTGGGCCGAGATCCGCGCGGACGTGATCGAGGCGACCCGCGCCCAGCGCGGCAGCACCACCCTGGTCGAGGGTCCGTTCGGCACCGAGCTCCGCCGGCTGGTCCCGGTCAAGGCCCCCGGCGGCGAGGAGGGCTACCAGCCCTCGCGCACCTGGGCGGCCGAGGGCGACCGCTGGCTGCTGCGGGGCGTCCTCTACGGGCAGGCCGCGCTGGCCGAGGGCACGGCGGCCCCGGCCGACGTGCTGCACGACGTGTTCGCCTCCACCGTGGTGCGCCGCGGGGACGAGGCGATGGCCGCCGGGAACGTCATCCCGATGACCATGCCCGAGGGTGTCCGGGTCACCCCGCCGCCGCAGGGCTGAGGGTGGGAGCCAGGGCCGACGGCCCGCGCTTCTCCCGGGACCTCCGGCGAGGCACAATGGGTGGTGGAGGTGCGACCGTGCCCTCCGTCGACGACCGGGAGCGAGCGATGAGTCAGGTGGGGGAGCGTCCACGTCGTGGGGCGTTCGGTCGGGCACTGTCCCGGCTGGTCTCGTCCAACGAGGAGCTCGAGTCCGAGAAGCTCCAGCGTGATGTCCGCCAGTGCGGTGCGACCCCGCTGGTGCGTTGTACCGACCGCAGCCGGGTCACCGTCAGCGGCACCGTCAGCTGCATCACCATGCAGCCGCGCGGCACCACCCGCTGGCTGCAGGCCGACCTCAAGGACGGCTCGGGCACCCTGACGCTGGTGTGGATGGGCCGTCGGTCGATCCCCGGCATCGAGCCCGGGTCCCGGCTCAAGGTCGACGGCCGCATCACCACCATGGAGGGGCAGCGGACGATGTTCAACCCCCGCTACGAGCTCCTGGCCGCCGCGCCCCAGTGACCGCCGCCGGGCGCGGCCGCCCACCGGCCGCGGCCGGCGCTCCTCAGATGCCGACGGTGTTGTCGATCACCGAGGGACGCACGTGGTTCGGCGTCAGCAGCTCGGCCAGCTCGCGCTCGTGCTCGGGGTCGGTGACGAAGAGCAGCTCGTCCCCACCCTCCAGGGCCGCGTCCCGCTGCGGAGCGGTCGCCCGGCCGTCACGGATGATGGCCACCAGCACCACCGCCGGCGGGAACGTCAGCGCCCCGACCCGCTGACCCACCGCCGGGGAGTCGTCGGGCAGCGTCATCTCCACCAGGTTGCTGTTGCCCTTGCGGAACTGGAAGAGCCGCACCAGGTCGCCCACGGTGACGGCCTCCTCCACCAGGGCGCACATCAGCCGGGGGGTCGACACGGCGACGTCCACGCCCCACAGGTCGTCGAACATCCACTCGTTGCGGGGGTGGTTCACGCGGCCCACCGTGCGCGGCACCCCGAACTCGGTCTTGGCCAGCAGCGAGTGCACCAGGTTCACCTTGTCGTCCCCGGTGGCGGCGATCGCGGCGTCGCAGGAGTCCAGCCCGGCCTCCTCCAGCGAGGACAGCTCGCAGGCGTCGGCCAGCAGCCACTCGGCGTCGGGCACGGACTCGGTCTTGATGGCCCGGGGGTCCCGGTCGATCAGCAGCACCTGGTGCCCGTTGGCCAGCAGCTCGCTGGCGATCGAGCGGCCCACGTTGCCGGCTCCGGCGATCGCTACGCGCATGGTCGAGACCTCTCTGCAGTGGTGGTCGGGGAACGGCGCACGGTGGCTACTCCTTCGGCGGAGGGCCGGCGAAGAGGGTCTCCACCTCGCTGATCCGGTTCTTCTCCACCGCCATGTAGGCCAGGTCGCCGTCCTGGAAGAGCGTCTTGGGGGTGGCCACCTGACCCTGGCCCAGCCGCAGCAGCACCGGGATGGGGGTCCGGGCGGCCCGCTGCATCTCGGCGATGGAGCGGCCCACCCAGGAGCGGTCGACGTGCACCTCGACCAGCTGCACCTGGCCCGAGACGTCGCGCCACAGCGGCTCGGAGCCCTCGGGCAGCAGCCGGCGCAGCACCTGGTCGGCGGCCCAGCGGACGGTGGCCACGGTGGGGATGCCCAGGCGCTCGTAGACCTCGGCGCGGCCGGGGTCGTAGATGCGGGCCACCACGTTGTGCACGCCGAAGGTCTCCCGCACCACCCGGGCGGCGAGGATGTTGGAGTTGTCACCGCTGGAGACCGCCGCGAAACCGCCGGCCCGCTCGATGCCGGCCTGGACCAGCACGCCCCGGTCGAACCCCACGCCCTTGACGGTGGCGCCGTCGAAGGCCGGACCGAGACGTCTGAAGGCGTCGACGTCGACGTCGATGACGGCGACCGTGTGGCCCCGTCGCTCCAGGCCCCTGGCCAGGCTCGACCCCACGCGTCCGCAGCCCATGATCACGATGTGCACACAGATCTCCTGACGTGACGTCCTGCGCCGCTGACGCTACCGCACCACGCCGTCTCCCGGCGGTCCGAGCGCTGGTGCTCCCGGCCCGCGGTCGGGCGTAGTGTCGGCGCACGTGAAACTGTCCGACGCGGGCAAGCGCCTGCTGGTGGGCCGGAAGCTGGCCAGCACTCAGCTCGGCGAGACCCTGCTCCCCAAGCGGGTCGCGCTGCCCGTCTTCGCCTCCGACGCCCTGAGCTCGGTGGCCTACGCCCCCGACGAGATCCTGATCACCCTGTCCCTGGCGGGCCTGGCGGGCTACGCCTGGGACTGGCGCATCGCGTTGCTGGTCGCCCTGGTGATGCTGGTGGTGATCGCCTCCTACCGCCAGAACGTGCGCGCCTACCCCTCCGGCGGCGGGGACTACGAGGTGGCCACCACCAACCTCGGGCCCAACGCCGGCATCTCGGTGGCCAGCGCGCTGCTGGTGGACTACGTGCTCACCGTGGCGGTCTCGGTGTCCTCGGGCATCCAGAACGCCACCGCGGTGCTGCCCTTCCTCGACGGGCACGAGGGCACGGCCGCGGCGGTGGTGATCCTGGTGCTGATGGCGCTGAACCTGCGCGGCATCCGGGAGTCGGGGACCATGTTCGCCATCCCCACCTACTGCTTCATGGTGGCCATCCTCGGCATGATCGGCTACGGCCTGTTCCGGATCCTGGTGCTCGGCGAGGAGCTGCGGGTGCACTCGGCCCAGTACGGGATCGAGCCCGACCCGGAGTTCGCCGCCTTCTCCGGGCTGGCCATGGCCCTGCTGCTGGCCCGGGCCTTCTCGTCGGGGTCGGCGGCGCTGACCGGGATCGAGGCCATCTCCAACGGCGTCCCCTCCTTCCGCAAGCCCAAGAGCCGCAACGCCGCGACCACGCTGGCCCTGCTGGGAGCCTGCTCGATCTCGATGATGCTGGGCGTCATCGCGCTGGCGAAGCTGACCGGGCTGAAGCTGGTCGACCTCGGCAGCTCCCACTACACGCTGGACGGCCAGCGGGTCGACGTGGTGGAGCGGACGGCCATCGGCCAGCTGGCCGAGACGGTGTTCTCCGGGTTCCCGATCGGCTTCTACTTCGTGGTGGGGGCCACCATGGTGATCCTGTTCCTGGCCGCCAACACCGCCTTCAACGGCTTCCCGGTGCTGGGCTCGATCCTGGCCCGCGACGGCTACCTGCCGCGGCAGCTGCACACCCGGGGGGACCGGCTGGCCTTCTCCAACGGCATCGTGGTGCTGGCCGTGGCCGCCGCGCTGCTGGTGCTGGTCTTCCAGGCCGAGGTGACCGCGCTGATCCAGCTCTACGTGGTGGGCGTCTTCGTCAGCTTCACCGTCAGCCAGATCGGCATGGTGCGGCACTGGACCCGCCACCTCGCCGGGGAGCGCGACCCCGCCGCCCGCCGCCGGATGCAGCGCGCCCGCGTCATCAACGCGATCGGGCTGACCATGACCGGCACGGTGCTGGTGATCGTGGTGGTGTCCAAGTTCACCCAGGGCGCCTACCTGGCCATCCTGGCCATGATCGCGGTGTTCGGGATGATGAAGGCCATCCGCCGGCACTACGACACGGTCGCCGACGAGCTCGCCCTGGCGCCGGGGGAGACCGGCGAGCTGCCCAGCCGGGTGCGCGCCGTGGTGCTGGTCAGCCAGGTGCACAAGGCGACCATGCGCGCGGTCTACTTCGCCAAGGCGGCCGCACCCAGCACCCTGGAGGCGGTCACGGTGGCGGTCGACCCCGAGCGCACCGAGGAGCTGATGGAGGCCTGGGACCGGCTCGACCTCGACGTCCCGCTCAAGGTCATCGCCTCGCCCTACCGGGAGGTGACGACACCGCTGCTGGAGTACGTGAAGACCCTCCGCTCGGAGTCCCCGCGCGACGTGGTCTGCGTCTACGTCCCCGAGTACGTGGTCGGTCACTGGTGGGAGCAGCTGCTGCACAACCAGTCCGCGCTGCGGCTCAAGGCGCTGCTGCTGTTCAGCCCCGGGGTGATGGTGACCTCGGTGCCCTACCAGCTCCGTTCCTCGCGCCTGGCCCGTGGTCGCCGTGGCGACCAGCGGGTGCGCCGCGGACACGGACCGGTGGGGCGGTGAGCGGCGTGGGAGGCGACGACCTGCCCGGTGAGGGGCGTGCTCTGGCTGGCGGCGCTGGTGACCAGCCCGGTGCGGCAGACGACCTGCCCGGTGCGGCAGGCGACCTGCCCGGTGCGGCAGACGACCTGCCCGGTGCGGCAGGCGACCTGCCCGGTGCGGCAGGCGACCTGCCCGGTGCGGCAGGCGATCAGCCCGGTGGCGTCGGGGACCTGCTCGGACCGGTCCGGGTGGGGGCCGTGGCCCACGGTGGGCACTGCGTGGCGCGTCACGAGGGGCGCGTGGTCTTCGTCCGGCACACGCTCCCCGGCGAGCTGGTGACGGTGCGCGTGACCGACACCGGTCACGACCGGTTCTGGCGCGGGGACGCCGTGGAGGTGCACGAGGCCGCCCCGGAGCGGACCGAGGCGCCGTGCCCGGTGAGCGGGCCGGGACGCTGCGGCGGCTGCGACTTCCAGCACGTCAGCCTCGACGGTCAGCGGGCGCTCAAGACCGCCGTGGTGGCTGAGCAGCTGCAGCGGCTGGCCGGTCTGAGCTGGGACGGCGCGGTGGAGGCGGCGCCGGGTGACGTCGGCGGGCTGGGCTGGCGGACCCGGATGCGCTACCACGCCGACGACGACGGCGTGCTGGCCCTGCGTCGCCACCGCGACCACGCGCTGCAGCCCGTGCCCGCGCAGGGCTGTCCGATCAGCGACCCGCGCGGACGTCCCGAGCGCACCGGCTGGACGCGCGGTGCGGTGGTGGAGACCGCGGTGGACTCCGCCGGCACCCGCACCACGCTGGTCGACGGGGACCGGGTCGAGGGACCCGCGCTGCTGCACCAGGAGGTCGACGGCTCCAGCCTCGCGGTCGCGGCCGACGGCTTCTGGCAGGTGCACCCCGGCGCCGCCGCGACCCTGGTCGAGGCGGTGCTCGAGGGCCTGGAGCCGCAGCCGGGGGAGCGGGCCTTCGACCTCTACTGCGGGGTCGGCCTGTTCGCCGTCGCGCTGGCCCGCCGCGGGCTGCAGGTCTGGGGGGTGGAGTCCTCCCGCTCGGCGGTGGCCCACGCCCGACGCAACCTGGAGGCGGTCGGCGCCGAGGGCTCCCGGGCCACCGCCGGCCGGGTGGCCCAGGTGCTGCGCCGGATGCCCGGGCGGACGGACCTGGTCGTGCTCGACCCGCCCCGCACCGGTGCCGGTCCCGAGGTGGTGCGGGCGGTGCTGGCCCGGCGCCCGCGGCGGATCGCCTACGTCGCCTGCGACCCCGCGGCCCTGGCCCGTGACCTCCGCACCGCCGTCGACGGCGGGTACGAGCTGGTCTCGCTGCGCGGCTTCGACCTCTTCCCGATGACCCACCACGTGGAGTGCGTGGCGGTCCTGGAGAGAACCGGCTCGGACGCGCGGAGCAGCGGATCGCGGTGAGGGCGGTGACGGTCCCGCTCCTGGTGACGCACCCAGCCCACGTCCAACCCGGTCCGCCCACGCGCTGACCCGCGTCGGCTGCTCGGTGCCTGCCTGCCGGCCAGCCCGGCGACGGCGGTGACGCGGGTAGGCCGACGACCAGCGCCCGGGTCGCCGGGGCCAGGGCCGGGAGGCAGTCGGCTCCGACCGGTGTGCTCCTGCGGGTGCGCCGGCTCGGTCCCTGGCCGCCCGACGCGAGGTCGCATGCGTCGGCGCAAAGAAGTCGTTGCGCGAACGCATGCACCTGCCGGGCGCGGGTACGGCAGCCGTATCGAGACCCGACCAGCCCGCCGGCGCAGCACGGCGAGCAGATGAGAGGCGATGAGCGGATGGGACGCGTCGACCGGATCGCGGAGCCCTGGGGGACCAGGACGGCCTACGGGCCGGGTGAGGAGTGGCCGGTGCGGGTGGACGCGCACCTGGCCGAGGGCCTGACGGAGTCCGACGTGGACTCCTGGACGCAGTCGGCGTCGATCCTGCACTCCAACGGCGACGCGCTGGACATCGCGGTGAAGGACGGCAGGATCGTCGGGGTCCGGGGACGGGCCGAGGACCGCGTCAACCACGGCCGGCTCGGTCCCAAGGACCTCTACGGGTGGCAGGCCAACCACTCCCCCGACCGCCTGACCCGGCCGCTGATCCGCCGGGACGGGGAGCTCGTCGAGTGCGACTGGGAGACCGCCATGGCTGCGGTGGCCGGTCGCACGACCGAGCTGCTGGAGGAGCGCGGACCGTCGTCCATCGCGTTCTACACCTCCGGGCAGCTGTTCCTGGAGGAGTACTACACCCTCGGGCTCATCGCCCACGGTGGGATCGGCACCAGCCACGTCGACGGCAACACCCGGTTGTGCACCGCCACGGCGGCCGCCGCGCTGAAGGAGTCCTTCGCCTCCGACGGACAGCCCGGCTCCTACACCGACATCGACCACGCCGACGTCATCTGCCTCTACGGCCACAACATGGCCGAGACCCAGACGGTGCTGTGGACACGCATCCTGGACCGGCTGGCGGGACCCAACCCGCCGAAGATCGTGTGCGTGGACCCCCGCCGGACCCCGGTCGCGGACCACGCGACCGTGCACCTCGCCCCGCGGCCCGGCACCAACGTGATGCTGATGAACGCCCTGCTGCACGAGCTGCTCGAGCACGACTGGGTCGACCACGGGTACGTCGAGGCGCACGCGGTCGGCTTCGCCGAGCTCGAGAAGATGACGAGGGGCTGCACCGTCGAGCGTGCGGCGAAGGTGTGTGACGTCCCGGCCGAGGAGCTGCGGGAGGCGGCCCGGCTGATCGGCAGCTCCCAGCGGCTGGTGTCGACGGTGCTGCAGGGCTTCTACCAGTCCCACCAGTCCACGGCCGCCGCGGTCCAGGTCAACAACGTCCACATCGTCCGCGGCATGCTCGGCAGGCCGGGCTGCGGGATCCTGCAGATGAACGGGCAGCCCACCGCGCAGAACACCCGGGAGGCGGGCGCCGACGGCGACCTGCCGGCGTTCCGGAACTGGTCCAACGACGCCCACATCGAGGACCTGGCGAGGGTCTGGAACATCGACCCGATGGACATCCCGCACTACACCTCGCCCACGCACGCGATGCAGATCATGCGCTACGTCGAGGACGGCTCGGTCCGCCTCCTCTACGTGACCGCGACCAACCCGGCGGTGTCCATGCCCGAGCTGGCCCGGATGCGCAGCATCCTGTCCCAGGAACGGCTGTTCCTGGTGGTGCAGGACATCTTCCTCTCCGAGACCGCGCAGCTGGCCGACGTGGTGCTGCCGGCCGCGACCTGGGGCGAGAAGACGGGCACGTTCACCAACGTGGACCGGACCGTCCACCTGTCGGAGAAGGCCGTCGAGCCGCCGGGGGAGGCTCGGCCCGACCTGGACATCCTGCTGGACTACGCCCGCAGGCTGGACCTCCGCGACAAGGACGGCGACCCGCTGGTCAAGTGGACGACCCCGGAGGAGGCGTTCGAGGGCTGGAAGGAGTGCACCCGCGGCCGGCCCTGCGACTACACCGGCCTGTCCTACGACAAGCTCCGCGGCGGCAGCGGGATCCAGTGGCCCTGCAACGACGAGCACCCCGACGGCACCGAGCACATCTACGTCGACGGGCGCTTCTGGTCCGATCCGAGCTACTGCGAGAGCTACGGCAAGGACCTGGTCACCGGTGCCCCCGTGTCGCCGACGGAGTACAAGGCGCTGAACCCGGAGGCGAAGGCGGTCATCAAGGCGGCCGAGTACCTGCCCCCGCACGAGGTGCCGACGGCGGACCACCCCTTCCACCTCATCAGCGGGCGCACGCTGTACCACTTCCACACGAGGACCAAGACCGGCCGCGCCCCGCAGCTGCAGGCTGCCGCCCGCGAGGTGTGGGTGGAGGCCTCGGCCGGTGACGCCGCCCGGGCCGGGTGGGCCGAGGGCGACCTCCTGCGCATCAGCACGGAGCGCGGTGAGGTGCACGCCCGGCTCCGCATCAGCGGCATCCGCGACGGTGTGCTGTTCCTGCCGTTCCACTACGGCTACTGGGACACCCCGGTGGGGGACGGGCCCGACCGCCACACCCGTGCCGCGAACGAGCTGACCCGCACCGACTGGGACGCCGCCTCGAAGCAGCCGATCTTCAAGACGGCCGCCGCCGCCGCCACCCGGGTCTCGGCCTCCGACGGGACCCCCGCGCCGGCGCCGACCACGACCGCCTCACGACCGGTCGGTGCGGCGGTCCCACCCACCAGGGGGGACGACACCGCCCTGTCGGAGGAGACGCTGCACGACCAGGAAGGTGCCCGATGAACATCACCCAGACCCTGCGGAGCCTGCACGGCAACAAGGTCGGCGCGGCGATCGAGGAGCTGCACCGGGCCGAGAGCGACCTCAGCAAGGACCTGCGCAGCCTCTCGGACCGGCACGAGGTCGACCACGAGGTCTTCCACGTGGCCCGCGACGTCGCCCGGTGGTCCCGCGAGCACGTCCGACGCCTCAGCGAGGTCGGTCGGGACTACGGGCTCGAGCTCGACCCCGAGGCGGAGGACGAGGCGACGCTGCTGGCCCGGATCCAGCAGAAGGGCGCGGAGCTCACCGGGCGCTTCCACGAGCCGGCGCTCGTGCTGCTGGCCGACCTGCGCCACCTCCACCGCACCGCAGCCGGGGTCTCCCTGGACTGGGAGGTCCTCGCGCAGACCGCCCAGGCCATGAAGGACCGCGAGCTCCTCGCCGTCGCCGAGGACTGCCACCCCGAGACCCTGCGCCAGATGAGGTGGGCGAACTCGATGGTCAAGGCCACCGCCGCCCAGGTCATGGTCACCGGCTGAGGACCCCTGTGAGCCACGAGACCCCCGTACCGGACCCGACCTCCGCGGTCCGGGTCGTGCTTCGCCCGATCGCCAGCCCGTTGCCCCTCGGGTTCCTCGCGCTGACGGTCGCCACCGTCGCGTTCGCCAGCGTGCAGCTCTCCTGGGTCCCGCAGGACCAGGGGCACACCGTCGCACTCGGGGTGCTCGTCCTCACGGTGCCGCTGCAGCTCCTGGCCGCGGTCATGGGGTTCCTGGCCCGTGACCCGGTGGCCGCGACCGGCATGGGCATCCTCTCGGGCACCTGGGCCGCGGCCTGCCTGGCCACCCTCACCTCCGCACCCGGCACCACCAGCGCGGGACTCGGCGTCATCCTGCTCCTCTCAGCGGCGTGCCTCCTGGTCCCGGCCGTGGCGGCCCGCCACAAGGCGGTCCCGGCCCTCGTCATCCTCACCAGCGCCACCCGCTTCGCGGTGACCGGCGTCGCCGAGCTCGACGGAGGACGCACCTGGATGCACGCTGCCGGGTGGGTCGGCATCGCCCTGGCCGTCCTGAGCGGCTACGCCGCCCTGGCCCTGGAGCTCGAGGGGAGCGAGTCACGGACCGTGCTCCCGCTCGGCCGCACCGGCGCCAGCCGGAAGGCGGTGGAGGGCCGGATGGTCGACCAGCTCGACCACGTCGCCACCGAACCCGGCGTGCGCGAGCAGCTGTGAGGGACGACGTGGACGAGCAGCAGGCCCGGACCACCGAGGCGATGATGACGGTCTCGCGGACCCTGACCGCGATCGTCGCCCGGACCCTCCACGACGTCGCCGAGCAGATCACCGTGCCCCAGCTGCGGGTGCTGGTGCTCCTGGACACCCGGGGGCCGATGAACCTCACCACGATCGCCCAGCACCTCGACGTCAACCCCTCCAACGCCAGCCGCACCTGCGACCAGCTCGTCACCACTGGCCGGGTCCTGCGCGCACCCGACCCTCAGGACGGTCGCAGCACGGTGCTGGCGCTGACCGCCGACGGAGCCCGGTTCGTGGCCGAGCTGATGAGCAGTCGGAGGCGACTCGTCGACGACGTCGTCTCCCGGATGGGCCCCGCCGACCGACGCGCCCTCGAGCGGGGTCTCGAGGCCTTCATGACCGCCGTCGAGGCCGCTCCCGCGGAGGAGACGATCGGTCTGGCGGACGGGCGGATCATCCCGTGGCTGATGTGATCCAGGTCCGGCCAGCTGTCCGACCGGCCCCCTCGGTGACCGGGTGGAGCCAGCACGCGCAGTGCGACACCGAGCGCGAGGGCGGGTCGGCGGGACCCAGGCCGGTCCCCACCCGAGGTCGTGCAGCGTGGGAGCGCCGCGACGTCACCGACCGACGTGGAAGGAGCTAGGACGCCACATGGACATCGCGACGTTGGTGGTGTGCTTCTCCGCGGTGCTCGTGGTCGCGGTGCTGCTGTCGGAGCTGGCGGATCGGACGGTGCTGTCGACAGCGGTGCTGTTCCTGGTGGCGGGCTTCCTGCTCGGTCCCGGCGTCCTGGACGTGCTCCAGGTGCAGTCCGGCGACCCGGCGGTGTCGGTGCTGGCCGAGCTCGCGCTGTTCTCGGTGCTGTACAGCGACGGGATGCGGGTCGGCGTCACGGACCTGCGGCGAGCCTGGCGGCTGCCGGGCCGTGCGCTGGTGCTCGGGCTCCCGCTCACGTTGCTGGTCACCGCGGCGTTGGCGCACTGGGTGGTGGGCCTGCCCTGGCTGGAGTCGCTGCTGCTGGGGGCCGTGCTCTCACCCACCGACCCGGTGTTCGCGGCTGCCATCGTCGGGAGGCGGGAGGTGCCGCCGCGGCTGCGTCACCTGCTCAACGTCGAGTCCGGGGTGAACGACGGCCTGGCGCTCCCGATCGTCCTGGTCCTGCTCGCCGCAGCAGGCGGTACGGAGGCGAGCGGCTGGACCCTGGCCACGGAGCTCGCGCTCGGGGTGGTCATCGGCGTCGCCGTGCCCTGGTCGGTGCTGCGGCTGGAGCGTCTGCGCTTCTTCTCCGCCGTCCAGCGCCTGCAGCCGCTGCTGCCAGCAGCCGTGGGCCTGCTGGTGCTCGGGCTGTGCCTCACCACGCAGGCCAACCTCTTCCTGGGGGCCTTCGCCGCCGGGGCCACCGTCGCGACCATGTCCCAGGAGCTCCGCCACGAGTTCGAGCAGCTGGGTGAGCTGGTGGCCGAGCAGCTGAAGCTCGTGGCGGTCCTGGTCTTCGCGGCCCTGATGACGCCCACCTTCCTCGTCGAGGAGATCGCCTGGACCGGCTGGGTCTTCGCCGTCCTCGCCCTCGTCGTCGCGCGCCCGGTCGCGCTCGGGCTGTCCTTCAGCGGCTCCGGACTGGGTCCGCGCGAGCAGGCGGCCGCCATGTGGTTCGGTCCGAAGGGGTTCGCCTCGGTCGTCTACGGACTCATCGTGCTGGAGTCCGGGGTCGACCTGGCCGACGAGCTGTTCCACCTGACGGCCCTGACGGTCAGTCTGTCCATCCTCGCCCACTCGTCCACCGACGTGGCGGTGGCTCGTCAGTTCATCGACACCGACATCCGCGCCGGAGGGTCCTCGGAGACGCACTGAGCGAGGCCCCGGACCCGACGGACCGGCTCTGCTCCCGACGACTCCGTGACGGTGGGGGAGCGCTCACGGCCGGGACCGTCGGTGCCTCCGCGAGGAGCACCGCGTGGCGTGCGTGGCGGTCCTGGCCGTCCGCAGGGTGATGGCGCGCGAGGACCCGGAGGGTGCCCCGCCGCTGCCGCCCGCCCGCGTGGTGCACTGGGTGTCGGTGTTCCGATGTCACCGGGCCGGTGATATCTTGAGGTCAAGACAAATCGCAGACCGGGAAGTGAGCCCCCATGAGTGTCAACAGCTTCGGCGCGAAGTCGAACTTGGACGTCGACGGCGAGTCCTACGAGATCTTCCGGCTGGACGCGGTGGAGGGTTCGGAGTCGCTGCCCTACAGCCTGAAGATCCTGCTGGAGAACCTGCTGCGGACCGAGGACGGCGCCAACATCACCGCCGACCACATCCGTGACCTGGCGCAGTGGGACCCCGCGGCCCAGCCCAGCAAGGAGATCCAGTTCACCCCCGCCCGGGTGATCATGCAGGACTTCACCGGCGTGCCCTGCGTGGTCGACCTGGCCACCATGCGCGAGGCCATGGCCGAGATGGGCGGTGACCCCTCCCGGATCAACCCGCTGGCCCCGGCCGAGCTCGTCATCGACCACTCCGTCATCGCCGACGTCTTCGGCACCGCCGACGCGTTCACCAAGAACGTCGAGATCGAGTACGGCCGCAACCGCGAGCGCTACCAGTTCCTGCGCTGGGGCCAGGGCGCCTTCGACGACTTCGTGGTCGTCCCCCCGGGCACCGGCATCGTGCACCAGGTCAACATCGAGCACCTGGCCCGCGTGGTGTTCCCGCGCGAGATCACCCAGCCCGACGGCAGCACCGTCCGCCAGGCCTACCCCGACACCTGCGTCGGCACCGACTCCCACACCACCATGGTCAACGGCCTCGGCGTCGTCGGCTGGGGCGTGGGCGGCATCGAGGCCGAGGCGGCCATGCTGGGCCAGCCCGTCTCGATGCTGGTGCCCCGCGTGGTCGGCTTCAAGCTCTCCGGCGCGCTGCCCGAGGGCGCCACCGCCACGGACCTGGTGCTGACCATCACCGAGATGCTGCGCGCCCACAAGGTCGTCGGCAAGTTCGTCGAGTTCTACGGCCCCGGCGTCTCCTCGGTGCCGCTGGCCAACCGGGCCACCATCGGCAACATGTCCCCGGAGTACGGCTCGACCATCGCCGTCTTCCCGATCGACCACCACACCACCGACTACATGCGTCTCACCGGGCGCAGTGCCGAGCAGATCGCGCTGGTCGAGGCCTACGCCCGCACCCAGGGCCTGTGGCACGACGACACCCGCGAGGCCAAGTACAGCGAGTACCTCGAGCTCGACCTCGCCACCGTGGTGCCCAGCATCGCCGGGCCCAAGCGCCCGCAGGACCGGGTGCTGCTGAGCGAGGCGAAGCAGGGCTTCCGGGTGGCGCTGCGCGACTACGTCAAGGACGTCGAGACCCCCGGGGACGCCGTCGACGAGGCCTCCGAGGAGAGCTTCCCCGCCTCCGACTCGCCGTCCACCAGCGTGCCCGGTGAGGAGGAGCCGTCGGTGGTCACCCGGCTGGCCGACAAGGCCAAGGACGCCGTCCAGGACGTCGCCGCCCGGGTGCAGGACAAGGCCCCCGGCGCCAGCGAGCGGGCCGGGTCCCTGATCGGTCGTGTGGCCGACGCCGGTGCGCGTGCGGTCAGCCAGGTGCAGGCCCGCTCCGGTGGACGTCCCAGCAAGCCGACCCCGGTCACCCTCTCCAGCGGCGAGAGCTTCACCCTCGACCACGGTGCGGTCACGGTCGCGGCGATCACCTCCTGCACCAACACCTCCAACCCGAGCGTCATGGTGGGGGCGGCGCTGGTGGCGAAGAAGGCCGTCGAACGCGGGCTGAACCGCAAGCCGTGGGTGAAGACCACCCTGGCCCCGGGGTCCAAGGTCGTCATGGACTACTACGACAAGGCCGGTCTGACGCCCTACCTGGACAAGCTCGGCTTCAACCTCGTCGGCTACGGCTGCACCACCTGCATCGGGAACTCCGGGCCGCTGATCCCGGAGGTCAGCGAGGCGATCAACGCCGCCGACCTGGCCGTCACCTCGGTGCTGTCGGGCAACCGCAACTTCGAGGGCCGGATCAACCCGGACGTGAAGATGAACTACCTGGCCTCCCCGCCGCTGGTGGTCGTCTACGCCCTGGCCGGCACGATGGACATCGACCTGAACACGGAGCCCCTGGGCACCGACGAGCATGGCGACGACGTCTACATGCGCGACCTTTGGCCGACCCAGGCCGAGATCGACGCGGTGCTGGCCACCGCGATCAACTCGCAGATGTTCAGCGACTCCTACGTCGACGTCTTCGCCGGCGACCAGCAGTGGCAGTCCCTGCCCACCCCGACCGGCGACACCTTCGCCTGGGACGAGCAGTCGACCTACGTCCGGCGTCCTCCGTACTTCGAGGACATGCCGGCCGAGCCGCAGCCGGTCACCGACATCGACGGCGCCCGGGTGCTGCTCAAGCTCGGCGACTCGATCACCACCGACCACATCAGCCCGGCCGGTGCGATCAAGACCGACAGCCCGGCCGGCCACTACCTCGCCGAGCACGGGGTCGAGCGCAAGGACTTCAACTCCTACGGCTCGCGCCGAGGCAACCACGAGGTGATGATCCGGGGCACCTTCGCCAACATCCGGCTGCGCAACCAGCTGGCTCCCGGCACCGAGGGCGGCGTCACCCGCGACTTCACCCGCGGTGGGGCGGAGACCACGGTCTACGAGGCCTCGGAGAGCTACCTGGCCGCCGGCATCCCGCTGGTGGTGCTGGCCGGCAAGGAGTACGGCTCCGGGTCCTCCCGCGACTGGGCGGCCAAGGGCACCGCGCTGCTCGGGGTCAAGGCGGTCGTGGCGGAGTCCTACGAGCGGATCCACCGCTCGAACCTGATCGGCATGGGCGTGCTGCCGCTGCAGTTCCCCGAGGGCCAGACCGCGGAGTCGCTCGGGCTGACCGGTGAGGAGACCTTCTCGGTCAGCGGTGTCACCGCGCTCAACGACGGCGGCATCCCCGCCACCGTGACGGTCACCGCGACCCCCCAGGGTGGCGAGCCGGTGGTCTTCGAGGCCACGGTGCGGATCGACACCCCCGGTGAGGCGGACTACTACCGCAACGGCGGGATCATGCAGTACGTGCTGCGCTCGCTGCGCAACAAGGGCTGAGGCCTCCCGCCGACGTCCTGACGAGGGGCTCCCGACCACGGTCGGGGGCCCCTCGTGGCGTCGTACGGGGGGCATCGCGTTCGCAGGCCCGGGGAGTCGGGGCTTGCTGGCCGGGGGAGAGCGGCTCAGTCCAGGGCGGCGCCGAGGTCGGCGGCCATCCGGGCGGCCTCGCCCTCGGCGTAGCGGGTCCGCGGCCAGAAGAACCCGCGCAACCCGTCCTTGCGGCGCCGGGGCACCACGTGCAGGTGCAGGTGCGGCACCGACTGGCTGACCACGTTGTTGACGGCCATGAAGGTGCCGTGGGCGCCGAGCACGTCGGCCTGGGCCCGGGCCACCCGCTGGGCCAGCACCAGCAGCGGCGTCATCAGCTCCCGGGGCAGCTCCAGCGCGGTCTCCACGTGGGCGAGCGGGGCGATCAGCACGTGGCCCTTGAACACCGGCCGGTGGTCGAGGAAGGCGATCAGCTCCGGCGTCCGGGTGACCACGGCGGCCTCCAGCTCGCCCGCGACGATCTGGCACACGACGTCGGCGGCGGCAGTCACGCCGCCATCGTAGGACCCGGCGCCGACACGACGGCGCGGCTCTGGTGCAGCCCCGGTGCCGCGCCCTACAGTCCTGTCACCGGTGGCGGTCCCGCCGCAACCACGTCCAGGTCAGGAGCCCACGATGTCCCTCCGTGCTGAGAGCCCGGCCCGACTCGACCCGGTCGTCCGGGTCAAGCTGTCGGCGATGATGTTCCTGGAGTTCTTCGTCTGGGGTGCCTGGTTCGTCACCCTCGGCACCTACCTGGCCCAGGAGCTCGGCGCGAGCGGGAGCCAGATCAGCCTCGCCTTCCTGACCCAGTCCCTCGGGGCCATCCTCGCCCCGCTGGTGGTGGGGCTGGTCGCGGACCGGTACTTCGCCGCCCAGAAGGTGTTCGGGGTGCTGCACCTGGTGGCCGCGGTGATGATGTTCCTGGCCGGCCAGGCGGGATCCTTCGGCCCCTTCTTCGGTGCCGCGCTGGTCTACATGATCGTCTTCATGCCGACCCTCGGTCTGGTCAACTCGATCTCGTTCAACCAGCTCCGCGACCCCGAGAAGCAGTTCCCGGCCATCCGCGTCTTCGGCACCCTGGGCTGGATCGTGGCCGGTCTCATCATCGGCTGGTTCGGCTGGGAGCAGGGTGGCAGCCTCGAGCTCACCTTCCTGATGGCCGCGGTCGGCTCGGCCCTCCTCGGGGTGTTCGCCTTCTTCCTGCCCGACACCCCGCCGCGGGGCCGCGACCGCGGTGGCTCGATCGGGCAGCTGCTCGGTCTGGACGCGCTCGGTCTGCTGAAGAGCCGCTCCTACCTGACCTTCTTCATCTCCTCGGTCCTGATCTGCATCCCGCTGGCCTTCTACTACAACTTCACCAACCTCTACCTCAACGAGAGCGGCGTCCAGGCGGCGGCGGCCTACCAGTCGCTGGGGCAGATGTCGGAGGCGCTGTTCCTGCTGGCGATGCCGTTCCTGCTCCGCCGGCTCGGGTTCAAGAAGACGCTGCTGGTGGGCATGCTGGCCTGGGCGCTGCGCTACGTGCTGTTCGGTTTCGGCGACACCGGCTCCATGTTCTGGATGATCCTGATCGGCCTGGTCCTGCACGGCATCTGCTACGACTTCTTCTTCGTGGCCGGTCAGATCTACACCGACAAGTACGCCCCCTCCCACGTCCGCAGCTCCGCCCAGGGCCTGATCTCGATGGCGACCTACGGTCTCGGTCTGCTGATCGGCTCGCTGATCTCGGGCCCGATCGTCGACGCCTACGTCACCGAGGGCGGCCACGCCTGGACCTCGATCTGGCTGATCCCGGCCGGGCTGGCCGTGGTGGTCTCGATCTTCTTCTTCCTGTTCTTCCGCGAGGAGGTCCCGGTGGAGGCGGCGACGGCGGACCGGACGCCGACCCCGGTCTGAGCACCGACGGTGGTGGTCGAGCCCCGGTAGCGGTGTACCGGGACTCGACCACCGGCCCGGCCGGTCACCGGATGCCCATCGGCTCAGAGCTCGAGGGCCGCAGCCAACCTGGCCCAGGCCGTGACACCGGCGGGGAGCGACCCGACCTGGTGCCACGCCACCTGGTCGACCTCCTCGACCTGTGCCGGGACCGGGTCCCCGTCGACCGAGGCAGAGAACAGCAGCCGCACACCGTGGCGCTGCACCCCGTCACCCAGGTCGTAGACGTCGTCGTGGACGGCCAGCAGCCGTCCCACCCGGGCGACCAGACCGGTCTCCTCCCGCACCTCACGGATCACCGCGTCGCCCGGGTGCTCACCGAACTCCAGGCCACCGCCCGGCAACGTCCAGAGCCCCGCTGCCGGGCCCGGGGCCACCTGGTGGACCAGGAGCAGCGCACCCGCCCTCCTGCAGACGCCGTAGGCGCTCACCCGCGTCGATCGACTCACCCGGCGACCGTAACGGCCTCGGGGGTGGTGATGCTCGCGCCCGACCACCCCGTGGCTGCTCATGATGCAGCCGGTGAGGTCCCCGGTCACCGAGCCTCGGTGATCCGGCGCGCTCGCTGACCCGCGCGCCGCAAGCGTCCCGCCCGCCCGCCCGTCCGGGGAAACGGTCCCGCAGCCGCGGCTGACGGCGGGCACCGGTTGGCGAGGAGGGCGTCGAGGAGGCACACTGGTCGAACAGACGTTCGATTGGAGTCGCGATGAGCCAGACGCAGGTGTGGGTGCCGCCGGGGTGGCCGGAGACGGTCCACCCGCCGGGTGCCCCGGGCTGGGAGGCGACCGCCACCGAGTTCCTGCTCGACTGCTGCCCGGCCGACTACCGCCGCTACGCGGTGCTGCGCCGCCACCCGGTGGTGCTGGCCCGCTTCGCCACCGAGTACGTCGAGGGGCAGCTGGCCTCCAGCCGGTCCGGGCTCTCGCAGGTCCGGGTGGCGCTGGCCCAGCACGTCGCCCCCGAGGTGGTGGAGTCCGCGGCCAGCGCCTGGCAGGAGCAGACCGCCCAGCTGACCCGGACCCGGCGCGCGGTCTCGCTGGTGGAGGAGGCGCTGCGGGGTCGGGTGTTCGTGGCACGACTGTGAGCAGATGCCGTCTCCGACCGTGGTCGCGACCTGCCGGTGAGGGTCGCCTCATCCCCGTCGGGATGGGGGTCCGCGCCTAGACTCGGACGCATGCCGTACCTCGACCGGATCGACTCACCCGCCGACCTGCAGGGCCTCACCCGTCCGCAGCTCGACGAGCTCGCCGAGGAGATCCGCGAGTTCCTGGTCACCAACGTCAGCCGGACCGGGGGCCACCTCGGTCCCAACCTCGGCGTCGTCGAGCTGACCCTGGCCCTGCACCGGGTCTTCGAGTCCCCGCGGGACCCGATCGTCTTCGACACCGGCCACCAGTCCTACGTGCACAAGCTGCTCACCGGTCGCCGTGCGGGGTTCGACCGGCTCCGCCAGTCCGGCGGGATGTCGGGCTACCCCAGCCGCGCGGAGTCCGAGCACGACTGGGTGGAGAACTCCCACGCCTCGACCGCGCTGTCCTGGGCCGACGGCCTGGCCAAGGCCAAGGTGCTGCGCGGTGAGGACGGCACCGTGGTGGCCGTGGTCGGGGACGGCTCGCTGACCGGCGGGATGGCCTGGGAGGCCCTCAACAACATCGCCTTCCAGCCCGACCTCCCGGTGGTGGTCGTGGTCAACGACAACGGCCGCTCCTACACCCCCACCGTCGGTGGCATCGCCAACCAGCTGGCCGCGCTGCGCACCGACCGCCGCTACGAGCAGGTGCTGGACCTGGTGCGCCGCAGCGTCAGCGGCACCCCGCTGGTCGGCGGGCCGGCCTACGAGCTGCTGCACGGCATCAAGATCGGTCTCAAGGACGTGCTGGCCCCGCAGGGGATGTTCTCCGACCTCGGGCTGAAGTACGTCGGCCCGATCGACGGCCACGACGTCGAGGCCGTCGAGCGCGCGCTCCGCCAGGCCAAGCGCTTCGGCGGTCCGGTGCTGGTGCACTGCCTGACCGTCAAGGGCAAGGGGTTCCTGGCCGCCGAGAGGCACGAGGAGGACCGGTTCCACGCCGTGGGCCAGATCGACGCCCACACCGGGGAGCCGCTGTCCTCGATCGTGCCGCACATCTGGACCAACGTCTTCGCCGAGGCCATGGTCGAGCTCGGCGGGCAGCGCGACGACCTGGTGGCCATCACCGCGGCGATGCTGCACCCCACCGGGCTGAACCAGTTCGCGGTCAGCTACCCGGCCCGTACCTTCGACGTCGGCATCGCCGAGCAGCACGCGTTCACGGCTGCCGCCGGGCTGGCCAGCGCCGGGCTGCACCCGGTGGTGGCGGTGTACTCCACCTTCCTCAACCGCGCCTTCGACCAGCTGCTGATGGACGTCGCGCTGCACCGCCTAGGCGTCACCGTGGTGCTGGACCGCGCCGGCGTCACCGGCACCGACGGCGCCAGCCACAACGGGATGTGGGACCTGTCCATCTGCGGGGTGGTCCCCGGGCTGCAGCTCGCCGCCCCCCGCGACGGTCGGCGGCTGCGCGAGGCGCTGGCCCACGCGGTCACCGTCGACGACGCCCCCACCGTGATCCGCTTCTCCAAGGAGAAGGTCCCTGACGACATCGAGGCCGTCAGCCACCGCGACGGCCTGGACCTGCTGCACGTGGACCGCGAGCCGCGGGTGCTGGTGGTCGGCCACGGCCAGATGGCCGGTCTGGCCCTCGACGTGGCCGCCCGGCTGGGGCAGCAGGGGATCGGGGCCACCGTGGCCGACCCGCTCTGGGCCCTGCCGGTCAAGCAGTCGCTGCTCGCCCTGGCTGCCGAGCACGAGCTGGTGATCAGCATCGAGGACAGCGGGGTGGTCGGCGGTCTGGGGTCCCGGCTGCTGCTGGAGATGTCGGCGGCCGGGGTGACCACACCGGTCCAGGTGTGCGGGATCCCGCAGGAGTTCCTGCCGCACGCCAGCCGCGCGGAGCTGCTGGAGCAGATCGGTCTCACCGCCCCCGCCGTGGCCCGCCGCGCCGTCGAGGCGGTCGCCCGTCTGGACGAGGCCGCCACGGAGGCGGCGACGCAGCCGCGCTGAGCCCGACAGAGGTGCCGCCCGCGCTCAGCCCGTTGGCGGCGCCGGGCTGAGCCAGTCGGCGGCGCCGCTCGCCGAGCCCGTCGGCGGCCCAGCTGCGCGGAGCCTGACCCCGACGCCGACGCGCTGGGGCCGCGCGTCGGGTGGACGCACCCGCCGGGCGCGGAGTTGGATGTCGGTGCACCCCGGTGGGGTGCACCACCCCCCCCCGTGAGAAGGCAGCATGCAGCTCAAGCGTCCCCAGACCATCGGCCTGGCCGTGGCCGCCGCCGTCGTGGTGGCTGCGGTCGTCGTGGCCGTCGCCCTCGGTGGCCGTGGCCCGTCGGCCGCCCCCGCCACCCCGGGACCCGCCCCGTCCAGCGCCGCCCCGAGCCCCAGCGCCACCCCCACCCCGAGCCCCAGCCCGACGCCCGAGCCCGAACCGGTCGACCCGCTGACCGGCGAGGAGGTGGTCGAGGCGGAGGTGTTCGCGGTGAAGATCGACAACCTGGCCCCCGCCCGGCCCCAGCTGGGGCTCTCCTCGGCCGACATCGTGGTGGCCGAGGAGGTCGAGGCCGGCCTGTCGCGGCTGGTGGCGGTCTTCCACACCGAGTTCCCCGACCGGGTCGGCCCGGTCCGCAGCGCGCGGAACACCGACGTGGAGCTGCTGCCGCTGTTCGGGGAGCCCGGGCTGGTCTACAGCGGGGCCAACTCCAAGGTGCAGGCGAACGTCCGCGGCTCGAAGCACCTGGTGCCCATCGAGCGCAGCGACCGCGACAGCACCCGGCCAGCCCCGCACAACGTGGTGGTCGACCTCGGGGCGCTGGCGAAGCAGCACGAGGTGGGGGAGGCCCGCGACATCGGCTGGGAGTTCGGCGACCAGGACGACGCCTGGGACGGTGCCGAGGACAGCGACGACCTGGCGGTGGGCATCGGCGGGGACGACTTCACCTTCGAGCGTCGCGACGACCGCTACCAGCCCGCCGTCAACGGCGACCCCTACACCGACGGTGGCGACGCCGTCCTGGTCGACAACGTGGTGGTGCTCTCGGTGCGCAACCGCGACGACGAGGACACCACCTCCAGCCAGTCGATCGTCTCCGAGACCACCGGCAAGGGAAAGGTCGAGGTGACCCGCGAGGGCCGTACCCTGACCGGCACCTGGCGCCGTGACGAGGTGGAGGACCCGATGACCTTCACCGACGAGGACGGCGAGCCGATGCTGCTCAAGCCGGGCAGCAGCTGGGTTCTGCTCAAGGGCTGAGCGGCTCGTCCCCGATCGGTCCGGACGGGCGGGACCCGCCAGCTGGTCAGGGTCTTGTCGGTCCCGTGGGTCACTGCACTCGTCGTCGCGCGTCGCCGCTCACAGCTCTCGGCAGGTGCCGCAGACCGGCCGAGCGACGTCGACGGCTGACGGCTGCTAGTGCCGGCCGGGGTAGGGATCATCCTCGGAGTCCCCGCCGCTGAGGGTCTCGTAGTGGCCGCTGCCGCAGCTGGGGCAGGGCGGCAGGTGCTTGGTGGAGCCGACCTGCAGCCGGTAGCCGCACTGGGTGCACGGGTAGGTGCCGGCGGAGACGTCGCTGCCGGCGGGAACGGGATCAGCCATACCGGGCTGATACCCGCCTCGAGTCCAGCCGCACGTGGACGAAGCGCAGCGGTACCGCCGCCGAGGCCGCAGGAGCGGCCCGACCTGACCGACCTGGCGAGGAGTCAGCGGAGCCCGGACCAGATCTGCACGTCCCGTCCTCGGCCCAGGAGCCCACCACAACTGGCACGCTTCTCGAGTGCCCCGGCCTCGTGGGTGCAACGAGTTGAGGAGGCCGCGCGTGTCGAGTTGCAGCTCGCTTCTGGTAGCGAGGCGGGTGCGCTGTTCGACGGTGTCCCTTGGGCCTGGCAGGAGACTGCCGATGGGGAGAACCAAGCGGTGCGTCTGGTGATGCAAGACGGCCGACGGATCGATGTTCGCGCGAGAGGTGCGCGCCTGTTGCTCCCGGCTGACCCTCCGCCTGACGTCTCGATTCGTTTCGACGCAGCCCTCGCGGCGAGTCGTCTTGGCCGTGGCGCCCAGTTGGTCGGTCTCCACCTGTTACTGGGAATCCTCCGAGAGGCTCTCGTGCAGCAGATGCTCCTGGCCGACCAGGACACCGGCTCGTCACATCACCGGTATGCCACGCCGCAGGATGTGGACGCGCGGGCGGCAGCGGAGGTGCTGTCCGGGTCTCTGGGCCCGGAGACCGTGCGCACCGCTTGTGATCTGTATGGGCGTTGGCGTGCCGAAGTCGACCCTGGCTATACCGCCGACTGGTCAGGCCTGCGAGCGGTGATCGAGAGGGGTGGGCACCCACCGCGCTGACGTAGCTCCCATCGCAGGGGTCTGCTGCACGAGTAGGTGGCAGCGTGACGTGCCCCACGGTGCAGCAGCCCTCAACTCGATTCTCGTCGGGGCCCTGATCCCGGTGGGCTGTGCTGCGGCGGTCGACCGGTCGATCCCAGGAGTGCCCATCGAGCTCAATGTGGGACATGCCGGTGGGGGCCGCCGAGATGATCAAGGCTGGCCCATTCACTACGACGTTTCGTCCAGCGCGCCGAGGCGCGTCTCCACCCCTGAGCTCAGCTGCACCTCATAGCCCGCAGCCACGGCTCGGGGTGTCGGCGTCGTAGACGGACGGGTTCACCTGGGACATCCCGAGCTGACGAAGCCCGCCGTTGGCCGACGTCCTCAGATGCGCCTCCAGCCGGCGCCACGGCCGGGATGCAAAGGATGCGCGCTGACAGATTTCCAGCTGGTTCGGTCGTGACGTACATGCTGCACCGATCGGGCCGCCGCAGGAGTTGGCCGGCTGAGCGGAGGGCGACGCCAGTGTGAGCCGTCGATGCTCACCGCACTCGAGGCGACCACCCCGGTGCCCGGTGTTGTGCCCGACGGTGACGTGGGTGTCGCCCAGCACCGTCATGGCGGGGTCGGTGCAGTCGGGGAGGGGCACGTAGAAGTCACTGCGTCGCGCAGCTCGGCGAGCAGAACGCGTACCAAGGACGCGGCGGGCACCGACGGAGGGCCGGCCGCCCATCGCTCGTAGGCCAGGCGGAACGCCAGGACCGCGATCTCGGCGGTGAGCTGCGCGGGAGCCGCTGAGACTCCTCGTTCGCGCAGGCCCTCGGCCATCACCGTCGCCAGCATCCCCATCTTGGCGAGCTCGCGCTCTCGGAGCTCAGGATGGGCCGCCACGATCTCGGCTCGCTGACGGGCCCAGTCGGCCCGGGCGGTGGTCACCTCGCTGGCGTCCTCCATCACGACGGTCACTGCCTCGAGCGGAGTCACGCCGGACGGCACCTCAGCCAGGCGCGCAGCGATGTGGTGCGCGAGGCGGTCGCCCGCGAACAGCACCTCGCGCTTGTCGGCGTAGTGGCGGAAGAACGTGCGCTCGGTCAACCCGGCGCGGGCTGCGATGCCGGCGACCGTCGTGCGGTCGAAGCCCTGCTCGGCGAAAAGCTCCAGCGCGGCGTCCGCCAGACGGCCCTGCGCGCCCGGATCCCATCGGCTCATGCTGTCAGAGTAACGATGACAGTCACTGACATGATCGTGCTAGCGTCATGTCAGTCACTGTCATCACTACCTTGAGGACCTCATGGACATCTTCGTCACCGGAGCATCCGGATTCATCGGCCGTGCCGTCGTGCCCGAGCTGCTCGCGTCAGGCCACCGGGTCTCAGGGCTCGCACGCTCCGCGACCGCGGCCAGGACGATCTCCGATCTCGGCGCGACGGCCGTGCGCGGCACACTCGACGACCTCGATCTCCTGCGATCGACGGCCGGGGCGAACGACGCCGTCGTCCACCTCGCGTTCAAGCACGACATCGCGTTCACCGGTGACTACGACGGCGCCGCCGAGGCCGACCGTGTCGCGATCGAGACCCTCGGCACCTCGGTCGGCGGCGACGACCCGACCCTCGTCATCGCGTCCGGACTGGCCGGGCTGTCGTTCGGTCGGCCGACGACCGAGAGGGACGTCCCGACGGAGGCCGGCCCGGCCACCGCACGACTGGCAGGCGCGGCGGCGGCCCTGGCCCTCGCGGACCGCGGCGTCCGGTCATCCGTGGTGCGTCTCGCTCCCACCGTGCACGCCGATGGGGCGGGCGGACTCGCTGAGATGTACGCGAACGCGTCCCGTGCGGCGGGCGTCATCCGCTACATCGGGGACGGCGCATTCCGCTGGCCCGCGGTGCACCGCTCGGACGCTGCGACGCTCTTTCGTCTTGCGGTCGAGCAGGCCGCAGCGGGCTCGGTGCTGCACGCCGCAACGGAGGAGGGGATCGCCGTCCGCGACCTGGCCGAGGCGCTGGGTCGGAGCATGGGACTGCCCGTGGAGTCGATCGCGCGGGAGGGTGCCGAGGAGCACCTCGGCTGGCTGGCCGGATTCGTCGCGACGGACGTCCCGGCGTCCAGCGCGATCACCCGCGATCAGCTGGGCTGGCGACCGTCCGGACCGTCCCTGCTCGACGACGTCAGCGCTGGCCACTACGCCTGAGCAGCGCGTCGGCGTGACCTGTGCGACCGGAAGTGCGTACTTGCTCCGAGACCCCCGCTGGCGGCTCAGGGAACGGGGGAGTGGGGTGGTGCCACCCTGCCGCGAGCTGCGCCACGCGCCCTGCGCAGCTGGAGGGCTGCAGGTAGCCCCCAGGGTTCCTTGCGCGTAGGAGGGCCGGCGAGCGTCTCGATCTCCTGAGCGGCTGTGAGTCCCCCGACCGGACCTCAGGCTGCGGGCGTGCGCGCGGGGCCCGACGTCCGGGTCGTCCACCAGACGACGGCGGCGATGAGGACGAGGCCGGCGCCGGGGATCAGGCTGGCGGGGGAGCCCACCGCCTCACCGCGGCCGGCGAGGGCGCCGAGGAGGTCGATGTGCAGGGTCGTGGCGAGGACGAGGGTCGTGACGTTGTAGACGACGTGCAGGACGACGGCGACCTCCAGCCCACCGGTGCGCCAGGTGACGAAGGCCATCACCGAGAACAGGATGAGGTAGGAGGACAGCAGGTAGGGGTCCAGGGTGCCGTGGGCGAGGGAGAACAGGACGGTCGTGACGACGATGCCGAGGACGGCACCGGATCGGGCGCCGCGGGTCCAGCCGCCGAGCACGCGGAACATCAGGCCGCGGAGCCCGTACTCCTCACCGGCCGCGGCGAGGGGGGTGAGGAGCACGCCGGTGACGAACAGGGCGACGAGGTCGGCCGTGGTCCAGGGCACCCTCTCCCCGGGTACCAGGAAGTTGACGGCGATGAGGATGACGAGCAGGGGCCCGAAGAGGAGCAGGGATCGGGCGAGGACGGCGAGGCGGAAGCGTCCGGTCACGGAGTGCAGCGAGCCGGCGGGCAGCCCGTAGAGCAGGCGCTGGAGCAGCATGCTGTACGGGATCAGCGCGGCGAGGCCGACCGCGCCGGCGGCGTGCTGCAGAGGCGAGGCCCCGGTGCGGCCGAGCTGGGCGTCGATGAGCCCGGCGCCGAGCAGGGCGAGGCGGGCGAAGGCGACCAGTCCGACGAAGAGCAGCACGATGGTGAGGACGCCGCGCAGGATGCGGCGCTTCTGGCCGGCGTAGACGCGGTGGTACTCGACGCCCGGCGGAACCCGTGGCGAGGAGACGGGTGCGTCGTCCCGCAGCAGCCAGCTCTGCGTCGTGGGGGTGGTGACGGTCGGGGGGGTCGTCGTGGTCATGGGGGTGGTGGTCATGGTCGCTTCCTGGTCAGCTTGCGAGGTCGTCGAGCAGTTCGAACGCAGCCGCAGCGCACGCTCGTGCTTCCCTGCGCGTGCCGCCTGGGAGGTGGACGTGTCGGAGAAGAGGTCCTGGACGTCGATCTGGCGGGGAGCGCGTGGTCCGGAGCCGTGTGCACGGTCGTACTCGTCCAGGCCGCACGGGTTGCTCTTGGTAGCGGCCGTGCAGCCGTGACGGTGTGCGTAGCAGCGGCATGGACGCGGTGCCCGCGGCACACCGCTGACGATACGATGCGTCTCGTCTCGCGTCAAGGTCCGCTCGTTCTAGGGCGCTGCCGGTCGCCGTGTGCCGACGGCGGCGTTCGCCGTCGGTGTGATGTCCACCGGTTGCTCGCAACCAGAGATGGTCTCCCGGCAGCAATGACGTCGTCCCTCCACGGATGCCTCGCCGAGATGAGGCCGCGGTGGCGCTCAGCCCGGTGCCGCGTTCAGGCGCGTGCCGTGCTGGCCCCGTTGCCCATCCGCGTGAGGACGTCGACGAGCGTCTCGATCTCCTGCGCCCCGGACAGGCTGTAGGCCTCGTCGAAGACGAAGAACGGCACGACCTGGATGCCCAGCTGCGCCGCACGGTCGGTGTCTGCCCGCACGTCCCCAAGGTGCTGCTCAGACACCAGTGACCGCTCGACGTCGGCCCGGTCGAGGCCCAGCTGTCCGGCGATGTCGAGGACGACGCCAAGGCGGCCGATGTGTCGGCCCTCGGCGAAGTGGGCGCGATACAGAGCTGCTGCCGCGTCGACCTGCCGGCCACGGGCCTTGGCGTGGTGCAGGAGCTGATGGGCCTTCAGGGTGCTGGCCTGCTGGATGTCTGCAAGACGGTAGGGCAGTCCCGCTCCGGCCGTCATCTGGACCAGCGGCTGGCTCCTCTGCTCGAGCTCCTCCGGCGGTATCCCGCGGTGGTCGCGGAAGAACTCGGCATTGCTGGCCTCGTAGTCCTCGGGGAGGTCCGGCATCAGCTGGAACGAGTGGTACGCGACGTCGACGGGGGCTGCTACCCGGGCGGCGGCTGCCTGCATCCGTGCGGTCGCGATGTAGGAGAAGGGGCACACGAAGTCGATCCAGATGTCGACTGCGATGGGTGACTCGGTCATGTCGTGTCTCGTCTCTCTCGACTGCTTCTCAGTGGCACGGTCGGGCTAGGCGCTGTATCCGCCGTCGATCCTCAGCACCGTGCCGGTGACGTAGGACGCCTGCGGGCTGGCCAGGAAGACGACGCCTGCGGCCACCTCCTCCGGCCTGCCGTAGCGCCCCATGGCTGTGGTGGGGAGGAACATGGAGGCGGCCGGACCGTCGGCGGGGTTCATCTCGGTGTCGATGAACCCGACCTGGATCACGTTGACGGTGATCCCCCGGTGGGCCAGGTCACGGGCCGCGCCCCGGCTGTAGCCCTCGAGGGCCGCCTTGGAGGCTGCGTAGTCGGCCATCCCCGGGAAGCCCGTCCGCGTCGCTGCGCCGGTGCTGATGCTCACGATCCGCCCACCGTCCGGCAGCAGCGGGAACGCCTCCCTGATCGCTGCCGCGACGCCGGTGTAGTTGACCGCGAGCTGGCGGTCGAGGGCAGGCACGTCGACGTCCTCGCTGTCGATCGGGGCAGCGGCGGTGAAGCCTGCGTTGTTGACCAGGACGTCGAGTCGGCCGAACTGCTGGACCACGCTGCGGATGAGCCCTGCCGCCTCCGTCGCATCCGCCTGGTCAGCGCGGAAGGCTGCCGCACGCACCCCCTTGGCCTCGAGCTCGGCGACCACGGCCTTCGCCTGATCCTCCGAGGACGAGTAGCTGATCGCGACGTCGGCTCCCTCTTCGGCCAGCGCCAGCGCCGTTGCCGCCCCGATCCCCCGCGATCCGCCCGTGACGATCGCCACCTTGCCATCCAGCTTTCCCATGTCCTGCCTGCTTCCATCTCGATGAGCAACGGCGTTCTTGACCGTCCGGTCCACCATAGGACTTGATGGACCGTACGGTCAAGAACGCGTATCCTGGAGCCATGGCACGACCACGAGCATTCGACGAGGTGCAGGTCCTCGACACTGTCCGGGAGCAGTTCTGGGACACCGGGTACGCCGCGACCTCGATGGAGGACCTGATGCGGGTCACCGGGCTGGGCAAGGGCAGCCTCTACGCGGCGTTCGGCGACAAGCGTCAGCTCTTCCTGCGGGCGCTGCGCAGCTACACCGAGGACATCCACCACCAGCTCCGGCGAGCCCTCACCGAGACCCCCCGCGCCGTCGACGCTCTCCGCATGCTGCTCGAAGCGCCGGTCGGTGAGGGGACCGGGTCCGGTGCCCGACGCGGCTGCATGCTCGCCAACAGCACGTCCGAGCTGGGCAACGCCGATCCGGACGTCCTCAGCCACGCCCACGACACCTACGAGCGATCCACGACGCTGATCGCCGACTGCGTCTCTCGCGCCCAGGACCAGGGCGATCTACCGGCCCACGCGGATCCGGTGTCACTGGCACGTGCCCTGCTGGCTGCGCAACAGGGGATCGTGTACATGAGCAGGACCGGGATGGACACGGCCACGCTCACCGCCACAGCACGATCACTGGCGGCTCAGCTGTTGCCAACCCACTCCGGGAGCTGAGCGGCACGTGCTGGCGCGCGGCTGCCGAACGTCAGGTGGTCGCCCATGCACCCGGGCCTGGGGTTGCAGGCCCCGCCGGCCATGGTGGTGAACAGCTCGAGCAGGCCGTGACCCGGGATTCGAGTGATCGAGAGGGGTGCGCGGCCATGCCCTCCGGGGGCCGCGTTGGTCACCAGGCTGGAGACCTCAGGTGCTGAGAGCAGCGCTCCGCACGAGCGGCCCGACCGCGGCCCCGCCGTAGTAGGCCCCGATGGCGAACGAGCCCCACCGCGGTCCGCCCCGGTACCAGTGGCGCTCTGACGTCGGCAGGGTGGATGCGGTGATCGGGCCGGCCGGGGCGACACCCCCAGCCGGCCCGACAGTCACCGCCGGCCAGCGGGCCGGCTCAGCCCAGGTCCTCGGACTCGGACCGCTCGCCGGGGACGATGGGGGTGAAGATCTGCCCGAGACCCTCCGAGCGGGTGACGATCTCGTCGCCCGGCTTCAAGTACACCCCCGCCTCGTGGGCCTCGCGGACGTACACCTGGAGGGCGGAGTCGACGACGGAGTCGGCGTTGGTGCCGAGGCTGCCGGCGTACTCCATGAAGCCGAGGACCCGCTGACGGGTGTCGGGGGCGCGGTGGATCACGCCTTCGGGCGTGCCGCTCTGGATGACGGTGCCGCGGGTGATGACGCCGGGCTCGGCGGTGAGCGAAGTCTGCACGCCGTCGCTGTCCCAGGTGCGGTCGCCGATGGTCAGGACCTTCTCGATCAGGGTGGGGGCGTCCCAGACCATGTCCGACGGGTCGGCGCGCTGGCGGAGGTCGCCGTTGACGAAGAGGTCGAGCTCCAGCTCCTGGTAGTAGGTCTGCCAGTCGGCGGGGATGACGAAGAGGTCACCGGTGCTGAAGAAGCCCGGCTGGCTCTTGGCGTTGGTGAAGCCGGCGCCGGCGGTGAGGTCGTCGGGCTCGAGCTGGCTGCTGAGCAGCTCCCGGTCGGTCCAGTCGTTGGTCAGCACCAGACCCATGTGCTCCGGTGTCCCGGTCTCGGTGGTGATGTCGTCCAGGGCGACCACACCGAGCTCGACCTCGTAGTCGAGGAGGCCGGAGGTCCCGGCCAGCAGTGGCTCGTCGGAGTCGGTGAGTGCGCCGACCTTGGGGAACAGGAAGGGCTCGTCGATGGTCGACTCGGCCTGGTGCTCGCGGTAGTTGGTGCCGGTGCCGACGTGGCGCTTGTGGGTGTCGACGGCGGTGAGCACCTCCGACGCCGCCACGGTGACTGGCGGCAGGGAGGCGTCGGTGGCGATGTCCTCGAGGGCCGCGTAGCCCAGCTCGTCGAAGGCGGCGATCGGCTCGGTGAACGCGTTCCCGGTGGCGGCGCTGATGTCGACGCCGCTGATGTCTCCACCGGTGTACCCGGTGACGGCCAGGACGGTCGGCCCGGAGGCGCCGTCGACGCGGGCGAAGGTGAGCGCGGTGGCGGGGTCGGCGATGGCGACCGCCTCGGTGACGCCCTCGTCGATGCGCTCCGAGTACACCAGCGGGAAGTCCGGGGTCGCCGTGCGCAGGACGGCGTAGGACCCGAGGCCCGTCACGCCGAGGCTGGCCGCGACGATCCCGGCGACCGTCAGGCGATGCCGGTTGCGGCGGGTGGGGGATCCGGCCCCGGACCGGCGGGTGGGGATGGTGGTCATGTCTGCTCCTCGTTGGGTGGGCCGCTCTTGGCGGTGATCCGACGGTAGGAACGGGACGAGGGGGGAGGCATCACCCGCGAGGTGATCCCTGCGCGTACGCGGGTACCCCTGCCACTGCCCCTGGCGTGGGGTGACGGGTCCGGCCGAGCGTGCAGCTCCACGTGGCCGGCAGCGACCCCGCTCCGGGCACCCGGTCAGGCGGAGCCCGTGGGTTGTGGCGAGCCGTCAGAGGTGGAGGTCGGACGGCGGACCTGAGCCCCGGACCTCAGCGTGGCGAACCGGGTGTGACCAGACCGGTCTCGTAGGCCAGCATCACGGCGTGGATCCGGTCGCGCAGGTGGAGCTTGGTGAGGATGCGGCTGACGTGGCTCTTCGCGGTCTGCTCGGCCATGTACAGCTCGCCGGCGATCTCGGTGTTGGACCGTCCGGTGGCGATCAGCTGGAACACCTCGCGCTCGCGCTCGGTGAGGCTGTTGAACACCGTCGTCGACGTCAGGCCCGGGGGTCTGCTGGCGACGAAGTTCTCGATCAGCCGGCGGGTGACGCGTGGGGACAGGAGCGAGTCTCCCTGGGCGACGACGCGGACGGCGGCGGTGAGCTCGGGGGCGTCGGCGTCCTTGAGCAGGAACCCGCTGGCGCCGGCCTCGAGGGCTGCGTAGACGTAGTCGTCGACGTCGAAGGTGGTCAGCATGAGGACCCTGGGGACGTGGGCGGTCCCCGCCGGTCGGGTGAGCTGGCGGGTGGCGTCGATGCCGTTCATCCTCGGCATCCGCACGTCCATCAGGACGACGTCGGGTCGGAGCGCGCGGTTCCGCTCCAGCGCCTCGGCGCCGTCACCGGCCTGACCGACGACGGTGATGTCGTCCTCGGCGCCGAGGATGGCGGACATGCCGATGCGGAACATCGGCTGGTCGTCGACGATGAGAACTCGGGTGGGCATCGGGGCTCCGGTCATTGGTCGGTCGAGGGGATGGTCGCGTCGACGAGGAATCCTCCGGCGTCGGCCGGTCCCGTCGACAGCTGTCCGCCGAGGAGGCCGACGCGTTCCCGCATCCCGCGCAGGCCCGCACCGCCCCGGTCAGGCGTCGGGAGCGTCCGGGGGTGCGACGTACTCGGGGCCCGGGCGTTGCGCACCGAGACGCGGAACGATCCGCTGGCCACGGACACGTCGATGGTGGTCGCAGCGCCCGGTGCGTGCCGGACGACGTTGCTGAGCGCCTCCTGCACGATGCGGTAGATGGTCAGCTGGACGATCGGGCTCGCGGTGCCGGCCCGCGGGTCGAGCTCGACCTCGACCGGGATACCCGCGCGGGAGGTGCTCGTGACGAGGTCGTCGATGTCGGCCAGCTGGGGCTGGGGGACCAGGTCGGGGTCGTCGTCCTCGGACCTCAGCGCGCCAAGGAGCTGGCGCATCTCGTCGAGCGCGCCGCGGGCCGAGCGGGCGATGTCCTCGAACTCCTGGTCGACCGCGGACGACTCCGCGGCCCTCAGCCGGAAGGGCGCCGACAGCGCCTGCATGTGGATCAGGGACATGCTGTGCGCGACGACGTCGTGCAGCTCGCGGGCGATCCGTGCGCGCTCCTCGACGTAGAGACGCTGGGCCTGCTCGAGCTCGACGTCGCGTCGCGCCCGTTCCAGGTCGGCACGGATGCGGTGCCGCTGACCCAGGGCGATCGCCGCGATCAGCAGCATCGCGGTGGAGCCGGCGTAGACGGTCAGGTTGGTGCCCCACTCGTCGGGCACCGCGTACCGCTCGGGGGAGCTGACGACCACCGCGGCGAGGACCACGATGCTCAGCCACCACGTGCTGAGGGAGACGTACCACCGCTCACGGAGGCCCAGCAGCAGGATCAGCGCGCCGAGCGAGAGGAAGCCGGTCACGGGGAGCGGCCACGTCGCGTTGCCCGAGTCACGGGTGACGAGAGCGAGCGCGACGACCGACGCCAGCTGCAGCGCGGTCCCGGTGAGCGGGCGGGGGACGGCGAGGACGAGCGAGCCGCACTGCACGGTCACCACGGCCAGGGCCACCAGCACGCCCAGGTCGTAGGCGTCGGTGGTGACCGGGACCGCGGTGGTGTAGAGCGCGGTGCAGAACACCGCGACCGTGCACCACGCCCAGAAGGGGAGCGCGGCGGAGGGGTTGCGGACGGCTGTCGTCATTCGGCGTGTCACGAGCGGTGCACCTCTCCGACCGCGCAGGCGGTCTGGCTACGACGGTAGGGCCGAGCGGGGTGCACCGTCATCACCCCGTCGAGTGGCCCGGCCCCGTACCGCGGTATGCGCCCGGGCCGTCAGTGCAGGAACGTCTCTGCGGCGATGATGACCGCCCCGAAGCCACCGGTGGTGGCGGCCGCGACCAGCGAGCGCCGCAGCGAGGCCCGTCGGTTGTGCAGGGCGAGGAACCCGACGAGTGCGAGGGTGCCCACGCCGACCGAGACGCTGGCACCGTAGGCGACGGGGGTGGGGAGGATCTCCAGCACGGCCAGCAGCAGCGGGATGACGGGGGCGATGCAGGCCTCGAGGAGGGGGAGTGCTCGTCGCGCCTCGTGCCACACCGTCGCCAGGCCGGTCGGGAGGGACGCCTTGGCCGCGTGCTGGTGGGCGAGGACCGCGGAGTAGACGTGGGCGCTCCAGAACAGGACGACGCTGCCGACGGAGTAGAGCAGCATCTTCCCGACGGGGTAGTCGGCCACGAAGGTGGCGCCCACGACGGCGACGAAGAGCACGAGTCCGTGCACGGCCTGGGCGAGTGACTCCGGCGCGATCGCACGGGTGGTGCGCAGGGGGCTCAGCAGCCGGGTGGTGGACCCGGTGCGGAGTGCGTCCTGGTACGGCTCGGTCATGCTCGTCCTCCATCGGATGTGGTCTGGGGTGGTCCGACAGCGAACGTAGGGCGCCGCCCACGGGGTGCGCGTCCTCCGGGCGTACCGCCGGCAGCCGTACGAGGGGTCCGTCAGCTCGGACCCTGCGGAGGACGCGGACGCCGCGAGCGGGTTCCTACGGTCCTGTCGTGGCCGGATCGTCCGGCTGAGCAGTAGGAGAGGTCCGGTCATGGACGACGACAGCACCACCAGCGACAACCGCTACGAGGAGCACGAGGTGAAGGCCGACGACCTGGTGGGCCGAGTGCGCGAGCTCATCCACGAGGGCAACGTGAGCCGCCTGGTGATCAAGGACGACGGCGAGCCGGTCCTGGAGCTGCCGCTGACGGCCGGGGTCGTGGTCGCCGCGGCGGGCGTCGTGTTCTCCCCGGTGCTGGTGGCGGTGGGTGCCGCCGCGGCGCTGCTCACCCGCGTGACGATCGGTGTGGAGCGTCGTCCCGCAAGGTCCGCGTCCTGAGAGGTCGGCCGACGCGGTGAGGAGACCCGGACCCTGGTGCCAGGGGTCCGGGTTGTCCGCGTGCTGGCCCGGGCCGTGCAGCACATCGGCGCGCAGCACCCCGGCCACCCCCCCGGTGAACGCTCTCAGCCGAGCTCGGCGACGGGGCGAGGCAGGAGTGCTGCTGCCGTGGCCCGTCCGTGCAGCCGGTCGACGGAGAGGAAGACCAGCAGCCCCAGCACCGTCAACCCGGCGCCGACGAGGGGGAGCTCCTCGTACCCGCCCCCGCGGCGGAGGATCTCACCACCGACGGCCGAACCCAGGCTCACGCCGGCCATGAACGCCGCTGCCGCCAGGGCGGAGACCACCGGCGAGGTGACCTCGGCGATCTCGACCGCGAAGGACTGCAGCGGCGGGACCATGCCGTAGCCGGCGGCCCCGAGCACAGGGAGCAGCACGACGACGGCGACGAGATGGGTACCGAGGAGGGAGAACGCCACCAGGGCCACCACCAGCGCGATCATCGCGGTGACGGTCGTGCTGCGGATGGACCGGTCGGCCAGGTGGCCGGCGACGTGGGTCCCGAGGACGAGCCCCACGCCGAACACCAGGAGCAGCCAGACGACGGCTCCCGAGGAGGCGCCGCCGCGCTCCTGCAGCATCGGTTCGATGTAGGTGAACATCGTGAACAGGCCGGCGTAGGCGAGGGCCATCGCGCCGTAAGTCAGCCAGAGGCGCCCGGTCCGGAGCGCCCTGCCGACGCTGCCCGAGCTCCCGGCGGCGGCCCCGGTCTGCCGGGGCAGGACGGCGAGGAGACCGATGAGGGAGATGAGCGCGAGTCCCGTCACGAACCAGAAGACGCTCCGCCACCCCGACGCGTTGCCGGCGAGGTTGCCGATCACCACCCCCAGGACGTTCGAGATCGTCAGGCCCGAGAAGACGAGCGCGATCGCCCGACCGCGTCGGGCTGGAGCGACGAGGTCGCTGGCGATCGTGACCGCCACGCCCATGAACGTGCCGAGGACGGCGCCGGCGACGGCACGGCTCAGCACGGCCACGAGGAGGCCGGGGGAGACGGCGGTGACGACGTTCGCGACCAGGAACACCGACACGAGCACGAGGGTCAGCCGCTTGTGCGGCACGCGGAGCGTCGCCGCGGCGATGAGCGGGCCACCGATGGTCGCACCGATGGCGAAGCCGGTGGTGATGAGGCCGGCGTCGGCGACGGAGACGGCGAAGCCGTCCGAGACCGAGGACAGCTGACCGTTCGGGGCGAACTCGGCGGTGCCGAGCGCGAACGACGTCAGCGCCAGGGCGTAGATCGGGATGGGGGAGCGCATGCTCACATCGTCAGACCGGGGACAGCCGGGTACCAGATCCCGCTCTTTCCTACCCACGGCAGGGAGGGGATGGGCCAGGCTGCGCGGCGTAGCCTCCGACCATGATGAGCCCAGGGCCCCTCGCTGAGTTCCTCCAGGCCAAGCGGGCCGAGCTCCCACCGCACCGCACCCAGCTAGCCGGCTACGGCGCTCGCCGACGGGTCCGCGGACTCCGTCGGGAGGAGGTCGCCCAGCTGGCCGGCGTCAGCATCGGCTACTACACCCGCCTCGAGCAGGGGCACAGCCGTCACGCCTCGGACCAGGTGCTGCTCGGGATCGCCACCGCGCTGCAGCTCACCGTCACCGAGACCGAGCACCTGCTCGACCTGTCGAGGGCGCGTGCGTCCCAGGACGGTCGCGCGGCCCCACCCCTGGAGGTCGCCGGTCCTGCGGCCCTCGCGCTGCTCGCCTTCGTCACCGACCGCCCTGCTGTGCTCCTCGGGCGCCGCAACGACGTGCTGGCCTGGAACCGACTCGGACACGCGCTGATCGCACCGCACCTGCACTTCTCCGCACCCACCCTCGCCAGCGAGCGGCCCTCGATGGCTCGCCTGCTGTTCCTGGACCCCCGAGCGCGGGCGCTGTACCCGAGCTGGAGCAAGGAAGTCGGTGACCTGGTCGCCTACCACCGCATGATCAGCGGCCGGTACCCCGACGACGGGGCTCTCGCCGCTCTCGTCGGAGAGCTCGTGATGAAGGATCCCGCCTTCGCCCGCACTCTGGGCCGAAGGTCGTGTCGGTGAGTGCATCTCCGGCACCAAGCAGTTCCGGCACCCGGTGGCGGGAGAGTTCAGCGCCACCTTCGACCTCTGGGCGCAGGCCAGCTATCCCGAGCACCGCATCGAGGTCTACGACCCCGAGCCCGCCGATCGCGTCATCCCCGCCCTGCGCCGCGTCCCCGAGTCAGGACTCCGCGCCGAGGACGCGCCGCGGGTGAGCGCGGACCGCTGAGCAGGCGGCCGCCCGAGCCCACCTGGAAGACCCTGGACCAGGTGCCGTAGCGCTCTCTGCGGGGCCCGGTACCTGCTCCGGCCCTGAAACTCGGCGCGTTCTCGCGAGACGGACCGTCTTGACGCGAGACGAGACGCCCCGTACCGTAAGGATCACCGCAGCGCATCCCCGGGAGAGCAGATCCGGGCGGGCACCGGGGTGGGGGGCTCCCCGCAACGGGGTCCTCACCCGCTGAGTCCTCCGCGCCCTCCCCGTCCTCGGGGACTGCGGAAGCCCCCACCCCACCTTCATCGAGAGAGACGAACGTGCGACTCCGCAGACCCTTCCAGATCGTCCGTGCCCATCTCGGGGCCTACCTGATCCTCAATGCGCTCCTGTACGGCCTGTTCCTCCTGGGTTTCGCGGCGGGACTGGTCTTCCCCGGCCTGTCGACGGACAGGACGGCCTCCCTGGAGGCCGATGGCACTGCCGCGCTCGTGGCGTCGCTGCTCAGCACCCCGTGGCTCTTCGCGTTGGTCATCCTCGGTGTGAACGTCATCACGGTGGGCCTGCTGTCGATCGTGCTGCCCTCGCTGGTCATCCCCTTCGCGGGGATCGTGGTGATGGCCTACCAGGCCTTCACCCTGGGCGCCACCCTGTCGCCCACCGACGACAGGCTCTGGCTCGCCCTCATCCCGCACTCCCTCACCGCGGTCATCGAGTTCCAGGCCTACGTCCTCCTCTCCCTGGGTGCCTTCGTCCTCGGCAGGTCCTGGCTGCGACCGGCCACGGTCGGCGTCTCCACCCGCCGCCAGGCCTATCTCCTCGGTCTTCGGCAGCTGGGCTGGCTGGGGCTGCTCGCGCTCGCACTGCTGGTCCTCGGCGCGGTCTACGAGGCGCTGTCGCTCCGCTACCTGGTGCCCCTGCTCCTCAGGGGCTGACCGCGGGTCAGGCCTCGCACCGACGCACCGACCCTCGGGTCGAGTCGCCGAGCCGGTCCGGACCCGGCACGCCGGGAACGCCGGCGAGCCGTGCAACCCGGTCAGCAGGATCTCCGGCACACCACCTCTCCGGGCGCGAACACGCGTCGGCCGGGGCCACTCCATCCGAGGGAGAGGGACGACTCCATGACGTAGGACCTGCTCGGCACCCCCTCGCTGGGTTCAGGAGCTCGTCACCGTCGTGCCCGCGGTGATCGGGCCCCTCGTCGTCGGGGTGGCGAGCACCGTCCCCTTCATCTTCTTCGGCGACCGGAGCCGCCGTCGCCGGCAGGGACCGCAGGCTCGATCTCGGCCGCACCTGGCCGGGAGCGGCGTGGCCGAGCACGCCGCCGACCGTCGACAGCGACGGCCGTCACGGCTCACGGCTCACGGTCCCGACACGGCGGTGCTCCGACCAGAGCACTCGTCCACCAGTGCTCCATCCGAGAACGACCGAGGAACGGGTCAGAGATGAAGGACGCACGTGCGCTCACCGGGGTCATGGCGCTAGCCGTGGTGGCCTCCGCAGCAGGACTGATGGTCCTCACCCCCGCGGTGTCGGAGGAGCGTGGCGATGTCGGGCTGACCCCGCTCGCCTGGTCGGCGTGTCCTGACTAGGTGGCCGCTACGGCAGGCCGGCTGCAGTGCGGGCTGGTGATCGTGCCACTGGACGACGGCGAGCCGGACGCGGCTGAGATCGAGATCATGGTCTCCCCCCTGGCCGGTAGTGAGCCGAGCAGGAGACGGGGTGTGCTGGTGCTCCACCCGGGAGGGCCGGGCGGGTCGGGACTGCCGATGCCGTCGGACCTGGAGGGTCAGGGCCTGCCGGTTCGGTGAGCGACAGCCACGACGTCATGGGATGGAAGCACACCCCGGGGGATCGGGCACGCCGCCACAGCGCACAGCGGGGTAACAAGACGCAACGTCTCGCCTTGTTGTATGCTCACGAGGTGACATCATCTACCCCTGACCCCTCCCGACGGAACGAGCGGTCTCGCCAGGCCATCCTCGCCGCCACCGTCGAGCTCATCAGCGAGGTCGGCTACGAGCGTGCCTCGATCGAGGCGATCGCCAAGCGCGCCGGCGTCGGCAAGCAGACGATCTACCGGTGGTGGCCCTCCAAGGGGGCAGTGGCCCTCGAGGCCCTCGACGAGAGCCTCGCCACCGTGGTGGACTTCCGCGACTCCGGGCACCTCCTGGACGACCTCGCCCATCACATGAAGGCCGTGACGCAACTGCTCAGCTCCACCGAGCTCGGCCCCGTCATCCAGGGCCTCATCGCGGCGGGGCAGTCGGACCCGTCGCTGTCGCGGGCCCACCTGGACAAGGTGATCGAACCGGCGACGCTGGCGTGGCAGGAACGGATCAGGCGCGCCCAGGCGAGCGGGGAGATCCGGGCGGACGCCGACAGCGAGGCGGTCATCGACATGCTGTTCGGAGCCATGTACTACCGGCTGCTGCTCCACACCCGACCGCTCCGGCCCGAGCAGATCGACGCCGCCCTGCACATCGCCTTCCTGGGACTGCGCAAGCCCCCGGAAGAGGCGTAGCCCAGGCCGGGCGCTGAGCGGCTGACCGCCGTCCGGAGGCCGACCAGCACACCCAGGGCACGTTCCCGGGGTGCAGGTCGGGTTCGCAGGCCGGTGGGTGCCGCGGGTCAGGCTCCACAGTGACGAGACGCCGCGTCTTGACGCGAGACGAGACGGCCCGTACTGTGCGAGAACCGGAATGCGCCGTCGACCCCGGCGATCCGGGGAGCTTGACCGGGTCCTGGGAACAGGGTGTCGACTCAGATCGACCGACCCGACCCGCCCCGACCCGATCCGATCCGAAGGAGCAGACCATGCGGACCGCTTCGAACCACGAGCTCCTACCCCGGCTGATCGACGTCGAGGAGCTCTTCTCCGACCCGGTGTTCTCCAACCCGTCGATCTCACCGGACGGGACGCGGATCGCGTACCTGGCACCGGCCCACGGACGACGCAACGTCTGGGTGCGAGGGGTCGAGGAGGAGCACGTCGACGCGGTCTGCGTCACCCACGACGACCGGCGAGGCATCACCAGCTACCACTGGAGCGAGGACTCGCGCTGGCTGCTGTACTCACAGGACACCGACGGCAACGAGGACGCGCACCTGTACCGGGTCGACCCCCACGCACCGGACGACCCTGCGGTCGACCTCACGCCGTTGCCGCCCGGGTCGCGGGTCTTCGGTGCCGACCCGTTGCCCTCGCACCCGGGCAGCATGCTGGTCGCGATGAACAAGCGGCCCGCCGCGATCGACCTGTTCCGCATCGACGTGGCCACCGGCGAGACGACCCTCCACCACGAGCAGACGGACCCGACCGAGAACGTCCTGCTCGACCAGGACGGGTCGCCGGCGTTCTCCACCCGCATCGACGCGGACGGCACCATCGAGCTGTCGGCGATCGATCCCCGTACCGGCGAGCGCACGCACCTGCGACGCCTGGGTGGTGCCGAGCACCCGGGGGGAGTGCAGCCGCAGCTGGTCACCCCCGACGGGACCGGTCTGCTGGTCGGCGCCTACGGCGACTCCGACGACCTCCGGTTGATCCGCATCGACCGGGACACCGGCGAGGAGGAGGTCGTCGCGGCCGTCGAGGGCTCCAGCCTGGACATCCTCGGGACGATGGCCCCCGGGGTCCTGCCGCCCGTCGTCTTCACCAGCCGCCGCACGGGAGCGGTGATCGCCGCGCGCTTCATCGGCGACAGGCCTCGTATCGAGGTGCTCGACGACGGCTTCGCCGAGGTGTACGCCGCGCTGTCGAGCCTGTCCGACGGCGTCCTCGGCACCCTCCACTCCGACAGCTCCGAGCGGATCTGGCTGGCGACGTTCGTCCACGACCGCGATCCCGCGATCACCTGGCTGTACGACCACAGCACGGGGGAGAGCCGTGTCCTGCTCCGTCCCTACCCGCACCTGGACCCGGCGGACCTCGCGCCGATGGAGGGGGTCGCCTTCGCAGCTCGCGACGGGCTGCCGCTGCACGCCTTCCTCACGCTGCCGGTGGGCGTCGAACCGGCGGGGCTGCCGCTGGTGCTCCTCGTGCACGGTGGGCCCTGGATGCACGACACCTGGGGGTACAACCCGCAGGTGCAGCTCCTGGCCAACCGGGGTCATGCGGTGCTGCAGGTCAACTTCCGGGGCTCGACCGGCTACGGGCGGCGCCACACCACCGCCGCGATCAAGGAGTTCGCACGCGCGATGCACACCGACCTCGTCGACGCCGTCGACTGGGCCGTGGCGCAGGGGTACGCCGACCCACGACGCGTGGGCATCATGGGCGGGTCCTACGGCGGGTACGCGGCACTCGTCGGAGCAGCCCTGGCTCCTGATCGGTTCGCCGCGGCAGTGGACTACGTCGGGGTGTCAGACCTGGCCAACTTCATGCAGTCGCTGCCGCCGTTCACCAGGCCCTACATGGCCAACAGCTGGTACCGGTACGTCGGCGACCCGGAGGTCCCCGCCGATGTCGAGGACATGCGATCACGGTCGCCGATCTCGATGATCGACCGGATCAGGACGCCGCTGCTGGTCGCCCAGGGTGCCAACGACGCCCGGGTGGTGCAGGCCGAGTCCGACAACATCGTCACCCCGCTGAGGGAGCGCGGGGTCCCCGTCGAGTACATCCTCGCCGCCGACGAGGGTCACGGCTTCGACAACCCGGCGAACCAGATCCTGCTGCACCGCGCCATCGAGCACCACCTGGTCGAGCACCTCGGTGGCCGCCGCGCGGGCCCTGGGAACGAGGCGACCCTGGACGCGGCACTCCCGCCGTCGGTCTGGGTGACCTCGCCGGTCCCCCCAGCCGGAGAACGGTGACCCCGTCGAGCAGGTCGCTGGTGATCCTCCTCCCCAGCGCCCACCGGGCCGTCCCGCCCACGCCCGTCGGCGCCCCGACCTCGGTCGCCACGGCGAGGTACGGGCCCCACGGGCGCCCGGTACGGGGAACCGGAGACGAGAAGGGACCGCTGGTCGCACGTGGATGAGCTCTTCGCCCCGCCGGGCGCCAGCTGGCAGCCGATCTCCCCGCGCTGGAGGACCCTCCAGCTGATCGGGACCACCACCGCCTGCGCGCTGGTGCCGACCGTCCCGGCCCTGCTGGTGGGGTTCCTCACCGACCTCTGGTGGATCGGGGCCCTCCTGTGGGCCGTGTTCGGCGTCATCCTGGTCCTCAGCGTCGCGCTGGTCGGTCGCCGCTGGCGCAACTGGGGCTACGCCGAGCTGGACGACGACCTGTACATCACCCACGGCGTCATGTTCCGCGCGCTGACGGTGGTGCCGTACGGGCGGATGCAGGTGGTCGACGTCACCTCCGGCCCGCTGGAGCGCAGCCTCGGGATGGCCACGGTCAAGCTGGTCACGGCCAGCGCGAGCACCGACGCCACCATCCCGGGCCTGCCGGCCGCCGAGGCCACCCGGCTGCGTGACCAGCTGTCCCGGCGGGCCGAGGCAAGGCTGTCCGGGCTGTGAGTAGTCCCGGCGGGAGCGGAGGTGGCCAGCCGCCGCCGGCCACGCCGGCCGACGTCCTCAGGGGGACGGCCGACGGCACGATCTTCGAGCGCCCGCACCCCCTCACCCCGCTGATCCGAGGCTGGGTCGTCCTGGTGGCCATCGTGGTCGGGGCCGTCCGGCAGCTCGTCCCCGACGGCAGCGACGACTCCTTCCTCTCCAACCTCGCCGGCTCGTGGCGCTGGGTGCTGCTGGGGGTCGCCGTCGTCGTGGTGGTGTCCGCCCTGGCCGGCTTCATGACCTGGCGCTTCACCCGTTTCGTGATCGACGACGACGAGCTGCGGATCGAGACCGGGGCGGTCTTTCGGCAGTCCAAGCGCATCCCCTTCCAGCGTCTCCAGACCATCGACGTCGTCCACCCCCTGGCGGCCCGCATCGTCGGCCTCGTCGAGATGCGGTTGCAGGCGGGTCCGGGCGACTCCGGCACCAGGTTGCGCTACCTCGAGCGCGACCAGGCCTCCCGGCTCAGGGACCACCTGCTCGCCCGCGCCGACGGCGAGCAGCCCAGCACCGGGGACGGGACCGGACCGCTGAGCACCGGGACCGACGCGACCGGCGCCGACGAGGTGCTGGTCCGCCTCTCCTCCAGGCAGCTCGTGCAGGGGTTCCTGCTGACGGGGGAGTTCCTCGTGCCGGCGCTCCTGCTCGTCGTGGGCCTCGGCGTGACCACCGTGCTCGACGTGGCCAGGTACGCCCTCCCCGCCGTCATCCCGCTCCTCATCGGCGTGGCCAGCGCCCTCGGCAAGTACCTGATCAGCCAGTTCAGCTACACCCTGGCCCGCTCCGGGGCCGCCCTGGAGATCACCCGGGGTCTCACCGACCTGACCAGCCAGTCCCTCCCCGTCGACCGCATCCAGGGCATCTCCATCACCCAGTCGCTCCTCTGGCGGCCTCTCGGGCTCTACCGCGTGCGCATCGACGTCCTGGGCCAGACCAGGAGCGCGCAGGAGACCGCGCAGCAGGCCAGCAGCTCGCTCCTGCTCCCGGTGGCCACCCTGGAGCAGCTGCGGACCGGGCTGCGGGCGATCCTGCCCGACGTCGACCTGGACGCCGTCGAGCTGCACCCCTCGCCGCGCAGCTCGCGCTGGGTCCGGTGGTCGAGCTGGTGGACGCTGCGGCACGGCTGGGACGACCGGGTCGTGGTGACCCGCCGCGGATGGCTGGTCGACACCATGTCGGTGGTCCCGCACGCCAAGACGCAGTCGGTGCGGATCACCCGCGGACCGCTGCAGCGGCGCCTCGACCTGGCCACGGTCCACGTCGACACCACCCCGGGGCCGGTGACCCTGAGCATCGCCGACATCGGAACCGACCGCGCCCGTGCGGTCGCCCTCGGCCAGCTCGAGCGCATGGAGCGCGCCCGGCCCGCGGGCTACGAGCCGGGGCGTGCCGACGCGCTCACCCCAGCATGACCCGCGCGCCCGAGACCTCGCACCCCGCCTCGCGAGGTGCCGTCGACCTGCTGGCCACCACACACGCCACCGGGCCTCGACTCGCCGCACCCGTCAGTAGACTCCCGGCACCAGCGCGACGCCGCTGCTGGCACCGCCTCGCTGCATCGTGCTCAGATCTGCGACGCACTGCCCGACCTGCCCGCGCCCCCGGTTCCTGAGCGCCTGAACTGCTTCACGACCCAGCACCCCAGGAAGGCCTGCCGCCCATGACGAGGAAGTTCGCGCTCGGCGCCGGCACGGCGGAGGTCGCCGCTGACGGCTCGGTGACCGCCGTCCGTCGACCCGGCAGCGACCACAGCGTCCTCCTCGTCGAGGATGCGCCAGGCGTCGAGGGCCAGCTGCACGACGGGGCCTTCCGCTGGGGCAAGGGCTTCGCCGTGCTCGACGCGCGCGGCTGGCGCTTCGACCACCCCTCCTCGGTGGAGTGGCGTGACGACGGCGTCGACGTGGTCCACCACCTGGGGCAGGCGGTGCTGCGCAGCAGCCGCCGCTTCGGAGAGCGTGCGCGGGAGACGTACGAGCTGACCAACGAGGGAGGGATGCCGCTGCGGGTGGGTTCGCTCGCGATCAGCACCCCCTGGCGTGACCTGTACGGCTCAGCCCGGGACTGCCTCGAGCACGCCGTCCACGCCCACATCCACACCGGCGGGTCCGACGCCTGGGTGTGGGCGGTACCGATGAGCGGCGCCGGACCGGGCCTGGGGCTGAGAGTCACCGAGGGGGAGCTGTGGGCCTACTCCATCAGCTCCCGCGACACCCACACCGGCAGCAACGTGCGCGGGCACGTGTTCCTGCACGTCACCGACCACGCCCGCGCTCCGCACGCGATGGGCGGACAGCCGGTCATCGAGCTCGCCCCCGGACAGACGCTGCGGCTGGGCTGGGAGCTGGCCTGGTACGACGACCTGGCCGCCTTCACCGCCGCTCGTGAACAGCCCCTCGACGCCGACCAGCTGGCCGTCGAGGTCGGCGGGGACCTCCCGGTGCGCCTCGCCGACGGGTGGACGTCCACCACACCCCTGCCGCTCTGCACCGAACGCCCTGGTGTCGTGCACGTCGAGGCCGAGCGCAACGGGCGCCGCGCCCGGCTGACTGCGCTGGTGCACCCTCCCCTGCGAGAGCTGGTGGAGGCCCGGATCCGCTTCCTGGTCGAACGGCAGCGCCCTCTGGAGCGCTCCGACAGCCGTCGCTACGCCTTCGTCCCCTACGACAACCGCTCGCAGCTGACCGTCGTGGGTGTGGCTTGGTCGGACTGGTCCGACACCCGGGAACGGGTCGGCAGCGCGCTGCTGCTGCAGCAGGCCCGGCGCCGCGGCTGGGGTGATGCCGACGTCCTCGACGAGGCGCTCGCGGGCTACCTGCGCTTCGTCACCGAGCACGTCGTGGGAGCCGACGGGGTCGTTCGTGACGACACCAGCGGACGTCGGGATCCCCGGCTCTACAACTTCCCCTGGTACGCCCGCTTCCTGCTCGAGGCCGGCGACGTGGATCGGGCGACGGCCGTCATGGACGCCTACTACCGACTCGGCGGCAGCCACTTCCTCGCCTTCGACCTCGGGGCGCTGGTCCTGGACCTGTCCTCACGGCTTCGCGACCTGGGACGCGCCCGTGAGGCGACCGCCCTCACCGACCACCTGCTGGACCAGGCCACCACCTTCCTCCAGCTCGGCACCGACCTGCCCGGGCACGAGGTGAACTACGAGCAGTCGATGGTCGCGCCGCTGCTGGAGGTGCTGCTGGCCGCCCATGCCCTGGACCCTGGCGGGGTACCAGCGGATGCTCTTCGCCGACGGCTGGGCTGGCTGCAGGCCTTCGCCGCTGACCAGCCCGACGTCCGGCTCCGTCACATACCGATCCGGCACTGGGACGGTTTCTGGTTCGGCGGTGACCGGCTCTGGGGCGACGTCTTCCCCCACTACTGGTCCGTCCTCAGCGCGGGTGTGTTCCTCGACTGGCCCGCGGGCCTGCTTCCCGAGGACCAGACAGCAGCCCTGCGCAGGGTCGGCACCGACATCCTGAGCGCCAACCTGGTGTCGTTCGACCGGGACGGCTCAGCGACCTGCGCCTTCGTCTACCCGAGCTGCGTGGACGGCACCCCGGCCCACCGCGCCGACCCGCTGGCCAACGACCAGGACTGGGCGCTGGTCTACGCCCTGCGCTACGCCGGCCCGGCCTCCGGCAGGGCGTAGGACCAGGCGCAGCCACACCGCTCCTCCCCGCGCCATACCGGTTCACGGCCGGTCGAGGACCCTCTTCCAGCTGCTGCCGCCAGCTGCCCGGCGACCGACGAACGCGCGCTCAGAGCTCTCTGCGCCTGAACAGCACGGCGGCCGCGACCACGAGCGCGACGGTGCCCGCGAGCGACACCAGCACGGGCCACAGCAGCTCGGGTACCGGCTGCTCGGCGGCGACCGCCGCCGCTCGGCCGGAGAGCCCGGCCGGTGAGTGGTCGGCCAGGGGCCTCCAGAGCGCGCCCATGGTGAGGAGCACGAAGGCTCCGATGCCCGCCCCGGCGGCGCCGGCTGCTGAGGGGATCAGGGCCGAGAGGAAGGTCATCAGCGAGAGGTAGAAGAGGCCGAGCACGAGCCAGACCAGGGTGCCCTCCCACACCGGTTCCAGGGGCGCCTGGCCGAAGACAGCAGCCGTGACGCCCCAGGTCACCAGGGTCCCGATGAGCACCAGCGCGGCGAGGAAGGCGGAGTGGACGACGACCTTCACCGCGACGAAGGCGCCCCGCGACATCGGCTTGGTGAGCACCAGGATCGCCGTGCCGCTCGAGGTCTCGGACGAGACGATGCCCCCGTAGATGATGATCAGGGCGAAGAGGAAGATCTGCCCCAGACTCTGCATCCACTGCGAGTAGGCGTCCAGGTAGGTCGGGTCGGGAAGGGTGAGCGACCCCAGCTGGTCACCACCCACGGCCCCGACGATCTCGGGGGTGAAACGGGCGAGCAGCGGCGCAGAGACGGCGAAGAACAGCAGGATCGCCGGCAGCACCACGATCCGCCAGGTGCGGACGATCTCGAGCGTCTCCTTGCGCGCGAAGACGAGGGTGGCGTTCACTTCTTGCCTCCCACCAGGTCGACGAAGACCTCTTCGAGCCCGATCTCTCCGGCCTCCAACCGCGCGAGGCCACTGCCACGTGCTGCGACGATCGCCGGGATGTCGTGCTGGGCAGCGCGGAGATCGGTGACCGTGATCTCGATCCGGCCGTCGTCTCCAGGGGTCGTCGTCGAGGTCGCCCACTGGCGTTCGCCGAAGTCCCTCGCGAGGACGTCGGCATCCCGGGTCACCTCGACCACCACCCTCTCCTTGCCATACCGTGCCTTCAGCTCGTGGATCGGGGCCTGCGTGACCATCCGTCCGCGGTCGAGGATGGCGACCGTGTCGCACACCCGCTCGACGTCACCGAGGATGTGGGTCGAGAAGAACACGGTGGTGCGCCCGCGCAGCGAGATGATCATGTCGAGCACGTCCTTGCGGCCCATGGGGTCGAGGGCGCTGGTGGGCTCATCGAGCAGAAGCAGCCTGGGTGCGTTGACGAGGGCCTGGGCGATGCCGAGGCGCTGCTTCATACCGCGTGAGAAGCCGCCGAGCTTCGACGTCACGTCGGTGAGTCCTGCGAGGTCGAGGAGCATCTCCGTCCGCTCGCGCAGAGCGGCACCCGACATCCCGAACAGCCCGCCCGTGAAGCGCAGGAACTCCGGCGCCGTCATCCAGCCGTAGAAGGCTGGCACGTCGGGCAGGAACCCGATCTCAGAACGCCCGGCACTGCCGCCTGCGCCGACATCACGTCCCAGGATCTGGATCGACCCGCTCGTCGGCCGGGCGAGCCCGGTGGCGAGCCGCAGGGTCGTGGTCTTCCCCGCTCCGTTCGCCCCCAGGAAACCGAAGATCGACCCCTCCTCGACGTCGAGGTCGAGGGAGTCGACGACGCGCTCGGGGCCGTAGGACTTCGTCAGCGCGGCGGTCCGGATGGCGGAGCTCATCGCTGCGCCAGCTTCTCGTCGGTGCCGTAGAGGGCGTCGGCGAGATCGGTGCTCGACCGTCTCCGCCCGGCTACCGGCTGGTCGACCGTCTGCGCCTGCTTGCGACCGATCGCGAGGTACAGGATCGGGCCGATGAAGCTGCAGACGGCGATGATCGCCACCCAGATCCACTTGTTGCCGGTCGCGACGGCCACGGCCGGGCGCCGGTGCAGATCGACCAACGCGACCACGGCGAGTCCGAGCTGGACGAGCAGGAGCGCACCCAACCCGATGAGGACCGCGAGGGGGACGGAGGAGAGATCAAGGTTTGTTCTCATGTTTAAGAACGTTATCACAGGTGTGAATGGCTGGTATGCTCGACGCCATGGCGAGCTCAGAGGTCCTGCTGCATCCGGTGCGCATGCGGATCGTGCGGGCGTTCCTGGGCGACCGGGCCCTCACCACCACGCAGCTCGCGGCCGAGCTCGACGACGTGCCGGCCGGGAGCCTCTACCGTCACGTCGCGCTCCTGGCGGATGCGGGAGTGCTGCGGGTCGCGGCTGAGCGACGCATCCGCGGCAGCGTCGAGCGCACGTACACCCTGGCGCACGCCGCCGCCTCCCTCGGTGCGGCCGAGCTCGCGGCGATGACCCCCGAGCAGCACAGCCAGGCCTTCCTGGCCTTCGTCGCGGGACTGATCGCTGACTTCGACAGGTACCTCGCCGCCGGCACTCCCGACATCGTGCGCGACGGCGTCGGGTACAGCATGAACGCCGTGTGGCTGACCGACACCGAGTTCCTCGAGTTCACGCGCGATCTCGCGACGGTGTTCCAGTCCAGGCTCGCGAACGCGCCGGGAGAGGGGCGCAGGCGTCGGGTGGTGGCGAACGTCATCCTTCCCGCGCCGGACAAGCCCTGAAGACCTCGGTGCTCGCCCCGATCGGCTCGCCTGCAGGTCGCGACGCCGTCCGCCGACTGCTCCTGGAGCTGTCCAACGCCGCCGACGAGGGAAAGGTCTCCTGGGCACAGCTCCAGGTAAAGGTGGTCGTGGCCGCCGATGTCGCTGACGGGATCGAGCAGGCTGCGGGCGCGAGCGGCACGTACCCCAGCTCCCGCGACGCCTGAGGCCGGGCAGCGGGAATATGGGCGACGCGGTCCGACGACTTCGTGTTGCGGAGGTCGAACTTGAGGGCTTCCGCGGCGTGCCGGGGCACCAACGAGTCGCGTTAGGCGACGCGACCCGGCCGACATCCGCGCGGATCTTCGGTGAAAACGGGTCCGGCAAGTCCAGCATCGTTTCACGCTGTGGAGTGGGCGTGCCAAGGTCGGGTCGCGCGACATGTGCCGAGCACGAGCCCTGGCGCTCCGGCAGTAATCAACGTGGCGGCGCCGTCCGCCACTGCTCGCGTGCGGGTCCTGCTCACCGACGGCAGGGTCGCGGAGCGCCGGGCCGCGCTAGACGCGGAAGGCACCCACAACCGCATCAAGGGAGACCCGAGACCGGCTAAGTTCCGGCGCGTCTTTGGGGTAACGCGCGTCGAGCGTGTCGGTCACGGCTCCGCCGGCACGCAGACCAAGGATGGATGGCGAAAGGCTTCGTCAGAGCAAACTACGCTGGCTCCGCTCCGCGGGCGCTAGCCAGCTCCGGTGGGCCACACCTGCGGGCCCCAACTCCAGTCTTTGCTTGCTGGCGAGCCGGACTTCGAGCCGGCGCGCCCCCGACCGAAGGGGGCGACTTCTTTTCTGCGTTGAACTTACTTAATTCCAAGTGCTTCGCGGAGCTGCCGATGAACCTCGACCTTCGAGTCATTAAACTCAGACAGTTCTTGTTCAAAATCGTTGAGGTGATTTTCCTTGAGATTCTCACCCTCGCCGTTTATGATGTGGAGGTGGAGGAGGAGTTGCGTAAGTTCTGTCTCAATATCGTGGCTTTCCTGCGTCACCCGGTTGACTGAGCGACTGACTGATTCGTCAGAAATTAATGCAGCAAAACTTGCTCTATCTTCGAGCACGTCGTTCAACTCTCCGACCTGAATGCTTAATGTGTCCAGTTCCTTCAAATCTATTTCGTCCACTTCATAGACCGTCGCGAACCTGACCCGGTTACGTATGGTCGTATGTAGAGTCTCAGCATCTTGCACGCTTGCATAAAAATCGCTGTACACAGCAAGCCGCTTATCGCGCCAGTACTGGGAGACGGTAATGTCGCTGGATAGAGAACTAGACAAGTAATTCGTGGCGAAACCGGATGTAAAACCAGCAATGGCACCGATAATAAGGACAGTCACAGGGTGTCGTAAGAAGCCTGGTTTTTCGTTCTTGGCCTTGTCATTATCATTCACAACTTTGTGCTCCCCTGGTGTTGTGCTGTGAATCGCGGCGAAGTAGGCGGTGTGCGCCTGGTGCCCTCAAAGTCTCACACCTGGTTCGTCGGGCTCGGCGTCGCGGCCAACACCGCGGCACCCGCCCTGGCCAGCACCCTTCATCGGGTCAGGATGCGCCGATCGCCCAAGTCGAGTTAGCGGCCCGACCTGATCGGCCTGGCGAGGAGTCAGCGGGGCCTGGCCGAAAATGCGCAGCGTCTCGTCCTCGGCCCAGGAGCCCACCACCAGCGCCTCGGGGCGCTGCAGCGGTCCCACGACGGCGCCCACGACCCCTTCCAGGCTCTGGCGGTGCCCTTGACCTTCACCCAGCTGCCAGCGACGCCGTAGCGGGCGCTGGCGCGCTTGGCCACGACGCCCTCGACCCCCATCGCATCGGTGCCGGTGCCTCAATGCAGCTGGCGCCCTCGTCGCCGCAGCGCTCGCGAAGGCACGGGGCGCGACGACTGCCGGCGGCCATCCGCTGCTGCAGCGCATCGAAGCTGAGCCGGCCGTCCTGGTAGATCACGACCTCGGCGTCGAGCGGGGTGCCGTCGGGCACACTGGTCCACGACCGCAGCCGCCAGCTCGGGGAACAGGGGAGTGAGTGAGGGTGTCCCGCGACCGCCTTGCCCGCGGCTTCTGCCACCCCGGAGCGGGGGCACGTGCGCGTGGCCGAGGGCGCTGAGCCCCCGCAAGGGAAGTGGAGTATGTGGGTGACACTAGAGGCGTTGGGCGCTCACCAGCGCCGCGTGTAAACTCCCCGGGCTGATTGGGTGAGACACAAAGACCAGTAGATGAAGGGCGGGGAGGGTGGCGCGGCAAGAGAAGGCTACGGATACTACGACTGTGCGCCTTAATCGTCCTCGGTTTTTCTTGGTTCGTGGAGCCGCTTTTCTGCTCATAGCATTGGGCTGTAGTACTTTCGTGGCGTTAGTTGTCGCCTTATTTGTGGCAGAAAGCGTCGAGGTGCAGGGTGCCTGGGTTCAGACAACGGCTCTTCTTCTGCTTTTTACCGCGGTGCTTTGTTTTTTCACTGGGTTCATTGTGGTAATGCTCTGTTACTATGCGACATCACTACCTGCTTTCCTACAGTTACCGCGTCCAACCTTGGGCCTGAATGAGGCACGCAGATGACGGCTCTTGTTGTCGTAGCAATCGTCGCTCTCTTGCTGGCGATAGTCTCATTTTGGTTGGGTTCCCAAAATGTTAGGGAATACGCGAAACACCGTGATCAACCTCTCCTATTTACGGCTACTGATGACGAGTTGCTCAAGCGGGGCGAGGGCGAATGGCCCAAACGTCGTGGATGGCCCGATCCGCGTTCGTCAACAATGGCAATCGTTCGTTCCGATGCATACGCTGATGTTGCAAGCCACACTGCTACGAACCTTCGGGACGCGGCTGTCGTAGTTGGTGCAGTTGGTGGTGCTGCTTTAGGCGTAACGTTGCCTAGCATCCTTGCTCTTCACGGCGATTTCTCCGAGGCCATTGATCAGCAGTTGCAAAGTTCTGACAGATTAATAGTGACTTATCAAAAGTATGCAGTAATACTTGGAAACCTGTTTGTGAAAATTCTTCCTGTCGGCTTGATCTTCTTGGCCGTCATGTTGACGAGGTTGAGGTCGGAATACCTTACAATGGAGAAGTATTACCGCTCGGCTTCTAGTGAGGCAATCCGGTCGCCACGCACAAACCGCCGCCTAGACGCAGCCTCAAGAACGAAGCGGTGTTCCGTCGCGCCAGTCATGGCGCTAACTGTCGCGGTTATCTGGGTCCTAGTTAACGTGATACTCGGGTCAACAAAGTCTCGCCGCAGTAGGCGAGATTAGAGGGGGCGATTCTGGCGCCCTGTCCCCCATAGGCTGAGCCTGCCCTGGTGCGAGGACAATCGTGGGGCGTCGGGCGTGCTGCCCGGCCAGCAGCGTCGCGCCCGCAGCGGGGGGACTCAGGTCAAGGACTCCCGCTCCGCAGGCCTCCAGTGTCGGGGGTGGACCTGGCAGAGCTGACCTGCACCGTCGCGTGGCTCCCCGCGGAGCGGGGGGGGGGCACGAATTTGGTAAGGGGCCCGCGGTAGCGGGGCGCTCTTGGCATCCACCGCCCGCGGAGCGGGCGGGTTAGGGCGTACCCCGGCCGATCACCCGACAGAACGGAATGACAGCCATGACGCACTCCTCCGACGTGACGTGGAAGCTGGACGACATCACCATGGAAGGCACGGTGGTGTGCCCGGACGGTGAGGGGCCCTTCCCGGCCGTCGTCTTCGTCGCCGGCAGCGGTCCGACCGACCGCGACTGGTGCTCGCCGCTGCTGCCCGGCGGCAACGGCAGCGCCCGACTCATGGCCGAGGCCTTCGCCGGTGCGGGCATCGCCTCCCTCCGCTACGACAAACGCGCCTCCGGCCCGCACGCGAGGGAGAACGCCGCGAAGCTCATCGGGACGATCAGCATGCAGTCGCACCTCGACGAGCTGGTCGCGGCCGTCACGGTGCTCGCCCGGCAGGACTGCGTGGACCCCTCGAGGATCTTCGGGCTCGGCCACAGCGAGGGAACCCTTCACGTGCTCCACCACGCCACCACCACCCTGGACGTCCCCTTCGCCGGGATCATCCTCGCCGCGCCACCCGGCCGGCCGATGCAGGCGGTGCTGCTGTCACAGCTGGCACGCCAGCCCCAGCTCCTCGGTGCCCCCGAGCTGATGACCAGGGTTCGCGAAGCGGTGGCGCGTTACGCGGCCGGCCAGCCGATGGATCTCGACCCGAGCCTGCCCGACAGCGTGAAGACGGCGCTCGCCAGCTTCGAGACCCCGGCGAACCTCCCGTTCGGCCGCGAGCTGTGGATCGAGTCCGCAGCTGATTCGCTCGTGGAGATCGAGATCCCCGCGCTGGTGCTGATCGGCGCGAAAGACCTTCAGGTAGATGTGCACGCCGACGGCGAGCCCCTCAGAGAGGCAGCCGCGGGGATGGACGACGTGATGTTCGCGTTCCCGGCCAACGCGAATCACGTGTTCAAGGAAGATCTGCGCGATACGGCAGAGATCGCCGCATCGCCGGGTAGCGGGTACAACGAGCCGGGCACACGTCTGGACCCTGAGAGTCTGGAGCTGATCCTCACCTGGCTGTCCGCCACCGGGCGGTGGTCAGAACCGGTGCGCGAGTTCTGACCCGATCAGTCGTCCTCGCCCTCGTCGCCGCCCTCGTCCCCGTTCTCGTCGCCGCCCTCGCCGCTGCCGTCCTCGCCGCTGCCGTCCTCGTCTCCGTCCTCGGCCTGCTGCTGCTGGTCGGGCGCGGGAGCCGGCGCCTCTGCGCCGCAGTTGCTGACCGCGGTCACCAGCACGACGGCCAGTGCGGCCAGGGCCGCGCGGAGGATCAGGGAGAGGGACATCGGAGCTCCTTGGAGGTCGCGGTCGAGGTCGGCAACGCTAGCAGCCGGGACTCTCTGGAACGGCTGACGAACGCCGCACCCGCGCGGCTCACGTCGGGCCGCTCCCTCGACGCCGTCGATGGGTGTCGGGGCCACACCACCCGCCTGGCCAGAGCTGCCGAGGCGCCGCAAGGTCGGTGCAGGACCTCTCCGTGAACCCTGCTGGGTCCCCAGCCCTCGCTCAGTCAGGATGGTTGCGAGCAGCGCGAGTCGTCCAGGAGCAGCGTGGAATCGGCTGTTCCCTCGAGGGCGGCTTCGTCGTGCGTCGCCACCAGCGCCGTGTGGCCGGAATCGGCGTGGCGGCGCAGTGCGTGACCCGGCGGTCCCCGTGTGTACGATCGCGCCGTCAGCATGTGAGGACGATCGTCAGCCAGACGACTGGGACCGACCGACCGGAGAACACCGCATGGCCGTGCCGAAGCGGACGCTGAGGGCCCAGTGGGCGTCGTCGTAGACGTCGAGCACCCCACGCGCGCGCTGCGGACGATCACCTACAACCTGCACGAGGGCCGCGCCACGGCAGAGCTGTCGGATCTGGCGGCCGTGCACGACGTGGACGCCCTCTGCCTGCAGGAGTGCGACACGCGGCGCCTGCCCGAGACCGTCGGTCCGCTGGTGCTGGCTGCGGCGACCAGGCTCAACCGCCTCGGCCTGGCGCTGTACTACCGCCCCGAACGGCTCCACGCCCACGGTCACGCGCTGCGCCCGTTGCGCCGTTCCATGCACGACCGGTTCCTGGCACCCGCCCACGAGCGGTTGCTGGCCGTCCGCTTCGAGGACCTGCACGACCACGGCGCCCTGCTGACCCTCGCCTCCATCCACACCGCCCCGCTCTCGGCGACCAACGCGATGCGCCGGCACCAGATCACCGAGGCCCTCGGCGCCATCCGCGCCACCGCCCACGCCACCTCCACGCTGGTCGTCGGCGACTTCAACTACCCCTGGTTCGCGCGCTCACTGACCCGCCGGCTCAGCAGGCAGGGGTTCCAGGTCTCCCACAGCGACCAGCCGACGTACGTGGGGAGAGGGATCCGCGGGCACTTCGACTTCGCCATCTCCGAAGGGATGGAGATCGCCAGCGTCCGCACCCTCCGGCAGGCGGCGTCGGACCACCTCCCCGTGCTCGTGGAGTCGCGGGTCCGGGCTCCGGTGCCGACTCCGACCATGGAGCACGACACAGCCGGTGGGTGACCCGCTGGGGGAGACCGGTGAGGACCGGTCGCCGCGCTCTCTCCTGGTCGATCTCTCGTGCCCGGGCGGGGCCTTCTCGGTCGGGTTAAACCCCGGTGCAGGGCCACACCGGCTCGGACGGGTGGGCGGGCCACCTGGGACCGCGGCACTGCGGCGTGCCATCCCCCGCCAGCTCCGGCGTGCTCGTCGTGCGGCGCCCTTCCCGGCCCCGGACGCCCGATGCCGAGCAGGTTCCTCCCTGCTCGGCATCGGTTCCCACGCGCGCGACCGGAGGCGGAAGCGGCCTCCCGGCTCAGCGCTGCTCGTAGGCCGCCACCCGGGTCTGGATGGCGTGCAGCCGGGCGGTGTCGAACTTCGGCCGGCGGTCGAAGTCGTAGACGCCGTTCTGCTCCTGGAAGGTGTCGGTGAGCTGGGTGTAGCAGTAGCCGAACATGCCCGGGTCGTCGAGCAGGGCGTCGATCAGCCCGGCGAACCGGCTGTAGAACTCCTCCTCGTCGGCCACCCGCTGGCCGTAGCCCCACGACTCGTGGCGGTCCTCACCGGCCACGGCCGCCGCAGCGGCCTCGGCGTTCCACCAGATCCCGCCGAACTCGCTGACGAAGTAGGGCTGGCCGCGGTGGGGCTGGGAGATCTCGTGGCCGTCGTGGTCGTTGGTGTAGCCCTCTCCGCGGGACAGGCCGCCGACCTGGCGGGCGAACTCGGCCGGGTCCTGCTCGTAGTTGTGGCTGTCCCAGACGTCGGTCTCCAGCACCCGGTGGGAGTAGCCGGACGCGTCCAGCACGGGCCGGCTGGGGTCGGCCAGCTTGGTGGCCAGGAACATCGCCCGGGTGACGTCGTCGAGCTGGGTGATGCGGTCGTGCAGCGGCTGGTAGGTCTCGTTCAGCGGGCACCAGCCGATGATCGCCGGGTGGTTGTGGTCACGCTCGAGCGCCTCCAGCCACTGGGTGATGAAGCTGGCGGTGGGCTGCTGGTGCTCCTGGTAGCGGCCGTGGCCCCCGGCGCCCCAGTCGGCGAACTCGCCCCACACCAGGTAGCCGAGCCGGTCGGCGTGGTAGAGGTAGCGCTCCTCGAAGACCTTCTGGTGCAGCCGGGCGCCGTTGAAGCCGGCCTGCATCGACAGCTCGATGTCCTGCACCAGGGCCTCGTCGCTGGGCGCGGTCATCAGCGACTGCGGCCAGTAGCCCTGGTCCAGCACCAGCCGCTGGAAGACGTGCTCGCCGTTGATCAGCACCGCGTCCCCGTCCAGGGCGACCGAACGCAGCCCGCAGTAGCTGCGGACCTGGTCCAGCACGGTGCCGTCGGCGTCGAGGAGGGTCAGCTCGAGGTCGTAGAGGTGCGGGTCCTGGGGCGACCACGGCCAGCGCCGCTCCTCGGGCACCGGCAGGGCCAGGGCGGGGGCGAGGTCGAGGTCGGCGGGCACCTCCGCGCGCGAGACCTCGCCCTGGTCGTCGGAGAGGACGGCCACCACCCTGGTGCCCCGGCGGTTGCGCGAGAGCGGCAGCACGACGTCGAAGCGTCCGGCGGCCAGCTGCGGGGTGATCCGGGGACGGCGCAGGTGCACCGGGTGCACCGGCTCCATCCACACGCTCTGCCAGATGCCGGTGGTGCGGGTGTAGTGGCAGGAGGCGTTGGCGTAGGCCACCGACTGCTTGCCGCGGGCCTGCGGACCGTCCTTGGGGTCACGGGCCCGCACCACCACCGTCACGTCCTGGCCGGGCTCGGCCACACCGGTCAGGTCGGCGGTGATCGGGGTGAACCCGCCGCGGTGGCGGACGACCTCCACGTCGTCGACCCACACCGTGGTGTCCTGGTCCACCGCACCCAGGTGGAGCAGCACCGAGGAACCGGCCCACTCGACGGGCAGGGTCACCGTGCGCCGGTACCAGACGGCGGTCAGGTAGTCGGTGCGGCCGATGCCGGAGAGCTCGGACTCCGGGGCGAAGGGGACCGTGATCCGCTCGGCCAGCGGCCGGGTGCGCAGGCCGCGCTCGGAGCCGGAGTCGCCGGCGTCGACCTCGAACTCCCACTCCCCGTTCAGGCTCTGCCAGCGCTCACGCACCAGCTGGGGGCGGGGGTACTCCGGACGGGGGCCTGCTGCAGACATGGGTGTTCCTCGGGTCGGGGACGTGAGGTGGGTGCGACGGTCGAGTGACCGGGTAGAACTCTAGGCAGTCACTTCCACCGTTGTAAACGGGCTAGGCCACCTCGATGAAGTCGAGCTCGGCGTACCTGGTCCCGTGCTGCAGCCTGATCGTGTTGGTCCCCTCGCGCAGGGTCACCTCGACCGCGACCTGGCTCCAGACGGACCAGCCCCGCGCCGGGTAGCTCACCGTCACCGGGTCCGCCCCGTTCACGGTGAGCACGTGCGTGGCGTCGCCCGCGCCGGCGGCGTAGCGCACCCACACGGTGTAGGACCCGGTTTCGGGCGCCACCACGTCGAGCTCGACGTGGCTGGTGTCGTGGTCGATCTTGCCCACCACGGCGTCACCGGACGCGCTGTCCACGGCCTGGCGCACCACGGCGTCCTGCAGCCGGCCGTGCTCGGCCTCGGTGCGGTCCCGGCTGCCGCTGACGACGGGGCGGTCACCGTCCCAACCGAGGGCGGCGCGGTACATGCCCCGGCCGCCCGCGGCCAGGTGGCCGTGGAAGATCAGGTGGTCACCGACGACGTCCTGGCCGCCCGGGCCGTCCACCGCCCCGTCCAGGCTGCTGGTGGTGAGGAGCGGACGGTAGGCCCGCTCGTAGGGACCCTGGATGCGACCGGCGGTGGCGTAACCGGTGTGGTAGTTCCCGGTGCTGTACACGCCGGCGGAGAAGAGCAGCACGTAGCGGTCGCCGCGTCGCACCAGGGTGGGGGCCTCGATCACCCCGTCGTCGCTGGCCCGGTCGTTGCGCAGCAGCTCGCGGCGCTGACCCACCAGGCGGGTGCCGGCGGCGTCGGTGCGCTGCAGCCACAGCACGCTCGGCTGCCTGACGGCGTTCCCGTCGTTCTTGTAGAGGAGGTAGGTCGCCCCGTTGTCGTCGACGAAGGAGCTGGCGTCGATGTTCCCGCCCTCCTCAGGACGGCAGACCAGCGGCTCGTCACGGGGTACGAAGGGGCCGTCGGGGCTGCTGGCCGTGGCGGCTCCCAGGCACATCCGGCCGTTGAGGTCGTTGCGGGCGGTGAAGTAGAGCAGGAAGGTGCCGTCGCGGCGCTGGGAGACGTCGGGGGCCCAGAACCCGTGGGTGGTGCGGATCCAGGCCGGCCAGGGCTCGGTGGTGAAGACGTCCTGCTGAACGGTCCAGGGCCCCTCGGGGCTCGGTGCCGTGGCGTGGGGCACCACACCCTTGCCGCCGCTGGAGGTGGAGTACGCGTGGTAGGTGCCGTCCACCTCGATCACGTCAGGGTCGGGGAAGTCGCTGGCGACCAGGAGGTCAGGCGGTCGGGTGCCGGGGCCCGGGTCGGCCTCGGCACGCGAGGCTGCCCCGGCGCCGAGCAGGAGGCAGAGGGCGAGGGGCAGGGTGAGGGCAGCGCGGATCCGCGACATCGGGGCTCCTGGGGGTGGGTCCTGGGGGTGGGAGGGGTGACGCCGCCAGTCTGCCGCTCAGGACCGCCCAAGGGGAAGAGTGAACGATCACTCAGTTTTTTCGGACAGCCTCTCCACCACCCCCGGCAGGGCGCGACCGAGCGGCAGCCACACCAGCAGGTCGGCTTCGCGGTCACCCCGGGTGGCCCCCTGGTTGACGATCACCACCGGGTAGCCCTGACGGGCGGCGTGGCGGACGAAGCGGTAGCCCGACATCACCGACAGCGACGAGCCCAGCACCAGCAGCCCCCGGTCGCGGTCCAGCTCGGCGTAGGCCCGCTCCACCCGGTCCTTGGGCACGCTCTCGCCGAAGAAGACCACGTCGGGCTTGAGCCGGTCCGAGCCGCAGACCAGGCAGGGCACGGTCCGGAACCGCTGCTCCTGCTCCTCGTCGAGCTCGACGTCGCCGTCGGGGTTGACCCGGCGGACGTCCTCGCCGAGCTGGTCGAACCCGGGGTTGGCCTCGGTGAGCCGGCGCTCCAGCTCCACGCGGTCGCTGCGGCTGCCGCAGTCCAGGCAGACCACCACGTCCAGGGTCCCGTGCAGGTCGATCACGCCGGTGCTCCCTGCGGCCTGGTGCAGCCCGTCGACGTTCTGGGTGACCACACCGCCGACGCGCCCACGGCGCTGCAGCTCGGCCACCGCCCGGTGACCGGCGTTGGGGTGGGCGCTGCCGATCCGGCGCCAGCCCAGGTGGCTGCGGGCCCAGTAGCGCCGGCGCGCGTCGGCGGAGGTGCAGAAGTCGTCGAAGGCCATCGGGTCCGAGCTGCGCCGCACCCCCGAGGGTCCGCGGTAGTCCGGGATCCCGGACTCCGTGCTCAGCCCGGCCCCGCTGAGCACCGTCCAGGTCGGGTGGGCGGCGACCGTCTCGGCCAGCTCGGCCAGTGCGCGCTCGGGGTCCTCCGGTGGCAGGCGGGCGCCGGCGTCCAGGGTGTGGGTCCAGTCCACCGCTCGTCGTCGCACTCCGGGAGCCTACGTCGTCAGCGGAGCGTGACGGCGGCTGCGCCGAGGATGTCTTGAGGTCAAGATACGTTGGTCCGGTGACGACGCCGGGCCGGAGCAGGCAGGTGCTGCGCCAGCTGGTCTGGCCGGCCTTCGTGCCGACGTTCCTGTTCAGCGTGGGCACCGGGGCCAGCACCCCGGTGGTCCTCGTGGCGGCCCTCTCCCTCGGCTTCGGCCAGGCCGCAGCGGCGGCGCTGGTCTCCTCCCTCGCCCTGGCCGCGGTGGTGGGGTCCGGGCCGGCCGGGCTGCTGATCGCCCGGCTGGGGGAGCGGCGCAGCATGCTGGCGGCCGCCGCGCTGTCGGTGCTGTCCCTGACCGCCTGCCTGGCCGCCCTCGCCGCCGGGTCTGCTGGTCCCGGTGGCCGGGGCCTCTTCGTGGCAGGCGTGCTGGGGCTCGCGCTGGCCGACGTGTTCTTCGGGCTGGCGCGACAGACCATGGTGGCCGAGGCGGTGCCGGCCGACGTCCGGGCCCGGGCGATGAGCACCTTCGGCGGGGTGCAGCGGGCCGGACGGCTGGTGGGGCCGGTGCTCGGCTCGGGCGTGATCGCGCTGACCTCGGTGGCCGGGGGCTTCTGGGTCCAGCTGGTGGCGGTGCTGCTGGCCGCGGTGGTGGTGCTGCGGGTGCCCGCGGGTGCCGCCGGCCGGTCCGCACTGGTGACGCTCACGGGAGGGCCGGTGGCGCGCGTGGACGTCCGCCTGGTCGCCCTGGTGCTGGTCGGCGTGCTGACCCTGGCGCTGGCCCGGGGCAACCGGGACGTGGTGCTGCCGCTCTGGGGCACCGAGCTGCAGCTGGACCCCGCGCTGATCTCGCTGGTCTTCGCCGGGGTGTCGGCGGTGGAGCTGCTGCTGTTCCTCCCCGCCGGGGTGCTGATGGACCGCCACGGGCGGGTCGCGGTGGTGGTGCCCTGCCTGGTGCTGGTCGCCGTCGGCTTCCTGCTGGTGCCGCTCGGGGGACTGGCGGGCTACCTGGGCGGGGCGGTGCTGATCGGCATCGGCAACGGGCTGGGGGCGGGGATCGTCAAGACCCTCGGAGCCGACCTGTCGCCGGAGGGTGGGCGGGCCCGGTTCCTCGGCTGGTGGACCGGCGCGGTGCAGCTGGGCCAGGTCGCCGGACCGGTGATGATCAGCGTGGGGGCGCTGCTGGGCGCACTGGCCGCCGCCGTCCAGCTGACCGGCGTGGTGGCTCTGCTCGGCGCCGGCTGGTTCCTGGTCCTCCGCCGCCGCGGACTGCTCCGCTGACCCGCCGCTCTCCCCGGCCAGGACGGGCGCCGGCACCGAGCGGGGCGTGCGTGCCCTGCTCGGTGCCGCGGGTCCTGCGTGCCGTCAGGCGCGGGGGACCGAGGCCACGCCCGGGGGCAGGAAGCGACGTCCGTTGACCCGCTCGGAGACCCCGGTGCGGTCCAGGTAGGGGGTGATGCCGCCGTCGTGGAAGGGCCAGCCGGCCCCGAGCAGCAGGCAGAGGTCGATGTCCATCGGGGCGGCGACCACACCCTCGGCGAGCATCAGCCCGATCTCCTCGGCCAGGGCCTCCTCCACGCGCTGGCGGACCTCCTCGGCGGTGCTGGCGGAGTCCCCGCCCACCAGCAGCGCCGCGGTCTCCTCCGAGACGTACGGCTGGCCGTCGGAGCCCCAGTCGTAGACCCCGGGCTTCCCGGCCTCGACCAGGTTCCGCATGCTCTGGGAGACGTGGAAGCGCTCGCCGAACTCGGCGTTGAGCACCTCCGCGACGTGCAGCGCCACACCCGGCCCGACCAGCTGGAGCAGCACGAACGGCGACATGGGCAGACCGAGCGGCGCCACGGCGGCGTCGGCCACCTGAGGCGGGGTGCCCTCCTCCATCGCCCGGGTGATCTCGCCCATCATCCGCAGCAGCACACGGTTCACCACGAAGCCCCGGGTGTCGCGCACCAGCACGGCGTTCTTCTTCAGCTCCTTGGACACCGAGAAGGCGGTGGCCAGGGAGGCGTCGTCGGTCCGCTCGCCGCGGACGACCTCCAGCAGCGGCAGCACCGCGACGGGGTTGAAGAAGTGGAACCCGACGACCCGCTCCGGGTGCTGCAGGTCCGCCGCCATCTCGCCGACCGACAGCGAGGAGGTGTTGGTGGCCAGCACCGTCTCGGGGGAGACGTGCTTCTCCAGCTCGGCGAAGACCTGCTTCTTGACCCCGATCTCCTCGAAGACGGCCTCGATCACGAACGAGCAGTCGGCGAAGTCGGCCTGGTCGGTGGTCCCCGACACCAGCGCCTTGTACCGGTTCAGCCTGTCCGCCGACAGCCGCCCCTTGGCGTGCAGCTTATCCAGCTCGGCGTGCACGTAGCCCACGCCCTTGGCCGCGCGCTCGGCGTCCAGGTCGGACATGGTGACCGGGACCTCGAGACGACGGACGAACAGCAGCGCGAGCTGGGAGGCCATCAGCCCGGCCCCGACCACGCCGACCGAGGTGACCGGGCGGGCCAGTCCCTTGTCCGGCGCTCCGGCCGGGCGCTTGGCCCGCTTCTGCACCAGCTCGAAGGCGTACAGGCTGGCCCGCAGCTCGTCGGACATGATCAGCTCGGTCAGCGCCTCGTCCTCGGCGGCGAAGGCCTCGTCGCGGGTGCGCGAGCGGGCGGCGTCGACCAGGTCGAGGGCCATGTAGGGGGCCGGGGCGGTGCCGTGCACCTTGGCGTCGGCGACGGCGCGACCCCTGGCCACGGCGGCGTCCCAGCCCGCTCCGCGGTCGGGCTCGGGACGCTCCACCACGACCTCACCGGTGACCACCCGGGCGGCCCAGTCCAGCGAGCGCTCCAGGAAGTCGGCGGCCTCGAAGGTGGCGTCGGCGATGCCGAGACCCTGCAGCTGGTGGCCCTGCAGCATCCTGTTCTGGTTCATCGAGTTCTCGATGATCACCTTGATGGCGTTGTCGGGGCCGATCAGGTTGGGCAGCAGGTACGCCCCGCCCCAGCCGGGGACCAGCCCGAGGAACACCTCGGGCAGGGCCACGGCTGGTGCGCTGGCCGACACGGTGCGGTAGTGGCAGCCCAGGGCGATCTCGAGACCGCCACCCAGCGCGAGCCCGTTGACGAAGCAGAAGGTCGGGATGGTCGCGTCGGCCAGCTTGGCGTAGACGCCGTGCCCGATCCGGGCGATGGCGGTGGCCTGCTCGGGGCTGGTGAGCTTGGCCACCCCGCTCAGGTCGGCCCCCGCGGCCAGGATGAACGGCTTGCCGGTGATCGCGACCGCGGCCACGTCCGCCCGGGCCAGCGCGGCGTCGACGGCTGCGTTCAGCCGTCCCATGCTCTGCGGGCCCAGGGTGTTGGGCCGGGTGTGGTCCAGGCCGTTGTCCAGGGTGATCAGCACGGCCGTGCCCGCCCCGTGCGGCAGGGCGACGTCGCGGCTGAGCGCGGAGGTGACGACCTCGTCGTCGGCGGTGAGCGCGCTGGCCTCGGCGATCAGCCGCTCGAGGTCGGCGTCGGGGAGGTAGGTGGTCACTGGTGGGCTCCTTCGCCGGTGAAGTGCGGGTTCTCCCAGACGACGGTGCCGCCCATGCCGAGACCGATGCACATGGTGGTGATGCCGTAGCGGACCTCGGGGCGGTCACGGAAGGACCGGGCCAGGTGGATCATCAGCCGGACCCCGGAGCTGGCCAGCGGGTGACCCAGGGCGATCGCGCCGCCGTAGGGGTTGACCCGCGGGTCGTCGTCGTCGATGCCGAAGTGGTCCAGGAAGGCCAGCACCTGCACGGCGAAGGCCTCGTTGATCTCGAACGCCCCGATGTCGTCGATGCTCAGCCCGGCCTTGGCCAGGGCCTTCTCGGTCGAGGGGATCGGACCCACGCCCATCACCTCGGGGTCGACCCCGGCGAAGGCGAAGGACACCATCGTCATCGCGGTGGGGAGCCCCAGCTCGGTGGCGGTGCCGGCGTCGGCCAGCAGGCAGGCGGTGGCGCCGTCGTTGAGACCGGCGGCGTTCCCCGCCGTCACCCGCCCGTGCGGGCGGAACGGGGTCTTGAGCCCGGACAGGGCCTCCACGGTGGTACCCGGGCGCGGCGGCTCGTCGGCGGTGGCCAGGCCGTAGCCGTGCTCGGCCGAGCGGGTGGCCACCGGGACCAGGGCCTCCTGGATGATGCCGTCGGCGTAGGCCTGCTCGACCCGCTGCTGGCTGAGCGCGGCGAAGGCGTCGGTGCGGTCGCGTGTGATGGAGGGGAAGCGGTCGTGCAGGTTCTCGGCGGTGGAGCCCATCACCAGCGCGGCCGGGTCGACGATCTTCTCGGCCAGGAAGCGCGGGTTCGGGTCGACCCCGGAGCCCATCGGGTGGTGGCTCATCGACTCGACCCCACCGGCCACGGCGATGTCGTAGGCGCCGAAGGCGATCCCGGACGCGGTGGTGGTGACGGCGGTCATCGCTCCGGCGCACATCCGGTCGATCGCGAAGCCGGGCACCGACTTCGGCAGTCCGGAGAGCAGGGCGGTGGTCCGGCCGATGGTCAGGCCTTGGTCGCCGGTCTGGGTGGTGGCCGCGATGGCCACCTCGTCGACGCGCTCGGCCGGGACCTCGGGGTGGCGCCGCATCAGCTCGCGGACGCAGTTCACCACCAGGTCGTCGGCACGGGTCTCGGCGTAGAGGGACTTGGCCTTGCCGAACGGGGTGCGGACGCCGTCGACGAAGACGACGTCTCGGGATTCACGAGGCATGAGCACATATTACTCACGAGTAACATAGGGGTCGCAAGAGGGGCGCGACGCCCGTGGTGCCGGCGCTGACCACCGCGGTCGCCCGTGCGCTTCGTGGGTGGACGTAGCGGGTGCCCCGCGACGGTGGTCGACCGCTTCCGGCAGCCAGCACAACCGGTCCCTCAGCAGACAGCACTGCCCTATCGGGGAGCAGCGTCTGCTGAGCGACCGGTTCTGCCCGCCGGATGACCTGCGGCCTGGCGCGGCAGCCTGGGAGCACCTGCCGGCTGAGACGTGGGGTTCGCCCGGGGCTGGCGGGCGCTGCTGCTGCCAGGTCGAGCAGAACCGGTCCCTGAGCGGACAGCACTGCCGCATGGGGGAGCAGCGTCTGCTGAGCGACCGGTTCTGCGCGTGCGGCGAGGCGCCGGGAGCGGGACGCCCGGGGGCAGCTCCCCGGCAGGGAGCCCAGGCGCAGGGCGGTCGTCGCGCGGTGCCGCCGACCGGTCGCCGATGCGTGCGCCCGCTGGCGGGTGGCGAACGGCAGTCCCGGTCGGGTCGGTCCGGGGGAGAGGTGCGGTCCCCTCCCCGGTGGCGGTCAGGAGGAGGCGGGACGGTGGCGGCGACGCGGCCGGCGGGCCAGCTCGGCGGCCTGCTCCAGGACCTCGGGATCGGTGAGGGCGTCGTCCAGCAGGGGGGTCAGGACGGGGACGACCAGGGCGCGCTGCCAGCGTCGGGCGCCGAGACCAGCCAGGACCTCGTCCACCGTCGTCTCGTCCAGCGGCTGCGGGGGCTGCCAGGCCAGCCGGCGCAGCAGCTCGGGGGTGAGCAGGTTCTCCACCGGGACGTCGTTGGCCTCGGACAGCTCGAGCACGGCGGGGCGGACCCGGTCCCACCGGGCGGCCGCGGCGGGGTCGCGACCGGCCCAGGTGCGCGGCGGTGGCGGGGAGTCGCTGGGCAGGTGCATCGCCGGCAGCTCCGACCGGCTCAGCGAGGTGGCCCGGGCCAGCGCCGCGCTCCACTCCTCGCGGTAGCGCTGGGCGGCGCGGCGCTTGAAGCCGGCGATGCGCCGCAGGTCGTCCTCGCCCGGGTCCGGGCGGGCGGCCAGCTCGGTGATGGCCACGTCGATCAGCACCCGGCCCGGCGCCTTGTCGGTGCTGCGCGCGATGCCGTCGCGGACGGTCCACAGCTCGCGCACCACGGCCAGCCCGGCCGGGGTCCGCACCGAGTGGATCCCCGACGTCCGCCGCCACGGGTCCTGCCGCGGCGGACGCACCGCACCGGCCTCGGCGGCCAGGACCGCGAACTCCTCCTCGGCCCAGGCCTCCTTGCCGCTCTCGACCAGGGCCGAAGCCATCCGGTCGCGCAGCTCCACCAGCAGCTCGACGTCCAGGGCGGCGTAGGTCAGCCACTCCTGCGGCATCGGGCGCTGCGACCAGTCCGCGGCGGAGTGCTCCTTGAGCAGCCGCACCCCGAACTCCTCCTCGATCAGCGCGCCCAGACCGACCCGTCGGCGGTTCAGCAGCCGCCCGGCCAGCTCGGTGTCGAACAACCGGGTCGGCACCATCTGCACCTCGGCCAGGCAGGGCAGGTCCTGGGAGGCGGCGTGGATGATCCACTCCTCCTCCTGGATGGGGTCGGCCAGCACGGAGAGGTCCACCCGGCCGTCGACCAGGAAGGCGCGGGGGTCGACCAGGTGGGTGCCCGAGCCCTCGCGGCGGAGCTGGATCAGGTAGGCGTCGGAGCCGTAGCGGTAGCCCTGGGCCCGCTCGGCGTCGATGGCCACCGGCCCGGTACCCCGCTCCAGGGCAGCGACGGTCGCGGCCAGCGCCTCGGGGTCGGCCACCACCGGCGGCGTCCCGTCGGCCGGGGAGGTCAGCAGCGGCACCTCCACCGCGTCGTCAGCGGCGTCGGTGTCCTCGAGGTCGGGTCCGTCGACTGGGCGCTCGCTCAACGCGGGGACCCGCCGGGGCGTCGCATCGGCATCATCACGACACCCTCGGGCAGCGCCGGCAGACCGGCGATGGTGCAGAGCAGGTCGCCCCACGCGGCGCAGTGGGCCGTCAGGCGGTGCTCCTCGGTCAGCAGCGGGGTCCAGGACGCCCGGATCTCCACGTCCGCACGGGCCGGGTCGCCGGCCATCGCCCCGAAGGAGTGGCTCGACACCGCCGTCACCGTGCCGCTGGGCTCGGCGTAGTCGGCGCCGTGGTCGGTCAGGGAGTCGATCAGCCAGGACCAGCCCACCTCGGCCAGCAGCGGGTCGGTGACCATCTCCAGGTCGACCTGGGCCCGCGCGAAGCTGACCAGCCGGAAGGTGCCCTGCCAGGCCGGGTTGCCGGCCGGGTCGTGCAGCAGCACCAGCCGCCCCGTGCCCAGGTCCTCCTCCCGCACCACCACGTCGGCACTGACCGCGGTGGAGAAGGGGGCGATGCGCTGGGGGGCGGGCATCTCCTCGACCACGAGCTCTGGACGCCACCGGGCAGCATGGAGCTCTGCCGTCGCCTCGGTGAACTGGGCCGGGGCGGGTGTGGATTCGCTGCGTGCTGCCACCCCGTCAACCTAGTCGCCGCCGTCCGCGATCGCCGCCGACTCGCCGGGGAGGCCGGCGGTGACCCGCCGCGGACGTGCGTGCGGTCCCGGCGACCGCACTACGCTGACGGGGTGAACGACCCCGTACCGAGCCCCGCGCCCAGCCCGTCCACCGCCCCGACCGGGGGTGAGACACCCCTCCTGGCGGCGGTCGCCGGGCGGGAGCCGAGCCGGGTGCCGGTCTGGTTCATGCGGCAGGCCGGGCGCTCGCTGCCGGAGTACAAGAAGGTGCGCGAGGGCATCTCGATGCTGGACAGCTGCGCGCGGCCGGACCTGGTCACCGAGATCACGATGCAGCCGGTGCGCCGCTACGACGTCGACGCCGCCATCTTCTACTCCGACATCATGGTGCCGCTGCGCGCCATCGGGGTCGACCTCGACATCGTCCCCGGCACCGGCCCGGTGATCGCCCGTCCGGTCCGCTCGGCCGAGGACCTGGAGCAGCTGCGCGACCCCGAGCCCGGCGAGCTGGACCACATCACCGCCGCCGTCGAGCTCCTGGTCGCCGAGCTCGGCCCCACCCCGCTGATCGGCTTCTGCGGCGCCCCCTTCACCCTGGCCAGCTACCTGGTGGAGGGCGGCCCGAGCAAGGACTACGCCCGGACCAAGGCCATGATGGTCGGCGCCCCCGACCTGTGGCACGAGCTGATGGCCCGCCTGGCCCGGATCTCGGCGGCCTTCCTCCGCACCCAGGTGCAGGCCGGGGCCCGGGCGGTGCAGGTCTTCGACTCCTGGGCCGGGTCGCTGCCGGTGCGCGACTACCGGTCCTCGGTGATGCCGCACTCGGCCTCGGTGCTCACCGCGGTCGGCGAGCGCGGCGTCCCGCGGATCCACTTCGGGGTCGGCACCTCGGAGCTGCTGCCCTCGATGGTCGAGGCCGGTGCGGACGTCATCGGCGTCGACTGGCGCCTCGACCTCGACGACGCCTGGCGACGTGTGGGTGGGGGCGTGGCGGTCCAGGGCAACCTCGACCCGGCCCTGCTGACCGCCCCCTGGCCGGTGCTGGCCGAGCGGGTCCGCGACGTCCTGCGCGCCGGCGGACGCGTCCCCACCGGCCACGTCTTCAACCTCGGCCACGGCGTCCCGCCGACCACCGACCCCGACGTCCTGGCCCGCGTGGTCGACCTGGTGCACGAGGAGGGCCTGGCGCTGCGCGAGCCCGCCGAGCCCGCACGCGGGTGAGCGGGTCCGGTTCCGGGCTCCGTGTCGCGGTCGTCGGCGCGGGCGTCTCGGGTCTGGCCGCCGCCTGCGCCCTGGTCGCGGCCGGGGCCGAGGTGACCGTCCTGGAGCGCTCGGACCGGCCCGGCGGCAAGCTCCGCGGGGCCGAGCTCGACGGCGTCACCCTGGACGTCGGCGCGGAGTCGATGCTGCTGCGTGGTCGTCCCGAGCTGGTGACCCTGCTGGACGAGCTGGGGCTCAGCGGCGCCCTCACCGGGCCCACCGCCGCCAAGCCGGCCATCCTGGTCGGCGGCCGCGCCGTCGGCATCCCGCGCTCGCTGATGGGCGTCCCCGCCGACCTGGAGGCGCTCCGGCCGCTGCTCAGCCCCGAGGGGTGGCGGCGTGCGGCCGAGGAGCCCTCGCTGCCCGCCCCGCCGACGGTCGGCGACGTGGCCATCGGTGCGCTGGTCTCGGAGCGGTTCGGTCCCGAGGTCACCGACCGGCTGCTGGAGCCACTGCTCGGCGGGGTCTACGCCGGGCACTCCCGCGAGCTCTCCACCGCCGCGGTGAACCCCCGGCTGTGGGAGCTGGCCCGCGCCGGCGGCTCGCTGCTCGAGGGGGCCGCCGCCGCCCTCCCGCCCAGCAGCGGCGGTTCCCCCTTCACCGGCGTCGTCGGGGGGGTGCACCGGGTGGTGGACGCCCTGGCCGCCGCCCTCGGTGACCGGCTGCGGCTCGGCACCACCGTGCACGCCCTAGAGCGCACCGCCGGCGGCTGGCGGCTCAGCACCGGCGCGGTACCCCGTCCGGAGCGGCTGGAGGTCGACGCCGTGGTGCTCGCCGTCCCGGCCCCCGCCGCCGCCCGGCTGCTCGACGGCACGCCCGCGCAGCAGCCGCTGGCCGGCGTCCGGCACGCCTCCCCGGCCGTGGTCGCGCTGCGGGTCACCGGCGTCGAGCCCGACGGCTCGGGGCTGCTGGTGCCGCCCGGGGAGCTGGCCGCGGTCAAGGCCGTCACCCACGCCGGCCGCAAGTGGGCCTGGCTGGGGGAGTCCACCGCCGGCGCCTGGGGAGCGGGCCACCACCTGGTCCGGGTCAGCCTCGGACGCCTGGGCGAGGAGCACCTGCTGCAGCGCGGGGACGAGGACCTGGTGGGCCTGGCCCTGACCGACCTGCGCCGGCTCCCGGGCTGGGCCGACGTGTCCGTCGTCTCGCACCTGGTGCAGCGGTGGGGTGGTGGGCTGCCGCAGTACGAGGTGGGTCACCTGGACCGGGTGGCCGCCGTCGAGCGCGGGGTCGCGGACCTCGGCGCGCTGGCGGTCTGCGGGGCCGCCTACCACGGCGTCGGGGTGGGTCCCTGCCTGTCCTCGGGGCTGCGGGCTGCGGCGCAGGTGCTCCCGGCCGCGTGATGCAATCAGGGAGCAACGGGGCCGTGGTCCCAGCGGGCCCCGGTCACGGACGTCCACGAGAGGAAGCAGGTCGCACGCGTGTCGGTACCGGTCAGTCAGGCTGAGGAGATCAACAGCACCATCCGCTACGTCATGTACTCGGTGTTCCGCCGGGACGCGGGCGCCGGAGGTGACGCGGCGGCCGCCCTGGCCGCGGTCGAGGAGGCCACCCGCGGCGGCGACCTCGTGATCCGCGGGTGGTACGACGTGGCCGGGCTCCGCGCCGACGCCGACCTGATGGTCTGGTGGCACGCGCCGTCGTCGGACACCCTGCAGGACGCCTACCTGGCGCTGCGCGGCAGCGAGCTCGGGGCGGACCTGACCCCGGTCTGGTCCCAGGTCGGGCTGCACCGCCCGGCGGAGTTCAACCGCGGCCACGTGCCGGCCTTCATGGGCGGCCACCCGGCTGGGGACTACCTCTGCGTCTACCCCTTCGTCCGCTCCTACGAGTGGTACCTGCTGCCCGACGACGAGCGTCGCACCATGCTCGCCGAGCACGGCCGGATGGCCGCGCCGTACCCCGACGTGCTGGCCAACACGGTGTCGTCCTTCGCCCTCGGCGACTACGAGTGGCTGCTGGCCTTCGAGGCCGGGGAGCTGCACCGCATCGTGGACCTGATGCGGGCCCTGCGGGCGGCCGCCGCCCGGCGCCACACCCGCGAGGAGCTGCCGTTCTACACCGGACGGCGCCGGGACCTGGCTGACATCGTCGCCTCCTGGTGAGCCCGCCCCGGCACCGGGGCGGGAATGCCGCACCGGCCCGGGGACGTTCCACCTCCCGACCGACCAGAAGGAGAGCAGATGACCCCCGAGTTCAGCACCCAGCCCAGCACCGCCCAGGCCGACCCCGCCGCCCAGGTGGGCAAGGTCGTCAGGTCCGAGGCCGAGTGGCGCGCCCAGCTGAGCCGCGAGGAGTACCACGTCCTGCGCGAGGCCGGCACCGAGCGTCCCTTCACCGGTGAGTACACCGACACCACCACCGAGGGCATCTACCGCTGCCGGGCCTGCAGCACCGAGCTGTTCCGCTCGACCACCAAGTTCGAGAGCCACTGCGGCTGGCCCTCGTTCTTCGCGCCCCTGGCCGAGGAGCGCGTCCGCTACATCGACGACAGCGCCCTGGGCATGCAGCGGGTCGAGGTGCGCTGCGCCGCCTGCGACTCCCACCTGGGACACGTGTTCTCCGGTGAGGGCTACGGCACGCCGACCGATCTCCGCTACTGCATCAACTCCGTGTCGCTCACGCTGGAGCCCGCTCCGGCTGAGTGAGTCGTCTAGACTCCCCATCCGGGCCGACCGGTCCCGAGCGACACGCACGGATGGGGACGCACGAGCGATGAGTCTGGCCGATACGGCCCTGCGGCAGGGGTTGCACCGCGTCGGCGCCAGGCCGCCGCTGTGGGCCTACCTGCGCCAGGCCTGGCAGCGTCGTGACTTCACCTACGCGATGGCCCGCTTCAAGGTGCAGGCCAGCAACGAGCGCAACCGGCTCGGCATGCTCTGGGTCGTCCTGCAGCCGATCATCAACGCCGCCATCTACGGCCTCATCTTCGGTCTGCTGCAGGGCGACAGCCGCCCCGAGGACTTCGTCCAGTTCATCGTCATCGGGGTGTTCCTGTTCCAGTTCTTCACCTCCTGCATGACCAACGGCGCGAAGTCCATCACCGGGAACTCCGCGCTGGTGCAGTCCCTGGCCTTCCCACGCATCACCCTGCCGTTCTCCATCATCATCGAGCAGCTGCTCAACCTGGTGCCCACGCTGGGGGTGATGGTGGTCTTCCTGCTGGCCACCGGGCACTACCCGACCTGGTCCTGGCTGCTGATGATCCCGCTGCTGGTGCTCTTCGCGATGGTCACCACCGGGGTCGCGCTGATCGGCGCCCGGCTGACGGTGCACCTGCGTGACCTCTCGCAGTTCCTGCCCTACATCAGCCGGATCCTGTTCTACACCTCCGGGGTGCTCTTCGCCCCCGAGAAGATCCTGGCCAACTACCCCTCGCTGCTGGCGCTGTACGACTACCACCCGCTGCACGAGGTGCTCAGCCTGGCCCGGTCGCTGCTGATCGGCGCGGAGGGCGCGGAGCCGCTGTACTGGGCCTACCTGTCGGCCTGGTCGGTGGGGCTGCTGGTGATCGGGGTGCTGTTCTTCTGGGTGGCCGAGGAGCGCTATGGCCGAGTCGACTGACACCACGCCGGACGTCCGCACCGACGTCCCCGACGTCCCGGGCCCGCCCGAGCCGGTGGAGCCCGCGCCGGCCCCGCTGGCCGTGATGGCCGACGACGTCCACGTCGAGTACCGCGTCTACGCCAGCGGCAAGGCCCTGGGTCCGGGCGGGCGCAAGGTGCTGCAGCGCACCCGCGGCGTCCGCACCGTGCACGCCCTCAAGGGGGTGACGTTCTCGGCCTCCCAGGGGGAGTCGGTCGGGGTGATCGGCTCCAACGGGTCCGGCAAGTCCACCCTGATGCGGGCCATCACGGGGCTCACCCCGCCCTCGCGCGGGGCCATCTACGCCACCGTGCGGCCCAACCTGCTGGGGGTCGGGGCCGCGCTGCTGGGCGACCTCTCCGGGGACCGCAACATCCTGCTCGGCGGGCTGGCGCTGGGCTTCACCAAGACCGAGATCGAGGCGATGCGCGACGACATCGTCTCCTTCGCCGAGCTGGAGGAGTTCATCGACCTGCCGATGCGCACGTACTCCTCGGGCATGCAGCAGCGGCTCAAGTTCGCCATCGCCGCGGCCAAGCAGCACGAGATCCTGATCGTGGACGAGGCGCTGTCGGTGGGTGACCGGAGGTTCCGGGAGCGCAGCGAGCAGCGGATCCGCGACATCCGCGAGCAGGCCGGCACCATCTTCCTCGTCTCGCACTCCATGGGCACCATCCGCGACACCTGCACCCGGGTGATCTGGCTGGAGAAGGGCGAGCTGCGCGAGGACGGCGAGCCCGACGAGGTCATCAAGGCCTACGAGAAGACCAAGAAGTAGCCGGTGAGCGTCCGACCGACGAGGCCGACGCTGGCCGAGCTGCGTGCCGTGGCGCAGCCCGACCACGTGCGCCAGCGCAAGAACGCCGAGCACTGGACGGCCCAGCTCTACCTGCGCCACGTCTCGATCTACCTCACCCAGTTGCTGGTCCGGACCCCGATCACCGCCAACGGCGTCACGTACCTGATGATCGCCAGCGGCTGGTGCATCGCGGCCTCGCTGCTGGTCCCCGGGTGGGCCGGCGCGCTGCTCGCGGTCTTCTTCGCCAACCTGCAGATGTACCTGGACTGCTGCGACGGGGAGGTGGCCCGCTGGCGCGGGACGTCCAGCCCGGCCGGGGTGTACCTGGACAAGATGGGCCACTACACCACCGAGGGCCTGGTGGCGCTGGCCCTGGGCCTGCGTGCGGCCGACCTGTGGGCCCCCGGCTCGTCCGGTTCGCTGCTGACCTGGCAGCTCGCCTTCTGCGGGGCGCTGCTGGCCGCCGGGGTGCTGCTCAACAAGGCGCAGAACGACATGGTCCACGTCGCCCGCGCCTTCGCCGGGCTGGACCGGCTGGCCGACACCGCCGAGGCCTCCCAGGTCCGCCGCGGCGGGCTGGTGGCCACCGCCCGCCGGCTGGCCCGCTTCCTGCCCTTCCACCGGGTCTTCCACTCCGTCGAGCTGTCCCTGATGGCGCTGGCCGCGGTGCTGGTGAGCACCCTGGTCGGCCAGCCGCTGCTGGCCGAGCGGGTGCTCGTGGTGCTGCTCGCCGGGGTGATCTGGCTGGTCAACCTCGGCCACTTCGCCGCCATCATGGCCTCCTCGCGGGTGCGGTCCTGAGCCGTGGCGGCCCCCTTACCCACCTTCGGGGTGGTGATCCTGACGCAGGGACGGCGCCCTGAGGACCTGCAGCGCGGGATCGACTCGCTGCTGGCCCAGCGCGACGTCGTGCTCGACGTCGTCGTGGTGGGCAACGGGTGGCGCCCGGTCGGTCTGCCGCCGGGCTTCAAGGCCCTGCACCTGCCCGACAACGTGGGGATCCCGGCCGGCCGCAACGAGGGCGTGCCGCACGTCAGCGGTGAGCACCTGTTCTTCCTCGACGACGACGCCTGGCTGCTGGACGTCGGCTTCCTCGCCGACTGCGCCGAGGTGCTGCGCCGCGACCCCGGCATCGGCATGCTGCAGCCACGGATCATGGACCCCGACAGCCAGCTGCAGCCGCGACGCTGGATCCCCCGGATCCGCAAGGGCGACCCCACCGTCAGCAGCGACGCCTTCTCGGTGGTGGAGATGGCCGTGGTGGTCCGCCGCTCGGTCTTCGACGCCACCCGGGGCTGGCCGCGCACCTTCTTCTACGCCCACGAGGGCATCGAGCTGGCCTGGCGGGTCTGGGAGACCGGGCACCGCACCGTCTACCACGGCCAGCTGCGTGCCGGGCACCCGGTGATCAACCCACGTCGGCACGCCGAGTACCTGCACATGAACGCGCGCAACCGGATCTGGCTGGCCCGCCGCAACCTGCCCTGGCCGTTCTCCTGGGCCTACGTCGCGTCCTGGACGCTGATCACCCTCGTCCGCTGGTGGCGGCGCCCGGAGGACCTGCGCAGCTGGTTCGTGGGCTGGCGCGCCGGGTGGCGGGAGTGCCCGTGGGCGGCGGGGGAGCCGCGCCGCCGGCTGCGCTGGCGCACCATCGCCGCGATGGGCGCGCACGGGCGCTGGCCGGTGGTCTGAGCCCGTCCGCCGGGTGGTGGGGGCTGAGCGCGTCGCGGCACCGATGACACCCGGGCGTTCACCGGACGTCCATCCGCTCCACCTGGCGCCCTGCGTGCTAGCGTCGGCTGGTTCTCCGACCCCGATCGACCAGGAGCCCGACCCTTGACCACCGTCATCACCTACGGCACGTTCGACCTGTTCCACATCGGCCACCTCAAGCTGCTGCAGCGGCTGGCCGACCTGGGCGACCGGCTCGTGGTCGGGGTGTCCTCCGACGAGTTCAACAAGATCAAGGGCAAGAACGTCATCGTCCCCTACGCCCAGCGCGCCGAGATCGTGTCCTCGATCCGCTACGTCGACGAGGTCTTCCCCGAGGACGACTGGGCGCAGAAGCGCAGCGACATCGCCCGCTTCGGCGCCGACGTCCTCGGCATGGGCCACGACTGGGAGGGCAAGTTCGACGACCTGTCCGACGTGGTCCGGGTGGAGTACCTGCCCCGCACCGACGGCGTCTCCACCACCGAGATGAAGCGCGTGCTGAGCGCCTTCGACGAGGTGCACGTGGCCGAGCTGAAGCGGACCCTGGACTCGCTGAGCGAGATCGTCAAGCAGCTGAGCTGAGCCCGTCCGCCCGGGAACGGCCCGGCTTGGTCCGGAGGGTGGCGGGGACGTACAGTACGGCCCACGTGCCGGGACACCAGTCCCTCGGGGGTGCGTCGGACCACCCCAGGGGAACGCCATGTCGACCTCCCGCCGCGCCCAGCGGGCCGTGCTCACCGGGCTGCTCGCCCTCCTCCTCGCCCTCGGGTCGGGGCTGGCCCCCGCGCCGGCCTCGGCGGAGACCGCCGCCCCCTCGGGTCTGCGGGCGGTCAGCCGCTCCACCACCGGGCTGACCTTCGCCTGGGACCGCGTCGCCGGGGCGCCCCAGTACCGGTTGGCCGTCTCCAGCTCCTCGAGGATGACCGGGGCCACCTACCTGCGCGAGACGTCGCTGGTGCAGGAGGTCACCGGGCTGCGGAGCGCGACCACCTACTACGCTCAGGTGCGGGTCATCTCCACCGGCGGGGCGAACCTCGGCCCGTACTCCCCGGTGGTGAAGGTCAGCACCCTGGGCTCCGGCGGCTACCCCCTCCTCGCGCCCGTCGGCCTCAGGGCGAGCGTCCCCACCAGCGGCTCGGTCCGGCTGGACTGGAAGGAGCGCGCCCGGTCGGGGGAGCGCTACCGGGTCCAGTACTCGACCTCCTCCAGCATGAGCAGCGCCTCCTACGTCCGCACCACCGACAACGACCTCGACCTGGCCGGGCTGAAGCCCTCCACCCGCTACTGGTTCAAGGTGCGGGTCATCACCGGGGACTCCGCCGGCACCAACCGCAGCGACTACTCCCCGGCGGTCAGCCTCACCACCACCGCCCGTCCCGCCTCGGTCTCCCAACCGCTGGTCGTGGGCAGCTACAACGTCAAGTGCGCCAACTGCTTCGACGGCCTGGCCGACGAGCTGCCCTGGGCGCAGCGCCGCGACGTCGTGGCCGCCACCATCGAGGGCGAGCGTCCCGACGTGGTGGGGCTGCAGGAGGCCTCGCAGGGGTGGCTGAAGACGTCCTCGGGGGCCTCGGTGGACCGGAGCCAGTTCGAGGACCTGGTCCGGGCCCTCGGCTCGCCCTACAAGCTGACCAACAGCCACCGCAACAACTGCGTGAACTCCAAGACCCCCACGGGCTGCGTGTACGCCGACCGCGGCGCCTCGCAGGGCACCCGGCTGCTCTACGACAGCAGCCGGGTCAGCCTGCAGGCGGCGGGGTCGAAGCTGCTGGCGTCGAAGGAGGGCTCGAACGCCCGCTACGCCGCCTGGGGCCGCTTCACCCAGCTCAGCACCGGCCGGAAGTTCCTGGTGGTCAACGCCCACCTGGAGCCTCGCGACTCCAGCTCGTCGAAGACCAACTGGGACCTGCGGCGCCGGCAGGCCACCGAGCTGGTCCAGCTGATCGCGGCGCAGCGCCAGGGGCTGCCCGTCATCGTGACCGGCGACCTGAACAGCCACAAGTGGACGCCCTACGGCAACGCCCCCCGCGACCTGCTCACCTCCGCCGGTCTGGTCGACCCGCTGGGCAACGGCTACGAGACCACGTGGACCGCACCGGGGGCCACGGTGGAGAAGCGGGTCCGCACCGACCTGAGCAGCTACAACGGCTTCGCGCGGACCGCACCGGCCTTCGACTACATCAACGGCACCTACCTCGACTACGTGATGACCACCCCGATGCGGGTGAGCGAGTGGGAGACCGTGGCCCGGCTGGACTCCTCGGGCCGCTTCGTCGGCACCATCCCGTCCGACCACAACATGGTGCGGGCGACGGTCTGGCTGCCCCGCTGAGGTAGCCGGCTGCTGCGCCGGGGTGGCGGCCCGTCCCGCCGAGGTGGTGTCGCGCTGAGCTGGCTGCCACCGCGGAGGTCCGACGGCGGGCGGGTTCGTCAGCCGAAGGTGGCGAGCACCCGCTCGACCGCGGCCTCGAAGCGGTCGCTGGCCGAGCCGGGGGTGGTGTCGCCGAACAGGTGCTCGACCCGACGGCGGTGCTCCTCGTGCGGACCGGTCGACAGCAGGGCGCGGACCCGCTCCGCCCCGGTGCCGGCCTCCCCGGCGTGCAGCTCCGGCACCCAGGAGGCGATGCCCTCGGGGTCGCGCCACGCGGCCGGCTCCACCGGCGCGGTCAGCAGCAGCGGCCGCCCCAGCCCGAGGACGTCCATGGCCATCGCGGAGACGTCGCACACCGCGACGTCGGCCTCGCCCAGGGCGCGTTCGGCGTCCGGTCCGCGGTCCAGCCGGTGACCGGCGGAGGGGTCGGCGGTCGTGAGCAGCCGCTCCACCTCGGCCAGCGCCGCGGCGTGGTCGCGCCGGTGGGTGCCGGTCAGCGGGTGCGGGCGGACCACCACGCGCAGACCGGGGTCGGTCAGCAGCGAGCGCACCAGCGCCACCCCGTGGGAGAGCATCGAGCCGTAGGACATCGCCGGGCTGTCCCCCTCCCAGGTGGGGGCGTACAGCACCGTGCGACGACCGTCGGCGCGCACCGGGGCAGGAGGCACGTGGTCCAGCTGGGGACGCCCGACCGGGATCAGCCGGTCGGGGTCGAGCCCCCAGACGGCGTCCAGGATCCGGTCCGCCGACGCCCGGCCGGCGACGAAGCAGAAGTCGTAGGCCCGCAGCTGGTGGGAGACCATCGAGACCTTGTTGCTCTCGCCGTGGCTGAGGTGGACGTGGCGCTGCCCGGTGGTGCGGAGCATGGAGAAGTTGGGCTGGGCGTTGTTGACGTAGAGGACCAGTCGGACGGCGTGGCGCTCGAGCACCCGGTCGACCGCGGGAGGGGTGCGGGTGAGGTGCACCGGCAACGTGGTGGCCCGGGCCAGCGCGCGGGCCGTCGCCGGCTGGGTGGCCAGCACCAGGACGGGACGTCGCCGGGCCAGCCGCTCGAGCGGGCGCAGCCACTGCTGGGCCTGGTAGAGGTGGGCCGGGGGGTGGCTGAACCACAGCGCGCACGGGAACCCGCCCTCACGGCCGGCCCGCTGGGCGGTCAGCTCGGCCTCGATGGCGGGCAGCTGCGCACGGACCCGGGCCCGTCCTGCGGTCTGCTGGGCGAGCCGCCACGCGGACCTGGTCACCGACACGGGTGCAGACACTACGGCAGACTCCGACCATGACGAAGACGCCGACCGTGCCGCCCGAGCCCGACCGCCCGCTGCACGAGCTGCTGCGGCTCCCCGCCGGCGAGGTCGACCTCACCGCCCTCGACCCGCGCGGCACGCCCGGCTACCCCGGTGCGGGCAAGGAGGACGCCCCGGAGCTGACCCAGGCGCTGGCCCCGGCGCTGTCGGACCTGCAGGAGCGTCTCTACGCCGCCGGACGGGTCGGCGCGGAGGGGACGCCGTCGGTGCTCGTCGTGCTGCAGGGGATGGACACCTCGGGCAAGGGCGGGGTGATCCGCCACGCGATCGGGATGGTGGACCCCCAGGGTGTCCAGCTGACCGCCTTCAAGGCCCCCACCGAGGAGGAGCGCGGCGAGCACTACCTCGAGCGGGTCCGCCGCGCGCTGCCCCGCCCCGGGGCCATCGGCATCTTCGACCGCTCCCACTACGAGGACGTCCTGATCGCGCGGGTGGAGGAGCTGGTGCCGCCGGAGGAGTGGGAGCGCCGCTACGAGGAGATCAACGCCTTCGAGGCCGAGGTGATCGCCTCGGGCACCCGGGTGGTCAAGTGCTTCCTGCACATCTCCGCCGCGGAGCAGGGCGAGCGGCTGGCCGAGCGGCTGGAGAAGCCGGAGAAGCACTGGAAGTACAACCCCGGCGACATCGACGCCCGGCTCCGCTGGTCGGACTACCAGGACGCCTACACCGCGGCGCTGCAGCGGTGCTCCACCCAGCTCGCCCCCTGGCACGTGGTGCCGGCGGACCGCAAGTGGTACCGCAACTGGGCGGTCGCCCAGCTGCTGCTGGAGACCCTCCGCTCCCTGGACCTCGAGTGGCCGACGGCCGACTTCGACGTCGAGGAGGAGGTGCGGCGGCTGTCGGCGACCCGCTGACGTCCTCCGCGCGAGCCCCGAAGGTCGCTCAGGTGGCGGCGCGCTGCTGGCGCAGCCGGGCCGGTGGCACCCCGGTGACGGCGGTGTAGTCGCGGGTCAGGTGGGCCTGGTCGAACCAGCCCAGCTCGGCGGCCACCTCGGCCACGCTCGCCCCGGTGCTGCTGAGCAGCTCGTGGGCGTCGAGCACCCGGGCCCGGCGCAGCAGCCAGCGCGGCGTGACGCCCAGGTGGGTGCGGCAGAGCCGCTGCAGCTGCCGCGGGGACAGGGCGACGCGCGCGGCGAGGTCCTCCACGCTGCGCAGCGTCCGTTCGGTGCGGGCCAGCCGCTCCACCGAGCGGGCGCGCTGCCCGTCCGGGCTGGGCACCCGGTCACCGACCACGCGGGTGGCCTCCGTCTCCAGCGCCTCGGCGCGGCCCGCGGGACCGTCGGCGCGCCAGACCGCGTCCAGGTCCCAGCCGGGCCAGATCTCGTCCCAGCGCAGCACCTGGTCGGTCAGGGTGTCGGCCGGCCGGCCGAGCAGGTCCGCGGCGGCGCCGGGGACGAGGTGCAGCCCGACCACCCAGCCGGAGGCGGGGAGGCTCGGGGCGAACCGGTGCTGCACCGGGACGCCGTGCACCAGCGCGGCCGGCAGGGTGTGCCCGTGCCGGACCTCCCCGGGCGGCCCGGCCTCGACGGTGAGGTGCAGGGTGGGGTGGGTGATCAGCGCCGACGAGGTCGGTGGCACCGGTCGGGACCAGGCCAGCGACCACACCTGCTCGACCCAGCGGCCCAGCGGCCCGGTCGGCGGGTAGGCGACCCGGACGACGTCCTGGACCAGCTGCTCCGGACGCAGCACCGCCCGCCACAGCCCCGGCAGCGGCCGGTCGCCGGGGACGTCCTCCGGCGGGTCGCCGGATGTCGCGTTCGTACAAGACCCCACCGGCGCAGCCTAGGAGGCTGGGGGCCATGAGCACACCCGTCAGCGAGCTGATCGCCTTCACCATCGACACCCCCGACGCCAGCCGGTCGGCCCGGTTCTACGCCGACCTCGCCGGTGGGGAGGTGACGGGGGAGTACCCCGAGCACGGCTACGCCTCGGTGGCCATCGGGGCGTACACCCTCAACTTCCAGGGGGTCCAGGGCTACGCGGCGCCGCGCTGGCCCGGCCAGGACCACCCGCAGCAGTTCCACCTCGACTTCCGGGTGGGCGAGCTCGAGCAGGCCGTCCAGCACGCCACCGGGCTGGGCGCGACGGTGGCCGCGGAGCAGCCGGCGCCTGAGGCCTACCGGGTGATGCTGGACCCCGACGGGCACCCTTTCTGCCTGTGCCCGCCGCAGCAGGGCTGAGGTCGGCCGAGCCCAGCGGACGCGAGGTCGGCAGGCGGGGCCCCGCAGGACGACGAACGGGCCACCCCGCCGCGGACGGTGGGGTGGCCCGTCGGGCGGGTCAGGCGCCGACGACGCTGAGGTGGCGCTCCTCGACGTCCTCGACCGGTGCCTGCTCCTCGTCGAAGGTGATCAGCTCCATGGCGGCCACGACGTAGCGGGCCAGGGTGAGGTCGAGCAGCTCGGGGTGGTCGCCGAAGGGCTCGCTGATGGCCTCCACGCCCAGCGTGCGGGCCACCTCGACCTGCTCGCGGTAGGCGGTGTCGGCGGTCAGGTGCCAGGAGCCGACGGCCACGTGGCGACGTCCCTGGGCGTGCAGCGAGCGCAGCGCCGAGGACAGGCCGGCGGCACCGTCGGCCACCACGCAGGGCAGCTTGTGGTGCAGCGACCACTGCCGGGCGCGACGGGCCAGGATGGCGCTGCTGCGGACGTCGTCGGTGCTCGAGGTGGCCAGCACCAGGGCGTCCAGCTCGGTGGCGTGCACCTCGAGCAGGGCCTCGCGCAGCCGGCGGTCGACCAGGTTCAGCAGGTTGGCCTCGGGCCCGATCGGCTTGGAGGCGACCACACGCAGCCCGGGGTGGGCGGCACGCACCGTCCGCAGCAGGGCCTCGACGGACTCGTCGGCCCCGAAGGCGCGGCAGATGTCGAGCGGCACGAGCACGATCTCCTCGACGCCGGAGCGCACCAGCTGGCTGACCACCTGGGGTCCGGACGGGGGGCAGTGGTCCAGGAACGCCACGTGCACCTCGAGCCCCGGACGCATCGCCTTCAGTCCCTTGCGCATGCAGTGCGTGACCTGGGCGACGCCCGGGTCAGAGCTACCGCTGGCAAGCAGGACGAGGGCTGGGGCAGACATGGGAGTCCTTCCTGGGACTGTCGTTCACAGGCTGAGACGAGCACTGCAGCACCCACCCTTGTGCTGCCCGTGCCCTCCTCGCAAATCGTCTTCTCAAACTGTGAGACGTGAGTCCATCATGTGGACGTCGCCGGTTCCGACTCCTCGTGCAGGCCGGACAGCCGGGGCCAGACGCGGTCCACCGCGGAGTTGAACGCGGCGCCGAGCAGGATGGCGATCGAGACGAGGTAGAGCCACAGCAGGACGGCGATCGGCGCGGCCAGCGGCCCGTAGATCGACGTCGTCCCGGTGGCCTGGGTGAGCACCACCCGCAGCGCCCAGCTGCCCGCCACCCAGAGCACCAGGGTCAGCCCGGCACCCGGGAGGTCGCTGCGCCACCGGCTGCGGTGGGGGACCGAGAGGTGGAAGACCGTGGCCAGCAGGCAGACCGAGAGCAGCAGCACCACCGGCCAGTAGAGGAGCCCGACCGCCGACAGGGTGTCCGGGACGACCAGGTCGATCAGGGAGGGGCCGGCCAGGATCAGCGGCAGCACGATGACGCCCATCAGCAGGAACACCAGGTAGACCACCACCGACAGCAGCCGGGTGCGGACCACGCCGCGCTCGCCGGCCATCCCGTACATGATCGTGATGGTCTCGATGAAGACGTTCATCGACCGTGACCCGGCCCAGACCGCGATCAGGAACCCGATCGAGATGATGTCGGGCCGTCCGCTGGTCAGCACCTCGTCCACCGTGGGTTGGATCACCGTGGCCACGGCGTCGCCGGTCAGCGCCGCCGAGGCGAGCTGCAGCAGCTGGTCGCGGAAGGCGGCCACCGCGTCCACGCCGAAGACCCCGGCCACGAACCCCACCGCACCGACCAGCCCGAAGACCATCGGCGGGAGGGAGAGGATGGCGAAGAACGCCGCCTCCCCGGCCAGGCCGGTGAGGCGGTGGGTGAGGGCGACGGCCAGGGTCAGCCGGACCACGCGCAGCGGACCCCGGGAGTCGCCGACCCCGACCACGAACCGGCGGACCAGGCGGGTGCGGGTGAGCAGCCGCTGCCTGACGGTGGTGGTCCGGCGACGCTCGGCGTCTGTCTCCGGTTGGTCCATCGTGGCGAGCATAGGACGGGCTGCTCCCGGGCCGCGGCCGACGCGCTCTGGCTGGCGGCGCCCTCGCTCGTCGCGCCGGTCAGGGGCGGATGAGCACCTTGACCCGGCCGACGCGCTGGTCCGCCGCGGTGCGGTAGGCCTCGGGCACCTCGTCCAGGCCGAAGACGTGGGTGACCACCCGGCCCAGCACGTCGGCGTGCTGGTGGACGTGCTCCACGCCGCGGGTGAGGAACCGGGTCCAGTGCTGGGTGGTGCCGGTGCGCAGGACTGCGCCCCGGCGGAAGAAGGTGCGCATCGGAAAGGGGTAGTCGTCATGGTCGGGGACGCCGAAGGCCACCACCTGCCCGTCCACCGCGACCAGGTGGCAGGCGTCCTCGAAGGTCTCGGTGCCGTGCCCGACGGCCTCGAAGACCAGGTCGAAGGTGCTGCCGATGCCCACCAGGTGGCGCGAGGGGGCGGTGACCAGCTCGGCCACCCCGAAGTCCGCGGCCAGCGCGGAGCGGTCGAGGGGGTCCACGCCGGTCACGGTGGCGCCCAGGGTGGAGAGCACGTGGGCGGCCAGCAGACCGGTGCTGCCCAGGCCGATCACCAGCGCCGTGCGACCGCGAAGGTCGCCGACGTCGCGCAGGGCGGAGAAGACGGTGCCGGTGGGCTGGGCCACCACGGCGACCTCGTCGGGGAGGTCGTCGGGCAGCGGCACCACCTGGGCGGCCGGGAGCACCTGCTGCTGACGCAGACCGTCGTGGGTGGTCGACATGGCCAGCACCCGCTGCCCGACGGGGAGGCGCTCGGAGCCGGACGCGCGGACCACACCGACCAGCTCGTGCAGCGGGCAGCCCTGGCGCGACTCGCCAGGCCGGATCGGCTGCACCCCGCTCCAGCGCGGGATGTCGGAGCCGCAGATGCCTGCCAGCCGGGTCTCCAGCAGCACCTGCTCGGGTCCGACCGAGTCCGGGGGCACCACCGGCACCGTGCCCGGCACCATGGTCCTCGGCGACTGCAGGTCCCAGCTCCACCACGTCTCGGCCACGGCCCCACTGTGGCAGAACCGCCGACGGGCGTGGCCGGTGTCCCGGGCAGCGGGTGCTCCTGGGGGTCGACCGGGCACCCCGCGCCGGCGGACCCGGCGGCGATGTCAGTGGGCTGGTCGATACTGGCTCACGTGAGCGAGGTGAGCAGGTCGGACCGGTCGGCGACGCGGCTGGAGCTCAAGGCGTGGCTGGCCGCCAACGTCGAGCGGCACAGCGTCGCGGTGTCGGTGGCGACCATCCTGGTGGCCTGGCTGGCCGGTGTGGGAGGGGCGCTGGGCTCCCAGGTGGACTCCTGGGGCTGGCCCCTGTTCGGGCTCTCGATCGGTCTGGCCCTGGTGGCCGGGGCCCTGGAGGCCCTCAACGCCTGGGCCAAGAAGCGCTCCGACGAGGCCCAGCGCGGCGCCGCGGCACAGCTGGGCATGGCGGTGAAGGACGGGTTGCGGCCGGTGGCGGAGCTGATCGCCCAGATGCCGCAGGCCGGCAAGGTGGAGCGGGAGCACCTGCTGGGCATGGTGGCGCTGCAGGCCACCTCGGGGCTCTACCTGCTGTTCGCCCAGATCCCGGGGGTCCGGGCCGTGGTGTACCGGCTCGACGAGGCCGGTGACCGGCTGGAGCAGATCGCCTACTACGGCCGGGGCGACACGCCCGGCACCTTCGAGCGGCACCCCGGCGGACGGCCTGACCCGGCCTTCGAGGCCCTGGCCGACAACCGCACCCGGGTGGTGCACGACGTGCTGACCGAGCCCACCGAGCACGGCACCGACCACGGGTACCGCACCTACGCCGCCGTGCCGGTGGTGACGCGCGACGTGCCCCACGGCATGCTCACCGTGGACGCCCCGCAGCCGCACTCCTTCACCGCGACCGACGTCGCGGTGGCGGAGTTCACCGCCGAGCTGCTCGCCGTCGCCTTCGCCGAGGCCGCCCGTGACCGCTGAAGTGTCAGAGCCCGCTGCCAGGATCAGCGGCGTACCATCAGGAGTGTCGAGCGAGGAGGTGGTGGGGTGGCCCTCACGATCAGGAACCCCAAGGTGGTCACGCCGCGGGTGCTGGACGAGCAGGAGATCGAGCAGATCCGGCGCCGGGCCCAGGAGCAGGTGCGCGCGGAGGAGCCGACGCTGATCCTGCGCCAGATGCGCGCCCGGCTGGCCGGCTGAGGCAGCCACCCCGGCTGCGGCTCCCGACCTGCGTCACCCGGACGCCCTCGGTCCTGCACCGGTGCCGTCGGGCACGGCGCTGCCCGTCACCAGCGCCCTGCCGTCAGGCAGGACTCTGCCCGTCGGGGACCGTCCGGTCCGGTGGACACCTCCGTGGGCCGCTGACGCTCACCACCCCTGGACGTGGTCGAAGACCACGTTGCTCTGGGTGGAGGCGACCTCGGGGTTGCTCGAGAGCTGGTCCAGCACGAACTCCCGCAGCGCGACGGCGTCCGGGACGGCCACGTGGACCAGGAAGTCGTCGTCACCGCCGAGGAAGAAGAGCTGGCGCACCTCGGGCAGTGCCCCGATCTGCTCGGTGAACCCGCGCAGGCGGTGCCGGGCGCCGGCGCGCACGCGCACCGAGATCATCGCCTGGAGGTGCTGACCGAGCGCGGGGAGGTCGACGTCGGCGTGGTAGCCGCGGATCACGCCACGTCGCTCGAGCTGGCGGATCCGTCCCAGGCAGGTGGACGCCGCAATCCCCACCTCCGCGGCCACCGCCTTGTTGGGTGTCCGGGCGTCGCGGCGCAGCACCGCGACGATGGCCAGGTCGACGGGGGTGAGCCGGGCGTGAACATCGTGCGGGCTCGGTCCGCGAGGCTGGCTCATGTCTGAACATCCTTCGGTATCAGAGGTCCATCTCGAGCGATCTACCCCTGATCTTCCGGAGGACGCGTCCGAAGTTCTAGCCTCAGCCCCAGAGTGACGAAGCGCTGCGACACGAGAGGACGAGCCATGGCCCTGGTGGTCGGTGTTCCCACGGAGATCAAGGACAACGAGAACCGGGTGTCCGTCCAGCCCGACGGCGTCGCCGAGCTGGTGCACCACGGCCACACCGTGCTGGTGCAGTCCGGCGCGGGGGAGGGCTCGCGCTTCTCCGACGCGGAGTTCGTCGAGGCGGGCGCGCAGGTGGTGGCCGGTGCCGACGAGGTGTTCGCCGGCGCCGACCTGGTGGTCAAGGTCAAGGAGCCGGTCCCGGAGGAGTACCGACGCTTCCGCGAGGGCCAGCAGCTCTTCACCTACCTCCACCTGGCCGCCGACCGCCGGCTCACCGAGTTCCTCGTCGAGCGACGGATCGACTCCATCGCCTACGAGACCGTCCAGACCCCCGACCACAAGCTGCCGCTGCTGACCCCGATGAGCGAGGTCGCCGGGCGGATGGCCGTCCAGGCGGCGGCGCACCACCTGGAGAGCCCGTCCGGCGGTTCCGGCGTGCTGCTGGGTGGCGTGCCGGGGACGCCGGCGGCCAAGGTGACCATCATCGGCGGCGGCGTGTCGGGCACCGAGGCGGCCAAGATCGCCGTCGGCATGCGCGCCATCGTCCGGGTCTTCGACACCAACCCGACCCGGCTGGCCTACCTGTCGGACATCTTCGAGGGCCGGGTGGACCTGGTGGTGCCTAACCGGGCGCGGCTGGCCGCCTACGTCGCCGACTCCGACGTGCTGATCGGGGCCGTGCTGGTGCCTGGGACCAAGGCGCCGAAGCTGGTCAGCCGGGAGATGATCGCCAGCATGCGCCCCGGCAGCGTGGCCGTCGACATCGCCATCGACCAGGGCGGCTGCTTCGAGACCAGCCGCCCCACCACGCACTCCGAGCCGACCTTCGTCGAGGAGGGGGTGGTGCACTACTGCGTGGCCAACATCCCCGGGGCGGTCGCCCGCACCGCCACCCTGGCCCTCACCTCGGCGACCCTGCCCTACCTGGTGCAGGTCGCCGACCTCGGCGTCCGCGAGGCCGCCCGTCAGCACGCCCCGCTGGGCGCCGGGCTGAGCACGCTCGGTGGTGCGCTGGTCAGCCAGCCGGTCGCCGAGGCGCACGGCATGGAGTGGAGCGAGGCCGCGGAGCTGCTGGGCTGACCTACCGGCACCCCGCGCGGCGGAGCCAGCTGGACGACGCCCCGCTCAACCGGCGAGGACGTCGCAGCCTCCCGCGGTTCGGATCCCAGGTGGGTCGGTCGGGCCGACCACTGGCGTCCTGCGTGGGTGCCGGGAGGTTGCAAGGGTTCCGGCGAGTCGGAGGGGAGTGACAGGATCAGCCGGCATGGGAGCCGTCGAGGGCCGTCACGCTCAGCTGCTACGCAGTCTCGGGCGCACCGGGACGGCTCGGCTTTCGGACCTGGCGGACGAGCTGAAGGTGTCGATGGCGACGTTGCGCCGCGACGTCGAGCTCCTGAGCCGCCAGGGCCGGTTGACCCGTCGACACGGGGCGGTGGAGCTGAACGACGCCGTAGGACGCCCGCAGCCGCCGAGCCGCACCTCGCCCGCTCCGGCGATCGGGATGATGCACGCGGAGAACCGCTACCTGGACCTCATCGCCCAGGCGGCCCACCGCGACGCCGAGCGACGCGATCACCGCTTCCTGGTCGAGCAGGTGGAGACCACCTCCGAGGCGAGGTCGGCCGCCCGCCGACTGCTGGAGGCCGGCTGCATCGGCCTCGTCTACTCACCCCAGTGGCGGACCGAGGCCGACGTCGACGAGCCGGTGCCGTGGTTGCTGCAGCTGGGCGTCCCCGTGGTCCTGGGCGGACGGGAGGTCGGGCCCGATCACCCTCTGTACGCCCTGGACTCGGTGATCGCTGATCACGCGTACGGGTTCCAGATGGCGCTGGACCACCTCCAGTCACTCGGACACACCCGGATCATGGCCAGCTTCCACGACGAGTCACCGCCGGGTCGGATGATGCGGGACTACTACCTCGCCCAGGTCGAGAGCCGCGGACTCGCCCGCCTCGGGCCCCCGCTGGTCACTCCCGAGGGAGTGGATCCCGCGGCGACGGAGGTGATGGTGCGAGCCGTCCTCGACACCCGGGCGACGGCGATCGTGGTGCACACCGATGTCTGGGCCCAGATGCTGGTCCGGGCCCTTCGTCGCGAGGGGATCGAGGTGCCCCGCGAGGTCTCGGTCGTCGCGTACGACGACATCGTGACCCCTGAGGTGGATCTTGCGCTGACGTCCATCTCGCCGCCGAAACACCCCCTGGGTGTGGAGGCCGTCGCGCTGCTGATGCGTCGCCACCGGCTCGCGAGAGCAGGTCTCGGACAGCCACCCATCGCCCACGTGCGGCTGCTGCCCGAGCTCGTCGTCCGCACCTCGACAGGGGTCGCCGTGGGACGGTAGTGAGCGTATTGAGCGATCTCGTTGCCTCCGCTCTGCGCCCGTCCCTACGGTCGACGCAGGTTCACCGATGAACCCCGTCGCGAGAAGAGCACCCATGAGTCCCAGTCCACAGATCTCCCGTCGCACACTGCTGGCCGGCGTGTCCGGTGCGGCCCTGCTCTCCGCCGGAGGTGTCTCGCTCACGGGGTGCGGCAGTCAGCCGACCACCTCCCCCGGGTCGAGCTCGGGTCCGCTCACGCTGCCCGCCTATACCCCGACCACCGGCGTCACGCCAGATCTCCCCGGGACCGAGACAGGCGTCCCGGACGCCTTCCTGCGCTACCCCGACCCGTTCGAGGCCACCACCGCGACGCCGGGCTCGGGGACGGCGGTCACCGCGCTCCTCAGCAGCTATGCCGTGTCCCCGACACCACCGCCCCAGAACGCCTACCTCGCCGAGCTCAACACCCGCCTCGGCGCGCCCCTGGAGCTGCAGGTCATCCCTGCCTCCGACTACGCCGCCAAGCTGGCCACGACCATCAGCGGCGAACAGCTCCCCGACCTGTTCGAGATGCTCCCGTCCCAGCCGCAGCTGCCGCAGCTGCTCAACGCCACCTGCGCCGACCTCACCGACCACCTCGCCGGTGATGCGATCAAGGACTACCCCAACCTCGCTGCCTACACCAACGACATGTGGCGGACCGTGGTGTTCGACAACCGGATCTACGGCCTACCCGTCCCCCGACCGGTCCAGTCGGGGGCGGCCTTCATCCGCACCGACCTCTTCGCCGCACGGGGTGTGGACCCGGACCCGAAGAGCTGGGAGGAGTTCGTGCAGGTGTGCCAGGACCTCACCGACCCCAAGGCCGGCCAGTTCGCCCTCAGCCAGCCACCGATCGCCTACCTCACCGGGGCGGTCGGCGGGCCCAACGAGTGGGCCGAGGTCGACGGAGCCCTCGTCCGCCTGCAGGAGACCGAGCAGTTCCGCCAGGCGATCGCCTGGTGTGCCGAGCTCCACCAGCAGGGCCTCATCCACCCCGACGCCTTCGCCGCGAACGCCACCACCCTGGGCAAGCAACGCCTCATCGGCGGCCAGATCGGCATCCACCCCGACGGCTTCTCCGCCTGGGGATCGCTGGCCCGGTTCCTCCCCGCCGACCAGCAGAACTCCGTCGGTGCGCTCAGCGTCCAGGGCTTCGCCGGCGCGAGCCCGACCTTCGCCGTCGGCGCCGGTTCCACGAACTTCACCGTGATCAAGAAGGCCGACGACGCTCGCGTGGTCGAGCTCCTGAAGATCATGGACTACCTGGCCGCGCCGTTCGGGTCGTCGGAGTTCCTGTTCCGCAAGTACGGCGACGAGGGGGCGCAGCACACCGTCTCGGAGGGGAACCCGACCCTGACCGAGCTCGGGACGAGTGAGGTCACTCCCGTCACCGAGGGTCTGGACTACCACCTCGTCGACGGGGTGAAGGTGGCCTACGAGGGCGCGCTGCAGGAGATCACCAAGGCCAAGCACGCGTTCGCCCTGGCTGCCGAACCCGGCTACGTGCGCAGTCCGGTGATCGGGGTCTACTCCGAGACCTACTCGCGGACCAACGCCGCCTTCACCCGGACCCTGACCGACCTCCAGACCGGCATCGTCACCGGGCGCCAGACGATGAAGGACCTCGAGGACGCGCTCGCGACCTGGAACGCCGGAGACGGAGCCAAGATCAAGCAGGAGCTCATGGAGGCGAAGTCCTGATGACACCGAACCCGGCCCTGCACCGCTACCGCCACGACCTGACCGACTTCGTGGAGTTCCTCCGAGGATGGCTCGAGGACTACCGGCTCGACGGTGTCGGGAGCTACACGCGGCACCTGCACCGGGAGGGCTACGACAGCACCCAGGTGGATGCCTACGGGTGCGCAGACGCGGCGAACATCCTCTACATGCTCGGTGCGCTGCCCGGTGCCGCCTCTGACCGGGCGTCGTGGATCCGGAGCCTGCAGTCGTTCCAGGAGCCCGGTACCGGCATCTTCACCGACGCCAGCCACTCGACGTTCCACACCACGGCCCACTGCATCGCGGCCCTGGAGCTCTTCGACGCCCGCCCCCTGCACCCGTTGACGTTCCTCGCCGGTCTGGCGGACCCCGGCCGGTTGAGGCAGTTCCTGGAGGACCTGGACTGGGACCGGCCGTGGCCGGCCTCCCACGACGCAGCCGGCGCCGCCTCGGCCCTGGCCATCACCGGCGAGGTCGGACCCGAGTGGTTCGAGGCCTACTTCGACTGGTTCGATGCCGAGGTCGACCCGTCCACTGGTCTGTGGCGGACGGGTCGGATGCTCCCCGTCGACGAGTACCCGGGTCTGTTCTCCAACCTGGGTGGGTCCTTCCACTACCACTTCGTGTACGACTACCTCCGCCAGCCGTGGCCCGCGGTCGACCGGCTGATCGACACCAGTCTCACCCTGCTCCACGACTCAGCCGCGACCTTCGCGGTGACGGACGTGGGTTTCAAGGAGATCGACCTCGTCTTCTGCCTCAGCCGTGCCCGTCGGCAGACCGCGTACCGGTTCGACGACGTCGGCGCGGCGCTGGATCTTCTCGTGGACCGCGTGGTCTCGGTGCTGGACGACCCGACCTACCGCAGCTCGACGTCCTTCGACGATCTGCACAGCACCTTCGGCGCCGTCTGTGCGCTGGCCGAGCTGCAGCGTGCCGTTCCCGGTTCGATTCACACCCCCGTCCCCCTTCGACTGGTGCTGGACCGGCGACCCTTCATCTGATCAGCCCGGTGCTGATGCCTCGGTGCCAGCCGGGTCGACCGGATTACGAGGACACCGAGGTGGGTCCGTGGGTGCGCCGAGCCGGCAGGGCCTCGTCGGGGTCATGAAGGCTCGAGGAACTCGTCGTCTGGTTCCCAGCGCAGCAGGTCGCCGGGCTGGCACCGGAGCACCCGGCAGAGTGCCTCGAGGGTCGTGAACCGGACCGCCTTGGCTCGTCCGTTCTTCAGCACCGCGAGGTTGGCCGGGGTGATGCCGACCTTGTCGGCGAGCTCACCCACGGCCATCTTCCGTCGAGCCAGCATGACGTCGACGTCGACCACGATCGGCATCAGATCACCTCGTCGAGCTCGGCCCGGAGGTGCAGGGCCTCGGTGTCGCGGGCGACGGCCTGCGCCAGCAGGGTGCGCATCACGAAGACCAGCAGCGCGGTCCCGGCGGCGGCGAGGGACAGCCCGCCGATCAGCAGCACGATGCCGGGCGCGACCGCCTCACCCGGCGCCAGCAGCACCCCGAGCGCCAGGGTCAGGAGCGCCGCGACCACCGCCGCGCCGATGACCACGTCGACGAACCGGAACGCCGCGTGGCTGAACACCGTGCCGCGGCGCACCAGGGTGAGCAGGCGCCAGATGCAGACCAGCGTGACCTGGACGCAGAGGAGGCCCAGCACCACGACCGCCATGATCGGGAACCGCAGGTGGGACAGCTCACCCGGTCCGTCCTCGGCGTCCCGGGCCAGGGCCCAGACCACCGCCACCTGCACCACGAGCGCCCCCGCCACCCCCAGGGCGATCACGAGCCTCAAGGCGATCACCACCAGCTGCCTCATCCCAGTCCCTTCATCGACGAACGATGTGAATCTATCGAATAACAACATGCTTGGCTAGATGTGCAGGCACTCAGGTGCCCGGGAAGTCGGGACACGTGGCCCTGCCGCCTGGGACACCGGGCCCGGCAGCCTTCCTGTCACGCCCACCGGGGCGAGACCTCCAGAGGTCGCCGTGCACCTCCCGTCGGGGGGAGAAGGAGCTCATCGTGTCATCGCAGTACCTCGTCGGTCAGGAGCCGGCACACGACCCCACGCCCGCGTCGGACGCCGCAGTCTCGGGGGGCGGCGTCCGGCGCGGCTGGGCCTGGGTCGGGGTGGCGGCCGGCATCGCCTCCATCGCCGGCATCCAGCTGTCCATGTCGCTCAGCCCCGTCTACGACGAGGCCAACCCGCCGACGCCCGAGTCGATCCTGCTGCACCTGTCCGGTCGCATCCCGCAGCTGCTGGCCTTCCACGTCGTCACCGTCGTCGCGGCCCTGCTGGTGCTGGTCTTCGCAGCCGGCCTCAAGCGGCGCCTGGACGCCCAGGCGCCTGCGGGGTCGCTGCTCCCGGCCCTGTCCGGCACCGGCCTGACCATCGTGTCGGTGATGATGATCCTCGGCACGGGCCTCAACACCGAGTTCACGTTCGGGTTGTCGCAGCCGGATCTGATGATCGCCAGCGACGTGTCCTTCTACTCCCACTGGATCGCCACCATCGAGTGGCTGTGGCTGACGGCCGGAGTCAGCGCCATCGCGGTCGGGCTGGCCGCCCTGCGGGGCGCCGCGCCCCGGTGGCTCGGGGTGACCAGCCTGGTGCTCGGCGTGCTGACGACCCTGCTCGGCATCTCCCCGCTGCAGTACCTGGCCGGCTTCGTGGGACCGGTGTGGCTGCTGGTGGCCGCGCTCGGGTTCGCCCTGGGTGACCGGCGGCGCAGCTGACCGGCGAAGTCCGGCGCACGGAGCCCAGCGCGCGCTTATGGTGCTGCTGAGATGACGACCACGCAGCACACCACGACGGCGGGTGCCGTCCGCGGCGGGATGCCGCGGACGGCGCTGGCCCTCGCGGTCACCGGCTGGCTGCTCGCCACGGTGGCGCTCCTGATGTACGTCACCTCCGAGCCGGACTTCACCGGGGACTGGCTGTTCATCGTGGTCGACGCCGTGGTCAGCGCCGTCTACGCCACCGTCGCGGCGGTCGTCCTGGCGCGACGCCGCCACGTCGTGGCCGGACTGCTGAGCGTGACCGCCGTCGGGGGCGGGCTGGCCGCCTTCGGCGGGGCCTACCTGCAGTTCACCACCGCCCGCGGGCTGGCGCCGGTGGAGCTCGTGCTGGCCCTGTTCGGCACCGCCTGGGTGCCCGGCACGCTGGCCCTGTTCCTGGTGGTGCCGTGGCTGGTCCGGGACCACCCGCTGGGCCGGGAGGTGTGGGGGGTGGTCGCCGGGGCGCTGGTGTCGGTGTCGTTCCTGGGTCTTCGCCTGGTCTGGCCGGACTCGTCCGCGCTCCTGACGGTCGTCGTCGGTGCCGTCGTCGTGATGGGCCTGGTCACCGCCGCGTCGGTGGAGTGGCGGCGTCGTCACGGACCGGTGGGGGAGCGCAACGGCCTCGGCTGGCTCGGGCTCGGCACCGCCGTGATGGCGCTGTCGTTCGCGCCCCTGCTGATCCCCTACGGCACCCTCCCGTTCTGGATCATCCCGGCGCTCCACCTCGCCTGCCAGGCCCTGTTCCCGGCGGCCATCCTGGCGGTGCTCCTCCGGTCACGTCTGTGGGGGCTGGAGCTGGTCGTGTCCCGCGCCGTCCTGGCCCAGACGCTGGTCCTCGGCCTGCTGGCCCTCTACCTGCTGGTGAGCGTGCTGGCCACCCGCCTGATCGGTGGTGACGGCCTCGCGCAGCTGGTCGCGGCGGCCACGGTCGTGGCGGCCGTGCAGCCGTCCCGGCTCTGGTTGCAGCGCCGGATCGCCGCCCTGGTCCACGGACAGGCGCACGACCCGCGCCGGGTGGCCGCGCGGATGGGCTCCCAGCTCGCCCGCGCCGCCTCCACCGAGGAGCTGCTGCAGTCCCTGGTCGAGACCGTCGGCAGCACCCTGCGGCTGGAGTCGGCGGCCCTGCTGGGCGAGGACACCGTGCTGGCCCGCTGGGGGACGCCGACCTCGACGCCGCAGCTGGTCGAGCTGCGGCACCGTGAGGAGCTGATCGGACGGCTGGCGGTGACCCTGCCTCCGGGGGAGTCCCTCGGGGCGCGGGGGACCGTGGCGCTGGAGGAGCTGAGCGTGGTCGTCGCCTCGGGGCTGACGCTCGCCCGCAGCGTCTGGGACCTCGAAGCCGCCCGCGACCGCCTCACCCGGGCCCGCCTGCAGGAGCGTCGGCTGATCCGCCGTGAGCTCCACGACGGGCTCGGCCCCTGGCTGGCCGGTCTGCGGCTCGGTCTGCGGGGCGCGGCCAACCTGGTGGAGCGGGACCCAGGGGCGGCGGTGACGATGCTGGGCGCGCTGCAGGCCGAGCTCGACCAGCGGATCGAGGACGTCCGCGGGGTCGCGCGCAGCCTGCTGCCACCGGTGCTGGACGAGCTCGGGCTCGCCGCGGCCCTGGAGGAGATGGTCGCCCGGAACCACGAGGGTGGCCTCACCGTCGAGCTGAGGGTGTCCGATCTGGACGGTCTGCCGGCGCCCGTCGCCGCGGCGGGTTACGCGATCGCCTCGGAGTCGGTCATCAACGTCGTCCGCCACGCCGGCGTGGACACCTGCGAGCTCTCGGCCGTGCTCCTCGACGGGGAGCTCCAGGTCACCTGCACCGACCGCGGCACCGGGGTCGACGACCGCGCCGTCGCGGGCGTGGGCACCACCGCCATGCGCGAGCGGGCGGCCGAGCTCGGCGGCACCTTCGACATCTCCCCGCACCTGCCCACGGGGACCCGTGTCCACGCGAGGATCCCCGTGCGGGTCCTCCACGACCCCCGGCAGACCGGGACGGCCGTCGCCGGGCAGGTGACGCCGTGAACGGCGGAGTCCTCCGGGTCGTGGTCGTCGACGACCACCCCCTGTTCCGGCTCGGCATGACCAGCCTGCTCACCTCGCTCACGGGTCTGGACGTGGTCGGCCAGGCCGCCGACGCCGCCACCGCGCGGACGCTGGTGGACGCGACCGTCGACGTGGTGCTGATGGACCTCGACCTCGGTGGGGAGTCCGGTATCGACCTCACCCGCGAGCTGGTGCGGGCCCATCCCGGGCTGGCGGTCCTGGTGGTCACGATGAGCGAGGCCGACGAGTCGGTGGCTGCGGCCATCCGGGTCGGGGCGCGGGGCTACCTGCTCAAGGACGCGACGCCGGAGGCGGTCGAGCGGGGCATCCGGGCGGTGGCGTCGGGGGAGATGATCATGGGTGCGCGCGTCGCGGCCCGTGCCATGTCCCACCTGGTCGGTGGGCGCACCGCGGTCCGCGTGCCCTTCCCCGAGCTGACCGCGCGGGAGCGGGAGGTGCTGGACCTGCTGGCCCGCGGCTACGACAACGCCGTCATCTCCCGGCGGCTGGTGCTCAGCCCCAAGACGGTGCGCAACCACGTGGCCACCATCCTGGCCAAGCTGTCGCTCTCGGACCGCCCCGCGGCGATCGTCCGGGCGCGGGAGGAGGGGCTGGGGCTCGACGAGGTCTGAGACGGGCGTCGGGTGCGGCACGGGTCCACGCGGCCGTCCTGCCTGGTGCAGAGACCAGAAGAGCCACCTTCGGATCTCTCCGAAAGTGGCTCTGATGCTGGTGGGCGATACTGGGTTTGAACCAGTGACCTCTTCCGTGTCAGGGAAGCGCGCTACCGCTGCGCCAATCGCCCGTGTGGAGTTGTGTCCCTCAGCGAGGAGAGAGGTGGGTACGGGATTCGAACCCGTGTGCACGGATTTGCAGTCCGTTGCCTCGCCTCTCGGCCAACCCACCATGAGGAAGACCTCCAGTGGTGGAGACCACTCCGAGCGGACGACGGGATTCGAACCCGCGACCCTCACCTTGGCAAGGTGATGCTCTACCCCTGAGCCACGTCCGCGTGCTGTCCTCGTCTCGTCCGGCTCTCGCCGACCTCGTCGAGGTGCGGGTAGAACCATACCCACAAGTGCGCGTGGATGGAAAATCCGAACCGCCGGTGAGGGCATGATGGGGGACATGACGACCGCTGCCGACGCCGGCCCGACCAAGTCCACCTCCCCCGACGGCCGGCGGGTCTGGGTGCAGGACCGGCTGGTCTCCGCCGAGGAGGCGCGGGTCAGTGCCACCGACCACGGCCTGGTGGCCGGCGGCGGGGTCTTCGAGTCCCTCAAGGTCACCTCCGACGGGGCCTTCGCCATCAGCCGCCACCTGGCCCGGCTCAGCCGCTCCGCGAAGGCGCTCGGGCTCCCGGAGCCGGACCATCAGCGCGTCCGGGAGGCCATCGAGGCGGTCGCGGCCGAGTGCGACTACGAGGTCGGGATCGTGCGTGTCACCTGGACCGGGGGAGTGGGCCCGCTCGGCTCGTCAGCGGCGTTCGGTCCGCCGACCTTGGTGGTCGCCGACGCCCCGACGCCGGCAGCACCCGAGAACACGGCGATCGTGACCCTGCCCTGGTTGCGCAACGAGCGGGGCGCCATGACGGGGATCAAGACCACCAGCTACGCGGAGAACATCCGCGGCCTGGGCCATGCCCACGAGCGCGACGCCTCGGAGGGCGTCTTCGTCAACACCGCGGGCAACGTGAGCGAGGGCACCGGCGCCAACCTCTTCGTGGTCCTCGACGGTGAGGTCGTCACCAGCCCGCTGAGCTCGGGCGCGCTCGCCGGCATCACCCGCGACCTCGTCAGGGCGTGGTCGCCGGTGGTGGAGCGCGACCTCACCCTCGCCGAGGCCCAGGCCGCCGACGAGGTCTTCCTCACCTCCTCCCTGCGCGACGTGCAGCGCGTCACCCGCTGGGACGATCGCCGCTACGCCGACGACGGCCCCGTGGTCGCCGGGCTGCGGGAGCTCTTCGCCGAGCGCGCCGCCGCCGACCTCGACCCGGTCTGACCGGCACGCCCGCCCGGCGGGCGGGGCCGAGGGTGCCGTCGCGCTCGGTGCGGGGCCGAGGCGACCGACCACCCAGCGCGCTCCACGACGTCCTCCGGCGCGAGCCGACGGCGCGCCGTCCCGTGTGGCGTCCGCCGGTCACGGTCATTTAGGCTATTGATTACATCGAAGACACTGTCGACGCCGACGGGACACGAAGGACGACATGCCGGCTGCACTCTCCCTGCCTGACCCCGGTCAGCCCACGGCCGTCCTCGTCTCGGCCGGCCCGTCCACGCTGACGGAGGCGGCCCGGAGCGCCGGTGGCTGGTCCGGGGAGGGGATCGAGGTGTCGCTCGACCGCCGCGCCGACGAGGGCGTCGAGGTCGCGGTGGAGGCTGCCGGCGAGGTGGCCCGGGTGGTGCTCCGCTGGGCGGCCGACGTCCCGGCGCGGAGCCTCGTCCTGGGTGACGCCTGGGAGCGCTCCTACGGCGACCTGCAGTGGCGCCACCGCCAGCCCGAGCGGCTGCTGCCCTGGTACTGGCTGGCCCACGACCCGATGACCGGCGCCACCACCGGCATGGGGGTCGACGTCCAGCCCGCCGCCTTCTGCGGGTGGACCGTCGACGCCGACGGGATCAGCCTCTGGCTCGACCTGCGCAACGGCGGCTCACCCACCCGTCTGGACGGGCGACGTCTCCGCGCGGCGACCGTCCGCCGCTTCGTCTCCGGCCCGACCCCGTGGCAGACGCTGGGCGCCGCCGTCACAGCGATGGCCACCGACCTCCCTCCGCTCCGCGACGTCGGCCCCGTGGTCGGTGCGAACAACTGGTACTACGCCTACGGCGAGGGCTTCGACGAGGCGGCGGTCCTGGGCGACGCCCGCACGGTCGTCGAGCTCGCCGACGGGCACCCGGTGCGGCCCTTCAGCGTCATCGACGACGGCTGGAACACCGGCGGTGCCACGGCGGGCGGACCCTGGGACGAGGGGACGCCCGGCGTCTTCGACGACATGGCGGCGACCGCGGCGCGGATCTCGGAGGTGGGGGCCCGGCCCGGCCTGTGGTTCCGCCCGCTGCTGACCCGCGACCCCGGCCTGGCCGAGGTGTCACGCACCGACAGGCGCGGCCGCCAGGTCCTCGACCCCTCCACCGACCGCGTCCGCGAGCAGGTGGTCGAGGACCTGCGGCGCTTCGCCGGGTGGGGGTACGAGCTGGTCAAGCACGACTTCAGCACCTACGACGTCCTCGGCGGCTTCGGCCCGGCCATGCAGGACCGGCTGACCTCGCCCGGGTGGCACCTCGCCGACCGGTCACGCACCACCGCGGAGGTCCTCAGGGACCTGTACCGCGACATCCGCACGGCGGCGCCCGGGATGGTCGTCATCGGCTGCAACACCGTGAACCACCTGGCCGCCGGTCTGGTGGACGTCCAGCGCACCGGGGACGACACCTCCGGGAGGCAGTGGGAGCGGACCCGTCGGATGGGGGTCAACACGCTGGCCTTCCGGACCCCCCAGCACGGGCGCTTCTTCACCGTCGACGCCGACTGCGTCGCCAGCACCCCGCAGACACCCTGGGCGCTGAACCGCCGCTTCCTGGACCTGGTCGCCGCCTCGGGCACCGCGCTGTTCGTCTCGGTCGACCCCGGTACCCGCAGCGACGAGGTCGACCGCGACCTCAGCCGCGCCCTGCGGCTGGCCCTGGACGGCGGCGAGCCCGGTGGCGTCGAGCCGCTGGACTGGCTGAACGACACCACCCCGGTCCGCTGGCGCGTCGGCGACCGCGAGCGCACCTTCTCCTGGAGCGAGCCCTGGGGCGCCGACCCCGGGGTCGTCTGAGGCAGCACCGCAGTACGCGACGCTGCTCCCTACCCGGTGCTCCAGTCCGGTGCGCAGGGCCCGACCACGAACCTTCCGACCCACCCAGTGCAGCTGACGAGAGGACGACCATGAGCGAACGAGCCGAGACGGGACGGATCGGGGTGGACCCGACGCTGCTCGCCCGGGTGACCGCCGAGGTCGCCGAGGCCTTCGACGGCGACGAGCGGGTGGCGGAGACGTTCTCGCGCATCATGACCGACAACCTCGCCTCGGTGACCGAGCGGCTCGGGGACGGCACCACCTTCGTCCTCACCGGCGACATCCCGGCCATGTGGCTGCGCGACTCCGGCGCCCAGGTGCGGCCCTACCTGGTGCTCGCCGCCGAGGACCCGGCGCTGACCGAGGTGCTGGTCGGGGTGCTGCGGCGCCAGCTCGAGTTCATCGTGCTCGACCCCTACGCCAACGCCTTCAAGCGCGGTCCCGAGCCGAGCTGGCACGCCGACGACGAGACCGAGATGGGTCCGCAGATCTGGGAGCGCAAGTACGAGATCGACTCGCTCTGCTTCCCCCTCGACCTGGGCCACCTGCTGTGGCGGGTCACCGGTCGCACCGACGTCGTGGACTCCCGCTACGCCGCGGCGGCGGAGGCGACCCTGGCGCTGTGGGAGCTCGAGCAGGACCACTCCCGCTCGACCTACCGCTTCCAGCGGCGGAGCTGCCCGCCCACCGACACCCTCACCTCCGACGGGCGCGGGACGCCGGTCGGCTGGACCGGGATGAGCTGGAGCGCGTTCCGGCCCAGCGACGACGCCTGCACCCACCACTACAACGTCCCGGGCAACATGTTCGCCCACGCGGTGCTGGGCCGGCTGGAGGAGCTGGCCGCGGCCGGGCTGCTGGAGGAGGAGCTGGGACGTCGCGCGGCCGCGCTGCGGGCCCAGATCGGGGAGGGGATCGAGACCCACGGCCGGGTGACCCTCGCCGACGGGGGCGAGGTCTACGCCTACGAGGTGGACGGCCTGGGGTCGCAGCTGGTGATGGACGACGCCAACATGCCCAGCCTGCTGTCGGCGCCGCTGAGCGGCTACCTGGCCCCCGACGACCCGCGCTACCTGGCCACCCGCGAGGTGCTGCTCAGCGAGCGCAACCCCTACTACTACGCCGGCTCGGCGGCCCGGGGGATCGGCAGCCCGCACACCCCCGAGCGCTACGTCTGGCCGATCGCGCTCGCCGTCCAGGGGCTGACCAGCCTCGACGAGGAGGAGAAGCGGCGGATCGTGCGGCTGCTCTGCGACACCACCGGCGGCACCGGGCTGATGCACGAGGGCTTCGACTGCGACGACCCGAGCCGCTTCACCCGGGAGTGGTTCTCCTGGGCCAACGCCATGTTCTGCGAGCTGGTGCTCGACGTCTCCGGACGCCGGCTGCCGAGCCGCTGAGAGGGTGCACCACCCCGGCGCGACAGGCGTCCGGGGTGGTGTCCGGGGCCGATTGGTCACCACCGCCGAGGTGGTGTAACTTTGGCGGTCGCCGGGCGATTGGCGCAGTGGTAGCGCGCTTCGTTCACACCGAAGAGGTCACTGGTTCGAACCCAGTATCGCCCACCTCCTGACGGCCCCCTCCTCGAGGGGGCCGTCCGTCGTTCCCGGCCCCTGGCTCACGCCGCTGGCACGGTCGACCCTCCCGCCGTGGTCGTCCCCGGTAGCATCGGCAGGCCGCTGGACCGGCGTCCTGCCCCGACGAGCTGAGGATGGTTCGTGCCTGCTCCCGTCTTCGAGTCCGACCCCTGGACCCTCCGCGAGTCGCGGGTGGACCCCGCGACGCTGGGTGTCGCCGAGTCGGTCTTCAGCCTGTCCAACGGCTACGTCGGGGTCCGCGGGACGCTCGAGGAGTCCGAACCCTGCACCACCCGCGGGACGTACCTCTCGGGCGTCCACGAGACCCACCCGCTGTCCTACCCCGAGGGCGGCTACGGCCACCCCGACGTCGGCCAGGCGATGATCTCGGTCCCCGACGGCACCACGCTGCACCTCCTCCTCGACGGCGTCCCGCTCGACGTGGCCGAGACCCCGCCGCAGACGCACGAGCGGGTCCTTGACCTGCGCGCCGGCACGCTGGCCCGAACGGTCCGCTGGACGACGCCGTCGGGCACGACGTGCGAGCTGCGCACCTGGCGGCTGGTCTCCTTGGCCGAGCGGTCGGTGTGCGCCATCCGCTACGAGCTGGAGGCCCTGGACGGTGACGCCCACGCCGTGGTCCGCTCCGAGCTGCTCGCCGGGCAGGTCACCGACACCGGGGTGAGCAACGGTGACCCACGGGTCGCGGCGGCCCTCGACGACGCCTTCGAGCCGCTGCTGCACCACCCGGCCGGTGACGGCGGGGTGCTGGTGGCGCGGACCCACGGCTCCGGCCTGACCGTCGCCGCGGCCGTCGACCACCGGGTCGAGGGCGGACGGGTCCAGACCGCCGTCGACCCCGGCCGGGTCGTCACCACGGTCGCAGCCGACCTGCGCCCCGGGCAGCCGCTGACGATCGTCAAGTCCCTGGGCTGGACCTGGTCCGACGACGGGCGGCCCGAGGCGCTGGCGGGAGAGGTCGCGGCCGCCGTCGCCTCCGCGGTCGACCGCGGCTGGGACGGCCTGCTCCGTGCTCAGCGGGACGTGCTGGACGAGCTCTGGGCCACCGCCGACGTCGAGGTGGACGGCGACCCCGAGCTGCAGCAGGCCGTGCGGTTCGCGGTCTTCCAGCTGTACTGCTCAGCCGCCTGCATCTCCGGCGCGCCGGTGGGTGCCAAGGGCCTGACCGGCACGGGCTACAGCGGGCACACCTTCTGGGACGTCGAGGGGTTCGTGCTGCCGGCCCTCACCCTGCTCCGGCCCGACGCCTCGGCGCGGCTGCTCCGCTGGCGGGCCAGCACGCTGGACAGTGCCCGGGCCCGGGCGCGCACCCTCACCCAGTCCGGGGCGGCCTTCGCCTGGCGCACCATCGGCGGGGCGGAGGTCTCGGCGTACTGGCCGGCCAGCACCGCCGCGTGGCACGTCAACGCTGACATCTCCCGGGCGTTCTGGCTCTACCAGAACGCGACCGGTGAGTCGCTGGACTCCGTCGGCGGGCTGGAGGTCCTGGTGGAGACGGCCCGGCTGTGGATGTCGCTCGGTCACGAGGACGCCGCCGGTGCCTGGCACCTGTTCGGGGTCACCGGTCCGGACGAGTACACCGGCGTGGTCGACGACAACGTCTTCACCAACCTGATGGCCCGGGCGAACCTGCGCCGGGCCGCCGACGCCTGCCAGCAGCTGCGGCTGAGGGCCTCCGAGCTCGGGGTCGACCCCGCGGAGACCGCCGCCTGGCGCGCCGCTGCCGACCACGTCCACCTGCCCTGGGACGAGGGCCTGCAGGTCCACCCCCAGAACGCCGGCTGGACCGCCTACCGCGAGTGGCCCTTCGAGGAGCAGCGCGACGCCTACCCCGTCCAGGAGCACCACCACTACGCCGCGTTCTACCGCCGTCAGGTGCTCAAGCAGGCCGACCTCGTCCAGGCGCTGTGGTGGTGCCGCGACGAGTTCACCGTCGAGGAGGTGGCGCGCGACCTGGGCTACTACGAGGCGCGCACGGTCCGCGACTCCTCGCTCTCGGCCGCCGTGCAGGCCGTGGTGTGCGCACAGGCCCAGCACCCCGACCTCGCGCTCCGCTACCTGCGCGAGTCGGCACTGGTCGACCTGCGCGACGTCGGTGGTGGTACCGACGGCGGACTGCACCTGGCCTCGGGCGCCGGTACCTGGCTGGCGGTCACCGCGGGCCTCGGCGGGATGCGGGAGGACCACGAGGAGCTCGAGCTGGCCCCGCTGCTGCCCACGGCGCTGTCCCGGACGGCCTACCGGATGACCTGGCGCGGACGGCTGCTGCTGGTCGAGACCACTCGGGACGGCACCACGGTCACGCTGCTGCGCGGTGAGGAGCCGGTGACGGTGGTGGTCGACGGCGCACCGTGCTCGGTGGGCCCGGGCGCCCCCGCGGAGGTGCCGCTCCGCCTCCCCGCCCCGCTGCTGCCCGAGCCCACCCAGCCTGCCGGACGGGAGCCGCGGCTCTGACCCGTCCCGTGCGACGCCTGCTGGTGGACGGACCCGCCGGTCGGCTCCGGCGCCGGCGGGTCCTCCCGAGGCCACCGCGGTGGCTCCGGGACTGTCGGAGCCGGCTGCCACGATGGGCCCATGAGCCAGCACCCCGTGCGCCACGTGCCCGACGACGAGCGCCGTGCCCGCCTGGCCCGACGTCACGGGATCGCCCCCCAGCACCGGCTCGCCAGCCCGTTGGTCGCGGCGGAGGCGATGACCGTCCTGCACGCCACCGAGCCGGCCACGGTCCACCTGTCGGTGCACGCCCGGGTCGACGACGTCACGGTGGCCGACGTCGAGCGGGCGCTGTACGAGGAGCGGACGCTGGTCAAGCAGCTCGCCATGCGCCGCACCCTGTTCGCCTTCCCCCGCGACCTGCTGCCCGCCGCCTGGGGGAGCGCCAGCGCCCGCGTAGCCACCGCCCACCGCGCCCGCGTGGCCAAGGACGTCGAGCACGCGTCCCTGGCCACGGACGGGCGGATCTGGCTGGCCGAGGCCGAGGCCGCCGTGGTGGCTCACCTGGCCGACGGCTCGGCCCGCAGCGCCAAGGAGCTGCGCGAGGCCCTGCCGCAGCTGCACGGGCGGATCGGGGGCACCACCGAGAAGCGCTACGACATCTCGATCTCCATCGCCCCCCGGGTGCTGACCCAGCTCGGGCTGGAGGCGGTGCTGGTCCGCGGGGTGAACGGCGGCCACTGGCGCACCTCGCGACCGCAATGGACCCTGATGAGCACCTGGCTGGGGGACGTGCCCGCCCCGCTGCCCGCCGCCGAGGGCTACGCCGAGCTGGTACGGCGCTGGCTGCGCACCTTCGGCCCGGGCACCGCCGCCGACCTGCAGTGGTGGCTGGGCAGCACCAAGGGGGCGGTCGTCACCGCGCTGGGCGACGTCGGCGCGGTCCCGGTCAGCCTCGACGACGGCGGCACCGGCTGGCTGCTGCCCGACGACCTCGATCCGGTGGCTCCGACCGACCACTGGGTCGCGCTGCTGCCGGTGCTCGACCCCACGGTGATGGGGTGGAAGGAGCGCGGCTGGTACCTCGACGGCCACGGCCGGGACCTCTTCGACAGCAACGGCAACGCCGGCACGACGGCCTGGGTCGACGGCCGCGTGGTCGGCTGCTGGGTGCAGGACGACGACGGCCGGGTCCGGGTGTCCCCCCTCGAGCCGCTGCCCGACGCCGCCACCCGGGCCCTCGACGTCGAGGCCGAGCGTCTGACCCGCTGGCTGGACGGGCTGCGGGTGCTCACCGTCTACCCGTCACCGGCCATGCTCGCCGCCCGCTGACGGGCGGAGGTCGAGTCCGACCCAGCCCCTGGTCCGCCCGGGCAGACCGTGGCGCCCGGGAGGGGCCGGATCGGGCAAGATGGGGCCGGCCGGTCGCAACCGCCCGGCCCACCGAACGAAAGGTCGACGAAGTGTCTGGACGTCTCACCCTGGTCCGCGACGGAGAGCGCAGCGAGCAGGAACTCGGGACGACCACCACCGGTCTGGAGCTGTTCGCCGAGGCCCGCGACGTCGTGGCGATGCGCCGCAACGGCGAGCTGGTCGACCTGGCCACCGGGCTCGCCGACGGCGACGAGGTGGAGCCCGTGCTGGTGTCCTCACCCGACGGGTTGTCGATCCTGCGCCACTCCGCCGCCCACGTCACCGCCCAGGCCGTCCAGGCGCTCTTCCCCGACGCCCGCCTCGGGATCGGCCCGCCGATCACCGACGGCTACTACTACGACATCGACATCGCCACCCCCTTCACGCCCGAGGACCTGCAGGCCGTCCAGAAGCGGATGGGTCAGATCGTCAAGGAGCGCCAGCGCTTCGTGCGCCGTGACGTCAGCGACGCCGACGCCGCCGTCGAGCTGGCCGACGAGCCCCACAAGCTCGAGCTCATCACCCTCAAGGGCAGCGCCAGCGAGGAGGACGGCTCCAGCGTCGAGGTGGGCGCCGGCGGGCTGACGATCTACGACAACGTCCGCCGTGACGGGTCGGTGGCCTGGAAGGACCTGTGCCGCGGGCCCCACGTCCCGCACACCGGCTACCTGGGCAACGGCTACGCCGTCACCCGCAGCTCGGCCGCCTACTGGCGCGGTGACCAGCGCAACGCCCAGCTGCAGCGGGTCTACGGCACCGCCTGGCCCAGCAAGGACGAGCTGCGCGAGTACCAGACCCGGCTGGAGGAGGCCGCCAAGCGCGACCACCGCAAGCTGGGTGCTGAGCTGGACCTGTTCTCCTTCCCCGAGGAGATCGGCTCCGGGCTGGCGGTCTTCCACCCCCGCGGCGGCATCCTGCGCGCCACGATGGAGGACTACTCCCGGCGCCGCCACGTCGAGGACGGCTACCAGTTCGTCTACTCCCCGCACATCACCAAGGCCCAGCTGTTCGAGACCTCGGGCCACCTGGACTGGTACGCCGACGGCATGTACCCGCCGATGCAGCTCGACGAGCTCCGCGACGAGCACGGCCACGTCACCCGGCAGGGGCAGGACTACTACCTCAAGCCGATGAACTGCCCGATGCACAACCTGATCTTCGCCGCCCGCGGCCGCTCCTACCGTGAGCTGCCGATGCGGCTGTTCGAGTTCGGCACGGTCTACCGCTACGAGAAGTCCGGTGTGGTGCACGGCATGACCCGGGCCCGGGGCTTCACCCAGGACGACGCCCACATCTACTGCACCCGCGAGCAGATGCGTGACGAGCTCGCCAGCCTGCTGACCTTCGTGCTCAACCTGCTCAAGGACTACGGTCTGGACGACTTCTACCTCGAGCTGTCCACCCGCAACCCCGAGAAGTCGGTGGGGGAGGACGCCACCTGGGAGGAGGCCACGGCCGTGCTGGCCGAGGTCGCCGGTGCGTCCGGGCTCGAGCTGGTCCCCGACCCGGGGGGCGCCGCCTTCTACGGGCCCAAGATCTCGGTGCAGGCCCGTGACGCCATCGGACGCACCTGGCAGATGTCGACCATCCAGCTCGACTTCAACCTGCCCGAGCGGTTCGACCTGCAGTACACCGCCCCCGACGGCTCCCGCCAGCGCCCGGTGATGATCCACCGCGCCCTGTTCGGCTCCATCGAGCGCTTCCTGGCCGTGCTCACCGAGCACTACAGCGGCGCCTTCCCGCCGTGGCTGGCGCCGGTGCAGGTGGTCGGCATCCCGGTGGCGGGGGAGTTCGACGACTACCTGGCCGACGTCGCCGCCCGGCTCCGCGCCGCCGGCGTGCGGGTCGAGCTCGACACCTCCGACGACCGCTTCCCCAAGAAGATCCGCAACGCCCAGAAGACCAAGGTGCCCTACATGCTGATCGCCGGCGGGGACGACGTCGCGGCCGGGGCGGTCTCCTTCCGCTACCGCGACGGCACGCAGAAGAACGGCGTGCCGGTGGAGGAGGCGGTCACCGAGATCGTCGAGGCGATCCGGGAGCGCGCGCAGGTCTGAGGGTCGCTCCTCCTCCCGCGGCCACGGCCCCGGGAGGAGGACGGCTGGCGCCGGGCCGGCGGACGGCTGGCCGCCGACCGGAGCCGCCCGGACGGCTGGCCGCCGACCGTGGCCGGGCGGACGGTTGGCCGCTGACCCACCCGGCGGACGGCTCAGGCCGCCGGACCTGCCGACCGCGCCTGCTCCACCTCGTCCAGCGCCGCCCGGAGCCGGGCGATCCAGTCCTCCTCGTGCTCACCCACCAGCCGCACGCACCACGACAGCGCCGCCGCCCGCGACCGGGCCACGCCGGCGTCCACCAGGGTGTCCAGCACCACCCGCTCCGGCTGCCGCAACCGCGTCATCACCGGCACCGCCAGGTGGCTGAAGAGCTCGCGCGTCCCGCCGCAGAGGGCCCCCCAGGCCACCTTCCGTCCGAAGCGCTCCTCGGCCTCGTCGGCGATGGTCATCCGCTGCAGCCGCGTCTCCTCGCGGAAGCGGGCGATGCGTCCGGCCTCCGCCGCGGCCCGCGACGTCTCCTCGGTGTCGAGCCCCGGCAGCGGCAGGATCACCACGATCTCCTCGCGGTCGACGCTGACCTCGAGCTCGCCCTTCGTCCACTCGTCGGGCAGCCGCCCGGTGAGCCATGCTCGGATGTTCTCCATTACTTGATTACACGCTTACACCAGCACCCCGTCAAGAGGTGTGCGCCTGCGCCTAGGATCGCCAGCATGACCGGAGCCGAACCGCACGCCGCCGACGACCCGGCGGTCGGCGTCCCGGACGCCTTCCAGCGGCTCTGGACCCCGCACCGGATGGTCTACATCGGCGGGCAGGACAAGCCGGCCGACGACTCGGCGGGGGAGTGCCCCTTCTGCCGCGCACCCCAGCACGACGACGAGTCGGCCCTCGTGGTGCACCGCGGCGAGCACGCCTTCGTGGTGCTCAACCTCTACCCCTACTCCCCGGGCCACCTCCTGGTCTGCCCCTACCGCCACGTCTCGGACTGGACCGAGGTGACCGACGCCGAGCGCGACGAGGTGTCCCGGCTCACCCAGACGGCGATGCGCACCGTCCGCCGGGTCAGCGCGCCGCACGGCTTCAACCTCGGCATGAACCAGGGGTCGGTGGCCGGGGCCGGGATCGCCGCCCACCTGCACGCCCACGTGGTGCCGCGCTGGAGCGGGGACGCCAACTTCCTCCCCGTCATCGGCCAGACCAAGGCCGTGCCCCAGCTGCTGGGCGACACCTGGGCCCTGCTGCACGCCGAGTGGGGCGACGAGGCGCCCGCCAGCCCGACGCCGGGTGGCCCGGGAGCCGCTCCTGACGTCGCGGGGACGCCGTCGTCGCCCGCTCCGACCGCCGCCCCGGACGTCCGCGGCTGATGCTGCAGCACCTCCGTTCCGGCTGGGCGGCGGCGATGGCCCCACCGGCGTCCCTGCTGCTGCGTCTCGGCGTCACCCCCGACGTCGTCACCTGGACCGGCACCGCCCTCACCGTGGCCGTGGCCGTGGTGTTCCTGCCGCTGGGCTGGCTCTGGCAGGCGGCGCTGCTGCTGACGCTGCTGGTCATGTCCGACGGCCTGGACGGGCAGATGGCGCGGATGTCGGGACGGCCGACCCGCTGGGGCGCCTTCCTGGACTCCACCCTGGACCGGGTGGCCGACGGGGCCGTCCTCGGTGGGGTCGCCCTGCACCTGGCCCTGGCCGACCGCCCTTGGTCGGCCGGGCTCGCGCTGTGGGCGCTGGTCGCGGCGCAGGTCACCTCCTACGTGAAGGCGCGCGCGGAGTCGGTCGGGCTGGTCACCACGGCCGGGCTGGGCTCGCGGGCGGAGCGTCTGGTCCTGGTGCTGCTCGCCCTGCTGCTGGAGGGGGTCGGCGTGCCGCGGGCCCTGGACGTCGGCGTGCTCCTGCTGGCGCTGCTGACCACCGTCACCGTGGTGCAGCGGGTGCGGGCCGTGCACCGCTCCGCCGCCCCGGACGTCGGGGGGTCGGCGTGAGCACCGTCCGGGACGCGGTCAACCGGCGTCTGCTCGCCGCGGGCTGGGAGCTGGGGCCCCGGCTGGGACGCCGCAGCTCGGCCGGTCTGGCCGCCGCCGGGGCGACGCTGGCCGCCCGGGTCGGCGGCGGCCCGGTGGAGCAGCTGCGGAGCAACCTGCAGGTGGTGACCGGCCGGCCGGTGGGCGACGACCTGGTGCGGGCCGGGCTCGCCTCCTACGCCCGCACCTGGCTGGAGGTGCTGTCGCTGCCCGCATGGTCGGCCTCACGGGTGCTGGCCTCGGTGCTGACCGACCCGGTCGGGGAGGCCCTGCTGCGCCGGGAGCACCGGACGCGCGGGGCGGTGGTCGCGCTGCCGCACATGGGGAACTGGGACATGGTCGGCGCCTGGGCCTGCCTGACCGGCCTGCCGGTCACCACCGTGGCCGAGCAGCTGGCCGACCCCGAGTTCGAGGCGTTCACCCGGGCCCGGTCCGGACTCGGCATGGAGGTGTTGTCCCACCGCGACCCCCAGGTGCTGACCCGGTTGCTGCGGGCCGTCGAGGGGGGACGGGTGGTCTGCCTGATGGCCGACCGGCTGATGGCCGGGCGCGGGCTGGACGTCGACTGGCCCGTCCCCGGCGGCGGCAGCGCGTCGGTGGCGATGCCGCCCGGCCCTGCCCTGGTCGCCCGCCGCAGCGGCGCGCTGCTGGTCGGCCTGGCCTGCCACTACGAGGGCGACCGGATGCGGATGCGGTTCAGCGACCCCGTGGAGCACGTCCCCGGCCGCGACGGGTTGAGCGCGATGACCCAGCAGCTGGCCGGCTTCTTCGCCGCCGAGACCAGCCGGCACCCGCAGGACTGGCACATGATGCAGCCCTTCTTCACCGGTCCCGTCCCGGTCTCCGCCGATGGTTCCTGACCCGCCGGTCGTCGGGCCGCCCCACGTTCCTCGGCCGCCCGAGGTCGAGGGGTCACGCCCCGAGACCGAGCGGCCCGGGGCCGCGGCGCCGCCGGACGTCCTCCGGCCGCTGCACGTCGGGCTGGTCTGCCCCTACGCCTTCGACACCCCCGGCGGGGTGCAGAACCACGTGCTGGGGCTGGCGGCCTGGCTCGGGTCGCAGGGCCACCGGGTGCAGGTGCTCGCGCCCGGACGGATCCCGCCGGAGCTGCACCGGCGCTACGGCTGCCCCGAGGTGGTCTCCACCGGCCGGGCGCACCCGGTGGCCTACAACGGCTCGGTCGCCCGGGTGTCCCTCGCCGCCGGTCGCACCGTGCGGCGCTGGCTGGCCGAGGAGGACCTCGACCTGGTGCACGTGCACGAGCCGCTGACCCCGGGGGCGTCCCTGCAGGTGCTGCGCAGCCCGGGTCCGCCGGTGGTCGCCACCTTCCACACCGCCACCCCGCGCTCGCGCGGCATGCAGCTGGCCGGACGGGTGATGGCCGGGCGGCTGGCGCGGGTGGAGGCGGCCATCGCGGTGTCCGAGGCGGCGCGGCGGGTGGTGGTGGAGCACCTCGGTCTGGACGCCACCGTGATCGGCAACGGCTTCGCCCCCGGCCCGGACGCCGACCGCGAGCGGCTGCCCGGCGTCTGGCGTCCCGGGGGCCTCGACGTGCCCGGTCCGCGGATCGCCTTCCTGGGTCGGCTGGACGAACCACGCAAGGGCCTCGACGTCCTGATCGCCGCCTGGCCCGGGGTCCGCGCCCGCTGGCCCGGAGCCACCGTCGTGGTGGCCGGCTCGGGCAGCCGGCGGCTCCCCGCGGGGTGGACCGAGCTCGGTGCCATCAGCGACGGGGAACGGGCCCGGCTGCTGGACTGGTGCGACGTCTTCGTGGCCCCGCACCGGGACCGGGAGAGCTTCGGGCTGGTGCTGCTGGAGGCGCTCTCGGCCGGGGCGGTGGTGGTGGCGGCCGACCTGCCGGCCTTCGTCGACGTGGTGGGGGAGGCCGCGGACCGGCACGCCCACTTCTTCCGGCGCGGGGACGCCGCCGACCTGATCCGGGCGCTCGGCGTCGCCCTCGGCCGGGGAGCCGACCGAGCCCGGCGCCACGCCCCCATCCCCCAGACCGCCGACGCGGTCCGGCCCGGGCCCGGGGACGCGGTGCGGTCCGGGGCCGACGACCCCCTCGCCGCCCTGCGCGCCCGCTACGACTGGTCCACCATCGGCGCCCAGGTCCTGCAGGTCTACCGGGGCGTGCTCCCGACCGCCTCCGCCGCCACCGCCCCCACCGGTCAGGCTGCGACGTCACCGCGGCCCTGACCATCGCGGCCACCGCCCCCATGGCGGCCGCCGCGGCCACCGCGGCCACCGCGGCCACCGCGGCCACCGCGGCCGCCGCGGCCGCCGCGGGCACCGCGGGCACCGGGCAGCCGGTCGCCACACCGGCGCCCACCTGGGAGCCGCGCCGGTGCCGCGAGGACCCGTCGCCCAGCAGACGTCCCCTGTGCCCTGTCGAGCCCCCTCCGTCAGCACTCCGATCCTGCCCAGCCGGTGTTCCTCCACGACCAGCGGAGGAGCAGCAGAACCGGTCACCCAGCCCGACGGCACCCGCCCAGAGGGCACGCTGTCGGGCTGGGCGACCGGTTCTGCAGCCACCCACCCGCCGTCCGTCGCCACGCCCACCCGGCAGCCCACGTCGGTGCCGCGAGGACCGCTCGCCCAGCAGACGTCACGCGCGACGTGTCGAGCATCCCTCCCGGGGGCTGGTCCTGCTGGGCGAGTGCCCGCCACACGACCAGCGGAGGTGGCAGCAGAACCGGTCACCCAGCTCGACGGCACCCGCCCCTGGGACACGGTGTCGGGCTGGGTGACCGGTTCTGCACCACCACACCGCCCTCCCGGCCCAGCCTGCAGCCCGTCGCCACACCCGCACCCACCCCGGCAGAGCGCGCGGACCCTGACCTGACCTGACCGGGCCTGACCTGACCGCGCTGACCTGGCCGGCCCTGACCTGACCTGCCCGGGCCGGGCCGGGCCTGACCTGACCTGACCTGACCTGACCTGATGACCGTCAGTCGCGTCAGTCGCCGGTCGCGTCGGTCACCCGACCTCGACCCGTCACGGGGTGGCGACCCCGTCCCGTCGCGGGCGTGCGGGCCGGGCCCGGCCGCCCGCGTCGGTACCGCTTCGCCGTCCGAAGCCGCATAGTCTGACCCGGTGTCCGCCCCAGCCCCGAGGCGTCCGGACCGCAGCATGGACCTGCTCAACCAGATCCTCGCCGAGCCACTGGACCCCGACTACGCCCGCGTCGCCGCGCGTCCCGGACGTGCGCCGCGGATGCGGCTCGCGCTGCTGCTGGTCGCGGTCGGGTGCGGGGTGCTCTTCGCCACCGGGTCCGTGCAGAGCACCCGCAGCGCGCCCGCCGTGGCCGTCGAGCGCCAGCAGCTGCTGGACCGCATCGCCGAGCAGCAGACGCAGCAGGACCGGCTGCGGGCCGACATCGCCACCGAGTCCGAGGAGGTCAACCGGCTCCGCAGCGAGGGGCTGGGTCAGGACACCACCGCCCAGCAGCTGCAGGCGGCGCTCGCCGTGGCCGAGCAGGAGGCCGCCGCGGTGCCGGTGCGCGGACCGGGGATGGTCCTGGAGGTCGACGACGCCCCCGGGTCCACCGGTCCCGAGGACGGGCGGATCATCGACGTGGACCTGCAGATGCTGGTGAACGGGCTGTGGAGCTCGGGGGCGGAGGCGATCGCGGTGAACGGCTACCGGCTCAGCCCGGTGACGGCCATCCGCGGTGCCGGGGACGCCATCACCGTCGACTACCGCTCCCTCACCACGCCCTACCGGGTGGAGGCGGTCGGCGACCCCGGCCAGCTCCCCTCGCGCTTCGCCGAGTCCTCGGGCGGGCAGTGGTGGAACTATGTGCGGCAGAACTACGACGTGGCCATGTCCACCTCCACCGCCGAGGAGCTGGAGCTGCCGGCCGACACCACCCTGGCGCTCCGCCAGGCCCGAGCACAGGAGGGCTGAGCCCACGTGATCGCCATCCTCGGACTCGTCCTGGGCATCGTCCTCGGGATCCTGCTGGAGCCCACCCTGCCGGCTTTCCTCCAGCCCTACCTGCCGATCGCCATCGTGGCCGCCCTGGACGCCCTCTTCGGCGGCGCCCGGGCCTGGCTCGAGGACACCTTCACCGACAAGGTGTTCGTGGTCTCCTTCGTCTCCAACGTCCTGATCGCCGCCCTGATCGTCTGGGTCGGGGACCAGATCGGCGTCGGCTCGCAGCTGTCCACCGGTGTGGTGGTGGTGCTGGGAATCCGCATCTTCACCAACGCCGCCGCGATCCGCAGGCACCTGGTCCATGCCTGAGCCGTCCCGCCCGCCGGGCGAGCCCCGCCGGGTGGACCCGAGCCGTCCCCGCCGTCCCGACCCGATGCTGCGCCGGGCCCGTCGCCGGCGCGAGCGCGCGGTGGCCGACCAGGAGGTCGACGCCGCCCCGCAGGACCCCGACGAGGAGCGCGACGCCCCCGCCGGGCGCGGACGGGCCGCCGCCCTGCTCGCCGCGTTCCTGCGCCCCAGCCGGCACCAGGTCGTGCTCGGGCTGGTGCTGGGGCTGGTCGCGATGGGCATGGTGGTGCAGCTGCGCAGCCAGAGCGCGGACGACACCTACGCCACCGCCCGGCGCGCCGACCTGATCCAGCTGCTCGACGGCCTGTCCGCGGAGTCCCGCCGGCTGGAGGACGAGCTGGCCACCCTGGAGCAGACCCGGCGCGAGCTGGAGACCGGTGCGGACTCCCAGCGGGTGGCCCGGGAGCAGGCGGGGGAGCGGCTGGAGGAGCTGTCGATCCTGGCCGGCACCACCCCCGCCGAGGGCCCCGGCGTCCGGCTGCGGATCGTGGACCCGCTCGACCAGGTCGACGCCCAGGTGATGCTGAACGCCGTGGAGGAGCTCCGCGACGCCGGCGCGGAGGTGATCGAGATCGACGACAGCGTCCGGGTGGGGACCTCCACCTGGTTCGGCACCGGTCCCGACGGTCTGCTGGTCGACGGGCAGCCGGTCGCCAGCCCCATCGTGATCGAGGCGATCGGTGACCCGCACGCGCTGGAGGAGGCCGTCCGCTTCCGCGGCGGGCTGGTCAGCGAGATCACCGGTCCCCAGGTCCAGGGGCAGGTCGAGGTCGTCCAGCTCGGGCTGGTCGAGGTCGACAGCGTCCGCGCCCCGACCGCCTTCCAGCACGCCGAGCCGGTGCCGCCGCGCTGACCGCACCGGCGTGGCGAGGGGCCTCCGGACCGGTCGCGGACGCGCAGGGTGCGGTGGTGGCTCGATCTCCACCGCACGGTTAGTCTGAGCCCGTGCCCACGCCGGGCACCACGGCCGCAGACCGCGCTGACGAGCAGGACGTCCGTGTCGAGATGGCCCCGCGCCGCGACCAAGGAGCACCGATGGCTGGCTTCCCCGAAGAGCTGAAGTACACCGCCGACCACGAGTGGGTGCGTGCGGGCAACGCCAACGTGGTGCGGGTGGGGATCACCGAGTACGCCGCGGAGCAGCTCGGGGACATCGTGTTCGTCTCGCTGCCCACGGTGGGGGAGTCGGTCGAGGCCGGCGACGCCTGCGGTGAGCTCGAGTCCACCAAGAGCGTCTCCGACGTCTTCGCCCCGCTGCCCGGTGTGGTCTCCGCGGTCAACGACCAGCTGGACGCGGCACCGGAGACGGTGGGCTCGGACCCCTACGGCGACGGCTGGCTCTTCGAGCTCGAGCTGACCGGTGACGCCGACGTGGACGACCTGCTCGACGCCGACGCCTACACCTCCGAGATCGGTGCCTGAATGGTCTACTGCCACCAGTGCGGTCACGCCAACCCCGAGGGCGCGAACTTCTGCGCCCGCTGCGGGGAGAAGCTGACCCGCCTCGACGCCCCCGCCGACGAGGGCCAGCAGCCCGCGGGCGAGCCCCGCGGCTCGAGCAGCGGCGACACCACCACGACCATCGCCGTGGTGAACGACGACCTCGACGGCCCCGAGCTCGACGACGACGAGCGTGCCGCGGTGGCGGCCCTGCCCGCCGGCTCCGCGCTGCTGATCGTGCAGTGGGGGCCGGGCAGCGGCTCGCGCTACCTGATCGACTCTGACCGGCTGACCGTCGGGCGCCACCCGGGCTCGGACATCTTCCTCGACGACATCACCGTCTCCCGCCACCACGTCACCCTGGCCCGCGCCGAGGGCACCGTCGTGGTGACCGACCCGGGCAGCCTCAACGGCACCTACGTCAACCGCCGCCTGATCGAGGGCCCGGTGGAGCTGCACGCCGGCGACGTGCTGCAGATCGGCAAGTTCCGGATGGTCTACCACCCGAGCCCGCGGGGGTTGTCCTGACCGACACGCACGACGTCGGCGTGCGACGGGTGCACCGCTGATGGCCGGCCAGCGCAGCATCGGGCAGGTGCTCTCCGTGCTCAAGAGCCAGTTCCCCGACGTCTCCATCTCCAAGATCAGGTTCCTGGAGTCCGAGGGCCTGGTCAGCCCGGAGCGCGCACCCTCGGGCTACCGCAAGTACTCCGAGGGCGACGTCGAGCGGCTGCGCTACATCCTGCGCGTCCAGAAGGACCACTACCTGCCGCTCCGGGTGATCCGCGAGCACCTGGACATGATGGACCGCGGCATGCAGCCCCCGCCGCTGGAGACCCCGCACCCGGTGCCCGCCGCGCCCGGGCCCGAGCCGGACCAGGCACCGGTCAGCGCCGCCTCGGCCTCCGTCCCCGCCGCCGCGGAGCCCGGCCCGCAGCGCCCCCAGCCGCCGCTGCGTCTCTCCCGGGTGGAGCTGCTGCGCAGCAGCGGGCTGAGCGAGGCGGCCCTGGTGGAGCTGGAGCGGCAGATGATCGTGGTGCCCCGCCGGGGCACCGGCTTCTACGACCGCGACGCGCTGACCATCGCCATGGTGGCCCGCCGGCTGGCCGACTTCGGCATGGACGCCCGCCACATGCGCGCCTTCAAGATGGCCGCGGACCGCGAGGCGGGGCTGATCGAGCAGGCCATCGCCCCGTTCCAGCGCCGCGGCAGCTCGGGGCGGACCGTCTCCGCCGACGTCGTGAAGCTCGTCGGCATCGCCCACTCCGCGCTGCTGCGCACCGCGATGGACCGCTGAGCACCGGGGCGCGACGTCCTCCGGTGGCGGCGTAGGGTTGCGGCATGCGTGAGCTCGACGTCGTGGGAGTGCGGGTGGAGATGCCCCAGAACATCCCGATGGTGCTGCTGCGGGAGGTCGGCGGCCACCGCTACCTCCCGATCTGGATCGGTGCCGGGGAGGCCTCGGCGATCGCCAACGCCCAGGAGGGCGTCGTCCCGCCGCGTCCGCTGACCCACGACCTGATGGCCGACCTGCTCAGCGCCCTGGGCCACCGGCTGGGCGAGGTGCACATCACCGAGCTGACCGCCGGCACCTTCTACGCCGTGCTCCGGTTCGAGGGCGGCACCGAGGTGAGCGCCCGGCCGTCGGACGCCATCGCGCTGGCCCTCCGCACCGGTGCGGAGATCCACTGCGCCGAGGAGGTCCTCGACGAGGCCGGCATCGAGGTCCCGGAGGAGGAGGACGACGAGGTCGAGAAGTTCCGCGAGTTCCTCGACCAGGTCACCCCCGACGACTTCACCGCCGAGGGCGGTCCCGAGGAGCCGGGCCCCGGCCGGGCCGGCTGAGCGTCTGCCGGCACCGTCGGGTGCACGAGGCCGGCGGGGGAGCCGTCCCTCGACCCCGAGCCGCTCGGCTCCCAGGCCTCCCGCTCCCCGCACCGTTCGGTCGTCGGGACCGCTTGGTCTCCGGGCCCTCCGTTCCCAGGACCGCTCGGTCCTGGACCCCTCCCCAGCCGTCCGGTCCTCAGCCGCTCGATCCCGAGCGGTCTCCGGTGCCCGCGCCGCCCGCCACCCGAGCAGAGCCGGGCGGTGACTCAGCCCAGCGGCCAGCCGGTGCCCTCAGGTCGCCCGGCGGAGTCCGAGCAGTAGTCGCGGTAGCCGATCCACGGCCAGGCGCCGGCCCGCAGCCCCGTGACCTCGCCGGCGGCGTCGGTGTCGAAGGCGTAGGACAGCTGGCCCTCCGTCGGTGGGCCCGAGCCGTCGCCCACCACCAGGAGCGGGCCGCCGGCCCGTGAGTCCACGGGTGCGGTGTACACGTTCTCCAGGCCGTAGGCCGCCACCACGTCCTCGGTGCTGCTGCCCAGGGCCACCCCCTCCTGCGTCACCACCTCCGCGTTCTCCACGACGAACGCCTGCACGGCCTGGATGGAGTCCATGACGACCGCGACCCGGTAGCCCTCGTGGGTGCCGAGGCCGCACTCGTCGGTCTGGCCGGCGTACAGGAACTCCCCGGAGGCGTCGAAGGCCTCCTCGACGTCCCAGACCGCCAACGTCTCCGGGCCGTCCAGGGTCAGGTGGCCGAGGCTCCGCGGGGTCAGCACGACCCCGTCCGGCGCCGGCGTCGGCTCGGGCGCGGGCGGGTCGGGCACCGGCGGGGGCACCGGCGTGGGCGAGGGCAGGGGTGCCGGTGAGTCCGACGGCGAAGGCAGGGGCGCCGGCGGGTCCGACGGCGAGGGCAGGGGCGCCGGTGACACCGACGGCGGCGGCGGGGGAGGTGGTGGCGGCACGGGCAGGCACGAGGTCAGCGCAGCCGCCAGCGCCAGCGCCGCCAGGGCCGACGCCGCGGTCGGCAGGGAGTGGTCGGGCACGGTGCACCTCCTCGAACCGGCGCGCAGGGAGCCGGTTCCTCGATCCTGCGGCCCCTCGGGAGCCGCCCGCCATACGCGGTTGTGCGTAGACCGGGCATTGACGTCGGCGGGGCCGCGTGCGTCCATGGGAGGAGAACGGAGTCCCCCGATGCCGCTGCTGCCGCCACCCGCCCATCCGGCCGTGCTGGCCCTCGACCTGGCCGCCACGGCCGCCGGGTGCCGGACGGTCGCCGCGCTGCGGCGCGAGCTGCTCCCCGAGCTCTGCCGGGTCCTCGGTGCCCACCTGGCCATCTACCACCAGATCTCCTTCGGCCCCGTCTTCCAGGAGTTCGGGGTGGTCTGGCCCGACGAGGAGTCGGTGGTGACGACCTTGGCGTCCTACCCCTCGGTGGCCGCCCACTCGCCCCTGATCCAGCGCTTCACCGCCTCGCCCGGCGTCGGCGTCAGCAGCATCGGGGAGCTGGTGTCCGCGCGGCAGTGGCGGGCCAACCCGGTCTACCGGGAGTCCCACCGTGCGCTCGGCGTGGAGGACCAGCTGGCCGTGGTGCTCGACGTCCAGGGGTCGGGGGCCCACGCCATCACGCTGAGCCGATCCACCGGCGCCTTCAGCGCGCGGGAGCACCAGCTGGCCGCCCTGCTCGTCCCGCACCTGCGGGCGGCCGTGCTCCGGTGCCTGGACGACCCCACGCCCTACCGGGTGGCGGAGACGGTGCCGGTACCCCGGTGGACCAGCCGCACCGGACCCGCCCTGGCCGGACCGGGACGGCCGCTGCTCACCTCCCGTGAGGCGGAGGTCCTCGCCCTGGTCGCGGCCGGGCTGTCCGGGCGCGAGGTCGCCCGGCGCCTGCAGCTGTCCCCCCGCACCGTGGACAAGCACCTCGAGCACGTGCACGCCAAGCTCGGTGCCCGGAGTCGGGTCGAGGCGGTGGCGCTGGCCCGTTCCGGCGGCCGGCTGCCGGGGTGCGGAGGTGGGGCCGGGAGGGCTCCTGACGACCCAGGAACGGCGGTCGCCGGGACCTCGACCCGTCCCTGAGGGTTGGGTCCGGGCCGGCCCGCTCGGGCGTGTCGCCGCGGCCGCACCCTGGCGGCTGGCTAGCGTGCCGCGTATCCTCACAGAGCAGCACCCACACCAGAGCGAGGCACCCGTGACGAAGACCCCCGAGCGCAGCCCCCACCACGGTGGGGCCCCGGAGGGCTCGACCGCGCCCCGCAGCACCCAGGACCACCTGTTCGACGGGGACTTCTCCCCGCTGCCCGAGGACGAGGGCTTCCGCGGCCAGTCCGCCTGCAAGGCCGCCGGGATCACCTACCGCCAGCTGGACTACTGGGCCCGCACCGGTCTGCTCACCCCCGAGGTCCGCGCGGCCACCGGCTCGGGCAGCCAGCGGCTCTACAGCTTCCGCGACATCCTGATCCTCAAGGTCATCAAGAACCTGATCGACGCCGGCATCTCGCTGCAGCAGATCCGCAAGGCCATCGACCACCTGCGCGCCCGCGGCGTCGAGGACCTGACCCAGGTGACGCTGATGAGCGACGGCGCGACCATCTACGAGTGCGTCTCGGCCGACGAGGTCGTCGACCTGCTGCGCGGCGGCCAGGGCATGTTCGGCATCGCCCTGGGCGGCGTCTGGCGCGAGCTGGAGGGCACCCTGCTGGAGCTCCCCTCGGAGCAGGTCGAGGACCCGTCGCGCACCAGCGCCGATGACGAGCTGGCCGCTCGACGGCGGGCACGCGCCGCCGGCTGAGCCGCATAGGCTGGACCCCGCACCGGGGGTCGTCATCCGCACCACCGCGGAACCTGTGACCCGGGCGAGGAGAGTCGAGCCTGATGTCGGTCCAGCACGCCACCGCTGAGCGCACCGAGACGAACGGGTCCCGGCCCAGCACGACGAACGGAGCGGCAGCACCCTCCGTCGGCGGCGCCGCCGCACCCTTCGTCCGGCGCCACATCGGGACCGACGACGACGCCCGCACCACCATGCTGGCCGCGCTGGGGCTGGACGGGATCGAGGACCTCCTCTCCCGGACCCTCCCCGAGCAGATCCGCCTGACCCAGCCGCTGGCCCTGCCCGCCCCGCTGAGCGAGCACCAGGCCAGGACCGCGCTGGCCGAGCTGGCCGGGCGCAACCGTCCCTGCACGGCCATGATCGGCCTGGGCTACCACGGCACCCTGACCCCGGCGGTGATCCGGCGCAACGTGCTGGAGGACCCCTCCTGGTACACCGCCTACACCCCCTACCAGCCCGAGATCAGCCAGGGACGGCTGGAGGCGCTGCTCAACTTCCAGACCGTCGTCTCCGACCTCACCGGTCTCCCCATCGCCGGGGCCAGCCTGCTCGACGAGTCCACCGCCGTCGCCGAGGCGATGGCGCTGGCGCGGCGCTCGGTGAAGAAGGGTGCGGTGTTCCTGCTGGACGCCGACACGCTCCCGCAGACCGTCGCGGTGGTCCGCACCCGCGCCCGCGCGCTGGGGATCGACGTCGTGGTGGCCGACGGCGACCTGGTGACCGCCCTGCAGACGCACGAGGCCTTCGGCGTGCTGGTGCAGACCCCCGGCGCCAGCGGGGCGCTCCGCCCGGTGGCCGAGCTGGCCGCGATCGCGGAGAAGGCCCACGACAACGGGGCCCTGGTGGTCGCCGCCTGCGACCTGCTGGCCCTGACCATCACCGCCGACGTGGCCGGCTGGGGCGCCGACATCGCCGTCGGCTCGAGCCAGCGTCTCGGGGTGCCGCTGTTCTACGGCGGCCCGCACGCCGGTTTCATGGCCGTCCGCGAGGGGCTTCAGCGCTCCCTGCCCGGACGCCTGGTCGGGGTCTCGGTCGACGCCGACGGCACCCCCGCCTACCGGCTCGCGCTCCAGACCCGCGAGCAGCACATCCGCCGGGAGAAGGCCACCTCCAACATCTGCACCGCCCAGGTGCTGCTGGCCGTGGTGGCCGCCATGTACGCGGTCTACCACGGCCCGGACGGTCTGCGCCGGATCGCGAACGGTCTGCACCACAGCACCCGCCGGGTCGCCGCCGCGCTGCAGGCCGCCAGGGTGGAGGTGCTGCACACCAGCTTCTTCGACACCCTCGAGATCCGGGTCCCGCACCGCGGCCGGGCCGTGGTGGCCGCCGCCCGCCGGGCCGGGCTGCACATCCGCCCCGTCGACGCCGACCACGTCGGGGTCAGCATCGGGGAGGACGCCACCGAGCACGACCTGCAGGCGCTCTGCGAGGCCTTCGGGGCGACCCTCGGTCCGGACGGCACCGGCGACCTGGCCGGTCAGGTCCGGGAGCGGGAGTTCCTCACCCACCCGGTGTTCACCACCCACCACTCCGAGACCCAGATGCTGCGCTACCTGCGCTCGCTGTCCGACCGCGACTTCGCCCTCGACCGCGGCATGATCCCGCTCGGCTCGTGCACCATGAAGCTCAACGCGACCACCGAGATGGAGCCGGTCTCGCTGCCGGGTTTCGCCGACCTTCACCCCTTCGCCCCGCGTGAGGACGCCGGCGGCTACCACGACCTGGTGGCCACGCTGGAGGAGTGGCTGGCCGAGGTGACCGGCTACGCCCGGGTCTCAATCCAGCCCAACGCCGGCAGCCAGGGCGAGTTCGCCGGTCTGCTGGCCATCCGGGCCTACCACCTCTCCCGCGGGGACGACGGGCGCGTGGTGTGCCTGATCCCTTCCTCCGCGCACGGCACCAACGCGGCCTCGGCGGCGATGGCCGGCATGAGGGTGGTGGTCGTCAGGGCCACCGAGGACGGCGCGGTCGACATGGACGACCTGCACGCCAAGATCGAGACCCACCGCGACCAGCTGGCCGCGATCATGGTCACCTACCCCTCCACCCACGGGGTCTTCGAGGAGACCATCACCGACCTGTGCGCCGCGGTGCACGAGGCCGGTGGGCAGGTCTACGTGGACGGGGCCAACCTCAACGCCCTGCTCGGGCTGGCCAAGCCCGGTGAGTTCGGCGCCGACGTCAGCCACCTCAACCTGCACAAGACGTTCTGCATCCCCCACGGCGGAGGCGGTCCGGGCGTCGGGCCGGTGGCGGTCGGGGCGCACCTCGCGCCGTTCCTTCCCAACCACCCGATGCTGGACGAGGCCGGTCCGGCCACCGGGGTGGGCCCGGTGTCCGGTGCCCCCTACGGCTCGGCCGGGATCCTGCCGATCTCCTGGGCCTACATCGCCATGATGGGGGCCGACGGTCTGCGCCGGGCCACCGAGCAGGCCGTGCTCAGCGCCAACTACGTCGCCCGACGGCTGGCCGAGCACTACCCGGTGCTCTACGCCGGCCGGGGCGGGCTGGTGGCCCACGAGTGCATCCTCGACCTGCGCCCGCTGACCAAGGCGTCGGGGGTGAGCGTGGACGACGTGGCCAAGCGGCTGGTCGACTACGGCTTCCACGCCCCGACGATGAGCTTCCCGGTCGCCGGGACGCTGATGGTCGAGCCGACCGAGTCCGAGGACCTGGCCGAGATCGACCGCTTCGTCGAGGCGATGATCAGCATCCGCGCCGAGATCGCCAAGGTGGAGTCCGGGGAGTGGGGCGAGGACAACCCGCTGGCCAACGCCCCGCACACCCTGGCCCGCGTCACCGCCGACGAGTGGACCCACCCCTACAGCCGCACGGTGGCCGGCTACCCGGCCGGACGCCGGCAGGGCCCGGTGGCCGGTGGCCGCGGGGACAAGTACTGGCCGGCCGTGGCCCGCATCGACGGCGCCTACGGCGACCGGAACCTGGTCTGCTCCTGCCCGCCACCGGAGGCCTTCGAGGAGTGAGCCGGCCGCTGGCACGTGCGCAGGAGCACCGCCCGACCTCGATAGGGTCCAGCCATGGGTGAGTGGCTGAAGAAGATGCAACACGTCCCGTGGCTGGCCCACCTGCTGCGGGCCGGCGTGCGGTTCACCAGCCGGTTGGGCAACGCCTTCGCCGGGGCCATCACGTACTTCTCGGTGCTCTCGCTGGTGCCCATCGCGCTGGTCACCTTCTCGGTGGTCAGCCTTCTCTTCGACGACCAGGTGCAGCAGCTGGTGGACGTGGTCGTCGCCCAGCTCGGGCCGGACCTCGGCACCCAGGTGGGGGAGGCGCTGGACCAGGCCCGGGCCCGGGCGGGTGTCGCCGGCCTGGTCGGTCTGCTCGTCGGGGCCTACTCCGGCGCGGCCTGGATGGCCCAGCTCAAGAGCGCCGTCCGCGCCCAGTGGCGCCCAAGCCTGGACGACCCGGAGGAGAAGTCCAACATCGTGGTCGAGGTGCTGCGCAACCTCCTGACGCTGGTCGCGCTGCTGGTGCTCATCGTCGTCACCTTCGCGCTGTCCTCGGTGGCCACCTCGCTGACCGACGTCGTGATCGGCTGGCTGGGTCTGGCCAGCGTCCCGGGCATCGGTGTGCTGCTGCGGCTGGTCCCGGTGGTCGCCTCGCTGGTCGTCGGCTTCCTCCTCTTCACGTTCCTGTTCAAGGTGCTGCCCCAGGAGGAGGTGGCCACCAGGGCCGTGGTCAAGGGGGCGCTGGCCGGCTCGATCGGGCTGGCGGTGCTGCAGTACAGCTCCTCGGCCGTCTTCGGGCTCTTCGGGGGCAACGCCGCCGTGGCCGCCTTCGGACCGGTCATCGTGCTGATGCTGTTCTTCAACCTGTTCGCCCGCCTGATCCTGTTCATCGCCGCCTGGATCGCCACCTCCGAGCAGCGCGCCATCGCCGGGGAGCACATCGAGGCCGACGTCCCGCTGGAGCAGGACCCCCACGTCGAGCTGGAGCCGGTACGGACGCCGGTGCCCGCGGAGCCCGACCGCGGCAGGAACCCCTACAGCGCCCAGGTGGCCTGGTCGCGTCGCGAGGGCGTGCGGATCGGCCCGGAGGTGCTGGAGGTGCAGTACCCCGACGAGAAGGTGCAGGTGTCGCAGACCGTGGCCACCCGCGCCACCCGGATCGCCTCGGTGGTCGGCTGGGGCTTCGGTGCCGCCTCGGGTGTCGGCCTGGGCGCGGCCGTGGCCGCCCTGCTGGGCCGCCGGCGCCGCTGAGCTGCGTGGAGCGTCGTCACGTTCGCCGCTGACGGGGCGACTGGCCACGACACGCCGTGACCCTCCTGGCCGGAGCGGCGTATCGCGGCCAGTCGCCACGACACGCCGTGACCCTCCTGGACGTGGCGGCGTATCGCGGCCAGTTGCCACATCGCGGGACGCGCGGTGCTGCGCGAGGCCGGCGGCGGGGTGTGCGTGGGCGTGTGACGCCTCCGTGGCTGTCCTGGTGGGCCGCTGGCGCCGTTGACCACCCTCCCGCGTCGTCACGTCCGGGCCGACGCGGCGAGTCGCCACGACACGCCGTCACCCTCCTGGACGTGGCGGCATATCGCGGCCAGTCGCCACGACCCGGGACGCGCGGTGCTGCGCGAGGCCGTCGGCGGGAACCCCGTGGACGTCAGCCACCGACGTCTCGCCGCGACATCGCGGCGGGACGTCGAGTGCTGACGGGGGAGATCCCCATGGGAGACCCACTGGACGGGCCGGGCGGACCCGGGCACCCCGGGAAGGACTCGACCGTCGGCCGGATCGGTGGTCGAGTCACCCCATGACCCAGATGCACGAGGACCAGGTGGTGGTCGGTGAGGCCGACGTCCGGCGGCTGCTCCGGGCCCAGGCGCCACGGTGGGCCGACCTCCCGGTCCGCGCGGTGGACGACTTCGGCACCGACCACGCCCTCTTCCGTCTCGGCGCGGACCTGGTCGCCCGGATGCCGATCCGCCCCGGCGGTGGCACCCAGGCGGTCTGGGAGGCCGAGTGGTTGCCCCGGCTGCAGCCCGACCTGCCGCTGCGGCTGTCGGTCCCGATGCTGCTCGGCGAGCCCGACGAGGACTACCCGCTGCGGTGGTCGGTGCACCCGTGGTTGCCCGGTCGCGCACCGACCCGGGAGGAGCTCGACACCCCCGAGCACGCCTCGCGGCTGGCGGGGTTCATCCGGGCGCTCCAGCGCTGCCCGGCGGGTGGGGCGGGGCTCACCGGGTCACGGGGTCTGCCGCTGCAGGGTGAGCAGGGCGAGGACCGCGACCGCCTGACCCGGGCCGCGCTGAGCCGGATCGGTGACCTGGTCGACTCCGGCGCGGCCGAGGCCGTCTGGCAGGACGGGGTGGACGCGCCGCCCTGGAGCGGCCCCGGGGTGTGGTTCCACGGCGACCTGCAGCCTGGCAACGTGCTGCTCGAGGACGGTCGGCTGGGCGCGGTGCTGGACTGGGGCTGCCCCGGCGTGGGGGACCCGGCCTGCGAGCTCGCTGTGGCCTGGAACACCTTCGGCCCGGGGCCGCGGGCCGACCTGCGCGCGGAGCTGGACGTCGACGAGGACACCTGGCGCCGCGGTCGCGCGTGGGCGGTGTCGGTCGCGGCGATGGAGGTCGACTACTACCGCCTCAGCGTCCCCGCGTTCCGCGACCGCAGCGTCCGGGCGATCGAGCAGGTGCTGGCGGGGGCCTGAGCCCCCGCCGGTACCCGTTCGGGCTCAGTGCGCGGCCGGCGGGGCGGCGACGGGGGCGGGCTGGCCGATCTCGCCGAGCATCCGGGCGAACCAGTCCGCGCCGATGTCGAAGGGCTTGCCGCCCTTGATGCGCTCGAACTCGATGGCCCGCAGCGTGTCGTCCTGCTCCTCGTCCTGACCGATCACACCCGACTCGCCGCGCAGCGCGCAGTCCACGGCCAGGTCGGTCATCGAGCGGATCAGCTCCAGGTCGGCGGTGTTGGCCGCGGCGGAGCGGGAGTAGTAGCCGGACTTCTGCACCATCACCTTCTCCGCGCCGAGGCGGGAGGCGAACTGCTCGGAGAACCAGGCACCGGGGTTGACCTTGTCCAGCCTGACGTGGCCGAACGGGTCGCGCGCGACCTCCTCACCGGCGGACTCCAGCTGAGCCACGATCGACTCCAGCCCGGCGCCCTCGGAGAGGAAGATGGTCACGTTGCCGACCGAGTCCATCACCGAGCGCAGCCGCTCGGCCTCGGCGTCGATGTCGATCTCGGCCTCGGGGACGTAGACGGCGTGGACGTCCCACGCCTCGCGGGAGAGCCCGATCTCGGGCAGCCACTGACGGCCGTCCAGCCACTCGCGGTAGGCGCGGGCGGTGGCCGCGGTCAGCCAGCCGCAGTTGCGTCCCATCACCTCGTGCACGATCAGCATCCGCGAACCCGAGTTGTGCTCGCCGACGATGTTCTGGGCGAAGCGGGCCCCCATCTCCGCGGCCGTCCAGGCGCCGAGGGACTGCTTGATCGGGATCACGTCGTTGTCGATGGTCTTCGGCAGCCCGACCACGGTCAGGCCGTAGTCGTGCTCGGCCAGGTAGGCGGCGAGGTCGGCCGCGGTGGTGTTGGTGTCGTCGCCGCCGATGGTGTGCAGCACGTCGACGCCGTCTGCGGTGAGGCGCTCGGCCGCCACCTTCAGCGGGTCCTCGCCCTCGGCCACCAGACCGCGACGGACCAGGTCCTTGGCGTTGGTCAGCTTGACCCGGGAGTTGCCGATGGGGGAGCCGCCGTAGGAGTGCAGCAGGCCGGCGTTGGCCCGGACGGTGTCGGTGACGGCGAGGGAGTCACCGGCCAGCAGGCCCTGGTAGCCGTGCTTGTAGGCGATGATCTCGACCTCGGGGGCGAGCTCGGTGTAGCGCTCGATCAGCCCGCCGACGGCGGAGGAGAGGCAGGGGGCGAACCCACCGGCGGTGAGCAGGGCGACCTTCTGGACCATGGGTGCGGGGCCTTTCCACGTGGTGTGCGTGCGTCAGCACCGACCCTAGGCCACCGGGCGGGCCGGATACCGGATCGCCCACGGCGGGCCCCCGTGCCACGATCCCGGGATGCACCTCGTCGTCGTCCACGGACCGCCCGCCGTCGGCAAGATGGCGGTGGGTCGCGCGCTGTCGCAGCTGACCGGCTACCCGCTGTTCCACAACCACATGGCCATCGAGCCGCTGCTCGGGGTCTTCGACTTCGGCACCGAGCCGTTCCAGCGGCTGGTCCGCCTGATCAGGCGCTCCGTGCTGGCCGAGGCCGTGGGCAGCGGCCTGCCCGGGCTGGTCATCACCTACGTGATGGACTTCGACGACCCCGGCGACGCCGCCTTCCTGGAGGACGTCATCGCCCCGGTGACCGAGGCCGGCGGCCCGGTCGACCACCTCGAGCTGGTGGCCGGTCTGGATGTCCGGCTGGCGCGCGAGGGGACCCCGCTGCGGGTGGCGGAGAAGCGGTCCAAGCGCGACGTGGCGGCCGCCCGGGCGCTGCTGCACCGGCTCGACGGCCGCCGGCTCAACAGCGAGGGTGACTTCCCCTTCACCGGCCGCCACCTGGTGGTCGACAACAGCCGGCTGTCCCCGGAGGCGGTGGCCTCGAGGGTCGTGGACGAGTGGGGGCTCACCGCACCCCGCTGACCACGCTCAGCGCCGGCGGACCGGCGGGGCTCCAGCGCGACCGCCCAGCCGCGTGCGGACCGCCCGCGGCGAGCACCGTCGACCACGGCGCGACGGCGCAGCACCGCCGACTCGAACCGGCTGTCCAGGCTCCGCCGGTCCGCCTGCGGTCACCGCTGCCCGCCAGCAGCGACCCGACCTCGACCGGTGGCGGGGGTCGTGCCGGTGCGGCCGCGGATCGCCGTGGTGGAGGAGGAGGTAAGAGGACAACCGCCACCGTGACGAAGGAGCTGGGCAACCACCGACGTGTGAGGGGATCGTGCTGATGCAGGAGACAGAGACGGCAGTGCTGGCCGGTGGGTGCTTCTGGGGAGTGCAGGAGCTGCTCCGGAAGGTGCCGGGCGTGATCTCCAGCCGGGCCGGTTACAGCGGTGGTGATGACGCGTCGCACCCCAGCTACCGCGACCACGGGGACCACGCCGAGGCGGTCGAGATCGTCTTCGACCCCCGCACGCTGTCCTACCGGCAGCTGCTGGAGTTCTTCTTCCAGCTGCACGACCCCACCACGCGCAACCGTCAGGGGAACGACCGGGGCAGGAGCTACCGCTCCTCGATCTTCTACCTCAGCCAGGAGCAGCGCAGGGTGGCCGAGCAGACGATCGAGGACGTGGACGCCTCCCGCCGGTGGCCCGGGAAGGTGGTCACGGAGGTGACCGCCGCGGGCAGGTTCTGGGAGGCCGAGGAGGAGCACCAGGACTACCTGGTCAAGCGTCCGTACGGCTACACCTGCCACTACGTCCGGCCTGACTGGAGGCTCTCTGCCCCCATCCCCTCAGACCGGTGACCTCCCCGTGGTGGAGGGACATCCTCGCGACCTCGTCGACGACCATCGCGAGCGGTACCGCCGACCAGCCCACCCGTCGCAGCGCGCGACGGTGACGCCCGGCGCGGTCGGACCGGCAGGGGAACCAGCGGCGGCGATCTGGAGGACGAGGGAGGTGCCGTGCAGGACGAGCCGGTGAGGGTGGAGCAGCAGCGTGTGCTGCTGGATCGGCAGAGGCTGAGTGAGCTCCGGACGCGACTGGCGCGCCCCAGGCTGCCCGCCGCACTCGGCGACGGCGAGGACCAGGGGGTGCCCCGGACCTGGCTGGGCGAGCTGCTGGCGGACTGGCGCGCCTTCGACACCGACGTCCTGCAGGACCGCCTGGACGCGATGACCCATCTCCAGGCCCGGGTGGGCCGGCACCGGGTCCATGCCGTGCACGTCCGGGGCCAGGGTCCTGATCCCGTCCCGCTGCTGGCGGTCCACGGCTGGCCGGGGTCGTTCCTGGAGCACCTGCCCCTCCTCCCGCTGCTCGGGGACCCCGCCACGGGTACCCCCAGCACGGTGCTGCCCTCCCTGCCTGGTTTCGGGTTCAGCGGACCTCCCGGCCCGCACGGTCTCACCGGACGCGCTGTCGCCGGGCTGCTCCACCGGCTGATGGTGGAGGGACTCGGTCACCCCCGCTACGTGGCTCACGGCAGCGACCTCGGCGCTGGTGTCGCCGGGTGGCTGGCCCGCGACAACCCCGAGCAGGTGGCCGGCATCCACCTCGCCACCCCCGGTCTCGCTGCGGCTGCCGACCCACGCACCAGGGCCGAGGAGCGCTACGCGGCGGCGTCGGCGGCGTGGTCGGTCCAGGAGGGTGCCTACGCGCACCTGCACGCCACGAAGCCGAGGACGCTCGGGGCCGCGCTGGAGGACAGCCCCGTGGGTCTGGCCGCCTGGATCGGCGAGAAGGTCAGGTCCTGGAGCAGCGTCCGCGTCGACGGCGAACCGGCTTTCGACCGGGACCTGCTGCTCTCCACGCTCACCCTCTACTGGGTCACCGGCACCGTGACGACCTCGCTCCTGCCGTACCAGGCGGCCCAGCGCCAGCCCGCCGGCCGTCTGCCGGTGGACGACCCCTCCACCGTCCCGACGGCGGTCAGCGTCTTCGGGGGCGAGCGAGTGCCGTTCCCGAAGCCACCCCGGGAGCTGGCCGCACGCTACTACCGGCTCGTCGCGTGGCAGGAGCACCCGGTGGGCGGGCACTTCCCGGCCGTGGCCGAGCCCGAGCTGCTCGCGCACACGCTCCGGAGCACGCTGCTCCCGCTGTGGCGAGGCCCCTCACCGGCGTCACCAGCCGAGCCCGTCCCTGGCACCCTGCCTCCACCGTGACCGCCCGTGCCAGCAGCGGCGACCGGCGCGTCATGCAGGTGGAGACGGGAACCTGCTCCCTGCCGGCCGCCGCTCTCACCGGTCGCGGCCCCGGTGCCAGCGCCGGTCCTCGACGGGTCCACCGGCCGCCAACCACCCAGGAGGTCCAGCACCGTGCGGTCCGGCATCTCGCAGGCTCTCAGCTCGTCGCCCCTGCTCGTCCGGTACACGTTCGCGCTGATCAGGTCGGGGCCGCCGAGCTCACGGGCTGCGAGGGTCACGACCTGGCCACCCACCCGGTCGGTGCGGCTGGGCCCGTACCGGCGACCGTCGTACTCGACCTCGGTCCACCCGGCGGGCACCTCGTCGAGGAGGTCGGCGACGGTGGTCGGGGGGGAGGCGTCACCCGGCGGTGACCTCGTCGAGGTGACGTCGGGCGCGGTCGCGTCCTGCACGTGGTCTTCTCCTCCGGGGCTGCTGGTCAGGGTCGGCGCGGCTCGTCCTCGAGCCGGGTGAGTGAGGCCCGGATGGCGTGCAGATCGGTCTCGGTGTTCGCAGCGATCCGCAGGGCCTCACGGTCGCGCTCGCGGTCGCGGGCGGCGTCACGGCGCTGGGTGAGCAGGATGAGCGGCGTCTGGACGGCGGTGAGGATCGCCAGCGCCAGCCCGAAGTGGTTCAGGGCGACCATCTCGCTCGTGCTCGACCGGGTCAGGCTCAAGGTCAGTCCCAGGTACAGCGTCGTGGAGATCAGCAGGAGCAGGACGAAGTACCACGTCCCCATGCCGCCGGCGATGCGTCCGGCGAGCCGGTCGGCGCGGCCCTCCTCGGGCTCGATGAACATGCTCAGGGCGTGCCCGCACTCGGGGCAGGCGACGGCAGCACCGCCGTCGTCGCCCCAGCCCAGGTGGCTGGCACCGAGCGGTCCGAAGACGGCGGGCTGGTCGTCGCGTGACGGGCCGGCGCGCGAGGACGACTCCTCGCGCAGCGTCAGCTCGAGCACCAGGGCGGTGATCTCGCGGGTCTGCTGGTGGCCGAGCTGCTTCCACGCCGTGCTGCGGGTCGAGTGCAGGGCCGCGGACCTGGCGTCGTCGTGGTCGAGCAGCCCGAGGAGCGCGTCGGCGTAGGCGAGTGCCGCGCGGTCGCCCCGGCTCAGGACGACGGGCACATGCCCCTCGTCCAGCTGGTCCGACGACGTGTCTCCGCCGCGGGGGGACGATGCGGTGGCGGGGTCGTCGACACCAGGGTCGTCATCAGCGGGCTCGTACCGCCAGAGCCGCTCAGCCCGTGAGCGCAGCAGCTGCTCCAGCCGAGGGTCGAGGTGCCCGTGCGCGTCAGGCACGGGCGACCCCCGCGCACACGTGCCCGACGCAGACCCGGGAGCGGATCTCCGCCGTCGGACCCGGCCGGAGGGCGACGTCGAGCCGGTGGGGGAGCAGGTGCGGCTGAGAGGGGTTCACGGGACTCCGAGGGGGTCTGGTGGGCGGGGACGGGACGCTGGTGCGACTCCGCCGGGACGACGTACTCACCCGAGAGTGCCCGGGTCGGCCGGTGTCGTCACCCACCCGGCTCCGCGTGCCGTCACCGAGGACCTCTGTGGCCGGTCGGCTGGACGCGGTCCGTGTACTCCGGGAACCGCTGGAGGAAGCCGGCCACCGTGGCGCAGTGCACCCGGACCGGTGCTCCCGTCGCGGCGAGGTGGTCCAGGGCGGTCGAGATGAGGGTGGCTCCGAGACCGCGACCCCGGCGGTCCGCACGCACCATGGCGTGGGTGATGCTGCTGTGTCCCGGGCTGGTCTCGTAGATCAGCATGCCGACCGACACACCGTCCTCCAGCAGCTCGTAGAACCGCTCGGCCGCGTGGTGCAGCACCCGGACGGCCCCGGCGGATCCTGTGCTCACCAGGGAGGTCGGGGGCAGCACCTCACCACCGCTGTCCCCGAAGGTGCTGAGCTCAGACGGCTCAGCCTGGTCTTCCAGGTCCGCTGCTGCAGGACTCGGTTCGGTGTCTGACGGACGCACGGTGGGCCCTGCCTCTCAGGTCGGTCCTCGGTGCACCGGCGCTGCGGCCCGGGCGGGCCGACGTCCGTGGGCACGGACTGGTCGACGGGTTCGTGACGTCGCGGCCCCGTGGTCTTACCCCCGGAGGGGGCGGGAGGTGGCTCAGGAAGGAACGCCGGTGATCTGCACCGAGGCCACGCCGGAGAGCTCGAGCCAGACGGAGTCCCGCGCTCTCACGATGCGTCCGAGCACCATCTGGCACTCGGCGCAGCGCAGGGTGACGCCGGGTCCGCGCACGTAGGCCCGCCCTTCGGCCAGCGGCCTGACGGTCCCGCACCCGCTGCAGGTCACCCGCGCCGAGGTCATGTCGACGGAGAAGATCTCCGCGAGCCGGCCCGCCAGGGCGTTCCCGTCGAGTGCCTGGTCGTCCTCGAAGTACCGCATTCTCATCCTCCTGTGGGGCCGAAGCGTTCGGTGCGGATGTCGTGCTCGGCGTGGCCGCGGGCGAGCAGCAGCTGGGTCACGTGCTCGACGAACGCGCTGGGACCGCAGACGTAGACCCGCGCGGGGTGGTTCGGCGACTGCGCCACCGCAGGGACGTCCGGGTGCTGCAACCGACCCGGAGCCCGGCTGCCGTCGGGCGCTGCGGAACGGGTGAGGACGCGCTGCACGCGGACGCCTTCGACGTCCCGCTCGATCTGGTCGAGCTCTCGGGCGTAGTACACGTGCTCGGGGGTCCGGGCGGAGTAGAGGAGGTGGAAGGGGACGTCGACGCCGGTGCGCACGCGCTGGCGCAGCATCGCCATCAGCGGGACGACGCCGGAGCCTCCTCCGACGAGCAGGACGGGGTCGGGGAGGTCCTCGGTCCACCGGAACCAGCCGCCGATGGGACCGCGCAGCTCGAGCTCGTCCCCGACGGCGAGCGTGTGCACGAGGTAGGGCGACACCTCCCCGCCCGGGACCGACTGCACGGTGAGCTCCAGCCGGTCCGGGGCGCCCACCGAGGCGATCGAGTAGCTGCGCTGGGCGCTGTACCCGTTGGCGGCCGTGAGCTTGGTGTCGACGTGCTGTCCTGCCCGGTGGCCCGCCCAGCCAGGGACGTCGAGCACCAGCGTCCGGGCGTCCGCGGTCTCCCACCGGCTGTCCACCAGGCGGGCCCGGAGCCACCGGATCGGACGGAGCCGGGGCAGCTCGGAGCCGGGTGGGTGCCGGGAGCCGGGATCCGGTGACGCCGACAGGGGAGACGCAGCACCCGTCACGCGCCGTACCACCGTCGGGGCGAGCGCCCGGTGCCGAGGCCGGCGGTGGCGAGGCGGGCGGTGGCGATGCGGGCGACCCGGTGCCGCCCGGCGCCGCGCACGGGTGGCACGCTCAGTCGCCCGCGTAGCGCTGCTCGCGCCACGGGTCGCCGTAGTCGTGGTAGCCCAGGGTCTCCCAGAAGCCGGGCTGGTCGTCCTCGCGGAGCTCGATGCCGTTGATCCACTTCGCCGACTTCCAGAGGTACAGGTGGGGGACGAGCAGGCGGGCCGGCCCCCCGTGCTCGGGCCTGAGCCCCTCCCCCTCGTACTCGAACGCCACCCACGCCTTGCCGTTGAGCAGGTCCTCCAGCGGCAGGTTCGTCGAGTAGCCGCCGTAGCAGCGCACCAGGGCGTACTCGGCCTCGGAGTCGAGCGGGCCGATGATGTCGTCGAGGGAGACCCCGCGCCACCGCGTGCCCAGCTTGCTCCACCGGGTGACGCAGTGGATGTCCTGCACGACGTCCTCGATCGGCAGGCTCATCAGCTGGGGCCAGGTCAGGCTGGATCGGGACCCGTCGACGTCGCTGATGTCCAGACGCCAGTCGTCCAGGTCGATCCGTGGTGTGGGTCCGGCGGACAGCACCGGGAAGTCGTCGGTGAGGTACTGGCCCGGGGGAACGCCCGGCTCGTCCTCCTCGCTCCGGCCACCGAACCCCCTGCTGATGACACCCATGCACGTCCTCCTCCTGGGTCTGGCCCCCGCCCACAGGGCCCTGCTCCTGTGCGTGCCACCGGAGGGCGGGTCCTTACTTCGCTTCGACACGGTTCTCACAGCGCCCGGCGACCCCTCACCGGGTGACCCGGCCCCCCTAGACGGGGGCACGGTGACGAGGCACGCAGCCCGGTGGCGCGGGGTGGTGCGCGTCAGCGCGCCCTCCGGCGCGAGAGATCGCCGACCGGGTCGCACACCATCGGGGGGACACCAGCGTGGTGCCGTGCCGACACCAGGGCCGGTCTCGTCGGGTGGAGCGGCGGCGGCGCAGCTGGGCCCACGAGGACCCGACGGAGGAGGACCGCCATGGAGGACGAGGTCGAGTTCCGGAGCACCCGGCTGGACAGCACGCGCAACACCCCGCTCACGGCGCTGGCCCGGGCCGGGGCCGAGGCGTTCGGCTACACCGCACGGCTACGGATCCCGCGCGAGCTGGCGCAGCTGCTGCGGCTGCGGGTGGCCCAGCTGAACGGGTGCCCGTACTGCCTGACGGTGCACCATGCGGCCGCACGCGCAGCACGGGTTCCACGCGCCAAGGTCGAGTGCCTCGTGTCCTGGTGGGAGACCGAGCTCTTCACCGCACCGGAACGGGCTGCGCTGACCTACGCGGAACGGCTCACCTCGTCGCACGGCTCGACGGCGGAGCAGCCGTTCCAGGCCGTGCACGAGGCTGTCGCGGCCCACTACGCCCCCGAGGAGGTCCTGGAGATCGCGGCCGTGGTGATCAACATGAACATCTGGACACGGCTCAAGCTGGCGGAGGGGGCGATGCCGACGATGGCGGTGGAGCCTGCGGTGCCGCCCCTGGACGACCGGGTACCCACCGAGGTCTCGGAGGGAGGTCGAGCCGACACCTGAGGCTGTGGGGAGCACGAGCCCGCGGTCACCCGGAGTCGGCCGGTCGGCGACTTTGGACCAGTCGGACCAACGATCGAGACGTTCGGCCAGTGACGTCCCACGCGTCGGTCCCCGTTGAGCCGGTTCCAACTGCCCACAGGTGGCTCTGTTGTTGGGCTGGTCGGTCCACTAGTGTGAGGCGTGACTTCCGACGATGCCGAACCGCTCCCAGCGGTCCTCGGGAGTCGGAGACCCTGGGCAGGAAGTGGGAGCGCATGCTCGTCGAACTACCGCCGTCCCCGGTCCCACCCGAGCCCGACCCCGTCAGTGGACCACCGGTACCCGCACCAGCGTCGACGCCGGCAGTCAGCCCGGACGTGGCTGCCGAGAACGCCCGCTGGGTGCAGGGTCTCGACGCAGTGGCGCCCGAGCACGAGACGACCGTCGCAGAGCTGTACCGGATGCTGCTGCGGATGAGCTACCGGGAGGCGCAGCGCAGGGGGTCGGGGATGCGGCTGTCCGGACCCGAGCTGGACGACGTCGCCCACCAGGCCGCCTCGGACGCCACCATGGCGGTCCGCCGCAAGGTCGGGACCTTCCGCGGGGAGTGCAGGTTCACCACCTGGGCGTACCGCTTCGTCGTGTTCGACGTGGCCTCGAAGATGAACCGCCATCCCTGGCGACGCCCGACGGTGTCCCTCGATGATCACGACTGGGACCTCGCCAGCACGGACCTGTACGAGGCCCCCCAGGACCACCTCGAGACCAAGGCGCTGCTCCGCGCGTTCGAGCAGGTCTTCAGCGAGCGGCTCACCGGACGCCAGCAGCGGGCGTTCGAGGCGATCGCGGTACGCGGCCTCCCGGTGGCCGAGGTCGCTCGTGAGCTCGGGACCAACCCGAACGCCGTCTACAAGACGATGTTCGACGCGCGCAAGAAGCTGCGCGAGGGTCTGGTGGCCGTCGGCTTCCTGGAAGCGGGGCGACCCGTCCGCTGAGTGCACCGTCGCCGGCAGACGGGTTCTCGGGCGTCGGACGACGACATCACCGCGGGCCGGCGTCCGGCGGTCAGCCCGCTCCCGGCTCCCGGGCGACGGCGAACGCACGTACCTGCGCGATGGCCAGGTCCAGCGCGACGCGCATCGGCTCCACGTCGCGCCGGGTCTGTGCGAGCAGGTACCCGCCCTGCAACGCGGCCAGCAGACCGGTCGCCAGGGCCCGGACGTCGGCGTCAGGCCGCAGCGTCCCGTTCGCGCGCAGTGTCTGCAGCCCCTCGGCCAGCAGGTCCTCCCACGCCGTGAAGAGCGCGTCCAGGTCTGCGCGCGCCCGCTCGTCGGAGTCGGCCAGCTCGTTGGCCAGGCTCCCGAGGGGGCACCCGTAGGCTCCGTTCCGCACGGCGTTGCGCTCGACCAGCGCGTCACGCCAGAGGTCGAGGCCCCGCAACGACGTCAGCCTGCGGAGCCGCCGACCCTGGTCCTCCATCACGAAGGTGCCTCGTCGGTCGATGACGGCGCCGACCAGGTCGTCCTTGCTCGCGAAGTGCTGGTAAATCTGCGACTTGCTGGTGCCCGTGGCCGCCCTGATGTCGGCGAGCGATGTCGCCGACACCCCCTGCTCGAGGATCAGCTGGTCAGCGGCCGCGAGGATCCGCTCGCGGGTCGCCGCGCCCCGTGCCGTGACACGCGACCGCTGCCCCTCGCCGCTCGACTGCGTCACCCGTGCAGGCTACAGCCGCCGCCGGGGGGTCCGCGGGACGCAGACGGTGCCGCGGTCGCCGCCCGTGGACGGCTCGTCCGGGCGTCGGTAAGAACCGCGGTCACCGGCGCCACCATCAGCCGAGGACCGACTCCGACCACGGGATCGACGAACGTCTCGACGACGGCCCGCGCGTGGACGCGGAGCTGATCACCGAGGAGCAGCAGGGGAGCTCGCTCGTCGCTGCCGTGCGGGATGCCTGCCCGGTGACGACGGTGACCAACCACCAAGGGGGGAGGACCCCCGGGGACGAACCGGACCAGGGGGACCATGACGACACGATTCACCAGATGGCCCGAGGGCGTCCCCTGCTGGGTGGAGCTCACCACGACGGAACCTGATCGAGCGCTGACGTTCTACAGCGCCGTGCTCGGCTGGACGAGGACGCCGCTGCCCGGGCGGAGCCACGAGCACGTGGTCGTCCGGCGTCACGGAGCAGCGGTCGCGGGTCTGAGGAGGGCTGCCGCCGGTGATCGCACCGGGTGGGCGGTGTACATCGCGGCTGACGACGTCGACGCCAGGACTGCTGACGCGGTGGCGCTGGGTGCTGAGGTCGTCGTACCTCCCGAGGACCACCCAGCCCACGGCGGCACCCGGGCGCTGGGCCGGAGGGCGGTGGTCAGCGACCCCGCGGGAGGCTGGACCGGCTTGTGGCAGGGTCTGGCGCTGAACGGCTGCCAGCTGGTCAACGAGCCGGGAGGTCTGTGCTTCGAAGAGCTGGCATCACCAGACCCGGCCGCTGCCGGCCACTTCCTGCGGGGCCTCTTCGGGTACGTCCTGACGTCGGAGCCGACGTTCGTGGGCGGCGCAGGTCCGCGTCGTCTCGTCGACGTTCGTGGGCGGCTCGACGTCGGCGCCGGGTACACCACCTTCCGGCTGCCCGATGAGTCCATCCCGCTGGGGGCATCCGGAACTCGGAGGCCGGCGGAGCGGAGAGCCAGGACTGGTCGCCGTGGTTCGGGGTCACGAGCGCCGACGAGGCCGGTCAGCGGGCTGCTGCCAACGGCGGAGGTGTCGTCGTGCCGCCCTACACCACCGGCGGGGAGCAGATCTCCTGTCTCGCGGACCCGGACGGGGCCCGCTTCTGGGTCGTGACGAGCACCGGTGCGGGACAACCCGACCGGTCGGGCTAGACGGGTTGGTGCACCCCGGGCGCCGTCGCTGGCGAGCCCGTGCCGTCGGGCTCAGGACCACTCACCACCCCGCTGACCGCGCTCAGCGCCGGCGGACCCCGCGCGGCTCCAGCGCGACCGCCCCGGGACCCTGGGCGGCCAGCACGTCCTCGGGGTTGGTCAGCGCGCAGGCCTGCAGGCTGAGGCAGCCGCAGCCGATGCAGGAGTCGAGCTGGTCGCGGAGGCGTTCCAGCCGCTCGATCTGCTCGTCCAGCCGCGACCTCCAGCGCGCCGACAGCGCGGCCCAGTCCGCGGCGGTGGGGGTGCGGGAGCGGGGTAGCCCGGCCAGCGCCTCGGCCACCTCCTCCAGGCTCAGCCCGACCCGCCGGGCGGAGCGGATGAAGGCCAGGCGGCGCAGCGTGGAGCGCTCGTAGCGGCGCTGGTTCCCGGCGTTGCGGGTGCTGGTGACCAGCCCGCGCTCCTCGTAGAAGCGCAGCGCCGAGGGGGCCACACCGGACCGCTGCGCCACCTCCCCGATGGTGAGGAGGTCGGAGGTGCCGCGCATGCGGCTCAACCTACCCAGACCTCGTCCACAGGTCCGCGTGCGCACCTCCCGCGAGGACCCGTGGCCGGGCAGACTGGCCCCGTGCGGACCGACGAACGCGGGCAGTCGCTGTCGATCATGGTGCTCGTGGTGCTGTCCTCGCTGTTCCTGCTGGCCGGGCTGGTCATCGACGGCGGTCAGCAGGTGGTGGCCACCCGCCGCGCCGAGGCGGTGGCGGCGGCCGCGGCCCGGGTCGGCGCGGACGCCGGCGCGGCGGCCCTGGTCGCCTCCGCCGACCGCGGCGCCTCCGCCGCCGACGCCGGTCGCGCGGCGCGGGCCTACCTGGCCCAGAGCCCGGACGTCACCGGCACGGTCACCCTCGAGGCGGGCACCGTCGGGGTGCGCACCAGCAGCACCGAGCCGACGGTCTTCCTGTCCCTGATCGGGGTCGGCAGCGTCACCGGTGAGGGGTCGGCCACCGCGGAACTCTTCGCGGTGGGCGGCTGAGCTCAGCCGCGGGTCGCGGCCGCCATCCGCTCGACGGCCTCGGTCAGGATCGCCGGGGAGGTGGCCAGGTTGATCCGCACCCACTGCGCGGTCGCCGGTCCGAAGTCCGCGCCGTCGTTCAGCGCCACCCGACCCCGCTCCAGGAACGTGCTGGCCGGCCGGTTCAGACCGAGGGCGCGGCAGTCCAGCCAGGCCAGGTACGTGCCCCGGCTCTGACGGTGCACGACCTCCGGCAGGTGCTCGCCCAGCAGGACGTCCAGCAGCTCGCGGTTGGCCTGAAGCTCGGTACGCAGCCGTCCCAGCCAGTCCCGGTCCTCGGTCAGCGCCGCGGTGTGGACCCGCAGCGCCACGTGGCTGGCAGCACCCCGGGTGCTCTCGTAGGTCAGCCGCTGCAGCCGCTCCCGGGCCCCCGGCCCGGGCACCAGCAGGGCGGCCTTGAACCCGGCCAGGTTCCAGGCCTTGGACGCGGAGGTGATGGTCACCACGTCGTCGGCGCCCGGGACGTCCAGCACCGGCACGAAGTCGGTGCCCGGGCCCACCAGCGGGCTGTGGATCTCGTCCACCAGCAGCACCACGCCGTGGTCGCGGGCCAGCTCCACCACCCGGGTCAGCTCCTCGCGGGTGTGCACCACCCCGGTCGGGTTGTGCGGGCTGCTCATCAGGTGCACGGTGACGTCCGGCTCGGCGTAGGCGCGCTCGAGGGCGTCCAGGTCCAGGCGGCCGTCCTCGCCCAGCGGGACGTCGAGCAGCTCCGCGGCACTGTTGCGCACGGTGGCCCAGAAGGGGGCGTAGACGGGGGAGTTGATCACCACGCGGTCGCCCGGGCGCACCACCTGGGCCATGGTCATCGCCACGCCCTGCATCACGTCGGGGGAGAGCACCACCGTGGCGGGGTCGGGACGCCACCCCCACTCCTCGGCGGCGAAGTCGGCGTAGGCCTCGGCGTAGCCGTTGCCGGCGGGGTAGCCGGTGTCGCCGTCGGCCAGCAGCCGCTCCAGCTCGCGCCGCACGCCGGGCGACACCGGGGTGTCCATCTCGGCCACCCACAGCGGGAGCACGTCCTCGGGGTGGCGGCGCCACTTCATCGAGGTGCGGCGGCGCAGGGTGTCCAGGCTGAGGCTGAGGATCGGTTCCACGCGCCGACTGTAGGGCGTGGCGGTCCGCGGGCCGGCGCCGTCCAGGGGTCTGGGCGTGGGGGCCGCGGTGCTCCTAGGATGCGCTCATGGCGCGCTACTTCGACGTCCACCCGGACAACCCGCAACCCCGGGCCATCGCCCAGGTGGTCGACGTCGTCCGCCGGGGTGGCTTGGTGGCCTACCCGACCGACTCCTGCTTCGCGCTGGGCTGCCAGCTGGGCAACCGCGACGGCCTGGACCGGATCCGCGCCATCCGCCGCCTCGACGCGGACCACCACTTCACCCTGGTCTGCTCCGAGTTCGCCCAGCTCGGCCAGTTCGTGCAGATGGACAACGACGTCTTCCGCGCGGTCAAGGCGGCCACCCCGGGGCAGTACACCTTCATCCTCCCGGCCACCCGCGAGGTGCCCAAGCAGATGCTGCACCCGAAGAAGAAGACCGTCGGTGTGCGGATCCCCTCTCACACCACCACCCTGGCCCTGCTGTCCGCCCTCGGTGAGCCGCTGATGTCGAGCACCCTGCTGCTGCCGGACCAGGAGCAGCCGATGACCGAGGGCTGGATGATCACCGACGAGCTGGGCGGGCAGCTGGACGCGGTGCTGGACTCCGGCGACTGCGGCACCGAGCCGACCACCGTGGTCGACCTCTCCGGGGACGAGGTCGTGGTCGTCCGTCACGGGGCCGGGGACCCGTCGCGCTTCGAGTGAGTCCGACCGTCGGCGTCGTCCGCCGGCTGTCACGGGTCTGTCGGAGGGCTCCCCTAGGGTGATCGTCATGCCCGATCCCGAGAACCCCCTGCTCGCAGCCAGCCCGCTGCCCTTCGGGCTGCCGCCCTTCGCCGGGCTGAGCCTGGAGCACCACCGCGAGGCCGTCGAGCAGGGCATGGTCGAGCAGGCCGCCGAGGTGGAGGCGGTCGCCGCCAGCACAGAGCCGCCGACGGTCGAGAACACCCTGGTGGCCCTGGAGCGCTCCGGGGAGCTGCTGCAGCGCGCCACCGCCGTCTTCTTCCACCTGGTGGGCAGCGACGGTGACGAGGCGCTGCGCGCACTGGCCGAGGAGCTCTCCCCGCGGCTGTCCGAGCACGAGGACTCGATCACCCTCGACCGGCGCCTGTTCGCCCGGGTGGACGCCCTGCACGAGCAGCTCGACGCTCTGGGGCTGGACGAGGAGACGGCCGAGCTGGTCCGGGCCACCCACCGCGACATGGTGCAGGCCGGCGCCGCGTTGGACGACGCCGCCCAGCAGCGGCTGCGGGAGATCAACGCCGCCGAGGCGCGGCTGACCAGCCGGTTCCAGAAGGAGCTGCTGGCCGACACCCGCGCCCGTGCGGTGGTGGTGGAGGACGTCGCCGAGCTCGACGGCCTGGACCCGGCCGCCGTGGACGCGGCGGCGGAGGCCGCCGCCGCCCGGGGTCTGGACGGGCGCTGGCTGCTGACCTGCACCAACTTCACCAACCACCCCGCCCTCGGCCGCCTGCACCCGCGGGAGACGCGCCGCCGGCTGTTCGACGCCCAGGTCGCCCGCGGCGGCGACGGTGAGCACGACACCGCTCCGCTGGTGCTGGAGCTGGTGGCCTTGCGTGCCGAGCGGGCCCGGCTGCTGGGCTTCCCCGACCACGCCTCGGTGGTGACGGCCGTCGCCACCGCCGGCAGCCCGGCCGCGGTGCGGGCCCGGCTGGACCCGATGGCGGCCACGGCGGCGCGCAAGGTGGGGGAGGAGCGGGCCGCCCTGCAGGAGGAGGTCGAGCGGCACTGCGCCGAGACCGGTCAGCCCCTCTTCGAGCTCGCGGCCTGGGACTGGGCCTACTACACCGAGCGGCTCCGGCGCCGGCGCTACGACCTGGACCTGGCTGCGCTGCGGCCCTGGTTCGAGGCGGGCCGGGTGCTCCGCGAGGGCGTCTTCCGGGCCGCTGAGCTGGTGTACGGCCTGACCTTCGCCGAGCGTCCCGACCTGCACGGCCACCGCGAGGAGGTCGAGGTCTTCGAGGTCCGCGACGCCGACGGCACCCCGCTCGGGCTGTACCTGCTCGACCTGCACCGCCGCGACACCAAGAACGGCGGCGCCTGGGCCAACTCGCTGGTCTCGCAGAGCCGGCTGCTCGGCACTCCCACCGTGGTGTCCAACAACCTCAACGTGGTGGCTCCCGCACCCGGCCAGCCCACCCTGCTGAGCCTGGACGAGGTGACCACCCTCTTCCACGAGTTCGGCCACGCCCTGCACGCGCTGCTCTCCGACGTCACCTACCCGCGGTTCTCCGGCACCCGGGTCCCGCGCGACTTCGTCGAGTTCCCCAGCCAGGTCAACGAGATGTGGGTGCTGGACCCGCGGGTGCTGCCGCACTACGCCCGCCACGTCGAGACCGGGGAGCCGCTGCCCGACGGCGTGGTGGAGCGGCTGAGCGCGGCCGAGACGTTCAACCAGGGGTTCGCCACCGCGGAGAACCTGGCCAGCGCGCTGCTGGACCAGGAGTGGCACGGGCTCGCCGCCGGTGAGCAGGTGGCGTCGGTGCCGGAGTTCCAGGCCGCCGCGCTGGCCCGGATCGGGCTGGACGACCCGGTCGTCCCGCCCCGCTACTCCACCCGGTACTTCGCCCACGCCTTCGCCGGGGGCTACGACGCGCGCTACTACTCCTACCTGTGGTCGGAGGTGCTGGACGCCGACACGGTGGCCTGGTTCACCGAGCAGGGCGGCGCCGCCCCCGGGGCCGACCCGGTGGAGCTGCGCGCCGGCGGTGACCACTTCCGCGCCGAGCTGCTCTCCCGCGGGTCCTCACGCGACCCGATGAGCTCCTACCGGGCCTTCCGGGGCCGGGACCCGGAGGAGGGGCCGCTGCTCGCCCGCCGTGGTCTGCTGCCTGCGACGCCCACCGACGAGCCGGGCAGCGCCCCGGACTGAACCGACCCAGCGTCCGCCCCGGGCCCGCCCGCCGGGCGGGACGACCCGACCGCACCAGCAGGTTCGAGGAGGAACCGATGCCCGCTCACGTCGTCGCCATCGACCAGGGGACCACCAGCACCCGCGCCGTGGTGGTGGACCACGACGGCCGGATCATCTCCAGCGGCCAGCTCGAGCACGAGCAGATCCTGCCCCGCGCCGGCTGGGTCGAGCACGACCCGGTGGAGATCTGGGGCAACACCCGCGAGGTGATCGGCACCGCCCTGTCCCGGGCCAACCTGACCCGCCACGACGTGGCCGCGGTGGGCATCACCAACCAGCGCGAGACCACCGTGGTGTGGGACGCCGCCACCGGCGAGCCCGTGCACAACGCCATCGTCTGGCAGGACACCCGCACCCAGTCCATCTGCGACGAGCTCGCCGCCGACGGGGGCGTGGACCGGTTCAAGGACACCGTCGGGCTGCCGCTGGCGCCCTACTTCGCCGGCACCAAGCTGAAGTGGCTGCTGGACACCGTCGACGGCCTGCGGGAGCGGGCCGGGGCGGGGGAGGTGCTGTTCGGCACCATCGACACCTGGCTGCTGTGGAACCTCACCGGCGGCCCCGACGGCGGGGTGCACGTCACCGACGTCACCAACGCCTCCCGGACGATGTTCATGGACCTGCGCACCTGCCGCTGGGACGAGGAGATCCTCGACGTCTTCGGGGTGCCGGCCGCGATGCTGCCCGAGATCCGCACCAGCAGCGAGCCCTACGGGGTGGTGCACGGCTCCCAGCTGCTGCGGGAGACCCCGGTGGCGGGCATCCTCGGCGACCAGCACGCCGCCACCTTCGGCCAGGTCGGGTTCGCGGCCGGCGCGGCCAAGAACACCTACGGCACCGGCAACTTCCTGGTGGTGAACACCGGCAGCGAGATCGTCAGCTCCAGCCACGGGCTGCTGACCACGCTCTGCTACCAGCTGGAGGGTCAGCCCCCGGTGTACGCCCTGGAGGGCTCCATCGCGGTGACCGGCTCGCTGGTGCAGTGGCTGCGCGACCAGCTGGGCATCATCACCAGCGCACCCGAGGTGGAGCAGCTGGCCGCCCAGGTCGAGGACAACGGCGGGGTCTACTTCGTCCCCGCCTTCTCCGGGCTGTTCGCCCCCTACTGGCGCGGGGACGCCCGCGGCGCCATCGTCGGGCTGACCCGTTTCGCCAACCGCGCCCACCTGGCCCGCGCGGCGCTGGAGGCCACCGCCTTCCAGACCCGGGAGGTGCTGGACGCCGTCGACGCCGACGCCCCGGTCGAGCTGACCGAGCTGCGGGTCGACGGGGGCATGGTGGCCAACGAGGCGCTGATGCAGTTCCAGGCCGACGTCCTCGGCATCCCGGTGGTGCGACCGGTGGTCACCGAGACCACCGCCCTCGGCGCCGCCTACGCCGCCGGGCTCGCCGTCGGGTTCTGGGACGGGTTGGACGAGCTGCGGGACAAGTGGCGGGAGGACCGGCGCTGGGAGCCGGCGATGGAGCCCGCCGAGCGCGACCGCCAGCTGCGGCTGTGGCGCAAGGCGGTCACCCGCACCTTCGACTGGGTCGACGACGACGTCCGCTGAGCAGCCACGGGCGCGTCCTTATACTCGGCCCGGGGCGGATCACGCCGCCCGACGACGCAGGAGGAGCACGACATGGTCAGCATCGAGGACATCCGCGACTGGGTGGACCTACCGGTGGTCGACGCCTCGGAGTCCAAGGTCGGCACCCTGGAGAGCGTCTACTTCGACACCGCCACCGACCAGCCGTCCTTCGCCGCGGTCAAGACCGGCGTCCTGGGCGGCTCCCGGCTGGTGTTCGTGCCCCTGGACGGCGCCAGCGTCTCCCCGCGCCACCTCAAGGTGACGGTGCTGAAGAAGCTGGCCAGGGAGGCTCCGTCCATCCCCCAGGACGGCCAGCTGGAGGCCGCCATGGAGCCGGAGATCTTCGCCCACTACGGTCTGCCCTACTCCACCGGCGCCAACGGGGAGCGCAAGCTCGGTCGTCGCTGACCCGCGCGCCCACCCCGCCGGGCCGCGATTCCGGCCCCGCTTCCCCCACCTGCCTAGGCTCGGCCCCCAGCGGTCACCAGGAGGGTGGGGAACATGAGTCGGTCCCGGATGTGGGTGCTCGTCGCGGTCGTGGCGGTGGTGCTGGCCGTGGTGGTCGTGACGGCGCTCGTCCGCCCCAGGGGGGAGACGCCGGCGGCACCGGTGCCGGGCACCGGCACCCCCGCCCCGTCGAGCCCGTCCCCGCTCGCCGGCGCGTCGCCGAGCGCGACGCCGACCCCCAGCCCGACGCCCACCGCCGAACCGGGCGTGGAGGCCGTCGCCACCATCGACGAGGCCGCCACCGCGGCGGCGATGGACGTCCTGGCCGACGGGGGCACCGCCGCCGACGCCGCGGTGGCCACCGCCGCGGTCCTCAGCGTGGTGGAGCCCTACTACTCCAACCTCCTCGCCGGCGAGACCGCCGCGCTCTGGTACGACGCCGGGACCGGTGAGGTGACCAGCCTGCTCGGGGCCGGCCGGGTCGGGGAGGACTTCGACCGCGGGGAGTACCGCGAGCGCGGCGTCGGGGCGTTCGGGCTGCACCAGGCGCTGGTCCCGGGCTCCTGGGACCTGTGGGTGACCCTGCTGGCCGAGGAGGGGGAGCTGGGGCTCGACCGGGTCCTGGCCCCGGCCATCGAGCTCGCCGAGGACGGCTTCCCCGCCTCCGACGTGCTGGCCGGGCAGGTGCGCAGCTACCTCGCCGCCGGCGGTATGAACGCCGCCGCCCGCGAGATCTACGCCCCCGGCGGGGACCCGGTCGACGCGGGGGACACCGTCCGCCAGCCCGACTTCGCCGACACCCTGACCTCCCTCGTCGAGGCCTACGAGTCCGGGGCGGACCGGGCCGACGGCCTGGAGGCGGCACGCGACCTGGTCTACCGCGGCGAGCTGGCCGAGCGACTGGTGGCCGAGATCCGTGACGGCGGCGGCTGGCTCACCGAGGACGACCTGGCCGGCTTCGAGGCCCAGGTCCAGCCCTCGATCACCCTGGAGTGGGACGAGGACACCACCGTGCACCAGGTGCCCCCGAGCAGCCAGGGCATGACCATGCTGCTGGCCCTCAACACCCTGCGCGGGGCCGAGCTGGCCGAGCAGGACGAGGCCGACCGGCTGCACCTGCAGATCGAGGCGCTCAAGCTGGCCATGGCCGACCGGGAGGAGCTCGTCGGCGACCCGGAGGCCGTCGACGCACCGGTGGAGGAGCTCCTCGACCCGGCGTACGGGGCCAGCCAGCTGGAGCGGATCGAGCTCGACGCCTCCCTGGACGCCCCGGTCGACCCGGGCCTGGAGAACACCACGACCTTCCAGGTGGTGGACTCCGCGGGCAACGCCGCCGCCGTCACCGCCAGCACCGGCTACCAGTTCGTCCAGGCCGGCGACACCGGGATCATGGTGAACAACCGGATGCGCTACATGACCGTCGAGGACGAGTCCAGCCCGAACTACATCGAGGCCGGGCGCCAGGTCCGCTACACCGGCAACCCCTGGATGGCCACCACCCCCGACGGGCTGTGGCTGCTGGGCGGCAACATCGGCGGCGACACCCAGGCCCAGGTGCAGACCCAGCACTTCCTGGGCGTCGCCGAGCTCGGGCTCAGCGTGGAGGAGGCCGTCGCCGCGCCGCGGGTGGTGACGCAGTCCCAGCCGAACAGCGTCACCCCGCACGGGGTGGCCGACCGCGTCCGCATCGACGCGTCCGTGGACGGGGACGTGCTGGACGACCTGCGCGCCCGCGGCCAGCGTCTCGAGGTCACCTCCGGGGCCGGCCCCTTCGGCACCGGGTCGGTGGTCGAGGTCCGCGACGACGGCCAGGAGGTCGAGATCGGCCTGGACCCGCGCGCCCCCTGGGCCAGCGGCGACACCCGCGCCCCCTGACGGCCCTCGCCGGCCCATCCCGCAGGCAGGTGTGCTGCGGCCCCGGCCGGCGTCCCGGTCAGGGCAGTCGGTACCCCGCGCCGCGGACGGTCTCGATGCGCTCCCCGCCGACCTTGCGGCGCAGCGCGCGGATGTAGACGTCGACCACGTTGGAGGCGGGGTCGAACCCCATGCCCCACACGTGCCCGAGCAGCTGCTCGCGGCTCAGCACCTGTCCGGGGTGGCGCAGGAACACCTCCAGCAGCGAGAACTCCCGCGCGGTCAGGTCGACCACGTCGGCCCCGGTGTGGGCCCGGCGGGTGTGGAGGTCCAGCACCAGCCCGCGGTGGCTGAGCTGGGGGGTGGGGGTGGTGGGTCCCTCGTCACGGACCCGCAGCCGGATCCGGGCCAGCAGCTCGGCGAACTGGAACGGCTTGGTCATGTAGTCGTTGGCCCCGCCCTCCAGCGCGCTCACGGTGTCGGTGACGGAGTCCCGGGCGGTCAGCACGACCACGGGGGTGGTCACCCCCTCGCTGCGCAGCTGGGCGAGCACCTCGAACCCGTCCCGGCGGGGGAGCCCGAGGTCGAGCACGAGGAGGTCGAACCCGCCGCTGCGGGCCATGATCAGGGCGGTGTCGCCGTCGATGGCCAGCATGGTGGCGTAGCCGGCCGCCCGCAGACCCTTCTCCACGAAGGAGGCGATCCGGGGGTCGTCCTCGGCGAGCAGGATCCGACTCATCTGGGGGTCCCTCCGGGCAGCAGGTCGTGGTGGTCGTGGTCGGCCGTCGCGGGCGCTCCGCTGCCGGGCAGGCGGACGAGCTCGGCCGCGGGGACCAGGACGCCGAAGCGGGCTCCGTGGCCGGGGGTGCTCTGCACGAAGGCGGTCCCCCCGTGGGCCTCGGCGATGGTGCGGACGATGCTCAGGCCCAGACCGGCACCGCTGCGGGGTACCGGCCCGGCCACGTCGGCGGACTGCCTGGCGCTGCCCACCCGGAACCGGTCGAAGATGACCGTCAGCTCCTCCGGACGCACCCCGGGCCCCTGGTCGGCGATCCACAGCCGCAGCAGCCGGTCCGGGCCCTCGCCCTCGAACTCCGAGCCGACCTGCACCCGGGAACCTTCCGGGCTGTACTGCACCGCGTTGGCGGCCAGCTGCAGCATGGCCTGGGTGATCCGCTGCCGGTCCAGCGCCACGTGGCCCTCGGCGATCCGCACCAGCTGCCAGTTCCTCGCGCCCAGGGTCTGGCACTTGGCCTCGATGTCGAGCAGCAGGTCGGCGGTGTCGGTCGGCTGCGGGGTGACGAAGTCGCTCTGCTCGGCCTTGGCCAGCAGGAGCAGGTCGCTGACGATGCGGCCCATCCGGCTCAGCTCGTCGTCGACCAGGCGCAGCGTCCCGGCCCGCTCCCGCTCGTCGTCGGAGAGCAGCTCCAGGTGCCCGCGGATGATGGTGATCGGGGTGCGCAGCTCGTGGCTGGCGTCGTCGAGGAAGCGGCGCTGGGAGTCGTAGGCCGACTCCAGCCGGTCCAGCATGTCGTTGAAGGTGGTGGCCAGGGCGGCGATGTCGTCGTTGCCGGTCACCGGCACCCGCTGGCTGAGGTCGTGCTCGGTGATGTCGGCGGCCACCTGGCGGACCTGGCGCACCGGCCGCAGGATCTGCCCGGCCACGAACCAGGCGATGCTGGCGGTGAGGAGCACGGCGCCGATCGCCACGTAGAGCAGGATGCTCACGGTCCGCTCGACCTGCTGCTCGGCGCCGCGGACGAACTGCATCACCACCAGGGTGCCGACGTCGCCCTGGGTCTGCACCCGCACCTTGGCCCACTGCAGCGGACCTCCGCTCGGCAGCGTCTCGGCCCCGCTGGCGCGGGGGTCGGCCAGCACCCGGTCCAGCAGGTCGGCGTCCTCGGTGACCCGGTACCCCAGGACCCCGTCGCTGCCGGCGTAGACCGGACGGTCGCGCTGCCGCTCGGTGACCGCGACCAGCACCTCGTCGGCGGTCAGGGCCTGGCGGTCGAAGTAGCGGTTCATCAGCGCCGCGACGTCGGAGTAGGGCTGGCTGGTCTCCGGGTCGCGGCCCTCGGAGGCGAAGCGACGGAACTCCTCGACCTCCTGCACCAGGCCCGCGTTCGCCTGCTCGTAGACCTCGGCCAGCAGCAGCGACCGGGCGGTGACCAGCACCGAGATCAGGGTGACGATGGTGGTGAGCACGATCCAGCCGACGATCCGCAGGCGGGCCGAGACGGTGGTGCGGGCGGGCGGGCGCGCATCAGTCGTCATCACCCTCCCCAGCGTCGTCCCCGTCGTCATCGTCCCCATTCTCACCGGAGTCGTCGCCGTCGTCGTCGTCCCCGTCGTCGTCGCCCTGCGTGCGCGTCTCCGGCCGGGGCTGCGGGGCGGGTGCCCGGGTGGTCCGTGGCACCGGGGCCTGCGAGGCCGTGCGGTCCGCGCCGGCCGCCGGGTCGTCGTCGCCCTCGTCCTGCACGCGCCCGGTCGGGGACCCCTCGGGCGCCTCGTCACCGGGCCCGGACGTGCCGCCGGGCTCGTCGGCGCGGGCGGAGCCGGTCGGGGACGGCGCCGGGCTGGGGGCCGAGGGAGTCGGGGTGGGTCGGAGGGAGACGGTCACCGGTGCGGGGTCCACCGGCGCCGGGTCACGGTTGACGGCGAGGGACTGGCTGGCCACGGCCAGCGCCACCACCACCGCCATCAGCCCCAGGATGATCCCGACCAGTCTCAGCACCCGCATGAGCGGAAGCCTCCCAGCCGGGTGTGAACACGCGATGAGCCGGCGATGAGGAAACCTTCATCCGGTCCCCGCAGCGCCGCCGGCCCCGACGCGTTAGCGTTCGACCGTGACTGAGACGGGATCGGACGTGGCGGGACAGCAGCAGGAGTACGACGTGGTGGTGGTCGGCGCCGGCTCCACCGGGGAGAACGTGGCCGGGCAGGCGGTGGCCGGCGGGCTCAGCACCGTCGTGGTGGAGGCGGAGCTGGTCGGGGGCGACTGCTCCTACTGGGCCTGCATGCCCTCCAAGGCGCTGCTGCGCAGCGGGTCCGCGCGCCGGGCCGCCCAGCGCGCCGCCGGGGTCGAGGTCGGCGGGCTCGACGCCCGCGCCGTCCTGGACCACCGCGACGAGGTGACCTCGCACTGGTCCGACGACTCGCAGGTGTCCTGGCTGGAGCAGACCGGCATCGACCTGGTCCGCGGCCACGGCCGCCTGACCGGCGAGCGCGAGGTCACCGTCACCGCCGCCGACGGGAGCACCCGGGTGCTGCGGGCCCGGCACGCCGTCGCCCTGTGCACCGGCAGCTCGGCCACCGTGCCCGACGTGCCGGGGCTGCGGGACAGCCGGTCGTGGACCAGCCACGACGGCACCTCGGCCGGGGAGGTGCCCGGGCGGCTGGTCGTGGTCGGCGGCGGCGTGGTGGCCTGCGAGCTGGCCACCGCCTGGAGCGACCTCCGTTCCACCGTGACCGTGCTGGCCCGCTCCGAGCTGCTGTCGGGCAACGAGGACTTCGCCGGGCGCCTGGTGCGGGAGGCCCTGGTCGAGCGCGGCGTGGACGTCCGCACGGGCGTCCAGGCCAGCGAGGTGCGCCGCGGCCCCGACGGCGTCCGGGTGCAGGTGTCGGACGGGTCGGTGCTGGAGGCCGACGAGGTGCTGGTGGCGGCTGGTCGGCGTCCCGGCACCGACGACCTCGGTCTCGCCACGGTGGGGCTGGAGGACGGCGCCTGGCTCGACGTGGACGACACGCTGCGGGTGCTGCGTGATGGGGAGCCGGTGGACTGGCTCTACGCCGTGGGCGACCTCAACCACCGCGCCATGCTGACCCACCAGGGCAAGTACCAGGCCCGCGCCGCCGGCGACGTCATCGTCGCCCGGGCCACCGGGGCCGCCGTGGACGACGCACCGTGGGGCGCGCACGTCGCCACCGCCGACGCCCGCGCCGTTCCGCAGGTCGTCTTCACCGACCCCGAGGTGGCCAGCGTCGGGCTGACCACGGCCGCCGCGCAGGAGGCGGGGCTGGACGTCCGCGTGGTCGACCACGACCTGGCCTCGCTGGCCGGCACCTACGTGCACGCCCAGGGCTACACCGGGCAGTCGAGGCTGCTGGTGGACGAGGCCCGGGGGGTCGTGGTCGGGGCGACCTTCGTCGGTCAGGACGTAGCCGAGCTGCTGCACGCCGCGACCATCGCCGTGGTGGGGGAGGTGCCGGTCAGCCGGCTCTGGCACGCCGTGCCGTCCTACCCGACCATCAGCGAGACCTGGCTCCGGCTGCTCGAGGCCCTCGGCCGCGACACCGCCCGGACCCGCCCCTGACCTCAGCCCAGCAGGTCGTGCTGCCGGACCCCGCCCTCAGGCGCCGCCTTCGGCCTGCGACCGCAGGATGCAGAACTCGTTGCCCTCCGGGTCGGCCAGCACGACCCATCCGGTACCCGGACCGTGCAGACCGCGGTGGTCCTGGAGGACCCGGGCCCCGAGCCCGAGCAGCCGCTCCAGCTCCTCGTCGCGGGTGCCGGTGCGGGGACGGAGGTCGAGGTGGATCCGGTTCTTCACCGACTTCTCCTCCGGCACCTCGATGAAGAGCAGCTGGTGCCCGGTGTCGGGGTCGACGACCAGGCACTCCTCGTGCCCGGGCAGGTTGGGGTCCTCGGGGTCCTCCCGGTAGCCGAGGACCCCGGCCCACCAGCTGGACAGGGTGTAGGCGTCGCGGCAGTCGATCGAGGTGTGGGAGACGTAGGAGGTCATGGAGTCACTGTCCCTCCGGGAGGCGGCACCGGCAACGAGGTTCACGGGCCCGTAGCGCGGAGGACGCAGCCCCCACCCGTCGCCCGCGGGGGATCCTCGAGCAGCGCTCGTGGCCCGGTCTGCTCCTGGCTGCGCACGGGGCCGCGGCCGGAGGGTGCTCCGCCGAGGCCGGTACCGTGACGGGTGGCCCCACCGGTGACAGACTCCGACGGGTGGAGCTCATCTTCTCCGGGACGGTGTTCGAGTGGCGAGGTCCTTCGCCCTACTACTACGTGGCCGTGCCCGACGACGAGTCCGAGGCCATCGCCTCGGTCGCCCGCGCGCTCACCTACGGCTGGGGCGTCATCCCGGTCGGCGTCCGGCTGGGCGGCACCCGGTGGCGGACCTCGCTCTTCCCCAGGGACGGTGGCTACCTGGTGCCGCTCAAGCTGGCCGTCCGCCGTGCCGAGGGGGTGGCGGACAGCGAGGTGGTCACGCTGACGCTGTCCCTCGACGTCTGAGCCGTCGGCCCGGTCCGGACGACCGGCCGCCACCCCGGCGCGGACTGTCGGCGGGGCGTGGTTGGGTGGGCCCATGAGCGACCCCGAGCACGAGATCGACGTCCGCAACAACCCCGAGTCCCGCTCCGGCGCGGCCGACACCACCCAGTCGGTGGCGCGCGCCTCCGACGGCGGGGCACCGCCCCGCGACATCCGCACCGAGGGCGTGCGGGCCGACCCCGATCCCTCCGGCACCCGCGGCTCGGACCCCCTCGCCGGCGTCACGGCCAGCCCCGAGGACGTCGAGGAGGCGGTCACCCCCGACACCGGTCCCGAGGAGCCCGGCGGGCGCGGAGCCACCGGCAGGGGCTGACCGGCGACCCCCGCGGGGCGTCTCGGGCCGGGCGAACCGTGTCCGCGCCGGCCCCACGAGCGCCCCAGGGTGGGAGCTCGGGAGGGCCTGGGGGAGCCGGTTCAGGCGACCTCCCCGGGGTACTCCCCGCGCATGAGCGCACCACCTGCGGTCCCGACCGCCCTGACCCTCCCAGGTGACCAGACCCTGAAGCTGCTCCGACGTGGCTACCGCTTCTTCGACGAGCTCGGGGACACCGGTGCCGAGGTGGTCCGGATGCGGCTGATGGGACGCCGGGCGACCGTGGTGCGCGGGGAGGAGGGTGCCCGCCTCTTCTACACCGAACCGAGCCTGCGCCGGGCGCCGGCGCTGCCGGAGCTGGTGGTCGGCTCCCTCTTCGGCCACGGCGCCGTGCACACCCTCGACGGCGCGGGCCACCACCACCGCAAGGCGCTCTTCACCAGCCTGGCCACCCCGGCGGCCAGCGCCCGGGTGGTCGCCGACCTGACCCAGGGGTGGGAGGGGGCCGTCGACGGGTGGGAGGGCACCGTGGACCTGCACGAGGAGGTCAGCCTGCTGATCCTCCGGGCCGGCTGCCGGTGGCTGGGTCTGGCCCTGGACCCGACCGACGGGCGACGACGTGCCGCGGACATGGTGGCCATGGTCGACGGCTTCGGGTCGGTCGGCGCCCGTCAGGTCCGGGCCCGGCTGGCGCGGGCCAGGAGCGAGCTCTGGGTGGCCGGGCAGCTGCGGGAGCGCCGCGAGCGCGGGACCGCCGGTCCGGGCGGTGCGGACCCCCTGGACGTCGTCGCCGGGCACCGCGACCTCGACGGCGACCTGCTGCCGCTGCGGGTCGCCGCGGTGGAGACCCTCAACCTGCTCCGGCCGCTGGTGGCGGTCACCTGGCTGGTGTCCTCGGGGGTCCGGGCGCTGGACGACCTCCCGGAGCTGCGGCGGCGCCTGGCCGAGGGCGAGGTGTCCTCGCTGTGGGTGGCCCAGGAGGTGCGCCGGGTCTACCCCTTCGCACCGGCCCTGGCCGCCACCCCGGGTCAGGACCTGGTGTGGCGCGGGGTGGACGTCCCGGCCGGCTCGCTGCTGGTGCTCAACGTCTGGGCCACCGACCACGACCCCGTCCTGTGGCCCCGGCCCGACGTCTTCGACCCCGACCGGTTCGCCACCCAGACCGTCACGCCGTGGAACCTGCTGCCCCAGGGAGGAGGAGCGGTGTCCACCGGGCACCGCTGCCCGGGCGAGGACCTGACCCTGTCCGTGCTGGCGACCCTGCTGCGCGCGCTGGCCGCGTCCGGCGTCCGGGTCGGCTCCTCCACGGCCGTGCGGCTGGACCGGATGCCGCCCGACCCGAGCTGTCTGGTCCGGGTGGGCCCCGCGCGTACGCTCGCCGGGTGAGCACCTCAGCGCCTCCGCAGTCCCGGACCCACGACGTCGTGGTGGTCGGTGCGGGCAACGGGGGCATCTCCGCCGCCGCCCTGCTCCGTCGGCAGGGCTGCCCCGACGTGGTCGTCGTCGACGCCACCGAGACCCACTCCTACAAGCCGCTCCAGAACTACGTCGGCGCCGGGCGGTGCACCATGGAGGAGCTCCGTCGCCCCCAGGCCGACGTCGTCCCCGACGGGGTGCGCTGGCACCGCAGCATGGTGGTCGCGGTCGACCCGGTGCAGCGCACCGTGACCTGCGCCGACGGGAGCGTGCTCGGGTACGGCGACCTCGTGCTCGCCCCGGGCTCCCGGGTGAGCTGGGACCCTGTCCCCGGCGCGGCCGAGGCGGTCGCCGCCGGCCGGTTGTGCAGCACCTTCGACGAGCACCTGGTGACCCGCACCTGGGACGCCGTCCGGGGACTCACCTCGGGGAGGGCGGTCTTCAGCATCCACGCCGACCCCTCCTCGGGTCGCGAGACCGCGCTCAAGCCGCTGTTCATGGCCTGCGACCACTGGCGCCGCACCGGCGTGCTGGACGACATCGAGGTGCTGCTGGTCTGCGACACCGAGGACGTCCACCCGGTGCCGAGGATCGACCGCGAGATCCGCACCCACCTCGACGACTACGGGGTGAGGCTCCGCAGGGCCGCCGTGGCGGCGGTCGAGGACGACGGCGCCGTCGTGGTGCTGGAGGGGCCCGCGGGCCGCGAGCGGCTGCCGGTCGACCTGCTGCACCTGCTGCCGCCCTACGTCGGGCAGGACTTCGTCGCCGCCTCGGGCCTGGAGTCGCCCGGCAGCCTCGGTCACCTCGCCGTGGACCCGGAGACGCTGCGTCATCCCCGTCATCAGCACGTCTGGTGCATCGGGGACGGGGCCGACCTCGGCACCGCGCGCACCGGTGGAGCGCTGCGCCGCCAGGTCTCGGTGCTGGTGGAGAACATCCGCAGGAGCCGGCGCGGGGACCCGCTCAGCCGCTACGACGGCTACACCGTCGGGCCGATCGCGACCTCGCTGAGCCGGCTGTCCTTCGGTGAGTACGACGGCGCGGACCGGATCGTCTCCTCGGTCCCGCTGGTGGACCAGGTCACCTCCCGCCGGGTCTGGTGGCTGGTCGACCGCTACCTGCTGCCGTGGACGTACTGGAACAGGATCCTGCGCGGCCGGGTCTGATCGGCGTAGGCTGTAAGCCTCGGAGCCAGCGCCAGCGCCAGGCTGCGTCGGAGGCCGGGGTCCCGGTCCCGTTGAGGGACGACGTGAACGGGGACGCCGGTGCCGGACGACGACGAGGGTGACCGTTCTTCCCAGGAGCGGGACCTGGAGAGCAGTCTGCGGGACCTGGCCGGGCTCTCCATGGCCGGCCAGCCGCTCGAGGAGTCGCTGACCCGGGTGGCCCTGCTGGCCGTGCGGGCCATCCCCGGCGCCGATGGCGCCGGGCTGACGCTCCTCGAGTCGGGCCGCCCGGACACCATCGTCACCACCTCCGACTTCGTGGCCGAGGTCGACGCCATCCAGTACGGCCTCGGGCAGGGTCCCTGCATCGACGCGGCCGCGCTCGGCACCACGGTGGTGTCCGGCTCCCTGGGTGGTGACCACCGGTGGGTGCGGTTCGGCTCCCGGGTGGCCCGGCTCGGCGTGCACAGCGCGGTGTCGCTGCCGCTGCTGGTGGGGCCTGAGGTGGTGGGGGCGCTGAACGTCTACGCGCGCGACAAGCACGTCTTCGACGACCGGGCGGCCTCCCTGGGGGAGGTGTTCGCCGTCCCGGCGGCGATCGCGGTCCAGAACGCGCACGTGCTGGCCCAGGCCGTGCGGCTGGCCCAGCGGCTGGGGTCCTCGCTGGAGGAGCGTTCCGTGGTCGACCAGGCCGTGGGCATCATGCTGGCACGTTCCGGCGGCACCCCGGCGGAGGCGCTGGAGCGGCTCCGCACGCTGAGCCAGCACCAGCACACGAAGATGTCGGCCCTGGCCCGCACCATCGTCGATGAGGCGGTCCGCCGCTCGAGGGCCCGGCACACCGAGCACGAGTGATCGACGTACGCCGGCACCTCGGCTGACGTAGACTCACCGGCGTCGGCGGACGAGCCCAGCCCGAGGTGGGGCTCACCTGCGCCGACGTCTCCCAGCGCGCGGTCCGCCGCTGTGAACCAGGCAGTGCCGGCGATCGGGCCGCTCGTTCGGAGCACCTCTGTGGGCAGTACCACGGAACTGACCGCCGCCCTCCACGACCTCGCCCTGGCCACCGGCCAGGCGCCCGACCACCTCCCGAGCCTGCTGGACGCGCTGGTGGACAGCCTGCGTGGCGCGGTGCGCTCCTTCCTGGGGCTGGAGCTGCTGCTGGCCGGAGGGGCCACGCCGGTCCGGTTGACCCGGTGGCCGGCGGTCGGCGAGGCCACCACGTCGTTGCACGTCCCGGTCCTCGCCCTGACCGGCGGCGCCGGGGGGGCCTTCACCTTCTGGGCCTCCACCCCCGGCGCCTTCGTGGACCTGGCGGCGGACCTCTGCCACGCGCTCCACCTCGGTCCTGCGGAGGTGGTCCTGGACGCGCACCTGCCCCCTCCCTCCCAGCACGACGACCTGCGGGGGCTCGTCGAGGCCACCCAGGTCGACCGGGCCATCGGCGTGCTGCTGGCCCGCGGGCACACCGTGGCCAGCGCCCGGGCCGAGCTCGAGGCCTCGGCCCGCCGGCTCGGCGTCAGCCTCGTCCAGCGCGCCGTGCAGGTCGTCGCCGACGTCGGTTAGACGACGGTGTGCCGTCTGGTGCACTTCTCCCCGGCGCGGATCCTTGACAGCGTCGGTACCCGCCGGTTCACTGATCTCGCTGAACCAGCCGTGTGCCGCGTCCGGTCGTGCCGCCCCGGGGGCCGCCTTCCGCTCGGTGGCATCTTGTCCAGGCACCTGCACCACGTCGGTGGTCCGCCCATGAGCAGCAGAGCCCTCCGGGAGCCTCGAGCCCACCGGACCGCAGGACGTGTCGATGTGCTCGCCGACGGCTGCACGACAGCCGTGCCCGGTCACGGCGGACCGCCCGCCGGCGGTCCGTCGGCGGCAGCACGGGGCTGAGCCCCCGGGGAGTCGCCAGGTGGTCTCCCCCTCGGTCGGGGGACAAGAGGGGGACCACCGTGGCGTCGCCGGGGCCGGGCGTGTGGCAGGTTGGTGCTGCAGGGTCGCTGCCGCGCGAGAACCGTCCGCCGTGGACGGCGACCCACCAGGAGGCAGCGTGTCGCGGGGACCAGTCAACCAGCAGCCGTCCGGGCGCCAGGGCGGTGAGGACCTGCTCGCCCGGCAGCTCGGCGAGATGGCCCGGCAGCTCCAGGGCGAGCGCGACACCGGTGCCATGCTGGACGAGCTGGTCGTGGCCGCGGTGTCTCTCATCCCGGGTGCGGACGAGGGGTCGATCAGCGTGGTGCGCGGGAGGCGGGACATCACCTCCTCCAGCGCGAGCGGGGACCTGCCGCGGAGGGTGGACGAGGTCCAGTCCGCGGTGCGGGAAGGGCCCTGCCTGGATGCGGCCTACGAGCAGCAGACGGTGCGGGTGCCCGACATGCGCACCGAGTCCCGGTGGCCGCGGTTCGCCGCCCGGGCTGCGGAGCTGGGTGCGGCGAGCATGCTGTCCTTCCAGCTCTACGTCGTCGGGGACACGCTGGGGGCGCTCAACCTCTACGGCCGCCGTCCGGGGGCCTTCGACGACGACTCCGAGCACGTCGGTCTGATCTTCGCCAGCCACGCCGCGATCGCCTTCGCCGACGCGCAGAAGCTGGACCAGCTGAGCCAGGGGCTGGCCAGCCGCGACCTGATCGGGCAGGCCAAGGGGATCCTGATGGAGCGCTACGGCGTCGACGCCGCGCAGGCCTTCAGCGTCCTCACCCGGGTCAGCCAGGCCGAGAACCGCAAGCTGCACGCGGTCGCCACCGAGCTGGTCACCCGGCGCCGTCTGCCCGGCCAGGTGTAGCCGGACCACACCGCTCAGGCAGGAGCGTCGGGCCGGACGCCGGGGTCCGGCGCGCGGTGGTGCTGCAACGCGGTCAGGGCCTGGGCGCGCACCCAGCTCCAGCCGGGGACCCCGGTGCTGTAGGTGGAGGACCTGAGCCACAGGTTGGTGTAGGTGTCGACGACGATGCGTTCGGCCAGCGGGCGGGGCGCCTTGTCCAGGGCCCAGGTGTAGACCGCCGGTCCGGTCACGTCGTAGAGGTGCGCCAGCGCGTCGACTGTCGGCTGCTCGTGCAGCGACCGGACCAGCGCGGTCACCCGCTGCTCGTCCGACCCCACCGTCACGCGGACGCCCCGGCACCGGACAGGTGGCCCGGCGGGCTCTGCGGCGTGCTCGGCGGGCGGTGTCGTCCTCGGCGGGGGGTCGTCGTGGTCGAACCCATGTGTTCCTCCCTGACCGCACCGGTGCAGACCGACGGTCGGGTCGGGTTCCGGGCCGGCGCGGCCCCTGGACGCACCGTGCCCGTCCGGGACGGGTTGCGGCGGTCCTCAGGGGATGGCACTAGCGCCACGGGCCGGGAACCCCGCGCCACCAGGATCAGCGGCGCCGGGGTGGGAGGCAGCGGCGTGCGGGGTGTCAGCCGCACCGGACAGCGCCGCGGCCACCAGGGCCTGCGACAGCTGGGAGGTGGGCACCGCCGCACAGACGCGCACCAGGTCACGGGCCAGCTCCGCCACGGTCAGCCGGCGGGCCCGGGCGTGGTGGGTGAGCAGGGCCAGTGCTGCGTCCCTCCCCAGACCCAGGGCGAGCACCAGGAGCTCACGGGCGTCCTCGACCGGGCGGGTGGACGGACTCCCCGCCACCTCGTGCGCCCGGTCGGCGACGGGGGCCACGGTGCCCTCGATGCCGCTGGACAACCAGCTCGGGGCCCCGGCAGCCCGAGGGCGTGGTGCTGCGCTCACGTCCAGCACGAGGTCGCGTCCCCGGCTGGTCCGGGCCCGAAGCCGGACGGTGCAGGGACCTTCGGTGGCCGCCTCGAGCAGGGCCGCGGCAACCGGCCGGTCCGGTGGCAGGACGTGGTGCAGGAACAGCTCGGTGGTGACGAGGGTCGGCTGCTCCGCGTGTCCGAGCAGCCTGACCAGCTCCTCGGACCAGGACCAGACGTCCTCGTCGAGCAGGGCGCTGAAGCGTCCGGCCCCCGACGGGGGGAGGACACCGGGTGAGGGGGAGGGGAGGACGGGAGCCGACACGGGGACCACACCTTCGAGAGGTACGAGGCGGCCCGGTTCTCGACCCGTGCTCAGTGTCTCCCCGCGCCCGGGTCGGGACAAGGGGGTTCGCCTGGGACTCCCTGCGGGTCTGATCCGCGGGGGGCGGGAGGACGAGCCGGGTGGGATACCGTCGGGAGATGGGCGCTGCGCGTGCCCGGAGCGGAGGTCGACCATGGACGTCGCGGAGCTGTCCACCGTGCTGGAGGAGGTGGCCCGGCGGTCCCACGGCGAGACCTCTCTGGAGGAGGCCCTGGACCTCCTGGTCACAGCGGCTCAGCAGACCGTCCCCGGAGCGGACCACGTCTCGATCTCGATCAGTCGTCGCAACGGGCGCCTCGAGACGATCGCGGCGTCCGACGACCTGGTGCGGCGCCTCGACGCCGTCCAGCACGAGCTCGGTGAGGGCCCGTGCGTGGAGGCGGTCCGGCAGCGGCAGCGCCGGACCAGCCACGACCTGCACACGGATGAGCGGTGGCCCCGCTTCGCCCCCCGGGCCGTCGACCTCGGGGTGCGTTCGCAGATGGGTCTGGACCTCTACGACGACGGCGAGAGCATCGGCGGCCTGAACCTCTACGGCGACCAGCCGTCCGCCTTCGACGAGGCGTCGACCCACGTCGCGGTCCTGTTCGGTTCCCACGCCAGCCACCTGCTGGGTCGGCGGATGCGCGAGAGCCAGCTGACCGCCGCCCTGGGGACGCGCCAGCTGATCGGGCAGGCCACCGGGATCGTGATGGAGCGCTACCAGCTGGGTGCCGAGCGCGCCTTCGAGTTCCTCGCCCGGGTCTCCCAGCAGGGCAACCGCAAGCTGGTCGAGATCGCCGCCGAGCTCGTCGACCAGGCCGCCTCCGCCCGCACGCGGGATCATCCGGACGACGACACGGGCCGTGGCGGGTGGCGGCACCAGGATGACTGAGCACCCGCTGCAGCTGTCCGGGAGGCAGGTGCTGGCGATGGTGGCCCGCGCCGTCGCCGAGGACAGTCCCGAACCGCTGGCGCTGCGGCTCTGCCGGCTCACCACGGTGACGGCCGGCGCCGACGGGGGTGCTCTGTCGCTGGCCACCGGAACCACCGAGCACCACCCCCTCGGCGCCACCGACGAGACCGCGGACCGGCTGGACGACCTGCAGGAGGTGCTGCGCGCCGGCCCTGGCCCCCGCGCCTTCCTCACCGGGGTCAGCTCGACCCTCAGCACCCGTCATCCGCCGGCGGAGTGGGCCGAGGCGGCCTCGGTCATCACCGACACGGTGGGCCCGTGCTACATCGACGCCGTGCCGATGCGCTCCCGCGGCCGGTCGACCGGGGCCTTCACCTGCTACCGGCGCGAGCCGCGTGCGCCGGCGACGGCCCCGGAGTCGCTGCAGCTGCTGGTCGACGCGGTCGGGGCGGTGCTGGTCAGCCCCGAGTCCCTGCAGACGCTCGCGGCCAGCGACACCTGGGCCCAGCGCAGCCGTCTGCACCAGGCCACCGGCATGGTGCTGGCCCAGCTGGGGCTCAGCGCCGACGACGCCTACGCCCTGCTGCGCGCGCACTCCTTCGCCGCCGACCAGACCATGGACGACACCGCCACCCAGGTCCTCGAGCGCGCCCTGGACTTCACCCGCATCGACCCCGACCCGGAAGGAGACGCACGATGAGCATCACCACCACAGAGGTGCTCGCGGCCGCCGTCGTCGGCATGGTCGAGCACGGTGACGTCACCGACAGCCTGGACCACCTCCTCAGCGACTGCGCCGAGCTGGTGCACGCGGCGGCCCTCGGCATCCTGGTCCAGCCCCGTCCCGGCGCACCGCTGGAGCTGCTGGCCGCGACCTCGCACCGGGTCGCGGAGCTGGAGCTGTACCAGCAGCAGGTCGACGACGGCCCGTGCGTGGAGACCGTGGCGTCGGGGGAGGCGGTGACCGTGCGCGGCCAGGAGGCGCTGGCCGCCCGGTGGGGGACCATCGGTCCGGCGATCGTCGAGAGCGGCTACCACGCCGTCCAGGGCTTCCCGATGCGCTGGCAGGGCCTGGTGCTGGGCGGGCTCAACGTCTTCTACCCGACGGCCGAGGTCGCCGACCAGGCCACCGGCCAGCTGCTGGCCGACATCGCCAGCCTCGTGGTGGCCCGGGCGGTGCCGATGGGCCCGGCGGAGGTGGAGGAGAGCCTGCGCACGGCGCTGGCCGGGCGGATCGTCGTGGAGCAGGCCAAGGGCGTGCTGGCCCACCAGACGGGCACCGACCCGGACGAGGCCTACGAGGTGCTGCGCCAGAGGGCCCGCGAGGCCGGCTCCACGCTGACCCGCACGGCGGAGACGGTGGTGCGCTCGGCGGACCGGCGGAACACGCGCCGCGGCCGGGGCTGAGCCGGTCCGCCGGTCGTCCTGACCCGGCGTGGGGGACGTGCGCGGGGCGACGGGATCGACGACCGGGGCCGGACCCAGCCCCTCAGGTCACTCGGGCGGCGCCTCGGAGGCCGCACGCCGGCACTCGGCGGCGCGTCGGACCAGGTGGTCCCGTTCGGTGACCTGGGTCGCCCGCCGGGCCGCCTCGGCGTAGGCCATGGCGGCTTCGGCGAGCTCGCCCCCCAGCTCGTGCAGGTGGGCGCGCGCGGCGTGCCACCGGTGCCGGTCCCCGATCACGTCGCCCAGCCGATCGGTCTCACGCAGACCGGCCGCGGCGCCGTGGACGTGCCCGACCGCCACCGCCCGTCCGAGGACGCCGGCGGGGTCCTGGCGCACCGGGTCCGCACTCAGGTCCAGCAGGTCGTCGTACCAGGCGAGCACCTGCGGCCAGTCGGTCTCCTCCACGCTGACGGCGTCGTCGTGGAGGGCGGCGATGGCGGCCTCGACCTGGTAGCGACCGGGCGGGCGCTCGTCGGTCTGCAGGGCCAGCGCGGACTGCAGCACCGCCACCCCCTCGGCGATCTCGCGGGTGTCCCAGCGGCTCCGGTCCTGCCGGTCGAGGGTGACGATCCGGCCCTCGGCGTCGGAGCGGGCGGGGAGCCGGGCGTGGTTGAGCAGCATCAGGGCCAGCAGCCCCCGGGCCTCGGGCTCGTCGGTGGCCAGGGTCAGCTGGCGTGCCAGCCGGATCGCCTCGGCGGCCAGGTCCACCCGGCCCACGTGCCCCGCGGTGTAGACGAGGTACAGCACCCGCAGCACCACCGCGAGGTCTCCCGGCTGGTCGAGCCGGCGTCCGCGCAGGGTGCGCTTGGCCCGGCTGATGCGCTGGGCCATGGTGGCCTCCGGGACGTAGCAGGCCTCGGCGACCTCCCGGGTCGTGAGCCCGGCGACCGCGCGGAGGGTGAGCGCCACCTGCGAGGCGGGGGTGAGGTCGGGGTGGCAGCAGCAGAACAGCAGGAAGAGGGTGTCGTCGCCGGCCTCGGTGGCGGCCGGCGCGGGTTCGGCGTCGGTCCTCTCCTCCCGGCGCCGGCGGGCCGCCTCGCTGCGCCGGGCGTCGACCAGACGTCGCGTCGCCACCGTGGTCAGCCAGGCACGCGGGTGCTGCGGCGGGTGCTCCGGCCAGACCCGCAGTGCCTCCAGCAGCGCCTCCTGCAGGGCGTCCTCGGCGGCGTCGAAGTCCTCTCCGCGCCGCACCATGGCGGCCAGCACCTGCGGGACGAGGGCGCGCAGGGCACCCTCGTCCCGCAGCGGCGTCGGCTGGTCGGTCACCTCAGTCCTGGGCGGGTGCCTCGGACATGACCTCGCGGACGTCGATCCACTCGTACAGCGGCTCCCCGCCGGGACCCGGCTCGGAGGACACGTAGGCGGCGAGCTCGATCGCGCGCTCACGGGACTCCACGTCGATCATGTACCAGCCGGCGACGAGGTCGCTGGTCTCGGGCAGCGGTCCGTCGGAGGTGACGGGGGCGGCCTCGGGTCCGCCGTAGCGGACGAACGTGCGCTCCGGGGTGAGCGCCTGGGCGTCGACGAACTCGCCCCGCTCCTGCAGCAGCTCGCTGACGTGGCCGAGGAAGGCCATGTGGGCCTCGACGTCCTCGGGCGCCCACTGGTCCATGGTGGGGACCTTGCGGTGCGGCTCCGGGCCGCCGCGGTAGTGCTTGAGCAGCAGGTACTTCGGCATGGTGGTTCTCCCTGTGTCGTGGGCCGCGCTCCTCGCGGCCCCTCATCTGGTGAGCGGAGCCGTCCGGTGCTTCTCGACATGCCCTGGGTCCGTGAGCGTAGACGCCGACGGGGCCCGGCGGCCGGCTCGCGATCGTAGGCTGGCGCTCGTGGTCGACCCGATGCACTTCGAGGCCCGGGCCGAGGACTACGACCGGGCCCGCCCGCCGTACCCGGAGGCGTTGTGGCGGGAGCTGCGCGATCGGGGGCTCCTGGAGCCGGGGCACCGGGCGCTGGACCTGGGGGCGGGCTCGGGCCAGGCCACCCGCGGGTTGCTCGCCGCCGGCCTGTCCGTCACGGCCGTGGAGCCCGGTCCCCGGCTGGCTGCGGTGCTCGGTGAGCGCTGCCCCGGCGCCGAGGTGGTGGTGTGCCGGGCCGAGGAGCTCGAGCGGCCGGCCTCGTCCTTCGAGCTGGCCGTCGCCGCGACCTCCGTGCACTGGATGGAGCTGGACGTGCTGCTGCCGCGACTGCACCGGTTGCTGGTGCCGGGCGGGCGGCTCGCGGTGTGGCGCAACGTCTTCGGCGACCCCGACGTCCGGACCCCGTTCCGGGACCGGCTGGCCGAGATCGTCGCGGCACGGCCGACGCCGCCGCGCCGGGGACCGGACGCCGAGGACGTGGTCGTCACGACCGGGGAGCTGACCCGCAGCGGCCACTTCACGGTAACGGGGACCAGCGTCTGGTCCTGGAGCACCCGACTGGACACCGACCAGGTGCGGCGGCTGTTCAGCACCTTCAGCGACTGGTCGTCCCAGGAGGTGGGGGCCGCCGCGCACGCGGTGGAGGGGCTCGGCGGCTCGGTGGTCGAGCACTACCGCTCGTGGCTGCTGGTGCTGGACCGGGCACCGGTGCCGTAGCCGGCGCTGCTCGGGACGCAGGGTCTCGGCTGGGGTCCGCGGCCCGGACCCAGCCGGTCGCCCGGGCACCACTCCCGTCGTTCAGCCGTCACCACGGGCGTCGGACCCGGCGAGGGCGGCGGCCAGCCGGCGGGCCGCGTCCGGCAGCGGCAGGCTGGTCGTGTCGACCACTGGCAGCCCGAGCGCCCGGTAGGAGGCGGCGTCCGCGACGGCCCCGGTCGCCTCCGCCAGGTCCCCACGGGGCGCCAGCCGGGTGCGTCGGGTGGTGTCGTCGCAGTCCAGCAGCAGCCAGCGGCCGGGCGGCCAGCCCCGCAGCTCGTCGGGTGTGCAGACGGTGAGGAGCACCACCGGTGACGACCCCAGCTGCCCCACGACCGCCCGCACCAGGTCGGAGTAGGGGCCCCAGGTGTCCGGGTGCTCGCGGACGGGCCACCCGGCCAGCGTCCCCGCCGGCTCCATCAGGGCGTCCCAGTCGAGCACCACCCGTCCGGGCAGCAGCGTCCGCAGCAGCGGGGCCAGGCTGCTCTTGCCGGAGCCAGGGGCGCCGAGGACGTAGTGCACGCTCAGCCGATCGTGAGCAGCGCGTGGTGGGCGGACTCGACGGTGACCTGCGCGCCGGCCAGCAGCCCGACCGGCTCCCCGTCCAGCTGGACCGGGAGGGCGGTGGTGGTGGACGTGCACCGCCGGGTGCCTGTCTGGTGGCCCAGACCGACCGTGGCCGCGCACACCCCGGTCAGCCGCAGCAGGCCCAGCGGTCCTCGCCCTCGGTGCGGGGGGACGCACCGGTTCGCCGGGTCGTGGACCGGCACCACCCGGTCGTAGGCGCCCTCGTCTGCCACCACCACCGCAGCATCTCAGAACTGGCTCCGTCCAGGTCGCACCCGGGGACAGGGTCGAGCGTGCGTTCCCGGACGTCAGCTGCGCTGGGGGACGGGGGAGTGCTCGAGCCGGAGCTCGGCCCGCCGGGACCACGTCCGCAGCAGCACCGTCGCGCTCACCGAGCCCGAGACCACCAGGCTGATGCCGGTGACCGGTCCGCCCACCAACCACCACCGCGGGTGCAGCGGCCACCACGTGGGCACTCCCGGCCCCACCAGCCAGACGACGCCCAGGCCGACCAGGAGCGCGGAGAGCAGCGCCGGGGCCACGAAGCGCCGGGGTGACCGCACCAGCGCGACCGCGCCGGCGTGGGCCCGGGCCTGGACCGGTTGCAGGTGCCGCTGGGCCCAGGGGAGGTGACGCCCCAGGATGGCGAGCCCCAGCGCCACCAGGACGAGACCGGGTCCCGGCAGCACCAGGGCCGCCAGTCCCAGGACCAGCACCACCCAGCCGACCGCGAGCACGGCCCAGCGCCGGTACCGGCTCACCGGTGCGCGGAGGGCTGGTCCGTGGGGGCGTCGGCGGGTGCTCGGCTGGCGCGGTTCATGCCCCTGGGGTACCCAGGACCAGCGTCGCCACCGCCCTCCGCCGCCGGCGCGGTCGCGGGGACCTCGAGAGGGCTCGGGGTACCCGGACGCCGTCGCCCCCGCCGCGGGGAGTCGGTCAGCCGGGCGTGCAGCTCGGCGATGTCGTCGCGGACCAGCCGCGTCCACTCGGGACCGGTGGTGCCGCCGGTGGAGGGCTGGTCGGTCCGCCACACCTCCACCGGGGTGCCGTGGGGTCGTCGAGGCGGGCCTCGGTGGGTGACCACGCAGCGTGCCTCCCGCCCCGGCGCCGGGCCCGCGCCGCCCGGCGTGCAGAACCGGTCGCTCAGCGGACGTCTCTGCACTCTCGTCGAGCCGTCCGCTGAGCGCCCGGTTCTGCGCACGACCGGCGGTGGCCCCGGGGTCGCTCCGCGCCTCCAGCGCGTGCCCGGACTCGGCGTCGAGGCCGCTGCCCGGCCGGGTGCCGGCGGAGGAGACGACGACGGCGTCCCCGGGGACGCGACGCTGCCGGCAGTGGTGCCGGAGCCGACGCCCGCGCGGTGATCCAGGGGCACAGCCGCTGCTGGTGACGCCCGCGCACTCGCCTGCGTGATGACGCGGTCGGTCCCGGCGAGCACCTGGTAGCCGGTAGGAAGGCTCAGGCGTGTCGCCGGCGCCTGACCGGACGATCTCCGGGTACCACGCCTGCAGACCTGGTGCTGGTGTTCCCGGTCTGGTGGTGGTCCCTGCCGGCGCTGCTCAAGGGCTTGGTCGACCGCGTGCTCATCACGGGCTGGCCCTTCGACCTCGACGCGGAGGAGTGCGTCGTGCCGAGGCTGCAACGGGTCACGGCGCACCTGATCCCGGTCTCCGGCACCACCGAGGCCTCCTTCGTCCGGCACGGCTACGGCCAGGCGTTCAGCACCCAGGTCGAGCACGGGATCCTGGACTACTGCGGGTTGACCCGTGGCGTCACGGCGTTCGTGCGCGACTCCGAGTCCGGGGACGAGGAGGCCGTCGGTCGGCAGGTGGAGGCGGCGGTGGACCGCGTCGTCGCCGCCGTCTCAGGTGGCACGGAGGGTGCCGCAGACCCGTCCGGGCCGCGGGTCTGACGACGGGTCGACACGCCGGTACTAGGTGATGGCGATCACGTGACCTATGGTGGTCGATACCACCGCCCACGGTGATCGAGTCCGGTTCCCCCGAGCCGCCGACCGGTCGCTGGGTCGGCTCTGCTGGAGGCAGTCTTGCCCCGTCCTCTCCCCGACACCGCTCCTCGAGCCAGGCGCCGGTCGATCTCCTTCCTGGCCGCAGCCGCGGCCCTCACGTTGAGTGGTGGGTTGGTGCTCGGCGCCGTCGTTCCCGACGCCCAGGCCGCCGAGGCGCGCGTCCTGCTCGGGACCGCCGAGGACTTCTCCGTCCTCGGGGCCGAGACGGTCACCAACACCGGGCCCAGCATCCTGTCTGACAACCTGGGTGTCAGCCCCGGGGCAGCCATCACCGGCTTCCCGCCCGGCCAGGTGCGAGGCACCATCCACGCCGCCGACGAGGTGGCCGCCGCGGCGCAGGCCGACCTCCGCATCGCCTACAACGACGCGGCCGGGCGGGCCAGCACGGCCGCTGTCGGCCCCGACCTCACCGGGGAGACGCTCGTCGGGGGCGTCTACACCGCCTCCACCACACTGGCGCTCAACGGCGCCCTGACCCTGGACGGCGAGAACGACCCCGATGCCGTCTTCATCTTCCAGGTGCCCTCCGCCCTCCTGATCGGGACCGGGTCCAGCGTCGAGCTGATCCGCGGCGCCCAGGCCTGCAACGTCTTCTGGCAGGTGGGGAGCTCGGCCACCATCGACGCCGGCACCACCTTCGTCGGGTCGGTCATGGCCCTGGCGTCGGTGTCCGTGCTGACCGGCAGCACGGTCGACGGGCGCGTCCTGGCCCGGACCGGCCAGGTCAGCCTGCAGACGAACGTGTTCACCAGCAGCGCCTGCGTGGCGGCGTCCCCGTCGCCTGACCCGGAGCCCAGCGGCAGCCCGAGCCCCAGCGACAGCGCCACGCCGAGCGACAGCCCGAGTCCCAGCGACAGCGCCACGCCGAGCCCCAGCGACAGCGCCACGCCGAGCGACAGCCCGAGCCCCAGCACCACCCCGACCGCGAGCGTGAGCCCGACCGCGACCGAGAGCCCGACCGAGAGCGACAGCCCGACGGCCTCGACGCCTCCCACCTCCTCGGTCGATGCTGAGAGCGACGCGGACTCCGATGCGGGTCCGGACACCGCTTCGGACGCCGACTCCGACGCCGGTACGGACCGCAGCTCGACGTCCGACTCCGACGCCGATTCCGGCTCGGACTCCGACTCGAACGCCGAGGCGGACTCCGACGCGGACGGCACGCCGACGACGCCTGCGGCCCCGTACGGACCGGGCGGGCCCGAGTCCCGGCTGCCGGACACCGGTTCCGGCTCCGCCGCACTGGTCGCCGTCGCGGCAGGTGTCCTGCTGACCGCCGGCGCGGGTGCCGTCTGGTACGGCAGACGTCGTCGCCACACCCCGCAGCACTGAGCGCAGGGCAGCGGCCCCGGTACGGGCGACCAGGGTGCGGCAGCGCACCCCGGTCGCCCGTGCCGTTCCTGGCCCGACGCCCGCGTGTGGGCCCGGGGGAGCAGCCGGCCGGGGTCATCGCGCGCTCCTCCCCCTCGCGCCCGCAGGCGATGACGCCTAGGTTCGACCGGTGAGCTGTCGACTGACGGAGCTGGTGCTCGGCTGCCGTGACCCCGAGGCCCTGGCACGGTTCTGGTGCGAGGTGCTGGGTTACGTCGAGCTGGGCCGCGAGGGTGCCGACATCGAGATCGGACCCGCGTCCGGGTTCGGCGGAGCCGCCCCGACCATCGTGCTGGCGCTGGTGGCGGAGGAGAAGACGTCCCCGCTGCGTCTGCACCTCGACGTGAACCCGGTCGACCGGGACCAGGACGCCGAGCTGGAACGGCTGCTCGCCCTGGGGGCCCGACCAGCGGACGTGGGGCAGACGGGGGAGGAGTCCTGGCACGTCCTGGCCGACCCCGAGGGCAACGAGTTCTGCCTGCTCCGGCGCCGACTGCCCGAGCCGTAACCGGGCGCGGGTGCGGACCCGGGCCCATCCCCCGATGGGCCCAGGCGCACCGGTGCCCGGGGCGTCGCCCGACGAGCTCCTCACGCAGCGGTGGCCGACCGACCCCGAGTCCGTCGTCGACCGCGCGCGAGCGAGCTCCGCGGCACCGAGAGGCACTTCGGGACGGTCGCGCGGCTCGGATGGGTGCTGTGACGCGGATCACCGGCGCCCTCGGTCCTCCCCACCGGCGGGTCGCGTGGTCCAGGGCCACGACGAGCCAGGTGCCCCAGCTGCTGACGCCGCAGGCCGTGCCGAGCCAGACCGGCACGCCGGGCCAGGTGATCGGGATGGCGCAGGCGGCCGGACCAGCAGCGCGACGGAGGCCAGGACCGGGCCGGCGGCCCTCTCCCGGCACAGGACGGTCACCACGGCCCCGCGTCCGGTGGACGCGGGGCCGGTCGGACGGAGGTGGGTCAGCCCTTCACCGCTCCGGAGGTCAGGCCCTGGACGATCCAGCGGCTGGCCAGGGCGAAGATCGCCATGGTCGGCAGGATGGTCAGCACCGCGGCGGCCGAGAGCGGGCCCCACTCGATGTTGAAGCTCGAGATGAAGCCGTTGAGCGCGGTCGGCACGGTGAGCTTCTCGGTGCTGTTGAGCAGCGTCACCGAGAGGAACAGCTCGTTCCAGCAGTTGACGAAGTTGAAGATGAACGCGGCCATGATCCCCGGCGTCATGACCGGGACGATCACCCGGAACAGCGCGGACAGCCGCGAGCAGCCGTCCACCATCGCGGCCTCCTCGAGGGCGTCGGGGACGTTGGCGAAGAAGCCCCGCAGCATGATCGTGCAGAAGGGGATGCAGACCGCGGTGTAGATCAGCGCCAGCCCGCCCCGGTTGTCGACCAGGTCGAGGTTGACCATCAGCTGGTAGAGCGGGCCCAGCGCGATGAACCCGGGGATCATCTGGGTGACCAGGAAGGCCACCGTGATCGCCCCCCGGGATCGGAAGTGGAAGCGGGCCAGCACGTAGGCCGACAGCAGCGAGATCAGCGTGGCCACCGCGCCGGCGCTGACCGCCACGACCAGGCTGTTGAGCAGGTACTGGCCGAAGTTCGCCGTCTCGAACAGGCGGGCGTAGTTGGCGAAGGACACCGTCTCGGGCCAGTACTGCAGCGGGAAGCGGGCGATGACTCCGGGGTCCTTCAGGGAGGTGACCACGATCCAGTACAGCGGGAACAGGGTGATCAGCATCCACAGCGCCAGCAGCACCACCCGGGCCGCCTTGATCAGCGGCGGGTTGCGGTCGATCATGAGTTCCTCTCCCGGAGCGCGAGCAGGTAGAAGATCGTGAACACCGTGAGCACGGCCATGGTGATGAGCCCCAGCGCGGAGGCGACGCCGTAGGCGCCCTGCTGGGTGAAGGTGATCATCCAGGTGGTGATGATGTGGGTCTGGTTCCCGGGCCCGCCGCCGGTCATGCCGTAGATGATGTCGGGGAAGTTGAAGATCCAGATGACCCGCAGCAGCACGGTCAGACCGAGGGTGATCCTGATCGAGGGGACCACGATGAAGAGGAGGGTGCGGACGCGGCCGGCGCCGTCGAGCGCGGCGGCCTCCATCATCTCGTGGTCCACCGACTGCAGCGCGGCCAGGATCATGATCGCGAAGAAGGTGACGCCGTACCAGACGTTGGCGACGATCACCGACGCCATGGCCAGGTCCGGGTCGGCCAGCCACGGCACGGGGGAGTCGATCAGCCCTGCCTTGAGCAGCAGGTCGTTGACCACCCCGAACTCGGCGTTGAACATCCAGCGGAAGAGGATCCCGATCAGGAACCCCGACACCGCCCAGGGGAAGAAGACGACCGCCTGGTAGAGCCCCCGGAACGGGAAGCGTCGCCACAGCAGCAGCGCGATGCCGAACCCGATCAGGAACTGCGGGACGATCGAGCCCACGACCCAGACCACGGTGTGCCAGGAGACGGCTGCGAAGCTCGGGTCGGCGAACAGGGTGCGGAAGTTGTCCAGCCCGATGAAGGGCGTGTCGGTCAGGTCCCACAGGTTCCACTCCCGGAACGCCATCTGCGAGCCGACGAGCATCGGGTAGTAGGTGAAGAGGGCGACGAACAGCACCGCCGGCAGCAGGAAGGCCCCGATGCCGAGCGCCTTGCGGACCGGGAAGTCGGGCCGCCGCGGCCGGCTGGGGCGGGCGGGGGCCGCGCCCGGCGGGGGGAGTTCGGCTCCTCCCCGCCGAACCGCGGCCGGGGTCGTGGTGGCCACCGGTCAGCCGCCCTGCTGGAGCTTCTCGGTCCAGTAGGCGTCCCAGCTGGCCAGCATCTCCTCGGGCGTCATCTGCTCGATCAGGACCTGCTGCACCTCGTTGTCGGACTTCTGCTGCCACTCGGTCCACCAGGCGACGTCACGCGGCTGGGTGACGTTGAGCCAGGTCTCGGGGTCCTCGGTCATCGTGACGTAGGAGGCCCAGGCGCCGGTGGAGTAGAAGGGGTCCTCGGCGGCCGCCTCCTGGATCGGCACCAGCGAGTTCTCCTTGGCGAAGGTGGTGGAGGCGTCACCGGAGAGGAACTGCACCAGCTCCACGGCCTCCTCCTTGTGCTCGCTGGACTCCGCGACGCCCCAGCCGGCGGTGGCGATGGGCTGGGCGGCCTTGCCGGTCGGGCCCACCAGCAGCGGGGCGGTGTCCCACTGCTCGGCGGTGATGGCGGTGGACTCGGAGATGGTGGCGATGACCTCGGGGTCCTGCAGCAGGAAGGCCGTGGACCCGTTGTTGAAGCCCTCCACCATCTCGGGGTAGCCCCAGGCCACCGACGAGGGCGGGGAGGCCTGGCGGAAGAGCTCGAAGTAGGTGGCGACAGCCTGCTTCGCCTCCTCGGTGGCGAAGATCGTGCGCCCGTCCTCGGTCAGGAAGGCGTTCTGCACGTCGAGGTCGTCCCCGACGTAGGCCTCGATGGCCGCCACCACGTTGCCCTGGCCGTTGGTGCCGCCGCGGAAGGCGTAGCCGAAGCGGTTCTGCGCCGGGTCCTGGATCGCCGTGGCCTGCTCCAGCAGCTCGTCCCAGCTCTTGGGCGGGCCGTCGAAGCCCGCCTCGGCGACGAGGTCCTTGCGGTAGAAGAGGCTGAGACCGTAGAAGCCGTAGGGCACGAACCAGGTCTGGCCGTCCTTGGAGCGGGAGTACTGCCGGGCGTTCTCGGTCAGGCTCTCCCACCCCTCCCAGGACTCCATGTCGGCGGTCATGTCGTAGAGGTAGCCGTTGTTGGCGAAGGGCCCGACGGTGATGTCACGCACCTCGAGCACGTCCACCCCCGACCCGGACTGGAGCATCTGCTGGATCTTGCCGTCGGCCTGCTCCGTGGGCGGGGAGACGAGGTTGACCGTCACCCCCGGGTTGGCGGTCTCGAACTCGTCGAGCAGGCCCCGCAGCACCTGCGTGCGGGCCGGGTTCGTCAGGCTCTCGACCATCTCGAGCTCGACCTCGCCGTCGGCGGCCGGCTCCCCGCCGCCACCTCCGCAGGCGGTCAGGGTCAGGGCGGCCGCGGCCAACGCCGCGACCAGGCTGGTGGCTCTTCTCACTGGGTGCTCCTCAGGTTGGTACCCGGGCCGGGACCGGCCGGGGTGGTACGGGGGGACGTCATCGCGACGTCCCCAGCAGGGCGGCCAGCGGTGCGTCGACGAACCGCAGGACGTCCTCGGGGGTGGTGTAGGCGTGGGCGGAGAGCCGCAGGTAGGGGCGCCCCTCGAAGCTGGTGATGGCCAGCTCGGTGCGGTGCTCGCGGGCCATCACGTCGCGCAGGGCGTCGGAGGTCTCCCGGTCGACGGTCAGGCTGGGAGGAAGCTCGACCAGCCGCATGGTGGGGACGGCCATGCCCACCTCGGCCCGCCGCTCCCAGCCGCTGAGCTCGGCGACCCGCTCCGCCACCACGACGCCGGCCCAGTCGAGCAGCTCGGCGCTGTAGGCACGGACGGCGTCCCAGCCGAAGGCCTCCTCGATGGTGCGGACGGCGACCGGGGTGGCCAGCCAGGCGGTGGCGTCGAGGGTGCCCTGGTAGTCGAAGCGCAGCGGGAAGGACTCGCGCGCACCCCAGGAGTCGATCAGCGGGAACAGCTCCTCGCCCAGGCCCTCGCGCACGACCAGGGCGGCGGTACCCCGTGGGCCGCAGGCGTACTTGTGCAGGTTGCCGACCCAGTAGTCGCAGGCCTCCACGGGCGAGGCCAGCGCCCCGGGGGCGTGGGCGGCGTCCACCACGCTGACCACACCGCGCTCGGCCGCGGCGGCGCTGAGCGCCTCGACCGGCATCCGGCGGGCGGTGGGGGAGGTGATCGCGTCCAGCACGACGACCGCCGTCCGCTCGGTGAAGGCCGCCAGCACCAGGGCGGTGGTCTCCTCGGCGTCCGCCGTGAGGGGGACGGCCACCCGGACCACCCGGCCGCCGACCCGGGCCACCGCCCGCTCGACGGCCATGGTGACCGCTCCGTAGCCGTGATCGGTGAGGACGACCTCGGCGCCGTCGGGCAGCACCAGGGAGTTGAGCACCACGGTGATCCCGGCGCTGGCGTTCGGCACCAGGGCGGTGCGGGAGGCGGGCACCCCGAGGAAGTCGGCGACGGCGGTCCGGGCCAGCAGCAGGCGTTCGGGCAGCTCGCCGAACCACAGCACCGGCGAGGCCTCCATCAGGTCCTTGAGCCGGGCCTGCTCGGCCAGTGCCGCGCGGGGGACCGCGCCGAAGGAGCCGTGGTTGAGGTGCAGCACGTCGGGGTCGAGCGCGAACAGCGCCGCGGCGTCGCCGCCGGGCGAGAGCGGGGCGGGAGGTGAGGTGGTACCCAAGGTCACGCCGACAGATTGTTCGACAATCCCGTCGAAGTAAAGCCTGCAGAGCCGTTTCGTCACACGATCGTGACGTCTTGTCGGACAATCATCGCGGGGAGCGGTCTGGACGCCGGTGGACCCCGGGCTGGGATGATGGGACCGAGAGGAGGTGGCCGTGTCCGCCGTCGACGCCACGTTCCACCGCATCCGCGCCGAGATCGCCGCCGGTCGGCTCCAGCCGGGGCAGCGGCTGCCCACCGAGGCCGAGCTCAGTGCCGAGCTGGGGGTGTCGCGCGGCTCGCTGCGTGAAGCCATCCGCATGCTGGTCGCCCTCGGCGTGCTGGAGAACCGTCCCGGGTCGGGCGCCATCGTGTCCCAGCTCCGGGCCGAGGACATCATGTCCAGCCTCTCCCTGACCGTGGAGCTGCTCCCGCTGAGCAGCCTGCTGGGGCTGTACGAGCTGCGCCGGCTGATGGAGGGTCACGCCGCCGGGCAGGCCGCCGCCCGCCACCCCGAGGGCCTGGTCGAGGTGATGGAGGAGCTGCTGGTGGCGATGGAGGCCACCGACGAACCCGGCGAGATCAGCCGCCTGGACCACGAGTTCCACAGCGCGATCGCCGCCTGCTGCGGCAACCCGGCGCTGGAGGAGTTCCTGCGGGTGCTCCGCTCCCGCTCGCGCAGCTACCAGCTCTTCAACCTGCCGGTCGGCCCGGACGTCAAGCGGGTCAGCGACGCCGGGCACCGGGCCATCGCCCGGGCCGTGGCGCGGCGCGACCCGGCGGCGGCGACGGTCGCGGCCTCGGACCACGTGGCCCAGACCGAGGAGTGGCTGCGGCGCCACTTCGACGAGGTGCAGCAGGCGCGCCCGGCGGCGGGGGAGTCCGGCTGATCCTGGACACACCCGCGAGGTGCCGGTGGAGGACCGGACCTGGTGCGGGCGGGCGGCGCGTCACCGCACCCGACGGGGATCCCGCGCGTGGTCGCTCGCGTAGGCGGCGAAGGTGGCCTCGACCCCTTCGGGGGCGCGCACGAAGTCCGCGCGCAGCGTGCCCGCCAGCTGCTCCAGCGCCGCTCCCAGCCGCGCCGCGCCGGCTCGTAGCGCCGGCGAGGGCGACGTCGCGGCGACCTCCTGCAGCGCCACCGCCTCGGGCAGCTGGGAGGCCAGCGACAGATCGGGGTCCTGCTCCTGGAAGTAGTAGCTCTCGCTGTGCTGGGTGAGGTCGACCCGTGCCCTGAGCACCTCGTCGGTCAGCGAGTCCACCAGCTGGCCGACGAGGGCGGGTTCGTAGGCACCCAGCCCCGCGACGTAGCCGGTGTCGGCCAGCCCCTTGAGCCGCAGCGCCAGGGCACGCCGGCGGGCCAGCGGCGGGTACACCTGGGTGAACCACGTCAGGGCCGCGGTCAGGAGCGCGAAACCCGTCAGCGCCTGCAGCGGCGCGGCCATCCTGGGCCACGGCGCGGTCGCCACGACGTCACCGAAGCCGAGGGTGGCCAGGGCGACCAGCGACACGTAGACGGCGTCGAAGAACGCGGGCTGGCGAGCCGGGTCGAAGCCGGTGGAGTAGACGAAGCCCTCCGGGACGTGCGGGAGGTAGACCAGCGCCCACCCCAGGGCCTGCAGGGCGATCCAGAGCACCACGACGGCGACCATCGCGGCGGGTCCGACGGCGGAGCCGAGCCGGTGCCCCAGGCGCTTGGAGACCCACCACACCCCTGAGATCAGGCCGCGGGCCAACGCCCCCTTGCCGCTCGGGTGCAGCAGGCCGTGGTAGATGTCACGGAGGCCCACCAGCACCACCAGCAGGCCCAGCACGGTCAGCAGCACGTCCACAGCACCCTCCTTCGTCGGTCGTCCTCGATCCAACCCCACCCGCACCACGGACCCGGGGGAGGGCGGCGCCCGGGTGGGTACAGCACCTCGACGGCTGCCGCACGGACCCCGGGAGGCGACGACCTTGACCATCAACCTGGTGCTCACCCTCTTCGCCGGGACGACGCTCGTCCTCTCGCTCTTCTCACGGCTGCTGCAACGGGTCAGCCTCCCCGGACCACTGCTGGCGCTGGCCGCAGGTGCGCTGATCGGCCCGTACGCGCTGGACCTGATCCGCGTCGAGGACCTCGGTGTGCCCGCCGGCACCCTGCTCGAGCAGGCCAGCAGGGTGACCCTGGCGGTCGGGCTGGCAGGGGTGGCGATGCGGCTGCCGCACGGGTACTGGCGCTCCAGCACCCGTTGGCTGGGCCTGATCATCGGCGTGGGCATGGTGACCATGCTGGCCGTGGCCACCGGTGTGCTGTGGGCCCTGCTCGGTGTGCCGTTCCTGGTGGCGCTGCTGCTGGGAGCCATCATCACCCCGACCGACCCGGTGGTGACGACGCCTGTCGTGACGGGGTCCCTGGCCGAGGAGCGGGTCCCCGAGCGCGTCCGTCACGACCTGTCGGCCGAGAGCGGCATCAACGACGGTCTGGGCTACCTGTTCGTGCTGCTCCCGGTGCTGCTGCTCACCCGCCCCGACACCGCCTGGCACGACCTGGTGACCACCGTGCTGCTGCGCGAGGTGCTGGGGGCGGCTCTGCTGGGGGCGGTGGCCGGCTACCTGCTGGGGCGGCTGTTCGCGCTGGCGGAGCACAAGGGGCTGATGGAGGAGAGCTCCTACCTGGGCTTCCTGCTGCCGCTGGCGCTGTTCGTGCTGGGCGCCGCCAAGCTCGCGGGCACCGACGCGGTGCTGGCGGTGTTCGTCGCGGCGGCGGTGTTCGGCCAGGTGATCCCGCAACGCGACGAGGCGCAGGAGGACAAGGTCGAGGACGCGGTGAACCGGTTCTTCCTGCTGCCGGTCTTCGTGCTGCTCGGCCTCGCGCTGCCGGTCGGTCGCTGGCTCGAGCTGGGCTGGGTGATGCCGCCGGCGCTGCTGGCGGCGGTGCTGCTGCGGCGCCTGGTCACGCTCTGGCTGCTGCGTCCGCTGCTGCGTCCGGTGCACGACCGCTCCGAGACCGCCTTCCTCAGCTGGTTCGGACCCGTCGGGGTCTCGGCGCTGTTCTACGCGACGCTGGCCGAGCGACTCACCGGCCACGGCGAGATCTTCGCCTGGACCACGCTCGCGGTCACGCTGTCCGTGCTGGTGCACGGCGTCTCCACGGCCCCGGCCAGTGCGTGGCTGCAGCGCCGCCAGGCCGCCCACCATCCGACCCGGGCCCGGTGAGGCCCTCCTGCACGGGACGGTCGGTCCCGGACGTCACCGGTCTGGCGGTGCCGGCACTCCTCGGTGGGACGTGCGGCTGCAGGGTCTCGAGCACGGCGGGCCCTCCTCCTCGGTGCGGACCCACCACAGATATCGTCAACGGGTGCGGTGACCACGTCGGTCGCGCGGACCGGACCGGAGGTCACGATGCAGGTACAGGAGCTGGCTGAGGTGTTGGAGTCGGTGGCTCGGCGCACCAGTGCCCGGACCTCGATGGAGGAAGCGCTCGGGCTGCTGGCCCAGACGGCCCAGGAGACGATCCCGGGTGCTGACCACGTCAGCGTCTCCGTCACCCGTCGAGGCGGACGGATCGAGACCGTGGCGGCCTCTGGTGACCTGGTGCGGCAGCTGGACGCCGTCCAGTACGAGCTGATGGAGGGCCCGTGCGTGGACTCGATCAGGGGCCGTGAGCGCCGGATCGCCAACGACCTGGGCCATGACGACCGGTGGCCGGCTTTCGGCCCTCGGGCGGTCCAGCTCGGCGTCCGATCCCAGATGGGTCTGGACCTCTTCGACGAGGACGACAGCATCGGGGGCCTCAACCTGTACGGCGAGGAGGCTGGTGCCTTCACCGACGCCTCGGTGCAGGTGGCGGTGCTCTTCGGCGCTCAGGCGAGTCAGCTGCTGGGTCGTCGGATGCGGGAGAGCCAGCTGACCGAGGCGGTGCAGACCCGCCAGCTGATCGGCCAGGCCACCGGGATCGTGATGGAGCGCTACCAGCTCAGTGCCGAGAGGGCCTTCGAGTTCCTGGCGCGCGTCTCCCAGCAGGGCAACATCAAGCTCGTGGCTGTGGCCGCGGAGCTCGTCGAGCAGGCAGGTAGACCGGCGTCCCAGTAGCCGCCGGCGGAGGCGGAGGCCGTCTCGCCCGCCCAGGGACGGTCCCCGTCGCGGCGTACCGCCCCACACACAGGGTCGTGGGCCTGGGCGGGGGACCCGCTGGATCTGCCCACTGGGTACCGCGGAGCAGGGTTCGGAGCCGGCCGCAGGCGTCCTCGACGGTGCCGGGTCCGAGCTGCACCGTGACCATCCCCGCGGAGACGTCGATGCAGCTCGGCCGCGGCCCACGACGGGTCGCCAGCACCTGGCCGCGGTCGGCGTCGTCGCCGAGGAGGATGCTGCCGACCGCGTCCGCGGAGGGCGCCCACCGCCCCACCGGCGCGACAGCCGATCCTCACACCGACGAGTGGTGGCCCACCGCGCTGCTCGCCGAGCCGTCTTGACTACCGGTGCGGGATCTGGGAGGACCGAGGGTATGACCAAGGTGACGCGGATGCTGGCCGTCCTGGCCGTCCTGGTGCTCACCGGGTGCGGCGCCCGGTTCCCCGCCGACCCCGAGGACACCCTCGAGCGGGTCCAGGGCGGTGAGCTGCGGGTGGGCGCGGTGGTCAACCCGCCGTTCGTGGTGGCCGAGGACCCGGCCGAACCCACCGGCAGCGAGGCCGATCTGGTCCGTGGCTTCGCCGACGCCCAGGGGGCCCGGGTGGTGTGGGAGGTCGGTGGTGAGAGCACGCTGGTGCGCCAGCTGGAGCGCGGCGAGCTCGACGTGGTGGTCGGCGGCCTGACGTCGACGACGCCGTGGACCGAGGAGGCGGCGACCACCCGGCCCTACGGCACCTTCGAGGAGGCCGGGGAGGAGCACGAGCTGGTGCTGCTCACCCGGCTGGGGGAGAACGCGTTCCTGGTCGAGCTGGAGACGTTCCTGCACCAGGAGACGGGACGGTGACCCGCTTCGGCCGCACCGAGCTCCCCGAGGACCACGAGCCGCTCCTGCGCCGGGCCAAGCGCCTGGAGCGGCTGACGCTGGGGGTCCTGGTGGTGACGGCGAGCCTGGTCCTGGCCGTGCTGGGGAACTCGCAGGCCATGAAGGCCGCCTGGGCCGAGGACGTGCTGTCCCTGGCCCCCCCGATCGCCTTCCTGGTCGCGGTCCGGCTGGTCAACCGGACGCCGGACCGGGCCTTCCCCTACGGCTTCCACCGGGCCTCCGCGGTGGCCCACCTGGTGGCGGGGGTGGCGCTGCTGGGGGTGGGGGCGTTCCTGGTGGTGGACTCCGGTAGCGGTCTGCTGGCTGGTGAGCACCCACCGATCGGCACCGTGGTGGTGCTGGGCCAGCAGGTGTGGCTCGGCTGGCTGATGATCGCCACGATGGTGGTGACGTCGGTCCCCATGGTGTTCCTGGGCCGGGCGAAGCTGGCACTGGGACGCCAGCTGCACTCCAAGGTCCTCTACGCCGACGCCGACATGAACAAGGCGGACTGGATGACCGGGCTGGGCACGATCCTCGGCGTGGCCGGGATCGGGGCGGGGCTGTGGTGGGCCGACGCGGTGGCCGCGCTGTTCATCTCCGTCAGCATCCTCCACGACGGCTACCGCAACGTCCGGGGCGCCGTCAGCGACCTGATGGACGCCCGGGCCACGACCTTCGACGACGAGGAGCCCGACCCGCTCGGCGAGGCCGTCGAGCGATACCTCGACGGGCTGGACTGGGTCGAGCACGCCGGCACCCGGGTCCGCGACATGGGTCACGTCACCCACGTGGAGGCCTTCGTCGTCCCCACCGGCGACCGGGTCACCACCCGCCAGCTCGAGCGGGCCCAGCAGCGCTGCGTCGACCTGGACTGGCGGCTGCAGGACCTCGTCCTCGTGGTCGTCCCCGAGCTGCCCGAGGAGGTCGGCGGGAAGGACACCGAACGGGTCTCCGAACGCAACGAGTAGGTCCGGGGTGGCGTGGGCGCCGGGGTGGCAGCGCACCCGCGCACGCACCACACCGGTACCCAGGACCTCAGACGCCGGGTACTCGACGGGTGCTGACGATGTCGGTCGCGACGAGGAGCAGCCGGGTGTTGCTGCTCTGGGAGACCCGGCGCAGCAGGTCGAACGCCCGGTTGGCGTCGACGGAGAACCGTTCCATCACGATGCCCTGGGCCTGGCCGATGGCCGTCCGGTTGACCGCCGCCAGCCGGAGCTGGTCCTCGGTCTGGGACTCGGCCACTGCCACGGCGACGTGCGCAGCGAGGTAGCCGGCGATGTCCAGGTCGTCGCGGTCGAAGGCGTGGCTCCTGGTCGAGTAGAGGTTGATGCCCCCGACGACGGTCGTGCTGGTGAACAGCTGCACGCACAGCATGCTCACGAGGTTCAGGTGTGACGACACCTGCGGTGCCCACTGCGGCCACCGGGGGTCCTGACGGAGGTCCTCGGAGGTCACGATGTCCTGGGTCCAGATCGCGTCCAGACTCGGTCCCTCGGCGAGCTGGTATTGGAGCTCGTCGGCTCGCAGCACGGCGTCGGTGGAGGCGGCGGGGGTCTCGATGCGGCCCTTGCGGTGCACGATGGAGATCCCGGCCTGATCGGCGTGCGGAACCAGCTCGAGGGCGAGCGCGACCGAGCGCTCCAGGGTGTGCTGGGTGTCCGGTTCCGCCTCGAGGTCGCGCGCCGCCTCCGCCAGCTGCTCGTGCAGGTTCAGGGGCGGGGTCACCTCAGGACCCTAGCCTGCGGCGCGGGCGACCAGCGCCAGAGACGGACGCCGGGGGAGGACCGGTGCACGGGCCGGACGATGTCGCGCCACACCAAGGCGCTCCGAACGCCAGGTGAGGTCGAACCGTACATCTGTCCGGTGGGTGCTCCTCGGTGCGCACCCGGTTCCACCGTGCTGGGGGCTGCGTGAACGCACCCTTCCGCGACCTGGCAGGTTGCGACGCGCTGCCGGGCGGGGCATTGGTGGCGGGTGGCAGACTGGTGGTCACGTGCTCCGGGGTCGGTGCAACTCCGAACCGGCGGTGAAAGTCCGCGACCCGTCTGCAGCCAGCAGCCGGTTGACCTGGTGGAACTCCAGGACCGACGGTGAAAGTCCGGATGGGAGGTAGCACGTGCGCAGGTCTGACCGGACCGCCAGGGTCCCGCTCCAGCGGGCCCTGCGGAGCCCGGTGTGTCCTGCGTGCTGGTCCAGGTCGTCCGACGCACCTCTGTGCGGGCTGACGACACTGGGCTGACCTGTCGTCCCCGGAGCTCGTCCACCTGGACCGAGCACGAGGGGAACCCACTGATGATCGACGCGGCAGCCGTCGAGGTGCTGATGCGTCATGCCCTCGACCTGGCCCGGCTCGGACCGGTCGTCGACCCGAACCCGCGGGTGGGTGCGGTCGTCGTCGACGTCGACGGGCGGGTGGTGGGTCGCGGGCACCACCGGGGCGCTGGGACGCCGCACGCGGAGGTGGTCGCCCTGGCCGAGGCCGGAGCGGCTGCCCGCGGCGGGACGGCCGTGGTGACGTTGGAACCCTGCGACCACACGGGTCGCACCGGGCCGTGCTCCGCCGCGCTGTCGGGGGCCGGCGTGGCCCGGGTGGTCTACGCACAGGCCGATCCGAACCCGACGGCAGCAGGCGGTGCCGCGACGCTGCGGGAAGCCGGCATGAGGGTCGAGCAGGGTCCGCTGGGTGAGGAGGCGGCAGCGCTCAACCAGGCCTGGTCCTTCGCGGTCGCGGCCGGCCGGCCCCGGGTGGTGTGGAAGTTCGCCGCGACCCTGGACGGGCGCTCGGCTGCGGCTGACGGCAGCAGCCGGTGGATCACCGGACCCGACGCCCGGGCCGACGTTCACCGGCTGCGTGGCGAGGCCGGCGCGGTCCTGGTCGGGACGGGCACCGCCCTGGCCGACGACCCCCGGCTGACCGTCCGCCACCCCGACGGCACCCCCCTCAGCCGGCAGCCGCTGCGGGTGGTGATGGGACGGCGTGATCTCCCGGCCCGGTCCCGGGTCCTGGACGACACGGCCGAGACCTGGCGAGCCCGCACCCACGAGCCCGCAGCGGTGCTGCAGGAGCTGCTCGACCGCGGTGTCCGACAGGTCTGGCTCGAGGGCGGGCCCACCGTCGCTGCCGCCTTCCTGACCGAGCGCCTCGTCGACGAGGTCGTGGCCTACCTCGCCCCCACCCTGCTGGGCGCCGGCTCCGCAGCCGTCGCCGACCTCGGCATCCCCACCCTCGGACAGGCGCTGCAGCTGCGTCTGGACGAGGTCACCACCATCGGCCGGGACCTGCGGGTCCGGGCCACCCCTCTCACCGACGGAAGGTCCTGAACATGTTCACCGGAATCGTGGAAGAGCTCGGCCAGGTCGTGGACCTGCAGCACCAGGGCGACTCGGCCGTCCTCAGGGTCCGCGGGGAGGAGGTCAGCACCGACGCCGTCCACGGCGCCTCGATCGCGGTCAACGGGGTCTGCCTCACCGTGACCGCGGTGGACCAGGACGTCGTCGTCTTCGACGTGATGGCTGAGACCCTGCACCGCAGCAGCCTGGGCGCCCTGGCCGTCGGGCACCCGGTCAACCTGGAGCGGGCGATGGCGGCCACCGACCGCTTCGGCGGCCACATCGTCCAAGGCCACGTCGACGGCACCGCCTCCCTCGTCTCCCGCACGCCGGGGGACCGGTGGGAGGTGGTCCGGATGGGGCTGCCCGCCGGTCTGGCCCGCTACGTGGTGGAGAAGGGGTCCATCACGGTCGACGGGGTCTCCCTGACGGTGTCGGCGGTGGGGGAGGACTTCTTCGAGGTCTCCCTGATCCCCACCACGCTGGCCCTCACCACCCTGGGCACCAAGCAGGCAGGTGACCCCGTGAACCTCGAGGTCGACGTCATCGCCAAGTACGTCGAGCGGCTGCTCCAGCTGCCCGGTGCCGCGGCGACGACCGGGGTGCTCCGGTGAGCTCCCCGACGCCCACAGGAGCACCGGCACGGGCCTGGACCGTCGAGGAGGCCCTGGCCGCGCTGCGGGAGGGCCGACCGGTGCTGGTCACCGACCCTGCGGACCGGGAGGACGAGGGTGACGTGGTGCTGGCCGGGGAGACGGTGAGCGCTGAGTGGATGGCCTGGACGATCCGGCACTCCTCGGGCTACGTCTGCGCCCCGATGCCGGCCGAGCGGGCCGACGCGCTGCGGCTGCCGCCGATGGTCGTCGAGAACGCCGACCCGCGGCGCACCGCCTACACCGTGACCGTGGACGCCCGGATCGGTGTCGGCACCGGCATCAGCGCCGCTGACCGCGCTCACACCATCCGCACCCTGGCCGGCGCGGCCACGACGGCTGAGGACCTCACCCGTCCCGGACACGTGGTGCCGCTGCGGGCCCGGCCCGGAGGGGTGCTGGAACGGCCGGGCCACACGGAGGCGGCGGTGGACCTGTGCCGGCTCGCCGGTCTGCAGCCGGTGGCGGCGATCGCCGAGCTGGTCGACGACGACGGGACGATGCTGCGCTCACCCGCGCTCCTCCGCCTCGCCGCCGAGCACGACCTGCCGGTGCTCTCGATCGAGCAGCTGATCCGGTGGCGGGCGGTGCACGACCGGGTGCGCCGGGTGACCGAGACCACGATCCCCACCGAGCACGGCGTCTTCACCGTCGTCGGTTACCGCGACCTGCTCACCGGGGTCGACCACCTGGCCATGATCAGCCCGAGGGGCGTGCCCGACCAGCCGCTGGTGCGGCTGCACTCGGAGTGCCTCACCGGTGACGTCCTGGGGTCGCAGCGCTGTGACTGCGGCTCACAGCTGTCTGCCGCGCTCGCCCGCGTCGCCGCAGAGGGGGGAGCGGTGGTGTACCTGCGCGGCCAGGAGGGCCGTGGGGTCGGACTGCTCGACAAGCTGCGCGCCTACGCCGTCCAGGACCAGGGCCTGGACACCGTGGACGCCCAGACCGCGCTGGGCCTGCCCGTCGACGCCCGGGAGTACGGCGCCGGCGCCGCCATCCTCACCGACCTGCAGGCGTCGTCGGTGCGGTTGCTGACCAACAACCCCCTCAAGGCGGAGGACCTGCGCCGCCACGGCCTCGAGATCAGCTCGGTCGAGCCGCTGCTGACCCAGCCCACGTCGGCCAACACCCGGTACCTGCGCACCAAGCGCGACCGCATGGGTCACCACCTCGGGGCGAGCGTCCTCGACACAGCGCACCACCTGCACGGTCCCCAGCCGGCAGGGCCAGCACCGATCAGCACCACCTCAGGAGGAGCACGATGAAGGACGGATCACCCACCCTCACCGTCGACGGCCGGGGGCTCAGCGTGGCGCTGGTCGCCGCCTCGTGGCACCGCACCGTCATGGACGGGCTCATCGCCGGCGCCCGTCGCGGTCTCACCGAGGCCGGAGTCACCGACGTGCGCTTCGTGGAGGTTCCCGGCAGCTTCGAGCTGACCGTGGCCGCCGCGCGCCTCGCCCCCCACCACGACGCCGTCGTCGCCCTCGGCGTCGTCATCCGGGGCGGCACCCCCCACTTCGACTACGTCTGCCAGGCCGCGACCAGCGGCCTCACCGAGGTGGCCGTCCGCACCGGCGTGCCGGTGGGCTTCGGCCTCCTCACCTGCGACGACGAGCAGCAGGCCCTCGACCGGGCCGGCCTCGACGGCTCCTCCCAGGACAAGGGACACGAGGCCGCGACCGCCGCCGTGGTCACCGCCGTCACCCTGCGCGACGTCCCAGTCCTCAGCGCTCCACCGGCGACCGGTCCGGCGCGTTGAGCCGGCACCTCCTCGCTCTCGACGGTCATCACCACGTCCTCCAGGTGTCCCTGGTCTCCCCGGAGCGCGTCGGTGGTCTCCCCGTCGACACCGCCAGCACCGCTGCCGCAGCTGTCGATCTCCTCGGCCGGCCCGAGGGCACCGCACCGTGAGCATGATGCGGCCCGCGAGCTGGTCGTCGGCACACCAGCAGGACCCCACCACGGACCTGCTGCTGCTCCGCCACGGTGAGACCCCGCTCACCCCGGAGCGCCGCTTCTCCGGCACCGGCAGCAGCGACCCGGGCCTGTCCGAGGTCGGTCTCCGGCAGGCCCAGCAGGCCGCTCGTTCGGCAGTGGTCCGTCTGGCCGGTCCGACCGTCGTCCTCACCTCACCGCTCCGGCGATGCCGCGAGACCGCCGACGTCGTCGCCGCGGCCCTCGGGGTGACGGTCGAGGTGCTCGAGGACCTGCGGGAGATGGACTTCGGGGAGTGGGAGGGCCACACGTTCGCCGAGGTGCGACAACGGCACCCCGACGACCTGGCCGCCTGGAAGAGGTCGGCGGACGTCGCCCCCACCGGCAGCCGCGAGAGCTTCACCGAGCTGCTGCACCGCGTCGGCGACGTGGCCAGGAACCTGAGCAGGGCCCACCCCGGCGCCACGGTCCTCGCCGTCACCCACGTCACGCCGGTGAAGGCCTTCGTGGCCCACGCGCTCGACGCACCAGCGACGTCCTTCTTCGCCATGGAGCTCTCCCCGGCCGCTCTCACCCGGATCAGCTACACAGGCGAGGAGGCGGTGCTGCGCTCCTTCAACGACACGTCCCACCTGCGCTGACCTCCATCTGACTCATCCGCTGGGCAGTGCAGGGTGAGTGCTGCGGCCTGACCGATGCCCCGGGACAGGACCTGCGCCGCGGGCGGCGGTGACACGACGGGTCGGTACGGTGACGCGCATGCCGGCGCCGAGAACCCGTCCCGCTGTGCTCGTCGCGTCGGGGCTCGCCGCGCTGGGGGCTTGTCTGGCCAGCCTCGCCGTGCACCTCCTGACGCTGGCGAACGTGGCTCACGCGTCGCGCGCGGTCTTCCTCCAGGCTCCGGTCGTCTTCCCCTACCTCCGGGCCCGCGGGGCCGTGTCCGTCCTCACCTTCCTCCTCGGACTGCTTCTGGTGGCGGCCGTCGTGGCCCTGGTCACCTGGCTCGGTGCCAGGTCGGCCAGCCGGGAGCGCGGCGCGGCCGCCGTGGCGCTGTCGGCGTGGCTCGGGACCGTCCTCGGAGGCTGCCTGTCAGGCGCGGTGAGCGGACTCGCGTTCCTGCTGCAGCTCAACCGCAGCGTCCCGCCGGAGCTGGTGGTGCAGCAGCTGACCGGGTCCTTCAGCAGCGGAGCCCACTGGGGTGTCACCGAGGGCTGGTTGGTCGCCGTCGTGGCCGCGGTGGTCTTCGCCCTCACCAACCGCACCCGGCCAGGCGTCGGTGCGGCTGGCCGCGTCCCGGGCTCCCCGGCGCCGGGACGAGGCACAGCGGCCGAACAGCCGCCGGCTCCTCCGCGCTGATCCTCGATCTCGGCCGGCGTCGACGCGACGTCGAGTTCCTCCACCTTCGGCCTTGGTCCACATCTCGTCGTCGAGGTGCTGCGTCAGGTGTCGTCGTCGGCCCAGGCGACGGCGGCGACGACGCTGTCCGCCACGCCGTGCAGGTCCTCGCCGCTGAGGCCGGTCGCGGCCTGCACGGCGATGCCGTAGGCCACCGTCATGACGTAGGTGGCGAACCGGTCGGGGTCCAGGGTCGGCGGGAGGTCACCCTCGGCGGCCGCGCGACGGAAGCGCTCCCGCAGCCTGGTCAGGACGTCGTTGCGCCAGTCGACCAGCATGCTGCGAGCCGGTGACCCGGCGTCGCCCGTGACCAGGGCGCTCTGCACACCCATGCACCCCGAGGGCCGCTCGGTCAGCGTGGTGGCACGAGCAGCTCCGTGCAGGAGGGCGTGGGTGACCTCCTGGGCCGTGGGTTCCTCCAGCGCCCGGTAGCCGTAGGACGCAGGGCCTGCGGTGTACCGCTCGACCGCTCGCCGGAAGAGCTGTTCCTTGTTGCCGAAGGCGGCGTACATGCTGGGCTTCGTGATGCCCATCGCGGCGGTGAGCTCGGCGAGGCTGGCGCCCTCGTAGCCCTTCTCCCAGAACACCTGCATGGCGTCGTCGAGCGCCTCGTCGACGTCGAACTCCCTGGGTCGACCGATGCGGCCTCGCTCGCTGGTGACCATCACGTTAGCCTACTCTTCCGTTCCGATCGGTATGCAAGTGCGCGACTCGCAGCCGCACCTGCGCCCCGGGCTTGACCCGGTCCCGGGAACACACGCCACGTTGTCGGGCACACCACCACCCGGACGCACCGGCGCCGGGAGAAGGAGACCCTCATGACCGTGCCCGACCCGATCGACCGCCTGCGAGACGCCATCAGCTCCCACGACCCGGAAGCGGTCGCGGCCTGCTTCACGTCGGACTACCGGAGCGAGGTGCCCCAGCGCCCGGCCGAGGGCTTCGTGGGCTCGGACCACGTCGCCCAGAACTGGACGGCGATCTTCGCCCGCATGCCCGACCTCGAGGCGACGGTGCTCCGGCGGGCCGCCTCCGGCCCCGAGACCTGGTCGGAGTGGCAGATGGTCGGCACCGGTCCCGACGGAGCGCCCGCCACCCTGTGCGGCCCGGTCATCATGACCACCCGGGACGGCCAGATCGACTGGGCCAGGTTCTACCTGGGGCCCGTTGTCGGTCCTCCCGACCCGGCCGTCGGCGGATCCGCCTGAGCCTGGTCCGTCCCGGGCCACGGGTGGCGGCGGTGGCGCCGGTCGACACCTGTGGCCCCACGCGTCCCGACCGGGCGGTCCGGCTGGTGCGACCCGGCTGGCCCACCCAGTCACTCCTCTGCGCGGGTCGCGTCCCGCTGCGCAGTTGACCGTGTGCCGAGAACACCGTCTTGAGTACCGGTATGAGCGACTCCACCGGTTCACCGGCCCTGCGCGTCCGCCCACGGGTCCGCCTGGGTGTCCTGGCCTTCCTGGGCTACCTCGCGGTGTTCTACGCGATCTGGATCGTCAACGGGATCGACTACGCCCGCGTCGGGGAGAGCGAGGACACGCTGCTGAGGTGGTACGTGTCGCCGCTGGCCGGCGGGCTCGTCGTCATCCTGGTCGTCGTCAGCGTGCTGGGGTGGTGGCGTCCTTCGCTCAGGGACCGGTCACGACTGCCGAGGTCGGCCTGGGTGCTCCCTGTGCTGATGGCGGTCGTCGCGATCCTCAACATGGTCTTCGGGGACCACTCACGGGTGACCCCGACGATGTGGTTGTTCCTGGTGGTCGGGAGCCTCCTCGTCGGCTTCAACGAGGAGGTGGTCGCGCGGGGCCAGCTCCTCGTCGCGCTGCGCAGCCGTTTCGGCGAGACCGGTGTCTGGTTCCTCTCCACCCTCCTGTTCTCCCTGCTGCACCTGCCCAACGTCTTCTTCGGGATCGGCTCGCTGGCGATCCTGCAGGTGGTCATCCAGTTCGGTCTGGGCTCGGTGTACTACCTCGCGCGGCGCTGCAGCGGGTCGCTGGTGCCGGCGATGGTCCTGCACGGGTTGTGGGACTTCTCCACCTTCTCCTCCGACGTGCCCTACGCCGGGCTGACGGCTCCGTTCCTCGGCGTCGCCGCGGTCGTCGTGGTCGTGGTCCTCCTCCGCCGGGACGAGCGCCGAGCCGCCGAGCAGGCACCGGTGGTCGACGGCGTCCAGCGCACGTGATGGAGCGGACCGGCACGGTCGTCGCGGATCTCGCCCTGCACGGGGCGGGCAGGCGCCTGGTACATTACGTACCGACCGGTAGAGAAGTCGTCCGGCCGGAGGTGTTCACGCACGACGGACCCGGACGAGCCGCACAGGGGGCGGTGCGGCACCACCACTCAGACGAAGGGAAGAGGACGATGAGGACGACGACGTTGGGCGGGCTCGAGGTCTCGCAGATCGGGCTGGGCGTCATGGGCATGTCCGGGTTCTACACAGGAGCGGGTCGCTCCGAGACCGAGTCGATCCGGACCATCCACCGTGCGCTGGACCTCGGGGTCACGCTCCTGGACACCGCGGAGGTGTACGGGCCGTACGTGAACGAGGAGCTCCTTGGCAAGGCGCTGCGGGGCCGTCGGGACGGGGTGGTGCTGGCCACGAAGTTCGGGATGGTCTCCCACACCGGCCGACCGGGGTTGGACAGCACGCCGGCGAACATCCGCCTGGCCGTCGAGGGGTCGCTGCGCCGGCTCGGCACCGACGTGATCGACCTGTATCTCCAGCACCGCGTCGACCCGAGCACCCCTGTCGAGGACACGGTCGGCGCACTGGCTGATCTCGTCCACGAGGGCAAGGTGCGTCACATCGGCCTGTCCGAGGCCGGCGCGGAGACGATCCGGCGCGCACACCTCGTGCACCCGGTCGCCGCCGTGCAGACCGAGTACTCGCTCTGGAGCCGCGACCCGGAGACCGACGTCCTGCCGGTGCTGCGTGAGCTGGGCGTCGGCCTCGTGCCGTACGCCCCGCTCGGGCACGGGTTCCTCACCGGGAGCATCCGGTCCCTGGACGGCCTGGACGCCTCCGACTGGCGCCGCACCAACCCCCGGTTCACCGGGGGGAACCTGGAGCGCAACCTGCACATCGTGGACGAGGTCCACGCCGTCGCGGCCGAGGTCGGCGCCACCCCGGCCCAGGTCGCGCTCGCGTGGTTGCTGGGCCAGGGGACGGGCATCGTCCCCATCCCCGGGACGACGCGCGTGAACCGGCTGGAGGAGAACGTCGCCGCGGCCGACGTCGAGCTCAGCCCCGCCCAGCTCGCCCGGCTCGACGCGCTGCCCAGCCCCGCCGGGGAGCGGCACGCGGCTCCCGACATGGCCGCCATCGACCGCTGACCGGAGCCAGCACGCGCGCCGGAGGGCGCCACCCCGAACCCGCACGAAACCCGTACCCAACCTGACGAGAGCAGTGTGAACATGACCGCACGTCCCATCCGCGTCGGCATCATCGGCGCCGACACGAGCGCGAGCTGGGCGGGTGCCTCGCACATCCCCGCCCTCGCGGCCCAGCCGCAGTACGTCCTCGAGGCGGTGGCCACCCGTCGTGAGGAGAGCGCCCGCAAGGCCGCCGAGACCTTCGGCGCCAACCGGTGGTTCGCGGACCCCTACGCGCTGATCAGCGACCCCGACATCGACCTCGTGACCGTCGCCGTGAAGGTGCCGGCGCACCGCGACCTGGTGCTGGCCGCCCTCGCCGCGGGCAAGGCCGTCTACTCCGAGTCCCCGCTGGGGTCGAACGTGGCCCAGACCGAGGAGATGGCCGCTGCCGCAGGCTCCCTGCACACGGCCATCGGCCTCCAGGGACGGCTCAACCCGGCGGTGCGCCGCGCCGCCGAGCTGGTGGCCGCGGGAGCGATCGGCCGTCCGCTGTCGGCACGCGTCGCCGCGACGACGGTCGCCTACGGTCCGGAGTCGGTCAGCGCCTACGACTACTTCAACAAGGAGGCGCCGGGTGCGACCTTCCTGACGATAACCACCGCGCACGTCCTGGACGTCGTGGAGGCGGTGCTGGGCGACATCACCGAGGTGGACGCGCGGACCGAGCTGCTCTGGCCCGAGATCGCCCTGACCGACACGGGCGAGACGTCCGCCCGCGAGATCCCCGACCACATCGACCTGATCACCGGGACGACCTCGGGCGCCCCGGTGTCGATCCAGGTCCTGGCCGGCGTCGTCGACCCGCAGTTCACCCTCGAGGTCCGCGGATCGACCGGCTGGCTGAAGATCACCGGGAACCACCCCGCCGGGGTCCAGGTGGGTGACCTCGAGCTCTCCGCCAGCGTGGACTTCACCGCCCCCGACGCGCCCGTGGCCACCGGCACCGGCCCGGCCGCTGCGGAGTTCTGGACGGGTGCCTCGATCAACGTGGGGGAGGTCTACGCCAGTCTCGCCCGCGACATCGCCAGCGGCGCCCACCAGACGCCCGGGTTCGCGCACGCCCTGCACAACAGCCGACTGGTCGCCACGGTGGAGGAGGCCGCCAGGAGCGGCCGCCGGCAGCAGCTCGACACCCGTGCCGCGTGACCGGCCAGCTCGGCCCCGCACGACCACATCCAGAACGAGACGAAGGACATGAGCATGAATGGAAAGACGGCACTCGTCGTGGGGGCCTCCCGGACGATCGGGCTCGGGCTCGTCCGCGAGCTCGTCAGCAGGGGCTGGAAGGTCATCGGCACGGTCCGGGGTCAGGGCAGGACCGCTCTGCACGACCTGGCGGACTCCTCCGACGGCGACGTCGCGGTCGAGACGCTCGACATGAACGACCAGGAGCAGCTGGCTGCGCTGCGTCGGCGGCTGGCCGCGACGCAGCTGGACCTGGTGTTCGTCAACGGGGCCATCGCCGACGACGACCTCCCGGTCGGTGAGGTCCCCACGGAGACCTTCGTGGAGGTGATGGTCACCAACGCCCTGTCCCCGATGCGCGTGATCGAGGTCCTGCAGGACCTGGTGCCACGCACGGGGACGCTGGGGGTGATGTCCTCCACGCAGGGCAGCATCTCGATGAACACCAACGGTGGGCACGAGGTCTACCGGGCGAGCAAGTCCGCCCTCAACCAGCTGATGCGCAGCTTCGCCGCCCGCCACGCCGACGACCCCCGCACCCTGCTCCTGGTCGATCCCGGCTGGGTGCAGACCGATCTGGGCGGCGCCGGTGCCGCGTTGACCGTCGAGGAGAGCGTGCCAGGGGTCGTCGACACGATCACCGCCCACGAGGGCGAGGGCGGTCTCCACTACGTCACCTACCAGGGCGACACCGTCGCCTGGTGACCGCCGCGGACCGGCGACGGTCCGGCTCGACCCCGTCCGCCCGGGGCCAGCACCACGACCACCCGCCGACCCTCCTGGTCGCCGGGTGGTCGTGTCGTCGCACCAGGAGCGCGGCTCTCGACCTGCCCGCGAGCGGGGGCGCGGTGAGGGGTCGTCGCCCGGGCGACCACCGGCCCCGGCGCCGGGCTTGACCTGGTTCCAGGGACAGAGCCTGTACTGCGGGAGGGCGCTCGGCACCACGACCGGCTGGGCGGAGGCACCACCGGACCCGCCCCCGCCACCGCCCGGGAGTGGTGCAGCGCCCCGGCGCAGGCACGGCCGTTCGCCGGCGACCTGACACCCACCCACCCACCCACACAAGGAGCACCGTCATGTCCCAGACCGCCAGGACCACCACCGCACCACTGACCGTGCTGGTCACCGGGGCCACCGGGAAGGTGGGACGACACCTCGTCCGCCACCTGCTGGCCGACGGTCACCACGTGCGTGCCCTCACCCGGAGCCCGGAGACCGCAGGGCTGCCGGCCGAGGTCGACCTCCGCCTCGGCGACCCGACCCAGCCCGATGCGGTGGCCGAGGCCGCACGGGGGGCTCATGCCGCCTTCTGGAACTGGATGGGCTTCGACGCCACCGGGGCCCGCGAGAGTGTGAGCGCCCTGGCCGCGGAGGTCGACCACGTCGTCTACCTCTCCGCGGCCCAGCTCCAGCACGGCACCCAGGGCGTCATGCCCGGCGTCTGGGCCGACCTCGAGGAGGCCATCGGCGCGACCGGCACGGACTCGACGTTCCTGCGCTGCGGCGCCTTCGCCGGCAACGCGCTCGGGTGGGCCGCAGCGATCCGGGCCGGTGAGCCGGTGCTGATGTCCCATCCCGGGGCGGTGCGCTCGTCGGTGCACGAGGCCGATGTCGCCGAGGTGGCCTGGCGCTGCCTGGTCGACCCGGTGCACCGCGGGCGGGCCTACGCGATCACCGGCCCCGAGCAGCTCACCCGGCGCCAGGAGGCCGAGGCGATCGGTGCGGCGGTCGGACGCCCCGTCACGGTGCGCCAGCAGGACGCGGAGGAGGCCGTCGCGCAGCTCGCGGCGTGGTCCAGCCGCGCTTTCGCCGAGGCCCACTCCGCCTACTTCGACACCCTGGTCAGCAACCCGGAGCGGGTCTCCGGCGAGGCCGAGACGATCATCGGCCACCCGACCCGCCCCTTCGCCCGGTGGGCCGTCGACCACCGGGAGGACTTCGCCCCGCTCGACGCCGAGGGCGCCGGGCAGACGTCGCGGATCTGAGCCCACGGGTGCGCGCCCGCGGGCCCACGACCGCCGAGGGCTCGCGAGGTCGTGGCCCGGGCGCCCGTGGGCTCAGGAGATCGGCAGACCGAGGTCGTGGTGCTGGGCGAACCGCCAGACCAGGCGGGAGGCGTCGGGCCCGACGGGGTCGGTGTAGCTGCCACGACCGTCCGGTCCCGGCCAGGCGTGACCCAGCTCGGGGACGACGTGGTAGTCCACCAGCGCCCGGCCTTCGGGTGTGAGGTGGAGGGTGCGCTGGGAGGAGTGACCACCCTCGTCCGTCACGGTGCTCGTCGCGGCGCCGAGCTCGAGGCTCTGGTTGAGCAGCCCGTCGTCGACGAGGTCCTCCACCGCGAGCCGGTGCTGCACGAGCCGTTCACCCACGAGCGGCGGGACCACCTCGTCGCGTCCCCCCTGGAGGACCAGCATCGGCAGCTGCCGCTGGCGGTCGCCCATCTGCGCCCACGCCTGCCGTGCCGTCGTGGTGGGTGGGGTGGCGTCCGGGTCCTCGAGGTCGAGCTGGTCCACCCCGTACTCCCACCCCGCCACCGAGGTCGCCGTGGCGAACAGCTCCGGGTAGGTGGCCGCGAGGACCACGGCGACCCCGGCGCCGGAGGACGCGCCGGCGACGTGCACCCGGGCCGGGTCGGCGCCGTAGGTCCGGACGACGTCGCGGACGACCCCGGCGAGGAGCGCCGGCTCCCCGGCTCCGCGTTGCTGGTGGCGGGGGTCCAGCGGGCTCCAGCAGTTCTGCCAGCTCTGGAAGGGTCGTTGGGTCGGGTAGACCACGCTGAAGCCCTCCTGGTCGGCCAGGGGGTTGAACTGTGTGGTGTGCTTCATCGAGTTCCAGCCGAAGCCGGTCATCCCGCAGCCGTGCACCGCCATCACCACCGGGAGCCCGGTCCGTCCGTCCCACTGCGGCGGGAGGTGGACCTGGTAGTGCTGGGGAGTGCCGTCGGCAGCCCGGTGCACGTGGTTGCGATCGCCCTCGTCGTGCCACCAGGGCCACCCGAGCTGGAAGAAGGCCACGCCCACGGTCACGGCCACCAGGAGCCCTGACGCGACGACTGCCCCGACCCGCCGCCGCACCGAGCGGTCCGGGCGACGCGTCGTGGTCCTCGACCGGTCACTCCTCGGTCGGTCGGTCGGCCGCCGGCTCACCATGGGAGCAGGCCCTCGACGCACAGCGCAGCGGCGGTGAGGAGGAGGGTCCACAGCAGGGCGGCGTCCACCTGGTGCAGGACGGGCCGCTCGTCCGGGCGGCCGGCCACGCCGACGTCCGACGCCGTGTGGACGCGGGCGGGCAGGACGGGCGGGGCGAGAAGGCTCGCGCGCGGGTCTCTCGAGCGCGGGCCTCGTGGGGCTACGTGGGTGTCGGGCATCTGGCTTCCTGTCTGGGACGGACCCGCACGCCGCTCGCCGACGTCACCCGTCCCGCGACGGGGATGGGTTGGGTCACCGGCGGTGGTGTCTGCGGGTGGTTGACGCCCCTGTGGTCGGGACGAGGTCGTGGTCGGGAGGCGTGGGTCAGCGGTTGGGCCGGCAGCTGGTGTCGCGTCGCGGCAGGGTGCCCTGCACCAGGAACTCGGTGGTGACGTTCAGCGCGCACGCGTTGTCGCCGTAGACGTACACGCCGTGGCCGCTGCCGTCCACGGTGACCATCCGGGACCGCTGTGCGAAGGCCTTCCGCAGCACCTGTGCCCCCGCCAGCGGTGTGCCCGGGTCCCTCCGGTTCTGCAGCAGCAGGATGGTGGTCCTGCCCTCGTCATCGATCTGCACCGGGGGCTCGGCCGGCTCCCACGGCCAGAAGGCGCACGGGTTGATGTTGGCCCCGGCTGCCCCGAAGAGGGGGTAGCGCTCGCGATCCTGCTCGACCGCCCTCTGGTAGTGGGCCAGGTCCTCGCTCCAGACGCCGTCGTTGCACGTGACGGCCAGGAAGGCCGACCAGTTGTTGTCCCAGGGCGCCAGCGCGGGCTCCCCGGTCGGGGAGGGTGCCGGCTCGGGTGCGACCACGTCCGGGTCGGTAGCGGCCGGCTGGTCCGCGAGCAGGGACTGCCACAGCCGAGCGGTCCCGGGGTACTGGGACTCCCCGTAGAGGCCGAGGAAGCTGCGGAAGCGGAAGGAGGCGCCGTCGTAGCCCCCTGCGGGTTCGGTGTCCAGCCGCTCGGCCAGCTGCAGGTACGTCTGGCGCACCCGGGCCGGGGAGCGGCCCAGGCCGTAGCTGTCGTCGCGGACTGCGGCCCACCGGGCGAAGTCGCCGAAGCTGTCCTCCACGCCCTGCCCGTAGCGGCGCATGGCGTCGTGGTCCAGGCGGGTGCCGCCGACGTTGCTGTCGAGCACGACGCGGTCGGTGCGCTCGGGGAACATCGAGGCGTAGGCCGCGCCGAGCGCCGAGCCGTAGGACGTCCCCAAGAAGTTGACGTCCTCCTCGCCGAGGGCGATGCGGATCCGGTCCATGTCACGGGCGGTGTTGGCGGTGGTGATGTGCCGCATCCGCCCGTCGGTGTCGTTGCGGCCGCAGTCGGCCGCGACCGCCTCGGCGATCTGGGCCTGGGCCGAGACGGCCGCGGCGTCGGGCGCGAACGGGGGGACGTTGCCGCGGTACGGCGACTCCAGGGTGAATCCGCAGGAGACCGGGGCAGAGCGCCCGACCCCGCGTGGGTCCATGCCGATCAGGTCGTAGGCGCTGGTGACAGCGGCGGGGATGCCCTTGGTCACCAGGTCGACCGGCATGGTCAGGCCGCTCGCGCCGGGCCCGCCGGGGTTGGTCAGCAGCACCCCGCGACGAGCCGGCCCTCCGGTGCTGGCCAGCCTCGAGATCATCAGGTCGAGGGTGGGGGAGTCGGGGTCGGCGTAGTCCACCGGCACCGGCACCGTCGCGCACTGCAGCGCCGGCTCCTGCGCGGCCACCTCGGCCGGGCAGGCCCCCCACCCCGCGGCCGCCGGCCCGGGTGCCTGCTGGTCGGCCGAGGCCGTGAGGACCAGCGGTCCGATCATCCCCAGCGCTGCCAGCGCGCTCAGCACGCCAGCCAGTCGTCGTCGTCGTCGTCCCATTCCCGCTCCTCCGTCACGACGGTGCGGTCGCACCGCGTCGGGGTCGAGTGCACGGCGTGTCCCTGGCACAGGGTCAAGGCCCCTCCCGCTCCCGGGGGACCGGTCAGGGCGCGGCTACGACGAAGGTCGTAAACGGGCTTCCTCCCTGCGCCGGATGCGTCGGACCCGGCCCAGCCAGCAGGCTGGGAGCACACCCGGAGGTGGCGACGCGGACACGGTCCCGACACCCCGGGAACCCGAGGAGCGTCCATGTCACCACACCCGGTCATCACCGGCCTCCGCCAGCCGCGACGCCGTTCGCGACCGGTGCGACGGCTGCTGGCCGCCATGGTGGCGCTGCCCGTGCTGGTGACGCTGGCGGCGTGCCAGGGCACCGTCGCAGCCACCCCGTCGCCGGCGGTCCCGGTCCTGAGCGCACCACTGGAGAAGGCCGACCTCGACGCCTGGCTGGACGGCATGCTCCCGGCTGCCCTGGAACGGGTCGAGATCGCCGGCGCCGGGGTCGCTGTCGTGCACGACGGTGAGGTGCTGACCAGCCGCGGCTACGGCTGGGCCGAGACCGGCGCCGGTACCGGCGTCCCGGTGCCGGTCGACCCGGCGCGCACCCTCTTCCGTCCGGGGTCGATCTCGAAGGTGGTCACCGCCACCGCCGTGATGCAGCTGGTGGAGCGCGGTCAGCTCGACCTGGACACCGACGTCCGCGCCTACCTGGACTTCGAGCTGCCGCTGGACCGGGGAGCGGTCACGCTGCGGCACCTGCTCACCCACACCGCCGGCTTCGAGGAGCGGGTCGCCGGTCTGATCAGGCTGGACGGAGCACCGGTGGACCTGCGGCGTGCGGTCAGCACCGACCCGCCCGAGCAGCTCTACACCCCGGGGACCGTGCCGGCGTACTCGAACTACGGCAACGCCCTGGCCGGCTACGTGGTGGAGCGGATCAGCGGTGTCCGCTTCGAGGACCACGTGCGCGAGGCCGTGCTGGTACCGGCGGGGATGACGTCGGCCACCTTCGAGCAGCCGCTGCCGTCCGACCTCGCCGGGCGGGTCTCGCACGGCTACCCCGACGCCTCCGCCCCCGCGGCGCCCTTCGAGCACGTGGGGGAGTCCCCGGCCGGCGGTCTGAGCGCCACGGTCGACGACATGTCGGCCTTCATGCTCGCCCAGCTCGGCCGGCCCGTCACCGGCGAACCCGTGCTGGCCCCGGAGACGCTGGACCTGATGCACGCCCCGGCCCTGGACGCCGACACGCTGGGCACCCTCGCCGCGGGACCGCGGATGACCCTCGGGCTCCACGACGAGAGCCGCAACGGTCACCGCATCCTGGGTCACGGCGGTGACACCCAGTTCTTCCACTCCCACCTGCAGCTCTACCCCGAGCAGGGCACCGGGATCTTCATCACGCTGAACAGCAGCGGCACCGGGGCGCTGGACACCATCGGCCTCCGCGACGCCCTGGTGACGGGCTTCGCCGACCGCTACTTCCCGGCTGAGTCCAACCCGGTGACCGTCGACGTCGACCCCGCGGAGTCCCTGCAGCGCGCCCGGGCGGCGGAGGGCAGCTACCGGTCGTCGCGTTCCCTGCACAGCACCTTCCTCTCCGTCACCGACCTGACGGCGACGACCCGGGTGGTCGCGCAGCCTGACGGCAGGCTGCTGGTGCAGCCCGCTCAGGGGTTGCCGGCGACCCTGCACCAGGAGGTCGCCCCCGGGGTCTGGCGGGAGGTCGGGGGCGAGGGTGTGCTCACGGTCAGGACCGTGGGGGAGAGGGTGACGGCTCTCGGGACCGGACCAGCCTCCACCCTGCTCCCGGTCGTCCCCGGACGCTCACCGACCGTCGCCGTCCCGGTCCTGCTGGTCTCGGTCCTGGTCCTGCTGGGGAGCGTGCTCACCGGGGTCGCCCTCGCGGTGGTCCGGTTCCGACGCCCGTCCGCGGGCCCCGGTGCCCCCCGGTTCGCCCGACGGCTGACCCGGTTCGGGGCGGGGCTGACGCTGGTGGCGCTTGTCGGCTGGCTGGTGGTCGTCCAGGCTCTGACGGGTCTGCAGCAGGTGCCCTTCACCGCGCTGCGGGTGCTGCAGGTGCTGCAGGCGCTGGGCGCGCTGGCCGTGGTGCCCGCCGCGGTCGTGGTGCTCCAGGAGGTCCGGTCCCGCGCCGGGTGGTGGCGGACCGCTGCGGCGGTGCTGGTGCTGCTCGCGCTGGTCGGGACCGCCTGGTTCGCCGTGACCTTCAAGCTGCTCGCGCCGAGCGTCTCGTACTGAGCCGGAGATGGACGAGCAGCGACGGCGGGACCCCCACCGGGGACGCACCCGCCCCTACGATGACGGTGCAGGGTCCCGGCGCGCCGACCGGCCGGGCCGGAGCGGTGGGTGGGAGGAGGTCGGACAGGTGACCGAGCACCCGAACCTCCGCCGCGACCTCGACGACCAGGACCTCGGCACCCGTTGGACCGCCTGGCTGGACCGGTTCGGCCCGCCCGGCAGCATCCGGCGCGAGATCCCGCTCGCCCTCACCGTCACAGCCGTGACGGCGGTGCTGCTGGGCTACACCCTCGGCTACGCCTTCGCGGCCCAGGGCCTACCCCTGGATCCCGTGGTGGTGTGGACGGCCGGCTCGGTGGCCTGTCTGCAGTCGCTGGCGCTGGTGCTGCGCCGCAAGCACCCACTGGTGTGCTTCGTGGTGGTGCTGGCGATCCAGCTGCCGCTGAACAGCGTCCCCGACTTCACCATCCGCGGTCCGGCGCTCATCGTGGCCGCCTACTCCCTGGGGGCGTGGTGGGGTCTGCGGCGGGCGCAGCTGGCCGCGGGTCTCGCCGTCCTCGCCGAGGTCCTCGTCACCGTGGTCGTCTTCGTCCTGCCCGGGGGGCCCGAGCAGATGCTGAGCACGATCGACAGCGCCATCGCGGCGCTGACCATCTACGGCATCCCGGTCCTGGCCGGGGCGGCGATGGCCACCAGGCGCCGCTACACCCAGCTGCTGGCCGAACGGGCGGTGGACGCGATCTCCGCCCAGCAGGCCTCGGTCCAGGCGGCGCTGGCGGCCGAGCGGACCCGGATGGCCCGGGAGCTGCACGACGTCGCCGCCCACCACCTGTCCGGCATGGTCGTCCAGGCGGCGGCCGTGGAGCGGCTGGTGGACCGTGACCCGGAGGCGGCCCGGGCCGGTGCGGCCTGGATCCGCACCCAGGGGCGCAAGACCCTGGACAACCTGCGGCTGACCGTCGGGGTGCTGCGTGAGCCCTCGGGCCCGACCGAGGGCGACCCCGAGGGTGGGGCGCCGGCCGAGCGGACCCCCACGCCCGGGCTGGCCTCGTTGCAGGAGCTGGTGCAGACCGCCCGCGAGCTGGGTACGACCGTGACTCTGGTGCGGCGCGGTGCGCCCCACGAGCTGCCGCCGATCGCCGACATCGCCTGCTACCGGGTCGCCCAGGAGGCGCTGTCGAACGCGCGCCAGCACGCTCCTGGGGCCGAGGTGAGGATCCTGCTCGAGCTCGCCGCCCACGAGGTCCGCCTCGAGATCACCGACAACGGGTCGCCGCGGCCCCGTCCCCGACGCTCCGGCACCGGGGTCGGTCTGATCGGGATGCGCGAGCGGGCGGAGCTGATCGGGGCCGAGTTCAGCGCAGGGCCCCTGCCCGAGGGTGGCTGGCGGGTCCGGCTGCGCGTGCCCATCGCCGAGATCGACCGGTCACCGGCCGGCGCGGTGGACCCGGAGCAGCTCCCGTGATCCGGGTGCTCCTGGTCGACGACCAGGCGGTGGTGCGGGCGGGGTTCCGGGTCATCCTGGAGGAGGCCGGCGACATCACGGTGGTGGGGGAGGCCGGCGGCGGGCGCGAGGCCCTCCAGCAGGCCCGCCGGCTGCGCCCGGACGTGATCTGCATGGACGTGCGGATGCCCGGAGGTGACGGCCTCGCCGCCACCAGGGCCGTGCTGGCCGAGCTCGAACCGGCCCCGGCGGTGCTGGTGGTGACGACCTTCGACCTCGACGAGTACGTCTTCGGTGCGCTGGAGGCCGGGGCCAGTGGCTTCGTGCTCAAGGACACCGACCCCGACGAGCTGGTCGCGGCGGTCCGGCGGCTGGCCGCGGGGTTCGGTCTGGTGGACCACAGCGTGACCCGGCGGGTGATCGCGGAGTTCGCCCGACGTCGGCGACCGGTCCCCGACGGCGCTGCGTCTCTGGCGGCGCTGACCGGCCGCGAGACCGAGATCGTGCGGCTGCTGGCCCGGGGGTTCTCCAACGCCGAGATCGCCGCGGAGCTCGTGGTGGAGACCAGCACGGTCAAGTCCCACCTCGGGCGGGCGATGAGCAAGATCGGGACGCGGGACCGGCTGCAGACGGTGGTGTGGGCCTACCAGCACGGCCTCGTGGCCGAGCGCGGCTCTGGGGGAGCGTCATGAGGCGGCTCCCGGCGCCCGGGGGTCCGACCCGACCGGACCGCTCCTCCGGTCCCGCGCAGGACGGTGGGGCGGGGGCCGTGAACGAGGTCGTGCCCGCCGAGCAGCTGACCCGCGGGGACCCGGTCCCCGCCCGCCCCGCAGCCGGACCGACCCCCCGGGTGCCGGTCGGCGTCATCGGCGCCGTGACCTGGCTGCGTCTCGTGGACCGCACTGATCGTCGGGGAGAGGATCGCCATGTCGTGGAGCACCCGTGAGCTGGCCGTGCTGGCCGGGACCACCGTCAACACCGTGCGGCACTACCACCGCCGCGGTCTGCTGCCCCAGCCCGACCGGAGCACCAACGGGTACAAGCGCTACGGGGTGGACCACCTCGTCCGCCTGCTGCAGATCAGACGGCTCCGCGACGTCGGCGTGCCGATCGCGGAGATGGAGCAGCGCGACACCGGCGTCGGCACGTCGGCACGTGTGCTGGAGCAGATCGACGCCGAGCTGGTGGCGACGATCGAGCGCAGCCGCCGGGTCCGGTCCGAGATCGAGGAGATGCTGCACCACCCCTCGACCGGCGAGGTCCCGCCGGGCTTCGAGGAGCTGGCGGAACGGCTGTCGCCACGCGAGCGCTCGCTGACCCTCATCTACGCCCAGCTCTACGACGACGACGCCATGGCCGACGTCCGGCGGATGCTGGAGGCGGAGGTGGACGACTCGACGGCGGAGTTCGAGCGGCTCCCCGCCGACGCCGACGAGGTGACCAGGCTCCGGCTCGCTCATGAGCTCGCCGGCCCGATCGCCCGGGCCCTGGACGACTACCCGTGGATCACCGCCCCCCAGCCGCACCTGCTGAAGGACGAGCGGACCACCGCCAGCACGTGGGTGGAGTCGGTCTCGGCGCTGTACAACCGGGCGCAGCTCGACGTGCTGGAGCGGGCCAGCAGGCTGGCCCGGGAGCTGGAGCGGGAGGACGAGATCGGGGGCGAGGACGCTGCCGGTGAGCACCGGGGCGCACCGGTGGTCGAGGCGGTGCCGGAGGCCACCCCCATCCGGCGCCGGGTCACCCAGGACGCCACCGGTGGTCCCGGGGCGGGGCGACGTCTCCTCACCGGGTCGACCCCCTGACCGCGGTGGGGGACCGGGCCACCCCCGGCCAGGCTGCACGACCGCGCGCGATCGCCCGGCTTCGCCGTCGACCCTGTGCCGGGGACACGTGCGGGAGCGAGGCCAGGGCGTAGCAGCTCGCCGGCGGTGGACGTCAGCAGCGTCGGATCCACCCGCGCCGCGGCACCGGATCAGAACCCTGCACGCCCCGATCGACGCCCCCGCCGCCGTCGCCCAGCACCTCTGCTCGGACGAGATCACCGGTGAGGACGCCGCCCGGCCGCACCGGTCGTCAGCGCCTGCGGACGTCCGCCTGGACGACCCCGGCGACCGGGGTGTCCTCGGGGGAGCGGGAAAGTGCGGCTGAGAACGCCCCGTCGGACGGACCATCGAGCTGGCGCAGACGCAGGGGTGGACCCTGTCCCAGGAACACGCCGTCTACTGGCAGCACACGAGCCCGGCCAGTGCCGGAGAAGGAGACCATGATGACCGGACCCGACCCGATCGACCGCCCCCGAGACGCCGCCAGCTCCAAGGACCCGTCGGCGGCACGCCCCGACGCAGGAGGGCGCACCGCGCGCACGCCGACGCAGATCGTGCAGCAGCTCCTGAGCAACCCCACCGACCCCGACAACGTCAACCCGCTGCTCGCTCCCGACGCGAAGTACGTCTCCCTGAACTTCGACGACCCGGATCTCCAGCGCATCATGCCGTGGGCCGGCAGCCACGACGAACCAGATGGCCTGTTGCAGACCTTCATCGACGTGAACCGCTACTGGACCAACGAGGAGTTCGAGCTCACCGACTGGATCGAGCAGGACGGCAAGGTCGCCGCCTTCGGCAGCTTCACCTACCGCTCCACCGTGCTCGGCCAGCGGGTCACCTCCTCCATCGCCATCATGGCCGAGGTCGTCGACGAGAAGGTCACCTACATGCGCTTCATGGAGGACACCTTCGCGACCGCGCGCTCGTTCCGCTCCGGCGGCACCTGGACCATCCAGGCGAACCCCGACGGCACCACCATCGAGGTCTGAGCCGGACCACCGCGCACGGGGGCGGGCGGGTGCAGGCACCACCGCCCGCCACCGAGCAGCACGTGACGGCCAGGGCGAGCAGCTGCGCGCCGCCGGCGCGGAACGCGGCCCGTCGTTGAAGCGGGGGGGTGGGGGAGCAGCCGACCAGCGGCCTGGCCTCCGTGACGTGCCTGGTCACCCTGCAGGGCGGCGACCGCACGTCGTCGTGGCGCTGGACCCGGCTCGGGCCCTCCACGGAGCCGCCCGGTGCGCCCCCTTTCACCTGGACGCCACCACGCCCAGCGGTGCGGCGAACGGCCTCGAGGTGTCGCCTCGATCCTCCCCCGCGGGACCACTCGCGGCGAGTCGCCACCGCGACGGCTGGCGCGTCGGATGTCGGTGGAGGTGCGGCAGCACCTTTTCCGAAACACCGTCACAGCGGCACACCGACGCCTGTACGGGTCCGAACCGCTCGTCGATCGGGCTTTTCGGAACACGCCATGACGACGACAGGGGTGGGGCGCGAGAACCCGACACCACCCCGTGGCCCTCGTCGGGGGGGAGAGCACGAGCCACCGATGCCGTGGGAGCGGGTGCGGGCCACGACCTCGTGATCGGCACCGAACGACGCCGACCTGCGGACGCCGCGAGAGAGCCTGCCACCAGCACGCCGGTGGGGTCCTCGCGCACGCTCGGCGCAACCAGCCGTCGGGCGGAGATGTGGCGGAGCAGTCCCGTGCTGGGCGAGGAGGTGGGGTGCTCAGCCCTGCCCGGTGAGCAGCACCAGGGCGGGGAGCGGGAGAGCGACCAGCAGGCCGAGCACGACGTGCAGCCACGGGCGCTCAGCCAGCACGGCGACGTACTCGCGCAGCACCGCGCTGGGCAGGAAGTAGCGCGCGGTCGGTGCGCCCACCGCCTGGGCGGGGATCCCGAGCTGCCGGGCCAGGATCGCCGCCCGGAGCACGTGGTAGTCGCTGCTCACCACCAGACCCGGGGCCAACGATGACGGTCCGTCACGCTCGACGGAGGCCGGTGGGTTGACCACCGTGCCGGTAGGAGCGGCGCCAGGATGAGCCAGCTCGCCGGCAGGGAGACCGCTGAGCATCTCGGCGGTGTGGCGCAGGTTCTCCTCCGTGGTGGTGGAGGTGGTCTCGGTCAGCAGCAGCGGCCCGCTACCGCGGACGAGTCCCCCTTCGGCGAGCGCCCACGCCGCCATCGCCTCCGCCTCGGGCAGGGCCTCGTCCCGACCGCGACCACCCGACATGACCAGCACGCCGGCACCACGGGCTGCGGTCTGCTGCACACCGACACGGATCCGTCCGGCCAGCAGCGGGGTCACCCGTTCGCCGCCGGAGAGCCCCGACCCCAGCACGACGACCCACGCGGCTGGATGTCTACGGACCAACCGTGGGTAGAGCCAGGAGTAGCCGAGGAACCCGACGAGCACGAACCCGAGGTAGGCCGCGGCGAGAAGCACGATCAGCACCCCGGCCACCACCGGCGGACTCATGTCCGTGGTGATGACCAGCACCGGCGAGGCGAGCAGGACCAGCAGGGCGAGCCCGGCCATCAGGGACAGCAGGTTGCCGAGCGAGCGGCCCTCCTTGCGCACCATCTGGACGCCGTTGGCCACCAGCAGGACGGCCAGCACCAGGACCAGCAGCGGGGAGAGCACCAGGGCCCCGCCGACCACGAGCGAGATCACTCCGCTGCCGGGCAGCCCGAGCCCGACCAGGGCGTTCAGAGCCAGGAGGGCAGCGGCCAGCAGCCAGAACCCGTTCGACAGGCGCCGTGGTTCGGCGCGCGTACGGCGGACGGCCACCCAGCCGACGGGGAGCGCCAGCAGCAGCCACCAGAGTCCTTCCACCACGACGTCAGCCCACCCTCGGCGCTCGGGCCGGCACGGTGGCCCTGGTGCGGGCGACACGGCGGTCGGACCATGCAGCCCGGCCGCCACCTCGATGGGAGCCGGGTGCGGTAGCGCTCAGCTTCGGACTCATCCAGCTGTCCTCTCGGTCGTGGACGTACTCGGTGGGGTTGCGCATCAGCGAGGATCCTGGTGACCAGGTCGCTGGCCCTTCGTCTCCGGGGCGGCTCGCCAGGGGCGACGCCTGCGCCGGCCTCTCCACGTTAGCCCGCGGGCCGCTCCCACCCAGTACGACCGGGGACGCTGCACGCCGGGAGAACCCTGCACCGTCGGCGTACGGGAGGGGGCTTCTGGTAGCTGAGCACCGGTTCCGGCGTCCCTCGCGACCGTCTCGCTTGACCTGGTTCTCAGGACACGGTCTTCACTGAGGACCACGCCAGAGGACCTCCCCGCGTGCCTGCGGCTCGGCTGATCCCCATGGCGAGGTGCTGCCCACCGAAAGGCCTGACCATGCCCGACAGCGGTACGGATCTCCACGCCCCGCCACCCGCCGAGCACGACACGGCGACGTCCCGGGTCGGGGAGGGGGTCCCGCCAGGGGTCGAGTACCACCGTGTCCTCGCGGGCGACCAGCGCCGCATCGGTCGCGGGATCCTCGCCATCGCGCTGCTCCTGGTGGGGTTCTTCGCCATCTCCACCGCCGTCGTCATGGGTGCGTCCTGGATCGAGGCGCAGCGGGGGTACACGACCCCGGCACTCGGCGGTAGCGACTACACCCCGCTGTACCACCTGGCCGCCTTCGGCTCCATCACCGTCCTCATCCCCTTGAGCATGCTGATCCAGCGCTGGATGTACGGGGTCAGGGGCGCCTCGCTGCACTCGGTCGTCTCCCGTCCCCGCTTCGACGTCCTCGGGCGCTCCCTCCTCGTGCTCGTCCCCGTGGTCCTCCTCGTCGTGGTCCTCCACTCCTGGCTGGCTCCTGCACCCCAGGCCCCGCTGGCGCGCGAGGCCGCACTGGGGATCTTCGTCATCAGCCTGCTGGTGGTGCCCCTGCAGGGGACGGCGGAGGAGTACGGCCTGCGCGGGCTCGTCTTCCGCATCGCGGCCAGCTGGGGCCGCGGTCCTCGCACCGCGCTGGTCCTCGGGCTGCTCGTCGCGGCCTCGGTGTTCATGGTCATCCACGGCGCGTCGGACCCCTGGCTGAACCTCTGGTACCTCGTCTTCGCCCTCTCGAACGGGATCATCACCTGGCGCACCGGCGGCCTCGAGGTCGCCGTCGTCCTGCACGGCGCGTTCAACGCGCTCAGCTTCGCCGTGGCGGTCGTCCTCGGCACCGACTTCACCATCACCGGCGACCGGGAAGCAGGGGCCACGAACGCAGCCATGCTGGTCCCGATCACCGTCTGGATCGTGATCGCCGCGGTGGTCTGGCTCCGCACGCGTCGGTCCGGGCCGGCGCGCACACCGCAGCCCCACACGGACCGGTGAGAGGTGGTCGACGCCGATGAGCGAGGCGGGAGGCATCGGCAGGGGCAGTCCGATCTCCTCCGCCTCCTCCTCGACCCCGGTCATGAAGGCCGTGATCTTCTCGGGCGCCCAGTCGGCTTGGCCACGACGCCCTCGATCCCGATCGGCGCCAGCGTCACCATCCGCCCAGGCACCCTCGTCGACGTCGTCGGTGCGGGGGTGAGCTGGACCGGCGGCCACCACCTGGTCCATCCAGGACCTCGGCCGCCAGGACGGAGAACAGGGGAGTGAGGGTGGTGCCTCGCCTGGACGCGACTCGCGCTGCGGCACCCTGCACGGTGATCGAGGCCCGGTAGTCGTCGTTCTCGGGTTCGACCACCCGATCGGGTCGGGTCCGGGGTCGGCGATCAGGGGCGTCCGCCCGCTCACGCGAAGACGGGTTGACCCGGTGCTGAGGACACGGTCTTCACTGAGGACGTCAGCGAGCCTGACCGGGGTCTGTGGCTCGGTCAGGCTGCCACGACGACGGACCTACCGCGTGGGGCAGGGCGAGCCCGCTGCCGCACCTGCGTCCGCACGCACCGGGCGCGTCTTCTCCACCGCTTCCGCGGCATCCCTACACGAAGGAGCAACCGATGGATCTCACCGGCAAGACCGCGATCGTCACAGGAGCCTCGCGAGGTATCGGACGCGCCACCGCACTGGCCCTGGCTGCTCGGGGCGCCGACGTCGCGATCGGGTACCGCACCCGTACCGACGCCGCCGAGGAGGTGGTGCGCCTGATCGAGGACGGCGGCGGCCACGCCTTCGCCCGAGCCGGCGACATCACCGACGAGGCCACCGTGCTCGCCCTCTTCGACGAGGCCACCGAACGCTTCGGCGGCGTGGACGTCGTCGTGGCCAACGCCGCCCGGCAGTACGTCGGACCGTTCGACCAGCTCACCGTGCAGGACTTCGACCAGCACCTCGTGACCGAGCTCCGCGGCTACTTCCTCACCCTGCGCGAGGCAGCACGTCAGGTCCGCGACCACGGACGCATCATCGCCGTCTCCACCGTCAACACACGGATGCTGCTGCCGCAGATGGGCATGTACCTAGGGCTCAAGGGAGCGGTCGAGCAGTTCGTGCGGGTGCTGTCGCGCGAGCTGGGGCCGCGCCAGATCACCGTCAACACCGTCGCGCCCGGGGCGACCGACACCGACGCCTTCCAGCCCGAGATGCTCGATCTGGCGGTGTCGCTGTCGGCCCTGGGTCGGATCGGCCAGCCGGAGGAGGTCGCCGAGCTGATCGCCTTCCTCGCCGGCCCCGGTGGCCGGTGGGTCACCAACCAGGACATCCTGGCCGGTGGCGGTCTCGCCTGAGGACCGAGGGCGTGCCGCACCGGGGCGCGGAACACCGCGACCACCGTCGACGGGTCCAGGCCGCAGCGCGAGGATCGGCAGCCACTGGGGTGGTCGCACCTTTCTTGACTGACCGTTCTTGAACAACTATTCTCAAACCTATGGGACGTCCACGAGGGTTCGAGGAGGCAGTGGCGGTGGATGCCGCTGCGACGGTGTTCCGGAGGAGGGGGTACGCATCGACCTCCGTCGACCACCTGGTCGAGGCGACCGGGGTGCACCGGGGCAGTCTCTACGGCACCTTCGGGAGCAAGCAAGGGCTGTTCATGCGGGTCCTCGACGCGGTCGACGCGGCGAGCGACTCCGAGGGCCGGCTCGACGTGGTGCTCGTCGGACTGCTCGAGCTCGCCCCTGAGGACCGGCGTGTCCGCGAGCGCATCGCGGGTCTTCTCGAAGTCCACGGCATCACCGAAGAGGAACTAGGCAGTCGCCTGCTGACTCGCGCAGGACTGCACCAGGAGAAGGAGACATCATGAGCAGCAACAAGGTCACGGTCACCACAGGGACCCTCGTGGTCGAGCCTGTCGGACTGAGCAAGCTGTGGTCGTTCACGCGCCGCCTGCGGCTCCCGCTCGAGCACGTCAGGGGAGCGACCTTCGATCCCGGGATGAAGGACGAGCCGAAGGGCTGGCGCGGTCCGGGCCTCGGCCTCCCGGGGAGGCTGTCCGGCACCTTCCATGCCGACGGGAGGAAGCAGTTCTGGAACATCTCCGGGTACGACCGTGCCGTCGTCATCACCCTCGGTCCCGCGGAGCGGTTCGACCGTCTCGTCATCACCGTCGACGACCCGCAGCACGTCGTGGACCTCATCAACAACGCGGTCGGCGGCCGCTCGAACAGCCACCCTGCTCCTGAAGCACGGTAGGACCACGACGGTCACTCGACCCCGTGCTGACGACACGGTGTGCCATGGAAGCTCCAGATCCGAGGAGGTGACCCGGAGGGGAGCAGGGAACCGGCGCCAGCGACCGGCGCGAGTGGAAACCCCTGACCGTTTGTCATAATGTCACTTATCGGACAAGCGTCGAGGTGGTCGAGATCGGTGCTCCAGACCGCTGCCGCCGTGGCTCAGAGGCGGTACCGCTGTCCTGCTCGTTAGACGACGGCGAGTACAACGTAGTCATGAGCACAGTGCAGTCGTCGGTCGACGTGGACGTCCCGATCGCCCGGGCGTACAACCAGTGGACGCAGTTCGAGACCTTCCCGCAGTTCATGGACGGCGTCACCTCGGTCACCCACACCGACGACACCCACACCCACTGGGTGGTCAAGGTGGGTGCCGCGACACGCGAGTTCGACACCGAGATCACCGACCAGCGGCCCGACGAGCTCGTGGCCTGGCGCAGCACCGGCGGTGACGGTGGGCGCCACACGGGCCGGGTCACCTTCCAGACGCTGGGCGCGTCGTCGACCCGGGTGAACATCGCGCTCAGCTGGGACCCCCGTGGACTCGTGGAGAAGGCCGGGGTGCTGCTGCACATGGACCAGGTGGCCGTGGCCCAGTCGGCCGCGGAGTTCAAGAGCCTGGTCGAGAAGCCGGGCAGCGGCAGCGTCGGCTGGCGGGGCGACGTCACCGGCGTCTGAGAGTCGCTGCGCTCGTGGTCCGGGTGGCCTCGGCCGTCCCGGCGCTCAGTCGTCGTCGCGGGAGACCCAGCCGGGCGCGTCCAGGCGGATCGGAGCGTCGCCGACCAGCCGGGACAGCTGCTCCTCCAACGTGGCCAGCTCCTGCCGCCCGATCTCGCGCTCCCAGGCCTGCCGGAGCTCGTCGAAGATGGTCTCCCCCGTGCTCATCACCTCCCGGCCCAGCGGTGTGACGCGGAGCCGCTTGCGGCGACCGTCGTCCGGATCGTCCTCGCGGGCGATCCAGCCACGCTCCAGGAGCACCGAGATCGTCCGGGCGGCGGCCTGCTTGGTCACCGACATGCGTCGGCCGAGCTCTGACGCGCTGCCGGCGCCGGAGTCGATGGCGCGCATCGCGAAGTCGTGGCTGGGTCGGACGTCCTCGAAGCCCCGGGCGGCCAGCTCCTGGACGGCCGAGTCGACCAGTCGTCGGTAGCCGCCGAGCAGCAGGAGGGCGAGATCGGCACCTGACCTGGTCATGGGACGACCCTACCGGGGTTCTCCAGTTCGACAACATGGGTGTCTATACTAGACAACAGCGTTGTCTATCGAGGAGATCCCATGACCACCATCACCGCCAGTACGGCCCCCGGCCTCAGCCACCACAGGGCCGCCGTGAACGGCACCGAGCTGCACTACGTCACCGCCGGCGACGCCGGCTCCCCCGTCCTGCTGGTCCACGGCTTCCCTGAGAGCTGGTGGGCCTTCCGTGCCGCCATCCCGCTGCTCGCCGAGCGCCACCGCGTGGTCGCGGTCGACCTCCGCGGGTTCGGCGACTCCCGGATCGCCGAGAGGGACCACGACAGCGCCACCGCGGCGGAGGACCTCCACCAGCTCATCGCCTCCCTGGGCCTCGGTCCGGTGCACCTCCTGGCCCAGGACATCAGCGGGGGCACGGCCTACCGCCTGGTCCGGGCGCACCCCGAGGACGTGCTCAGCTTCACCGGGGTCGAGATGGGGCTGGCCGGGTTCGGGCTCGAGGGGTTCGCCGACGTCACCTCCGGCGGGTCCTGGCACATCGGCGTCCTCGCCGCCCCCGACGGCCTCGGCGAGCTGCTCCTCAGCGGGCACGAGCGCGAGCTCCTCGGCTCCTGGGCGTTCCCGACCATGACCGCCGTCCCCGACGCGGTCACCGGGGCCGACGTCGACGAGATGTCCCGCGGGTACGCCCGACCCGGTGGGTGGCGCGGGGCCGTCGGCCTGTACCGCTCGATGCTCGCCGAGGGTGAGGAGCTCCGCCACCTGGCGCGGGAGCGGGTGGTTGACGTGCCCGCTCTCGCGGTGGGCGGCGGCGGCGGTCCGTTCACGGCGGCGACGCTCTCCCAGGTCTTCGCCGACGTGTCCACCGCGCAGGTGGACGGCGTGGGGCACTACGTGGCCCTCGAGGCTCCTGGTGCGTTGGCCGAGGCGCTCCTGGCTTTCCTCGCCTCCACAGATGTCGGGCACCCCGAGCGGCCGGTAGAGCCGGCCTGACCGACGGGCCTCACGCCGGAGCGAGCTCCCCCGGTGCGTCCGGGTCTGCAGCGCCCTCGGTGTCACCGCCGGCCAGGGCCTTCTTCTTGAGCTCGGCGGGGGTGCCGAGGACCCCGCTGAGGACTGCGGCGATCAGGCGCTCGGTGGCGTCCTCCGGCATGTCCTGGGTCTCGACCCGGACATCCTTCCCGTCGGCGGTGAAGATCAGCACGTGACCCCAGGGGACGTCGCGGTCTCGGTGGACCTGGTCGGCGGCGTCGGGGCGCATGTCGATCACCAGGCCCCCGCGGCGCTTCTCCCACCAGTCGGCGATGAACTTGGCTGCGGCCAGGACACCGGCGCCGATGACGATTCCGGCGATGACGGTGATCTGCTCCTCCAAGCCATCTGACTCGTCGGGCGCCTGCTGGAAGTCGACGCCGGTGGAGAGCGAGGCCTCGTGCGCCGCGGCGAGGTCCTCGTCGTCGTCGATGCGGATGCGGATCTGGTCGTCGTTCATGGCCACTCCCCCGGGCTGTGACCACCGCCGTTGGTGGTTCCCTCAGGGCATCATCTGCCACCCGTCCGGGTTCTGCAAGGCGTGCCGGGCCTCGTCCAGACGAGCCCGGTACGGCGGGTGGTCCGGGCGGAGTTCGACCGCACGCTGGAGCAGCGTGACCGCCTCGTCGAGGAGCCGGAGGACGTCGCCGCGGGCTTCTCGGCGGTCGAGCTCGTCGGCCTGGCGCATGGTGGCCACGGCGAGGTTGGCCGCCGCGTACGGGCTCCTCGGGTTGGTGAGGAAGGCGCGGCGGAGCAGCGTCTGGGCCCGGCCGAGGTGGCTGTGGTTGAGCGCGTGGAGACCGGCGTCGGTGAGCGTCGGCAGGGCGAAGAACGCACACGCGGGGCAGGGGCCCAGTTCCTCGGCGTGGGGCCAGGTGTCCAGGGCTCGCTGGTACAGGTCCGCGATGACGCTGTCGCGGCGCGGGTCCGGCGCCATGTCTGCCTGGTCGCGGGTGACGAACAGCTCACTGGCCATGCCGCCCAGCCGCGCCATGTCGCGGAACGCGTCCAGATCTCCCACGTCCTCCATCAGGGCGACGAGACCTGTGACGAGCGGGGTGGCGAAGCTGGAGCCGAGGACGTCCGGTGGTTGGACCAGGGCCACGTCGTGGAAGGCCGCCGATGTGAAAGTGGGCGGGCCGCCTTGTGCGAGCTCGACGGCGTCGTCCACCGTACGGATCTCGGCGATGAACGACACTGCGAGGGCGTCAGGGCACACGGCGGGCACGGCCAGGTGGTTCGTCCGGTTGCCGGCGGCGCAGATGAGCGGGATGCCGGCGGCGACCACGGTGGCGGCCGCCTCGGTCAGCGGTGAGTGCGGCAGCCGCAGCCAGTGCCGGTACTCCAGCTGGGAGAGTCGCTGGTTGCTCCAGAAGAGCCGGTCGTCGTGGCCCATCCCGGGCCACAGCGCGTCGGGGTCGAAGAACGCCTGGAAGTCGAAGGTGGCCTCGAGCGGGATGGCGTCTCCGAGGCTGAGGTTGATCATGTCGACGCCCCTGACGACGGCGTCCGCCAACGCCTGCGCCACTCGTCCCTCGTCGACGCGTCCGTCGACCCTGGTCGGGTACAGGAGCAGTCGGGCGCGTGGGGCGACCGCAAGCGTCAGCAGCGCGACAACCGTCCCGTGCCCGCGGCCCAGGGCCTCTGTCGGCCACACCAGCTCCTGCGCGGCCAGGCGTGGCACGCCGGTGTCGAAGCCGCCGTCGATCACGGCGATGGTGCGACCTGCACCTCGTCGACCGGACCTGTGGGCGATGTCGACCGCGTCCCAGAAGCTGCCGGTCGCTGGTAGGTCCCACCGGTCAGCCGTCGCGTCGTAGCGGGCAAGCATGCCCGCGACCGCGTCGATGCCGCCGTCGAGCTCCTCGAGCATGGCCTGCCTCCCCCTCCGCCGGCTCCTCAGCGTGCTCCGCCGGGCGGCATCCTGTCCACGGTCGGCCCCGAGGACACCGCGGTCACGGCCGCCGTCGCGGGCGGACGGACCGGGTCGAGACGTCGTGGTGATCCGCGACCCCACCGGGTTAGCGTGCGCGGAGCCCCGCACCGCAGCGCAGATCGGAGTCCCGATGACCGTGCAGCTCGTCTCGCTCTGCGTGGGCGCCCGGGACCCGGATCGGCTGGCCCGGTTCTGGTCCGGGCTGCTCGGGTGGCCCACCGCGGAGGACGGTCACGGAGGTGTCGCGCTGGCGCCCACCGACGACACCGGGTTCCTGCTGCGGTTCCGCGCGAGCGACGAGCCGAGAAGGAGCCCGAACCAGATGCACCTCGACCTCACCAGCGCCACGCCGGACCAGCAGCAGGAGACGCGGGCCCGGGCCCTGGAGCTCGGCGGAGGCCACCTCGACATCGGTCAGTCCCCCGACGAGCAGCACGTCGTGCTGGCCGATCCCGAGGGCAACGAGCTGTATGTCGTCGAGGCCGGCAACAGCTTCCTCGCCGACTGCGGGTTCGTGGGCGCGGTCTCCAGCGACGGGACGCAGGCCCTGGGGTGCTTCTGGAGCCGGGCCCTGGACTGGCCGCTGGTCTGGGACCAGGACGAGGAGACCGCCATCCGGTCCCCGCACGGCGGGCCGAAGATCAGCTGGGGTGGTCCCCCGTTGGCTCCCACGGTGCGACCGGGGCGCTGGCGCCTCGAGGTCGCTCCCCCGTCCGGGACCACCGCGGAGGACGCGGTCGAGGGGCTGCTCGACCTCGGGGCCACCCGCACCGACGTCCCCGTCGGGCACGGCGCGGTCGGGCTGCTGGACCCCGACGGCAACGAGGTGACCCTCCTCCCCCGCCGCTGACCGGTTCGCAACGCGCACCAGGTCACTGGGCGGCGAACGCCTCCGGCTTGGGCTGGACGAGCTGCACCAGGTTGCCGCAGGTGTCGTCGAGGACCGCGAGCACCGCCGTGCCGATGTCGGTGGGCGGCTGGGTGAACACGACACCGCTCTCGACCAGGCGGGCGTGCTCGGCCTCCAGGTCGTCCACGGAGAGCACCAGCAACGGGATGCCGTCCTCCACCAGGGCGTCGCGGTAGGGCTTCACCGCGGGGTGGCCCGAGGGCTCCAGCAGCAGCTCGACGCCGTCGGGGTCCTCGGGTGCGACGACCGTCAGCCAGTAGTCGTCACCGAGGGGGACGTCGTGCTTGACGGTGAAGCCGAGCAGCTCGGTGTAGAAGGCCAGCGCCGCGCGCTGGTCGTCGACGAAGACGCTGGTCAGGGTGATCCTCATGGTGGGTTCCTCGGGGAGTCGGTGGGCCACCGGCGAGCGATCTCGGCCAGTGGTGCGGGGTCGAAGAAGTGGAGCTTGGTCCGCCCCCGCCGCTCGGTGACGACGAGGCCGGCGGCCTCCAGGACACCGAGGTGCTGGGAGATGGCCTGGCGGGTGAGGCTGAGCCCGTGCCGGACCGCGAGCACGGAGCAGATCTCGAACAGGGTCTGACCGTCGCGTGCGGACAGCTCGTCCAGGACGAGCCGCCGGGTCTCGTCGTCGAGCGCCCGGTACACGCTGGCCATGGCTCCACCATAGGCAAGTGAGAACTTGCCTGTCAATGGCTTCCCCACATCTGACCCGGCGGGCCAGCCGCGAGGAGCCGCCGGTCAGGCCCCGACGTACTCCGCCAGGTGCTCCCCCGTCAGGGTCGCCCGGGACGCCACCAGGTCGGCCGGCGTGCCCTCGAAGACGACGTGCCCGCCGTCGTGGCCGGCCCCCGGACCGAGGTCGATGATCCAGTCCGCGTGCGCCATCACCGCCTGGTGGTGCTCGATCACGATCACCGAGCGCCCGGAGTCCACCAGCCGGTCCAGCAGAGCCAGGAGCTGCTCCACGTCGGCCAGGTGCAGACCCGTGGTGGGCTCGTCCAGGACGTAGACGTCGCCCTTGTCCCCCATCTGGGTCGCCAGCTTGATCCGCTGGCGCTCACCGCCGGACAGCGTGGTGAGCGGCTGCCCGAGCGTCAGGTAGCCCAGCCCGACGTCGGTGAGCCGCTGCAGGACCTTGTGGGCCGCCGGCGTCCGGGCCTCCCCCGCCCCGAAGAACTCCTCGGCCTCGACCACCGACATCGCGAGCACCTCGCTGATGTTGCGCCCGCCCAGGTGGTACTCCAGCACCGCGGCCTGGAAGCGACGGCCTTCGCAGTCCTCGCAGGTGCTGGCCACCCCGGCCATCATGCCCAGGTCGGTGTAGATCACCCCGGCGCCCTTGCAGGTCGGGCAGGCGCCCTCGGAGTTGGCGCTGAACAGGGCCGGCTTCACGCCGTTGGCCTTGGCGAAGGCCTTCCGGATCGGCTCCAGCAGCCCCGTGTAGGTCGCCGGGTTGCTGCGCCGGGAGCCGCGGATGGCGCCCTGGTCGATGGTCACCACGCCCTCGCGCGGGGCGACCGAGCCGTGGATCAACGAGCTCTTGCCCGAGCCGGCCACCCCGGTCACCACGCACAGCACCCCGAGCGGGATGTCGACGTCGACGTCCTTCAGGTTGTGCGAGGACGCCGCGCGCACCTCCATCGTCCCGGCTGCGGTGCGGACGGCGGGCTTGAGCGAGGCACGGTCGTCCAGGTGCCGCCCGGTCAGGGTGCCGCTCCCCCGCAGCCCCTCGACCGTCCCCTCGAAGACGATCTCCCCGCCCGCGGTGCCGGCTCGCGGTCCGAGGTCGACCACGTGGTCGGCGATGGCGATCATCTCCGGCTTGTGCTCCACCACCAGCACGGTGTTGCCCTTGTCGCGCAGCTGCAGCAGCAGGGCGTTCATCCGCTGGATGTCGTGGGGGTGCAGCCCGATCGAGGGCTCGTCGAAGACGTAGGTGACGTCGGTCAGCGAGGACCCCAGGTGGCGGATCATCTTGGTCCGCTGCGCCTCTCCCCCCGACAGCGTCCCCGCCGGGCGGTCCAGGGACAGGTAGCCGAGGCCGATGCCGGCGAAGGAGTCCAGCAGGTGCTGCAGGCCGCCGAGCAACGGCGCCACCGACGGCTCATCCAGCTCGCGCACCCAGGCGGCCAGGTCGCTGATCTGCACCGCGCACAGGTCGGCGATGTTCTTCCCGCGGATCCGGGAGCCGCGCGCCTCGGGGGCCAACCGGGTCCCCTCGCAGTCGGGGCAGGTCTGGAAGGTGATCGCCCGCTCCACGAAGGCCCGGATGTGGGGCTGCATCGCGTCGACGTCCTTGGACAGGAAGGACTTCTGGATCTGCGGCACCAGCCCGAGGTAGGTCAGGTTGATCCCGTCGACCTTGATCTTGGTCGCCTCCTTGTACAGGAGGTCGTCCAGCTCCTTCGTGGTGTACCTCCCGATCGGCTTGTCCGGGTCGAACCAGCCGCAGCCGCGGAAGATCCGGCCGTACCAGCCGTCCATGGTGTAGCCCGGGATGGTCAGCGCACCCTCGTTGAGGGACTTGGTCTCGTCGTAGAGCGCCGACAGGTCGAAGTCGCTGACCGAGCCCATCCCCTCGCAGCGCGGGCACATGCCGCCGAGCTGGTTGAACGTCGCCTTCTCCGCCTTGGCGCGCCCGCCGCGCTCGATGGTGATGGCGCCGCTGGCCCGCACCGAGGGCACGTTGAAGGAGTAGGCGTTGGGCGGGCCGATGTGGGGGTCGCCGAGCCGGCTGAACAGGATCCGCAGCATGGCGTTGGCGTCGGTGGCGGTGCCCACCGTGGAGCGGGGGTTGGCCCCCATCCGCTCCTGGTCGACGATGATCGCGGTGGTCAGCCCGTCCAGCGCGTCGACCTCGGGTCGGGACAGCGAGGGCATGAAGCCCTGCACGAAGGCGCTGTAGGTCTCGTTGATCAGGCGCTGGGACTCCGCGGCGATCGTGCCGAAAACCAGCGAGCTCTTGCCGGAGCCGGAGACGCCGGTGAAGACGGTCAGCCTCCGCTTGGGCAGCTCGAGGTGGACGTCCTTGAGGTTGTTCTCGCGGGCACCCTGCACCCGGATCACGTCGTGCCGGTCGGCGGGAACCGGCTCGGCGGGGCGCTCGGTGGTGGTGGACGTGGTCATGGCGTCTCCTCGCTCGCACGGGGCCGCCGACGCGGTCGCCGCCGACCCGCCCCTGGCCGATCCAACCAGATCCGGGGGGCTCGCGGGCCGTTCCGCGAGCCGCCCGGGAGGAGGTCGCTCAACGCACCTCGAAGATCCGGATCATGCTGCCGGCCGGGTCGCGGAAGGCGCAGTCGCGGATGCCCCACGGCTGCTCGGTCGGCTCCTGGACGACCTCGGCCGCTCCGGCCTGGAGCCGCTCGAAGGTGGCGTCGAGGTCAGGGGTGGCCAGGTTGATGCTGGCGAAGGTGCCCTTGGCCATCATCTCCCCGACCACCCGACGCTCCTCCTCGGTGATCCCGGGATCGGCGAAGGGCGGGTGCAGCACGAGAGAGGTGCCGGGCTGGCCGGGCGGGCCGACGGTCAGCCAGTGCTGGCCGCCGTACTCGACGTCGTCGCGCAGCTCGAAGCCGAGGGTGTCGCGGTAGAAGGCCAGTGAGGCCTCGTGGTCGTGGTGGGGCAGGAACGCCTGGTGGATGGTGATGTCCATGGACGTCACGCTAGGTCCGGGGTGACCGGTGGTGCTTCTCGATTCCTGACCGGTCTGATGACCTTCTTCGCCACGCACGGCGGCATCCCGGCGGCCGGCCCGCTCGCCTGCTCGCGGTAGACGCTCGGCGGCACCCCGACCAGCTCGGTGAACCGCGTGCTGAAGGTGCCCAGCGAGGAGCAGCCCACCGCGAAGCACACCTCGGTGACGCTCAGGTCCCCCCGCTGCAGCAGCGCCATGGCCCGCTCGATCCGCCGGGTCATCAGGTAGGAGTAGGGCGGCTCGCCGTAGGCCAGGCGGAACTGCCGGCTGAGGTGCCCGGCCGACATGTGCACGTCGCGGGCCAGCGCCTCGACGTCCAGCGGCTGCGCGTACTCCCGGTCGATGCGGTCCCGGACGCGTCGCAGCCGGACCAGGTCGGCCAGGCGACGTGCCTCGGAGGCGCTCCCGCTCACCACGGCATCGTCCCACGACGGAGGGCTGGTCGGGTCGGCACGCACGCCGGTGCGGTGCCATGCTGTCCGCCGTGCACCCTGCCACCCGAGCCCGGACCCTGCGGCTGGGTGTGATCGCCTGCGCGGTCTCCGCGCTGGCCTACGGCTTCCTGGTGCTCTTCGGCCGCCAGGCCTTCGCCACCGGCGCGAGCATCCCTACGGTGATCGGCTGGCGGTTCGCGATCGCCAGCGCCGTGCTGGTGCTCGTCGTGGTGGTGGCCCGGCGGCCGTGGGGACGTGGCCGCCAGGTCTGGCAGCCGCTGCTGATGGGCGCGGTGGTCTACGCCCTGCAGAACACCCTCTTCTTCTTCGCCCTGCAGCGGATCCCGGCCGGGCTCACCTCCCTGCTGCTCTACACCATGCCCGTGATGGTGGTGCTGCTCGACCTGGCCCGGCGACGGCTGCGGCTCAGCGTCCCGCTGGTGGTGGCGGTGCTGCTGGCCCTGCTCGGGGTGGGGGCGACGATGCTCGGCCCGATCGGGGCGCTCTCCCCCACCGGGGTGGGCGCCGGCCTGCTCTCCGCGGTGGTGTTCACCGTCTACTACGTCTCGATGGACACGCTGCCCCCGGACACCGACTGGGTGGCGTCCTCGGCGCTGGTCTGCTGCGGCACGGCGGCCACCCAGGTGGGGGTCGGTGTGCTGACGGGGACCTTCGACCCCACCCCGGGGCCGTCGGTGCTCGTGGCCGTGGTCCCGATGGCCCTGGTCTGCACGGTGCTGGCCCTCAGCCTGCTGATGACCGGGGTGCGCTGGGCCGGGGCGAGCGTCGCCGCCGTGGTGTCGTGCCTGGAGCCGGTCAGCTCGGTGGTGATCGGCGTGACGGCCCTCGGGGACCCCTTCGGTCCTCCGCAGGCGATCGGCGCCGCGATGGTGGTGGCCGCGGTGGTGGTCATCTCGCTCCAGCGCTCACCGGTCCCGGTGGTCGTGACCCCCGTGGCGGACTGAGCCACCCGGGGACCCGGGCCCCTCGCGTCGGCCGGCCGCCCACGTCCCGGCCGTGCTGCGGTGCCGCGCGCCCTCCGGCGGGCGTGCCCCGGAGAAAGTTCCGCACCCGACCAATCCGGGATGTCGGGGGTGGCGAACGGTGGGTGAGGCTGCTGCCCAGCGCCTCGGCCGACCAGTGGTCGGTGACCCGACGAAGGGACCAGCCGATGTCGCAGGACGACAGCTCCGTGGACCAGGGCCCACGCCCTCGCCGTCTCCGCCGGGTCGCCGCCGTGTCGGTCCTGGCCGTGGTCGCCGTCGCCCCGTGGCTGGTGCCGTGGGGGGACCTGCTCGGTCGCGAGACCGCCGCCGCACCGGGACCCAGCATCGTCGAGCGCGCCACGGACCGTCCCGCCTCCGAGGCGCCCGAGCCCCGCCGTCCCGACGCCGCGAGCGTCGACGCGCTGGCCGCGGCCGTCTCCGGTGCCAGCGGCTTCGACATCCCGGTCTCCGACGAGGAGGTCTCCGCGGTGAGCACCGAGCCCGGTGAGTACCGCGAGCTCGGCGGCATCGAGATCCCCGCCATCGGCCTGGACGTCAGCTACGGCGAGGGTGTGTACGAGGAGGCCCTGACGCGCGGCCCCGGTCACTGGCCGGGGACCCCGATGCCGGGCTCGCTCGGCAACTCGGTGATCTCGGGGCACCGCAACACCCACACCCAGCCGTTCAAGGAGCTCGACGAGCTCTCCCCCGGTGACGAGGTGGTGGTGGACACCGGCGAGAAGCCGACGACGTTCACGGTCACCGAGACGACCATCGTCCCCGAGGCGGAGTACAAGGAGTTCGTCCTCCGCCAGCCCGAGGACCCGCGTGCGCGTCAGGTGACGCTCTTCGCCTGCCACCCCGAGGGCAACCCGATCTTCCGCATCGTCGTCCAGGCCGAGGTCTCCTCATGAGCCCGTCACCGGACGCGACGGAAAACCCCACCCCCGCACGAGAGGTGGTGCACCGCTGAACGACCGTCCCACCCCGCTCCTCCCTCAACACCCGATCCAACAAAGGATGTGACATGAAGGACTTCGCCAGGATGGTCCGACCGGCGGCTCCCGTCGTCTTCGGTGGCCAGCCCGTGATCAACTTCCGCGACGAGAACAGCCGTCGTCGGTTCCTCAAGACCGCTGCCGTCATCGGCGCCGGTTCCACCCTGGTCGCGGCGACGCTGCGCGACCAGATGGCCTTCGCCGACGCCTCGGCCAACGACCTCGAGATCCTCAACTACGCCCTGACCCTGGAGTACCTCGAGGCGGACTTCTACAAGCAGGGCATCGACGGTGGCGTCCTGGAGGGCCGTGACCTCGAGCTGGTGGAGCCGATCGGCGAGCACGAGCAGGCCCACGTCGACGCGCTCACCCAGACCATCAAGGACCTGGGTGGCACGCCGGCCGAGAAGCCCCAGTTCGTCTACCCCGACGGCACCTTCGACGACAAGGACATGTTCCTCAAGAACGCGTCCGCCTTCGAGGAGCTCGGCGTGACCGCCTACCACGGTCAGGTCCCGCGCATCGAGGACGGCGACATCCTCGCCGCCGCCGCCGCCATCGCCGGGGTCGAGTCCCGCCACGCCGCCGTCATCGCCGACCTGCTGGGGGAGAACCCGTTCCCCGCAGCGTTCGAGAAGTCGATGACGATGGACGAGGTCCTCGACGCCGCCGGCGACTTCATCGAGTCCTGAGCACAAGCGACTAGGGAGACACAGACATGAACCGCAGGAACCTGATCAAGGGCGCAGCCGTCGCCATCCCGGGCGCCGTCGCTCTGAACATGCTGGGGGCCAAGTGGGCCTTCGCCGAGGCCGGTGACTTCGAGGGCCCGCTGGACGTGCTCAACTACGCCCTCACCCTGGAGTACCTGGAGGCGGAGTTCTACCGCCAGGGCAACGAGGCCGGTCTGGCAGACGGGAAGACCGCGACCTACCTGGAGGCCATCCAGAAGGACGAGGAAGCCCACGTCTGGACCCTCCAGGACACCATCGCCACCCTGGGCGGCACCGCCGTCTCGGCTCCCCAGGTCGACTTCGGCGGAGCCTTCGACTCCCTCGACAGCTACCTGGAGACCGCCTTCACCTTCGAGAACCTGGGTGTCCAGGCCTACCTGGGTGCGGCCCCCTCCCTCTTCGAGGAGAAGGAGCTGCTCTCCGCGGCGGCGAGCATCTTCGGCGTCGAGGCCCGTCACGCGGCCATCATCGGCGTGCTGCAGGAGAAGAAGGCCGAGGGCGGCGTGTACATGGGCGCCCTGGAGACCCCGGCCACCAAGGACGCCGTGCTGAAGGCGGCCGGACCGTTCATCGTGGCGGCCCAGACCCTCTGAGGCCTACCCTCTGGTCCGACGGCGGGCGAGGTGCGACGTGCAGGTCGCGCCCCGCCCGCCGTCACGTCCCGTCCCGGGACGCCCGTCCGCGCGGCAGCCCGACGGACCGGGGACGGCACTGCCCGCCCGGAAGCCCGTTCAGCCCCGGCGGGGCGCCCGACGGCAGCCCGGCCAGGTGGCAGGGTGGGACCGTGACGCGTCCGATCGAGGTGACCCTGCCGCTGCCGTGCCCCCCGGCCGAGGCGTTCGACGCCTACGTCGACCTCGGCTCGTGGTGGGACCCGATGTACACCGCCGACGCCCCGACCTTCACCGGCGTCCGGGTCACCCCGGGCCTGGGCGGGTCCATCGTCGAGCAGCACGCCGACGGCTCGGAGCAGGAGTGGGGTCGGATCACCCTGTGGCAACCGGGCATGCTGCTCTGCCACTCGTTCCTGCTCGCCCACGACAGCGGGGTCCCGAGCCAGGTGATGGTCCGCTTCGCCCCCGCCGAGGACGGCTGCACGCTCCACCTCGAGCACGGTGGCTGGAACGAGGACAACCTGCGCGACCGCGGCCGCTTCCAGGACTGGCCGGTGCTGCTGGAGGGCTTTCGCCGCCGGGTCAGCGCGGGCTGAGCGGCCGCCGCCGGCCGCTCGCGACGGCGGTAGGGTCCCAGCCATGTCCGCCCAGGGCCCCGGTCCCGCTCCTCCGCCGCAGGGGCAGCCGTCGCACGAGGTCCCCGGCGTGGCCAACGGCTGGTCCGCACCCCGGGCCGAGTCGTCCCCGGGCAGCACCCGCCCCGGTGACCCGTCGGTCTGGGCCCCTCCCGGGACGCCCCCACCTCCTCCACCACCCCCGGACCGCCGCGCGCTGGTGGTCACCGTCGTGCTCGCCGTGCTCGTCACGCTGGCCGGGCTCGGGGCCCTCGGCTGGTGGCTGGCCACCGCGGACCGGGACGCCGGCACGACGACGCCCCCGACCGTCGGGGACGGCTGGACCCCTCCCCCGGCCCTGGAGCTCCTGACCGCCCTCGACGCCGCCGCGCTCGACTGCGTGGTGGAGGTCGACGAGCCCGAGCAGCACGTCTGCTTCGCCCTGGAGCCCGAGGACTGGGCCGAGGTGCACTGGCAGGTCGGTGACGGCGCGGTGGCCGGGGTGAGCGCCACCGTCGACCACTCCGCCGGGGACGGCTCGGTCGCCGCACGGGTCCTCGCCGCGGTGGCGCTGGGGCTCGATCTCCCCGACGCCGACCTGACCGCGCTGTCGGGGGCCCTGGAGGAGGCCAGCGGGGCCGAGGAGGGCGGGGACCCCGTGCGGGTCGGCACCGCCTGGGGAGCGTTCGAGCTCCGACCCGCCGGTGCCGGGTGGGTCGACGTCCTCGGGAAGAGCCACGACACCCCGACGCGTACCCACGCGGGCAAGGACCTCGGGGTGGATCTCGACGAGGCGACCGGGGTGGCGGAGGAGCTCGGGTACCGCTGCGGACCGCTGGAGGAGGACGCCGCCGGTCGGTACGGCTACGTCGCCTGCGAGTCCGGTCGGGACCAGGTGCACCTGACCACCGCCGACGACCGGCTCGTCGCGCTGCAGGTCTCCGACCCCACCGCCCACGCCGACGTGGTCAGCGCCCTGCTGGCCCCGGTCCCGTCCGCGGAGCGCGCGGTGCTGGAGCAGCTGCACCAGTCCACCGGTGACCAGCCCTCGGTCCGGGCCCGGGCGGGCTGGGTGGCGCTGCACGACGGTGGCTGGCTCTGGCTGGGCGCCGGCAGCTGGTGAGGCCCCGGCGCGGGCCGTGGTCAGCCGCCCAGCAGCCCGTCGGCGAGCCGCTGGGCCAGCGGGACGTCCCCGGGGAGCCACTCCACGTCCAGCACGGTGTCCGGCCGCAGCCAGCGCACCTCGTCGTGGTCGGGTCCGGGACGGACCTCCTCCGCGGTCACCACCCACCACACCCGCAGCGCCGAGCCGTTCGGCAGCGGCCAGCCGCCGTCGGGGGCCGGCAGCTCGTCCCCCACCGTGACCTCGCGCAGCCCGAGCTCCTCGTCCAGCTCGCGGACCAGGGCGTCCACCGGGGCCTCCCCCGGCTCGACCTTGCCGCCGGGGAACTCCCACCACCCGGCCAGGGCGCCGCGGCGACGACGGGCCGCGAGCACCGTCGTGGGCCGCTCCAGCCGGTCGGCCAGCGCGGCTCCGACGACCAGCGGCGGGGTGTCGCGGGGGGTGACCGCCGGCGCGACCTCGGTGGCTCCCTCGGCGACCGACCCCTCGACGTCCTCGGCGACGTCCTCGCCGGAGGCGGGCTCCTCGGCCTCGTCCCGGAAGGCTGCGTCCACCTGCTCCAGGACGCGGATCTGGGTCGGGTTGTAGAACTCCACCAGGGCACGGGCCATCGCGAGCTGCGCGGACGTCGCGCCCTGCGGGGACCGGGCCGTGGCGTCCAGCAGCGCGGGATGGGACTCCCGCGTCCGTCGGGCTGAGGCGATCATCCGCCCGACCAGCAGGTCGACGGTGGCGTCGTCGGCGTCCTCGGGCAGCTCCTCGAACTCCTCCACGGCGGGGTCGGGGACGAGCATGGCCTGGCGGAGCTGCTCGAGGTCGGCCTCGTCGAGGACGGCGGCGAACATCATCAGCATGGCGCGCTGTGCGTCGGAGAGCTCACGCGCCACGGGGGCGAAACCGTTCGGGACGTCCACCGGCGACCCGTGGTCCCGCACGGCGGCGAGCTCCTCGCGGACGCGGACCATCCGCTCCGTCGCCGCCGCCAGCTCGGCGTCCAGCAGCTCGATCGCCTCGTCCAGGTCGGCCCCGGGGAGGTCCAGCTCGGCGATCCTGGCCAGCGGCATGCCCAGGTCGCTCAGCCGCAGGACCTGCAGCAGACGGACCAGGTGGGGGACCCCGTAGTGCTTGTAGCCGTTGGAGCCGCGCTCGGGGAGGTCGAGCAGGCCCACCTTGTGGTAATGACGGACCGTGGGCACCGTCGTGTGCGCCAGGTCGGCCAGCTGCCTCGTGCTCCACACCATCTCGACCCCTCCCCCTCCGTCGGCGGGCCCGGTCGGCGGCGGCGCGCGGATCACCAGGGCCGCGGTCACTGTAGCGGCCGGTGGTCCTGGACCGGCTACGACGCGGTACGGGCTCGTGGCTGGGTGTGGACGTGCTCAGCAGGCCGTCGCCGTCGTCGCGTTCCCGGCCTCGGAGCAGAGCAGCGTCGTCGTGGTCGCGAACCTGTACGTCGACGGGGTGAGAACCAGGTCTGGGAAGCGACGTTGTCCTGATCGCCCAGGAGCTACGGTCAGGGCCGTCCGGGCGGTACTCCGGGGTGTTCCTGTTGACGGGAGCCGCACCCCGCGGGCACTCGCGGCCTCGATCGTCGTGAGGTCGGCACCCACCCAGGTCCCCCGCGGCGGTGGCGCCCGAGGGGGCTGCCGCCGGTGCCCCGGCAGGCTCCCGCGAGACAGCAGCAGGGGGCCGCCCAGGCCGGGTCCGGGCGCTGCGCATAGCGTGGGGCTCCACCCAAGGAGAGGATCTGCATGACCCAGCACGACGGTTCCATCAGCGTGACCCGCAGCATCGACGCCCCGGCCAAGGACGTCTTCGAGGTGCTCACCCTGCCCCGCCGGCACAAGGAGCTCGACGGCTCCGGCTTCGTCGTCTCCGACGACCACACCGACCGGATCACCGGCGTCGGGCAGGTCTTCACCATGAACATGCAGGGCGACCACATGGGCGGTGAGTACCAGACCGACAACCACGTGACGGCCTACGACCCGAACCACATGGTCGGCTGGAAGACCGCCCCCGCCGGTACCGAGCCCCCCGGCTGGGAGTGGCTGTGGGAGCTGAAGTCCACCAGCAGCGACAGCACCGACGTCACCCTGACCTACGACTGGAGCAAGGTGACCGACCGCGAGCTGCTCAAGAAGGTCGGCTTCCCCCTGGTCAGCCAGGACCAGCTCGAGGACTCCCTCAACGCACTGGCCTCGGCCGTCGGGCCCACGCACTCCGCCTGACCGACAGCCCGACCACCCCGCGGCCGTGACGGCCGGGTCGGCCACCGCCTCCCGCGGCAGCCTCCCCGCCGGCGCGGCCGTGCTCTGTCCTCACTCGTAGAGGACGTACTCCGGGCGCGGCTCGAGGTCCATGACCTCCTCGGGCGTCATCAACCTCGACGGGCCCTCGGCGTCCTCCTCGTAGAACAGCTTGAACCCGAAGTGGACGCCGTCGGGGACCGTCTCCGCGATCGCCTCGTAGGTGTCGCGCTTGGCCCCGGGTGAGCCGATGCCGTCGATGGACACCACGACGGCCACGTTCTCGTGGTCCTCCGCCTGCAGGTCCTCGGGGTCGTCGACGATGTCCACCCGAAGCTGGTGGTAGAGCATCACCTTCTCCGGCAGACCCTCGCGCTCGGTCAGCTCGTCCAGCCAGCCGGCGATCTCGTCCAGCTCCGCCCCGGTGGTGGAGCCGAAGACCCGCCCCGGCACCTCGTCCTCACCGACCGCCCACTCCGGGTCCAGCGCGACGCCGACGTCGGGCTCGGAGAGCCACTTCTCGTAGTGCTGGACCTCCTCCACCATGTCGGCCCGGCCGGGCTGCAGGTTGAGCAGCAGCAGGGCGTCGTGGCGGCGGGCGGCCTCCAGGTGGTCCTCGATGACCTGCTCGTCGATGCGGGTGCGGTAGCTGCCGTCACGCTGGGGGCTGGAGTGCACGACGGTGGTGATCAGCTCCAGCGCCGGCAGGGTGCGACGGCCTCCGGCCGTGTAGTCCTCGCCGACCTCGACCATCTCCTCCACGCGGTCGTCCAGGTCACCCACACCCATCCGGCCCAGGGCCGGTGCGCCGGGGTAGCCGGCGAACCCGACCAGGCGGGTGTCGGGGAACACCTCGGTGCCCCCGCCGGGCAGCTCGACCGGCTCGGGGGTCGGCGTCGGGGTGGGCGTCGGCGTCGGGCTGGGGGTCGGGCTGGGTGCAGCCGCGCCGGGGCTGGTCGCGGGGCTCGCGGGCACGCTGGCCGCCGTCGGCGTCCCCGGGGTGTCGGCTGCGTCCTCGGTCGACGTGGTCCCCGAGCACGCGCCCAGGGACAGCAGCAGGGCCGCGACGAGGGCGGCCCTGCTGCTCTGCATGAGGTGCGGCACCTCAGAGGTTGATCATGTGGCCGGCGATCCCCTCGACGGCCTCCTTGAGAGCCTCGGACAACGTCGGGTGGGCGTGGACGTTGCGGGCCACCTCGTGCGCGGTCAGGTCCCACAGCTGGGCCAGGGTCAGCTCGGGCAGCAGCTCGGTGACGTCGGGGCCGATCATGTGGGCGCCGAGGATCTCGCCGTGGGTGGCGTCGGCGACGATCTTGATGAAACCGGTGGCGTCACCGAGGCCGTGGGCCTTGCCGTTGGCGCTGAAGGGGAACTTGGCCACCTTGACGTCGTAGCCCAGCTCCTTGGCCTTGGCCTCGGTGTAGCCGAACGACCCGATCTGGGGCTGGCAGTAGGTGGCCCGCGGGATCATGTCGTAGTTGAGCGCCATGGTCTCGGCCCCGGCGATGGTCTCCGCGGCGACCACGCCCTGCGCCTCGGCGGTGTGGGCCAGCTGCAGCTTGGCGGTCACGTCGCCGATGGCGTAGATGTGCGGGACGTTGGTGCGCATGAAGTCGTCGATCGCGATGGCCGCTCGCTCGGTCAGCTCGACCCCGGTCTTGTCCAGCCCGTAGCCCTCGGTGCGGGGGGCGAACCCGATCGCCTGGAGCACCTTGTCGGTCTCCAGCACCTGGGAGTCGCCGCCCTTGGCCGGGGAGACGGTGACCCGGACGCCGTCGGCGTGCTCCTCGATGTCCTCGACCTTGGTGGAGACCATGACCTTCACACCCAGCTTCTTGTAGGCCTTGAGCAGCTCGGCGGAGACCTCGGGCTCCTCCAGCGGCACCATCCGGTCCAGGTACTCCACGATGGTGACGTCGACGCCGTAGTTGGCCATCACGTAGGCGAACTCCACGCCGATGGCGCCGGAGCCGGCGATCACGATCGAGCCGGGCAGGGAGTCGGTGAGGATCTGCTCCTCGTAGGTGACGACGCGCTCGGTGCGCTTCGTCCCGGGCAGCATCTTGGTGACCGCGCCCACCCCGATGATCGCGTGGTCGAAGGTGACCGTCTCCTCGCCGCCGTCGTTCTTCTTCACCGACACCGTGTTGGCGTCGGTGAAGGTGCCCCAGCCGTCGATCTCGGTGATCTTGTTCTTCTTCATCAGGAAGTGCACACCCTTGACCATCCGGTCGGCCACCCCGCGGCTGCGCGTGTAGGCGGCCCCGAAGTCGAAGGAGACGTCGCCGGAGATGCCGAAGGTCTTGGCGTCGGCGGTGAAGATGTGCGCCAGCTCGGCGTTGCGCAGCAGGGCCTTGCTGGGGATGCAGCCGACGTTGAGGCACACCCCGCCCCAGTACTTCTCCTCGATCACGGCGGTCTTCAGGCCCAGCTGGGCGGCACGGATGGCGGCGACGTATCCTCCGGGACCACCACCGAGGACAACGACATCAAAGTGTGCGGTCATGAGCCCACTCTAGCCACGCCCCAGGGGCCTCCCGGAACGGCGTCGACCCGCGGTCCCGAGGCTTCGTCCGACTCGCCTCGTCCGCCGCGATGCTTGCCATATATCAGATGTGAGTTACGGTGGTCGGCGTGACTGACACCTCCCTGGACCGCATCGGCAGCCTGATCCGCGACGCGCGCAAGCACCGTGGCCTCACCCAGAGCGAGCTGGCCGGTGTGCTCGGCACCAGCCAGAGCGCGGTGCACCGGATCGAGGTCGGCAACCAGAACCTCAGCCTGGAGATGATCAACCGGATCGCCACCGCGCTGGACTCGGAGCTGATCAGCGTCGGCGGCAAGGGCCCCACCCACCTCCGGGTGCGCGGCGGGCAGCAGCTGTCCGGCTCGATCGCCGTGCGCTCCTCCAAGAACGCCGCCGTCGCCGTGCTCTGCGCCTCGCTGCTCAACCGCGGCACCACGGTGCTGCGCGGGATCGCCCGGATCGAGGAGGTGAACCGCATCCTCGAGGTGCTCACCAGCATCGGCGTCCAGGCCACCTGGTCCCCGGACCGCACCGACCTCACCCTGGTCCGCCCCGAGCAGCTCGACCTCGAGGCGATGGACCTCGAGGCCGCCCGCCGCACCCGCAGCGTGATCATGTTCCTCGGCCCGCTGCTGCACTTCTACCCCAGCTTCGCGCTCCCCTACGCCGGCGGCTGCGACCTCGGCGCCCGCACCATCGAGCCCCACCTGCAGGTGCTACGCCGTTTCGGGCTGCACGTCGAGGCGACCGAGGGCTTCTACCAGGCCACCGTCGACGCCGTCGAGGGCGACCGCACCATCGTGCTGACCGAGCGCGGGGACACCGTCACCGAGAACGCCCTGCTGGCCGCGGCGATGACGCCCGGGCGGACCGTGCTGCGCAACGCCAGCCCCAACTACATGGTCCAGGACGTCTGCGCCTTCCTGACCACGCTCGGGGTCCGGATCGAGGGCATCGGGACGACCACCCTGACCATCCACGGCGTGGAGAGCATCCACGCCGACGTCGAGTACTCCCCCTCGGAGGACCCGATCGAGGCGATGAGCCTGCTGACCGCCGCCATCGTCACCTCCTCGGAGCTGACCGTGACCCGGGTGCCGATCGAGTTCCTGGAGATCGAGCTGGCCATCCTCACCGAGATGGGGCTGAAGTACGACCTGGGCGAGGAGTACGTGTCGGACAACGGCCTGACCCGGCTCTGCGACCTGACCGTGCACCCCTCGGCGCTCAAGGCCCCGATCGACAAGATCCACCCGATGCCGTTCCCCGGTCTCAACATCGACAACCTGCCCTTCTTCGCGGTGATCGCCGCGACCGCCGAGGGCGAGACGATGATCCACGACTGGGTCTACGAGAACCGGGCGATCCACCTGCTCGAGCTGAACAAGCTCGGCGCCAACGTCCAGCTGCTCGACCCGCACCGCCTGATCGTGCGCGGTCCGACCCGCTGGCGCGGCCAGGAGGTCGTCTGCCCGCCGGCCCTGCGTCCGGCGGTCTGCCTGCTGCTGGGCATGCTCGCCGCCCGCGGGGAGTCGGTGCTGCGCAACACCTACATGATCAACCGGGGCTACGAGGACCTCCCGATGCGCCTCAACGCCCTCGGCGCGGACGTCCAGATCTTCAGCGACCCGCGCGCCTGAGGTGACGCCGCCCTCGGTCCGAACCGCCCGGTCCGGGGACGCCGCGGTCATCGCGGCCCTGCTGGGTGAGCTGGGGTACCCGGCCGGCCCCGAGCAGGTCACGCAGCGGCTCGCCTCGATGCCGGACACCTTCACCACCCTGGTGGCCGAGGCCGTGCCCGGGTCCATGGCCCAGTCCATGGCCGGGGCTGGGTCGATGGCCGGGGCTGTGGCTGGGTCGGTGGTCGGGGCCGGGGCCGGGGCCGGTGCTGGGTCGATGGCCGGGGCCGGGGCCGGTGCTGGGTCGATGGCCGGGGCCGGGGCCGGGGCCGGAGCTGGGTCGATGGTCGGGGCCAGCGCCGGGGCCGGGGCCGGGGCCGAGGACGGAGCCGCGGTCGACGCCGCGGCGCAGGTGGTCGGGGTGGCCGTCGCCCGGACGAGCTGGCGGCTGACCGACGACAGGCCCGTCGCGCAGCTGGTCACGTTGGTCACCAGCGCCGGTCGACGAGGATCCGGCGCCGGTACCGCACTCGTCCGGGCCGTGGAGGACTGGGCGAGGCAGCGCGGCGCCACCAGACTCCTGGTGCTCTCGGGGCTGCAGCGGGTCGACGCGCACCAGTGGTACCAGCGCCGCGGGTTCCAGCACACCGGCGTCCGCCTGGCCAAGGACCTCTGACCCCAACCACCTGCACGCCCAACGCCCGCTTGCCCCGCCTACGAGCACTCCGCACGCCCACTTCCCACCTTGCCCCGCCTACGAGCACTCTGCCCCGCCTATACACGGGGCAATGAGCTTGCAGGCGGGGCAGAGTGCGCAGCGCCCCGGGCTGGCGGCCGGGCTGGCGGGCATCGGCCCCGTAGGCCAGCGGCCCCGGGCGCCCACCGACCCGCGGTCAGCGTCCCTGCGTTCAGCTGTGCCCCGAAGTGCCACGTAGCCCCACGTGCGATCACTCTGCCCCGCCTATAGACGGGGCAATGAGCCCGTAAGCGGGGCAAAGTGCGAATTCTCCGGCCCGGGCGGGCCAGCGGCCTCAGCGAGCCGTGGGTCTGGCGGGCTACCGGACCGGCGGGCCACCGGTCGCGTGCCCCACCGGCCCCGCGCGACTCACCGGCCCCGCGCGACTCACCGGCCCCGCGCGACCCACCGGCCCCGCGCGACCCAGCGCGACCCACCGGCTTCGCGCGCCCCACCGGCCCCGCGGGTCGCGGGGCCCTGCGTCGAGCTGTGCTCCGGATGGCCACGTAGCCCCGCTTACGAGCACTTCGCCCCGCCTATAGAGGGGGCAATGAGCACGTAGAGGGGGCAAGGTGCGCATCGACGGGCGGGGCCCTCCGAGGCGCGGGTGCCTCCCGGCGCGCGAGCCTGGCGCGGAGCTCTGCTCCGTACTGGGACTGGACGTCAGCGCAGGCGGACGCTCTCGAAGGTCTGGGAGGGGGCCACCAGCTGGTCCTGGGCGGCCACCAGCTGGAGCTCGCGCTGGCCGGAGGCCGAGGTCATCGCCAGCACCCCGTAGACCCGGGCCGCCGTGGTGGCCAGCGCCGTGGCGAGGTCGTCACCGGCCAGCAGGCAGGACAGGAACATCGCCGTGGTGAGGTCGCCGGAGCCGGTGAAGGTGCGGTCCAGCAGCGGGGTGGTCACCGACCAGGCGCCGTCGGGTCCCACCGCCACCATCTGCAGCCGTCCCGGCTCCTGGTCATCCACCACCACGCTGGTCACCAGCACGGTGCCGGGGCCGCGGTCCCGCAGTGCGTCGGCACGCTGGAGCACCTCCTCCAAGCGGGTGGAGGGGCCGTCGCCGGCCAGGAAGTCCAGCTCGTAGTGGTTGGGGGTCAGCACGTCGGCCCTCGGCAGCACCACGTCGCGCATCAGCTCGGGGATCCCCGGGCGGACGTACATGCCGCGGTCGACGTCACCCATCACCGGGTCGCAGCAGTAGATCGCGGCGGGGTTGGCGGCCTTCACCCGGTCCACCACGCCCAGCACGGTGTGACCCATCTCCTCCGCGCCCTGGTAGCCCGAGAGCACCGCGTCGCAGCCGGGCAGGACGCCGAGCGCCTCGATCCCGTCCACCACGGAGGCGACGTCGGCCGGGGTCAGCAGCGGCCCGGTCCAGGCCGGGTAGCCGGTGTGGTTGGAGAAGTGCACGGTCAGCACCGGCCACACCTCCACCCCCACCCGCATCAGCGGGAAGGTGGCGGCGCTGTTGCCGACGTGGCCGTAGGCGACGGAGGACTGCACGGACAGGATGGTGGTCACCGCGGCATTCTCGCACCTCACCGCGGGCGGCGGAGGGTCACGCGCGGCCGACTAGAGTGTGGCCATGCAGCCCGGCGTCGAGCACCCGCGTCGTGCCGGCGTGGACCAGCAGACGTCCCCTGGCCGGACCGGGTCCCCCTCCTCACCGGAGCCCCCGCCAGCACCCCAGCCCCCGCCCCGGGACGTGGCCCGCGCGATCACCGGACCCGGTGAGGCCGACGCCGCCCGGGCCTTCGTGCTCGATCCCGAGGTCGAGGACGCGCTCGACGAGCAGCGCCACGACCGCTGGGCCTGGCGCCGCCGGCTCCGCGAGCGCCGTCACACCCGGATCACCCTGCGCGTCGTGGTCGGTCTGCTGGGCACCCTGCTGATCCTCGCCGGGGTCGTCACCGGTCCGCTCCCGGGCCCGGGCGGGATCCCGCTGGTGCTGCTCGGCCTGGCCGTCTGGGCCAGCGAGTTCCGCTGGGCCCGCAGGCTGATGCGTCGCTTCCGCGAGGTCGTCCGCTGGGTGGGGGGCTGGCCGCGGCGGCGCAAGGTGGTGGTGGGGGCCGTCGCGCTGGTGGTGGGCTGGACGGCCCTCTACGGCGGCCTGTGGCTGAACGGCATCCCCACCTGGCTGCCCGACGTCGTGGCGGGCCCGCTGGACCGGGTCCCGGGTCTCTCCCCCGCCGGTCACGAGCGCTGACGTGGCGCCGCGTCCGACGAGTCCCTTCCCAGCCGGCCGCACCATCGCCCTCGCCCACCGCGGCGGGGCCGCGCTGCAGGCCAACCTCGGCCGGGAGAACACCGTGGCGGCCTTCGCCGAGGCGGTCCGGCTGGGCTACCGCTACCTCGAGACCGACGTCCACACCACCAGCGACCACACCCTGGTCGCCTTCCACGACGACGTCCTGGACCGGGTGACCGACGCTCGCGGGACGGTCGCCGAGCTGCCCTGGAGCGAGGTCTCGCAGGCCAGGATCGGCGGCGAGCCCGTCCCCACCCTGGACGAGCTGCTGGAGACGTTCCCCGAGGCCGTGTTCAACATCGACATCAAGGCCGCGGGGGCGGTGGAGCCGCTGCTGCGGACGCTGGCGCGCCACGACGCCCTGGGCCGGGTCTGCGTCGGCTCCTTCTCCGGCCGGCGGCTCCGGCACTTCCGCCGTCTCTCCGGCGGGCGGGTGGCCACCTCCGCCGCCCCTGACGAGGTGGCGGCCCTCCGCTTCGCCCGCTCCCGCGTCGCCGGTCCGGCCGTCGCCCTGCAGGTGCCCGTCGAGCGGGTGGTCGCCGGGCGTCGCGTGCCCATCGTCACCCCGGGGCTGCTCCGCCGTGCCCACGCCACCGGTCGGCAGGTCCACGTGTGGACCGTCGACGACCCCGCGCAGATGCACGCCCTGCTCGACCTGGGTGTCGACGGCCTGGTGAGCGACGCCATCGATACCTTGAAGCGAGTGCTCACCGACCGGGGCTGCTGGGAGTGATCCCGGCCCCGACCCAGCAGGAGTCGACGATGGACCAACCCCGTGCGGGTGACGTGCAGGACCCGCCCCTCCCCTCGATGGCGGCCGGGAGCGTGCTGGCCGACCGGGTGCCGCTGCGCCGGCTGCTCGCCTGGGGGAGCTACGACTGGGGGGCCGCCTCCTTCCAGGCGGTGATCACCTCCTTCGTCTTCGCCACCTACGTCAGCTCCGCGGTGGCGCCGGAGGGCACCGGGGCCCGGTGGATCGCGGTGACCAACGCGGTCACCGCGGTGGTGGTCGCCCTGTCCGCCGCGGTCATCGGTCAGCGGGCGGACCGGCTCGGGCGGCGCCGGCGGAACATGCTGGTGCTGTCGCTGCTGGTGTGGGCGTCCATGGTGGCGATGTTCTGGGTGCGCCCGGAGGCGTCCTACCTCCCGCTGGCGCTGGTGCTGCTGGGGGTGTCCGGCATCTTCATGGAGCTGGCCAACGTCAGCTACCACGCGATGCTGCAACAGGTGTCGACGCCACGGAACGTCGGGCGGGTCTCGGGGTTCGGCTGGTCGCTGGGGTACTTCGGCGGGATCGTGCTGCTGCTCATCTGCTACGTCGGCTTCATCGCCCCCGAGGTGGGCTGGTTCGGGGTGACCAGCGAGGACGGGCTGAACATCCGCGCCGTCGCCCTGCTGTCGGCGGGCTGGTTCGTGGTCTTCGGGCTGCCCATCTTCTTCCTGGTCCCCGAGACCGCAGCGGACCCGAGCCGTCCCAGCACCGGGCTGGTGGGCAGCTACCGCGCCCTGGCCCGGGACCTGGTCGAGCTCTGGCGGGTGGACCGCAACACCTTCCGCTTCCTGCTCGCCAGCGCCCTCTACCGCGACGGCCTGGCCGCCATCTTCACCCTCGGTGCCGTGCTCGCGGTCACCGTCTACGGGCTCGGGGCCAGCGACGTGCTGGTGTTCGGCATCGCGGCGAACGTGCTGGCCGCCCTGGGCGCGCTGGCCGGCGGCTTCGTGGAGGACCGGGTCGGGCCGCGGGCGGTGATCCTGGTCTCGGTGGGGGCCATGGTGGTGGCCGGCACGATCCTGCTCTTCGTCTCCGGCCCCAGCATGTTCTGGGTCTTCGGCCTGCTGCTCACCCTCTGGGTGGGCCCGGCGCAGTCGTCGTCGCGGGCGCTGCTGACCCGGCTCGCCCCGGCCGGGCACGAGGGCCAGGTCTTCGGTCTCTACACCAGCACCGGCCGGGCGGCGTCCTTCCTGGCCCCCGCGCTGTTCGCCGTCTTCGCCGCCCTGGGCTCGGACCGGACCGGCATCATCGGCATCGTCGTGGTGCTGCTGGCCGGTGGCGTGGTGATGCTCTGGGTCCGCAACCCGCGGCGCCCGGTGACCAGCGCCCCGGACCCGACCGCCGTCCGCTGACCGAGCCCACCTCCACGCACCGGCACCCCGCGACGTGTGAGAAGCGGCGCGAACTGGGAACTACAGGGGTGCAGGAGGCCTCCCACCCCGCAGGAGGCCGGGGAACAACGCGGGGACGTGGTTCGTTCAAGTGGTGACCGACGTGGAGGGAGCGCAGCATGGCTGATCGAGCACTACGGGGCTCAGGCCTGGGGGCCAAGAGCTTTGAGGACGAGGCGGGGATCGAGTTCGCCGCACGGCAGGAGATCGGTTTCGACTGCGTACGCGGTCACCAGTTCTCGGTGACCTTCGCCGCCGAGGCGGACCTGCCGACGCTGTGGGACTGCCCGCGCTGCGGGTCCCAGGCCAAGCGCTCCGACGGCGTGGAGGCCGAGGTCAAGGAGACCAAGCCGGCCCGCACGCACTGGGACATGCTCCTGGAGCGCCGCTCCATCTCCGAGCTGGAGGAGCTGCTGGCCGAACGGCTGGACCTGCTGCGCGCCGGTGAGGTGGGCCCGCCCCACCTGGCCCGGGGCCGACGCAGCGCCTGAGCCCGACCGGCTCACCGCCGGACACGACGGACCCCGTCACCCTGCTGGGTGACGGGGTCCGCTGCGTGCGGGGGCCGCTACGAGCGCGGGCCCTGCTCCTCGATCTCGCCACGGATCACCGTCGGGTCGTGCTGGGGGCCGGGGCCGGGGCTCGGTTCGACCACCTCGCCCTCGACGGTGCCCGCCCGGTCCATCCGGGCCCGCAGCACGTCCACGTCCACGCCCATCCGCCGCATCCGCGCCCGGCTCCACCGCTCCAGCGCCCGCACCGCGAGCCGCCTGGTCGGGGGCAGCAGGAGCAGCAGCCCGACGACGTCGGTGACCAGACCGGGGACGATCAGCGCCGCACCACCCAGCAGCGCCAGCCCGCCGGAGGCGATCTCGTCGCTGACCGGACGTCCCTCGCGGACCCCGGCCATCAGGCTCCGCCAGGCCCGCGACCCCTCGCGTCGGGCCAGCACCACGCCGAGCACCATGCCCAGCAGGACCACCAGCAGCGTGACCCAGCCGCCGACCAGCTGAGAGAGCTGGATCAGCAGCCAGATCTCCAGCAGCGGCAGGGCGACCGCCCCGGTCGCCAGCAGCAGCCGTCCCCAGGGACGTCCGCGACGTACCGGTCGGGCGGGAGCCGGTCCTCCCGGCAGCGGCGTGCTCATCGCTTCCCGGCCAGCTGACCCGTGGAGTCGCGGCGCCGCTCGGCCAGCTCGCGGAGCTGACCGGAGCGGTGGCCCACGCCCCACAGGGTGGTCCGCACGAGCGCCTCGACGACGATGGCCCGGCTCATCTTGGAGTCCCCGCGCTCGCGCTCGACGAAGGTGATCGGCACCTCGCGCACGTCGAAGCCGGCCTTGAGGGCCCGCCACGCCAGGTCGACCTGGAAGCAGTAGCCCGCCGAGGCGACGTCGTCCAGACCGATCCCGCGCAGCGTCCGGGCGTGGAAGGCGTTGTAGCCGCCGGTGGCGTCCTTCAGCCCGATGCCCAGGCAGAGCTGGGTCCAGACGTTGCCGCCGCGGGAGAGGATCTTGCGCGACAGCGGCCAGTTGACCACCGTCCCGCCGGGGATCCAGCGCGAGCCCTTGACCATGTCCGCACCCTGCTCCAGGGCGGTCAGCAGCCGGGGCAGCTGCTCGGGCTGGTGACTGCCGTCGGCGTCCATCTCCACCAGCACGTCGAAGCCCTCGTCCAGACCCCAGCCGAAGCCGGCCAGGTAGGCCGCGCCCAGACCCTCCTTGCCGCGGCGGTGCAGCGCGTGCACGTGGTCGTCGTCGGCGGCCAGGGCGTCCACGATCCGGCCGGTGCCGTCGGGGGAGTTGTCGTCGGCGACCAGCACGTGGGCGGTCGGCACCGCGGCCCGCAGCCGGGCGATGATCAGCTCGATGTTGTCGGCCTCGTTGTAGGTGGGGATCACCACCAGCACGCGGGGCGTCGCGGGTGCGGGCGTCTCGGCTGCGGGCAAGGCGGGTCCTCCTGGACGACGAACGGGTTGAGGCGTCCATTCTTCCCCACCGACGGCCCGGACCCCACCTGACGCGACCCTGGTCCTCCCCTGTCCCGCACCCGCGCGTGCTCCTCTGTCCCGCACCCGCGCGTCCTCCCCCGTCCCGCGCCAGCGCGGGGCCGGGCACCGGGCCGGGGGTGGGTTAGGCTGCCGCGCATGTCGACTCCAGGACCCGCCCCGGCCGAGGCCGACGTCATCGCCGTCACCGTGATCGGGGCCGACCGCCCCGGGATCGTCGCCGAGGTGACCGGCGCGCTGGCCGGCGTCGAGGGCAACCTCGAGGACTCGACCATGACCCTGCTGCGCGGCCAGTTCGCGATGGTGGTGCTGGTCCGCAGCCGCGCCGGGGTGCCGGCCGTCCAGGAGGCGCTCTCCCCGTTGGCCTCCGACGGCCGCCTCGCCGTGGACGTGCGCCCCGTCGCCGGTCCGCCGACCCCCGGGTCGGAGTCGCTGCGCGGCGGCACCTACGTGGTGCACGTCAACGGGGCCGACCGTCCAGGCATCGTGGCCGCGCTGACCGCCGTGCTGGCCCGCCACCAGGTGAACATCGTCGACCTCGGCACCCGCCTGGCCGGTGGGCTCTACGTGCTGACCGCCGAGGTGGCCGTGGGCGAGGACGTCGACCTGGACGCCGTCCGGGCCGAGCTCGAGCAGGCCGCGGCCGCGGTCGGCGTCCACGTCCGGCTGATGCCGGTCGAGACGGACGAGTTGTGAGCTGGTCGATGCCGGAGCTGCCCGCGGGCAGAGTCCGGGAGGTGGTGCGCGCCCCGGCCGAGGTGCTGTCCACCCCCGGCGCCGAGGTGGACCCCGCCGACCCGCGGACGGTCGCCCTGGCCGCGGACCTGCTGGCCACCATGGCGGTCTCCCCCGGCTGCGTCGGGCTGGCCGCCCAGCAGGTCGGTGAGGCGCTGCGGGTGTTCTGCGTCGACGTCACCGACCACCCGCGGACGAGGACGTGCCACGGGCGCTTCGTGCTGTGCAACGCCGAGGTGCTCAGCGCCACCCGTCGCGGTCGGGGCCGGGAGGGGTGCATGTCGGTGCCGGACCTCACCGGCGACGTCGCCCGGGCCCGGCGGCTGACCGTCCGCGGCCAGCTGCCGGTCAGCGGGGAGTGGGTGGAGCTGGAGACCGACGGCTTCGAGGCCACCTGCCTGCAGCACGAGATCGACCACACCGAGGGGCTGCTGTTCCTGGACCGGGTCGCCGGCGCGCACGCCGTGCACCCCCGCCAGACCTACCTCTGAGCCACCCCTTCCCCGCCCCCAGCGGCGCGCTCACCAGGCGACGGCCAGCAACCGCGCGAAGAGCTCCTCGGCGGCGTCGGCGTCGCCGTGCCCGCGACGGGCGAACCACGAGGTGACGTTGCGGCAGTCCCGGTGCAGCAGCTCGGCCCCCTGCGGGTTGGCCACCAGGTCCACCAGCTGGGGGACGTCGATCACCACCAGCCGCTCGCCGGCCAGCAGCAGGTTGTACGGGGACAGGTCGCCGTGCACCAGCCCGGCCCGGGTCATCGTGGTCATGGCCTGCTCCAGCTGCTCCCACAGGGAGGCCAGCAGCGCCGGGGCGGGACGGGTCGCGGCCAGCCTCGGGGCGACCTGGCCGTCGTCGTCGGCGACCAGCTCCATCAGCAGCTCGGTGCCGTCGAGCTGCACCGGGTAGGGCACCGGGACGCCGAGCTGCCACAGCCGCACCAGCCCGGCCCACTCCGCGGCCGCCCACTGCCCGGCCGAGACCTCGCGGCCGTAGGCGGTGCCGCGGGCGGTGGCGCGGGCGTCGCGGGAGTTCCGGGTGCGCCGGCCCTCGGTGTAGGTGGCGTTGCGGTGGAAGAGCCGGTTCTCGGCGTCGCGGTAGCGCTTGCCGATCATCAGCGCGCTGCGGGTCGGGTCCCCGGGGACGGCGCGCTCGAGCAGGAAGCAGTCGGCCTCCTTCCCGCTCTTGACCGCGCCGAGGTCGGTGTCCAGGGCGGCGTCGGCGGTGACGACCCAGGGCGGGCGGGGCTCGGGTCCGCGTCGGCCGGCCTGGACGCTGCTCCAGGTGGACCAGCGCTGGCCGGGGCCGGGTTCGGTGGTGGAGGTGAAGGTCAGGTCGTCGAAGGACCAGTCGGACGGTGGCACAGGAGGGCTCCAGGGTGTCGGAGGGAGACAGGCGGGTCGAGCTCGGCCGAGATCGTCATGACGACCTCCTCCCTGGGACGCCCGGGCGCGGTGCCGGGGCTGGTGGCGCCATCCTGGGCCGGACGCGTCCCGGCGGCAACCCGTTATCGGGGTGCTAGGTGGCGTCGCGGAGCAGCTGCTCCAGCCGGGCCACCGACGCCTCCCAGCCCTGCGGACGGTCGGTGGCGACCCAGGCGCGTTCGGCCACGGTGAGCAGCACCACGTGCAGCTCGAGCCGTCGGCGCTCCTCCGTGGTCGGGTCGTAGGCCTCGAGCAGGGCCTCGGCCGCCGCGGTCTCGTGCTGGCGCAGGTGGGTCGTGGTCAGGGCGAGGTCGGCCATCGGGTCGTCCCAGCCGACCCGTTCCAGGTCGACCAGGCCGGTGATCCGAGCAGGACCGGACACGCCCACCAGCACGTTGCCGCCGTTGAGGTCGTGGTGGCAGAGGGCCGGCCGGACCGGGCGCCGCAGGACGTCGCGGTGGGCGCGCACGAGCCGGCGCACCCGGGCGGCCAGGACGTCGGTCCCACCGGAGGCGGTGAACGCCTCCAGCTGCTCGGCGGCGGTGTGCTCGACCCGCGCCAGCAGCGTCGCCTGGACCGGGTCGTCGGGGAGCGGACCGCCGAACCCCTCGGCGGTGAGGACGTGCAGGGACCGGAGCAGCTGACCGGCCTGACGGGCCAGCGACAGCCGGTCGGTCGCGGGCGCCACCAGGGTGTGGTCGGCCCAGCGGACGCCCGGCAGCCGGGTCATCACCACGACGGTGCTGCCGGCGCCCGGCAGCGGTCCGGAGTGCACCAGCCGCGGGACGGGCACGTCGGGCAGATCGGCCAGCAGCTCCAGGGCCCGGGCCTCGGTGCGCCCGCGACGGGCCGCGGCGGCGGGGAACACCTTGGCCACCAGCGGGGTGCCGTCGGGGGCCACGACCCCCAGCACGGTGGCCACGGCACCCTGGACGGCCGGTCGCCACCCGTCCGGCGTCCCCACGTGGGCCAGGTGCTCGGCCAGCGCCCGGGCCCATCCGTCGGGGTCCTCCCCGGGGGACGTCGGAGCCGTCACGGACGGGCTGCGGGACGCTCCCGGCGACGGAGCAGGGACACGGCCAGGGCCGCCACCGCCGCGGCGGCGGCCAGGGCGCTCACCCAGGGTCCGAGCCGCATCGCCGGGGTGATGGTGGTGCGCAGCGGCATCACGGCGCTGTGGGAGTCGGCGGTGAACTCGGCGGTCTGCCAGAGCACCGTGCCGTCGGCGGCGATGAACCCCGAGGCGCTGCTGGTGGTGGCCACGGCGATCTCCCGCCGGGTCTCCATCGCGCGCACCCGGGTCATGGCGAACTGCTGGGGCACCTCGACCGTGCCGCCGTAGGTGGCCTGGTTGCTCTGCACCACGAGCAGCTCGGTGCCACCGCGGACGGTCTCGGCGACCGTCGCGTCGTAGGCCACCTCGAAGCAGATCAGGGTCCCGACGGCGAGCTCGCGCCCGCCGAGCGGCACCCGCATCACCCCGTCGGTGGTGCCGGCCACCGACTGCGCGCCGACCAGCTGCAGCATCGGCACCAGCGGCAGCAGCACCGAGCGGAGCGGGATGTACTCGCCGAAGGGGACCAGGTCCCGCTTGGGCATCCGGTCCAGCACGCCCTGCTCGGGGTCCCACCACAGGGCCGCGGTCTGGCGCTCGTCCTCCCCCGGTCCGCTGAGCACGGCCCCCACCTGGATCGGGCGGTCGGCGACCATCGAGGCCAGCTGGACGGTGCGCTGGGTGCGGACGTCCAGCAGCGGGTCGATGTCGGTGGAGTTCTCCGGCCAGAGCACGAAGTCCGGTTCGGGCACCTGTCCGGTCCGGGCCCGCGCCATCAGCGTGATGGTCTCGCTGAGGTGGTTGTTGGTCACCGTCCGGGCCCGGCCCATGGCGTTGACCCCGACGCCGTCGACGTTGCCCTGCACCAGGCCGACCGTCACCGACCCGGCGCTCTCCCCCGCGGGCTGCCAGCCTTGCAGCAGCTGCGTCACCCCGCCACCGACCAGGAGGGCCACCAGCACCGCCGCCACCGCCCGGCGCGGGACCCGGGGCCAGGTGGTGCCCAGCCGGGTCGCGCGGAGCGCCAGCCAGGCCACGGCCTGACCGGCCAGCGCGGTGAGCAGGCTGACCCCGGCCACGCCGAGGAAGGGGTAGGCCCCCGCCAGCGGGGCGTCGACCATCACGTAGCCGAGACGGCTCCAGCCGAAGCCGTCGAAGGGCACCGAGGAGTACACCCACTCCACCGCCACCCAGGCCGCCGCTGCCCACAGCGGCCAGCCGGGCACCCGGACCAGCCGGCGCAGCGCCACCGCGAGCAGCCCGTAGACCACGGACTCGAAGGCGATCAGGGCCAGCGCCACCGGCAGCGCGATCACCTGCACCCAGCCGATGGTCAGCCCGAGGAAGGCGAGCCCGAACAGGTAGCCGAGCCCGAAGGTGCGCCGGGGTGCCTCGGCCACCGCGACCGTCAGCAGCGCGACGCCCAGCAGGGTCAGCGGCCACCAGCCCAGCGGGGCGAACCCGGCGGCGGTGAGGACGCCGGCCACCAGGACGGCGGGTGCCCGCCAGCCCAGCCGGCCCAGTGCCTCGCGCCAGGCGGGCTGCTCGGCGGTGGCGGGGTCCCCGTCGGGACCGGGGTCACGGCGGGCGCGCGGGAGGTCGGTGGTCGTCATCGGTGCAGGGGCGTCACTCGACGACCACGGTGCCGGAGGCGCGGACCACGACCAGCGGCTCCTCCAGCAGGTGGGAGGTGCTGTCGGAGACGGGGCGGCGACCGTCCATGTGCTCGGCCGCACGGCAGAGCACCCGGGCCTCGAAGGCGAGCTCCCGGCTGGTGTTGCCGACGCGCAGCAGGATGGCCTCGGCCTCGATCACGTCACCGGTGTGCACCGGCTCGAGGAAGTCCACGTCGGCGAACCCGACCAGCTGGCCCTCGTCGCCGTCGGTGCGGATGCACATCTCGGTGGCCACGTCGCCGAAGAGCCGCAGCACGTAGGCGCCGTCGACCAGCTTGCCGGCGTAGTGCGCCTCCGAGCGCGGGACGTAGCGGCGGTGCAGCACCGAGGTGCCCACGCGCGGATCCGCGTCCGGCTGCTGCTCGACCTCGCTCACGGCCCCACCTCCTGCTGGCCACGTCGACCCTCGACGTCGCGACGCCGAGCCTACCCAGGTCACGGCAGCCGCCGGTGACCCCGACGCCGGGGGCAGATGTCGCCAGCGCGGCGTCACGCCGTGAGTCTTCTTGCCAGACGGAAGTTGGGCAGTAATACTTGCGGCCAATGCGGGGTGTCGACGCAGATCATCAACCGCCGGAGGAACCATGAGCACGACGACCGAGGGCCAGCCCTACGCCTACCGCCGTCGCGAGCTGGTCGAGCCGGACTGGCGGCGGCTGCCGGGCTGGCGCGACGTCACCGAGGAGCAGTGGCGTGACGTGCAGTGGCAGCGGGTGAGCTGCGTCAAGAACGAGGGCCAGCTCCGCGAGGTCGTCGGTGACCTGCTGGACGAGTCCTTCTACGCCGACCTGGCCCGCGACCAGCGCGAGCGGGCGACGATGTCGATGCTGCTGCCGCCGCAGATGCTCAACACGATCGTCCCCGACCGCGTCCCCGACACCGAGGCGTTCCTGGCCGATCCCGTGCGCCGCTACATGCTGCCGGTCTTCTCCGACCGGCGCACCGACTGGCCGTCGCACCCCCGGGCCAGCCGCGACTCGCTGCACGAGCACGACATGTGGGCCACCGAGGGCCTCACCCACCGCTACCCCACCAAGGTGCTCGCCGAGGTGCTGCCCACCTGCCCCCAGTACTGCGGGCACTGCACCCGGATGGACCTGGTCGGGAACTCCACCACCCAGGTCACCAAGCTCAAGTTCGCGGTCAAGCCGAACCAGCGGCTGGACGACATGCTGGACTACCTGCGCCGCACCCCGCAGGTGCGCGACGTGGTGGTCTCCGGCGGGGACGTGGCCAACATGCCCTGGCCGCGGCTGGAGGCCTTCCTCACCTCGCTGCTGGAGATCGAGAACATCCGCGACATCCGGCTGGCCTCGAAGGCGCTGATGGGGATGCCCCAGCACTGGCTCGGTGCCGACCTCCGCGAGGGGCTGGCCCGGGTCTGCCGCACCGCCCGCTCCCGTGGCGTGATGATCGCCCTGCACACCCACGTCAACGCCGCCCAGTCCGTCACCCCGCTGGTGGCCGAGGCCTCCGCGGCGATGCTGGAGGCCGGCGTCCGCGACGTCCGCAACCAGGGCGTCCTGATGGAGGGCGTCAACGCGACGTCGGAGGACCTGCTCGACCTCTGCTTCGCGCTGCTCGACGGCGCCGGCGTCACCCCCTACTACTTCTACATGTGCGACATGATCCCCTTCGCCGAGCACTGGCGGGTACCGGTGGCCCGGGCGCAGGAGCTGCAGCACGCGATCCTCGGCTACCTGCCCGGCTTCGCCACCCCGCGGATCGTCTGCGACGTGCCCTTCGTGGGCAAGCGCTGGGTGCACCAGCTGGCCGACTACGACCGCGAGCGCGGGATCAGCCTGTGGCGCAAGAACTACCGGACCGGGCTGGAGCTGGAGGACGCCACGGCGCTGGACCGCAGCCACGCCTACTACGACCCCATCCACACCCTGCCCGAGGCCGGACGGCGCTGGTGGGCCGAGAACGCCACCCTCGACCTCGCCGCGGAGTCCCGGGCCGCCGAGGCCTCCCGCGGTCTGGCGCTGCTGCAGACCCGCTGACGCGGCGCCGCCGTCGGTTGGTCAACCCGGGAAGGGGCGCTCCTCGTAGGGCACCGACAGCACCAGGGTGGTGTGGGTGGTGACGTTGCCGGTGGTGCGCAGCCGCAGCAGCAGGTGCTCCAGGTCCAGCGGCGTCCCCACCTGCACCTTCAGCAGGTAGTTGGCGTCCCCGGCGATCGAGTAGCAGGAGACGACCTCCTCGATCGGAGCCAGCCGGTCGGGGATGTCGTCGGGCTGGCCCGGGTCGAGCGGGGTGACCTCGACGAAGGCGGTCAGCGTGCGGCCCAGCGCCACCGGGTTCAGCCGGGCGGTGTAGCCGAGGATCACGCCGCGCTGCTCGAGGCGGCGGACCCGCTGCTGGGCGGCGGAGGTGGAGAGACCGGTGGCCTTGCCGATGTCGGTGTAGGACATCCGGCCGTCCCCGGACAGGAGCGCGAGGATCTGTTGGTCGATCTTCTCCATGCGCTGACTCCTCCGGCCTGGTCCACCTCCCGCGGACGTGGGGTCATCGTGCCAGTATCTAGACGTGCCCGACCGACGCCTCATGCTGCTGGACACCGCATCGTTGTACTTCCGTGCCTTCTACGGCGTGCCGACGTCCATCACCGACGAGCACGGCCAGCCGGTGAACGCGGTCCGCGGCCTGCTGGACTTCATCTCCCGCTTCGTCGGCGAGTACCGACCCACCCACCTGGTGTGCTGCTGGGACAACGACTGGCGCCCGCAGTGGCGGGTCGAGCTGCTGGCCTCCTACAAGACCCACCGGGTGGCCGCCGACCCCGCCGCCGGTGCCGGGGTGCTGGGCGCCGGCGGTCAGGGCGCGCAGTCGGGGGTGGCCGAGGAGTCCCCCGACGAGCTGGGCCCGCAGGTGCCGGTGATCCTGGACGTGCTCCGGGCGCTGGGCATCGCGGTGGTGGGCCACGACGGCTACGAGGCCGACGACGTGATCGGCACCCTGGCCACGGTGGGTGCGGCAGCCGGCGCGGCGGTGGACGTGGTCACCGGGGACCGCGACCTGTTCCAGCTGGTCGACGACGCGTCCGGGGTCCGGGTGCTCTACGTCGCCCGGGGCATCAGCAAGCACGAGCGGGTCGACGACGCGTGGGTGCAGCAGAAGTACGCCGTGCCCCCGTCGGCCTACGCCGACCTGGCGGTGATGCGTGGCGACACCTCCGACGGCATCCCCGGCGTCCCCGGGATCGGGGAGAAGACCGGTGCCCAGCTGCTGGCCCGCCACGGCAGCCTGCACGGCATCCTCGCCGCCGCCAGCGCCGACGACCCGACGGTCACCGCCGGGGTCCGGGCCAAGCTGGCCGCCGCCATCGACTACCTGGCGGTGGCCCCCGACGTGGTGCACGTGGTGCGCGACCTCGACCTCGGGGTCGGGCTGGAGGACCTGGTGCTCCCCACCGGGCCCGCCGACCCGGAGGCGCTGGAGGCGCTGGGGACGCGCTGGTCGCTGGGCGGCAGCACCCGGCGGATCGCCGACGCGCTGGCCCTGTCGCGCTGACCTCCCGGGACCGTGACCGGGTTGGTGCAGGAGTTCACCGTTTTGCCGGTGACAAGGACCGATGTCGTGCTTAGTCTGTCCACAGCACCACAGGCGACGCGCCCGACCGCGGGGCGCACCGAGGAAGGAGCAGTGATGGATCTCCAGACGTCCGACCGCTCCACCGTCGGCGCCCTGCAGGTGCGCGTCCGCAGCTGCGACGGCTGTCGGGGCTGAGCCCCGTGCCTGCCCCCGTCTGCCGTCCAGCCTCGTCGCCGGGCGGCTTTTTTCGTCCCCGGACGGCGGGGACCGGCACCGGAAGGAGGACACGATGAGCGGTGTGCTGGTGATCAACACCGACAACACGGCACTGCACACGGTCTCGGTCAAGCACGCCATCGGCATGCTCGTCCGTGAGGTCGCGGTGGTCGAGGAGGCGCGGGACGACCACGCCATCGGCCCCTACCCCTGGCCCCTCGTGCTCCGCCTCGTCCGCTACGTCAAGACCGCCTTCATGTACGCCCGCGCCCCCGGCTGGACCAAGCGGGGCGTGCTGCGCCGCGACGGGCACGTCTGCGCCTACTGCGGCGGCCGTGCCGACACCGTGGACCACCTGGTGCCCCAGTCCCGCGGCGGGCCGAACACCTGGGGCAACACCGTCGCCGCCTGCGGGGCCTGCAACGCGTTCAAGGCCGACCGGACCCCGGCGGAGGCCCGGATGGTGCTGCGGTACGCCCCGTACGCACCGTCGCGGGCCGAGCTGGCCCGGCTCTGAGCGCCACCTCGGCGGACGGTCGCTGGCGGGTCCTGCCCGCCGGCGACCGCGCCCTGCTGGTCGAGGGCCGTGACGCCGGGGAGGCGGTGGCCCTGGCCGGACGGCTGGCCCGCGAACCCGGCGTGGTCGACGTGCTGCCGGCCGGACGCACCGTGCTGGTGTCGCTGACCGGTGCCGGGGCGTGCGCCGCGGTGGTCGAGCGGGTGCTCGCGACGGCGGCCGCGCCCGAGCCGGCGACGGGCGTCCCCGACGGCGCGGAGGACGTCCTGGTCGTGCCCGTGGTCTACGACGGCGCCGACCTGGCCGAGGCGGCCCGGCTGCTGGGGTGCAGCACCGGGGAGCTGGTCCGCCGCCACACCGCCGGCGCGTGGCGCTGCGACTTCCTGGGCTTCGCCCCGGGGTTCGGGTACCTGAGCCGGGAGGACGACCCGCTGGTCCTCCCCCGCCGCAGCACCCCGCGCACGTCCGTCCCCGCGGGGTCGGTCGCCCTGGCCGACGGCCGGAGCGCGGTCTACCCACGGGCCTCGCCGGGTGGGTGGCAGCTGCTCGGGCGCACCTCGCTGGTGCTGTGGGACCTGGACCGCCGCCCACCGGCCCTGCTGCAGCCCGGCCGCCTGGTGCAGTTCCAGGCGGTGGACGCGTGAGCGGTCGTGACGAGGTCGGCGCTCTCACGGTCCTGGCCCCGGGAGCCCTGACCACCGTGCAGGACCTCGGCCGCCCCGGCTGGTGGCGCTCCGGGGTCGGGGTGTCCGGTGCGCTGGACCGCGGGGCCTGCCGGCTGGCCAACCGGCTGGTCGGCAACCCCGAGGACGCCGCGGTGCTGGAGAACCTGGGCGGCGGGCTGGCGCTGCGGGCCACCCGGACGCTGCTGGTGGCGGTGACCGGGGCGGGCACCGTCCTCCGGGTCGACGGTCGACCGCGGTCCTGGAGCGGGGCGGTGACCACCGTCCCGGCCGGCTCGGAGCTGTCGCTGGACGTCCCCCGCTCCGGGTTGCGGTGCTGCCTGGCCGTCCGCGGCGGGATCGACGTGGCGCCGGTGCTCGGCTCACGCAGCCGCGACACCCTGGCCGCCCTCGGGCCGCCGCCGCTGGAGGTCGGGCAGAGGCTCCCCGTCGGGGTGCCGGCAGGGCCCTGGCCGGTGCTGGACTCCGTCCCGCTGCCGACGGGCGACCTGCGCCGGGTCCGAGCCCGACCGGGGCCGCGCGCCGACTGGTTCCGCGACCCGGACGTCCTGCTCACCACCTGCTGGCGGGTCTCCACCTGCAGCGACCGGGTCGGGCTGCGGCTGGAGCCGGCCGGGGGTGCGCTCCCCCGCCGGGTGGACCCGGGACGCGAGCTCCCCTCGGAGGGGATCGCGCTGGGGTCGGTGCAGGTGCCGCCGGACGGGCGTCCGGCGGTGATGCTGGCCGACCACCCCGTCACCGGCGGCTACCCGGTGCTGGCCACGGTGCTGGACGCCGACGTCGACCGGCTCGCCCAGGCGCGTCCGGGTGACGTGATCGGATTCGTCCCTGGCTGATGCCGCCGGGCCGTCGGCGGGAGCGGGAGCGGGAGCGGCCGGCGTCAGGGCGTCGCGTCGCCGCCGCGGGCCAGCAGGTACACCGCCGCGCCGGAGAGCAGGTTGGCCAGCGGGTCGGGCCAGCTCGCCACCCGTCCGGCGGCGTCGAAGAGGATCCTCTGCTCCACGGTGAAGCCCTGCTCGGCCAGGAACTCCTCCAGGTCGACCAGGGTGGCGTTGTGGATGTTGGGGGTGTCGTGCCAGTCGTAGGGCATCTGGGGCGACATCGGCATCCGCCCGCGCAGCAGCCGCCAGCGGTGGCTCCACAACCCGAAGTTGGGCACCGAGACGATGCAGCGCGGCGCGATCCGGCTCATCTGGGCCAGCACCTCCGCCGGGCGCCGGGTGGCCTGCAGCACCTTGGACAGCACCACCACGTCGTAGGAGTCGTCGCCGAACTCGTGCAGCTGGGCGTCGATGTCGAGCTCGATCACCGACACCCCCGCGCCGATGGCCTCGACCACGGCCTCGGGGTCGATCTCCACCCCGGTGCCGGTGCAGCCGTGGCGGCGCTCGAGGTGGCGGACCAGCTGGCCGTCCGCGCAGCCGAGGTCGAGCACCCGGCTGCCGTCGGCGATCAGGTCGGCCACCACGGCGAGGTCGTCGCGCAGGTCGAGGTGCCGGGTCGGGCGTCGCCGCCTGGCCCCGGCGCCCGCGGGGAGCCGGCCGCTCACCCGGGCACCGACCGGTCCAGCGCCCGGTCCAGGAAGGCCCGCACGGTGGCGTGGTAGGGCTCGACCTCGAGCAGGAAGGAGTCGTGGCCCCACGGGGAGCTGATCTCGCGGAAGGCGACCGGGACCCGGGCGGCCTCCAGCCGGCGCACGATCGCGCGGGAGTGCTCGGTGGAGAAGCGCCAGTCGCTGTCGAAGGAGACCACCAGCACCCGGGTGCCGGCCGCGGCGACGTCGGCCGGGTCGTGCTCGCTGAACGGTTCGAACCAGTCCATCGCCCGGGTCAGGTACAGGTAGGACAGGGCGTCGAAGCGGGTGAGGAAGGTGTCGCCCTGGTGGCGCAGGTAGCTCTCCACCGCGAAGTCGACGCCGAAGCCCGGCCCGGTCTGCTCGGGGTCCTGGATGCGGCGGCCGAACTTGGTGGCCATCGCCTCCTCCGACAGGTAGGTGATGTGGGCCAGCATCCGGGCGATGGAGAGCCCGGTGGCCGGGGTGGCGCCGGCGGCGGAGTACTGGCCGTCGTGGAAGTCCGGGTCGCGCATGATCGCCTCGCGCCCGACCGCGGAGAAGCCGATGTTCTGCGCGCTGAGCCGGCTGGAGGCGGCCACGATCACCGCGTTCTCCACCTGCTCGGGGTGGCGCAGCGTCCACTCCAGCACCTGCATGCCGCCGAGCGAGCCGCCGACCAGCCCGAGCAGCCGCGGGATCCGGAGGTGCTCCAGCAGGGCCCGGTGCACGGTGACGAAGTCGGCGATCTGCAGCAGCGGGAAGTCCAGCCCGTACGGCTGGCCGGTGGCCGGGTCGGTGGAGGCCGGGCCGGTGGTGCCCTGGCAGCCGCCGAGCAGGTTGGCGCACACGACGAAGAAGCGGTCGGTGTCCAGCGGCTTGCCCGGGCCGATCAGGGTGTCCCACCAGCCGGGGCGGCGGTCTCCGGGGTGCCAGCCGGCGGCGTGGGCGTCCCCGGTGAGGGCGTGGCAGATCATCACGGCGTTGTCGCGCTCGGGGGTGAGCTCGCCGTAGGTCTCGTAGGCGACGTCGACCTCGGTGAGCCGCTCACCGCTGGCCAGGACCAGGGGTGCGGAGGCGTCGAAGAGCCGCACCCGCTCGGTGCGCACCTCCCCCAGCTGTCCTCGACCCACCCCCGCGAGGCTAGGCAGCGCCGGTGGGGGTGGCCGGCCGGTCCACCATCCGGTCAGCGGTCACCGCCGGCCGGCGTCGGTGCTCCCGGGAGCCGGTGCCCGTCGGCGGCGACCAAGCGGTAGCCGACCGCGACCGGTGGGCGGCCGTCGTGGAGGGGCTCCGTCGGGGTCAGGACTGGCATCATCGTCTGGTGCACGAGCAGACCATCGACGAGCGGACCCGACGACGCTGGCGGCAGTACCTGGCCGACGAGCGCGCCGAGGCGCGGGTCTACCGTGCCCTGGCCGGGCGCCGGCACGGCGAGGAGCGGGAGATCCTGCTGGCCATCGCCGAGGCGGAGGGACGTCACGAGGAGCACTGGCGGAGGCTGCTGGGCGAGGACCGCGGACGTCCGGCCCACCCCGGCGTCCGCACCCGGGTGCTCGGCTGGCTGGCCCAGCACCTCGGGTCGGTGTTCGTGCTGGCCCTGATGCAACGGGCCGAGCAGCGCTCGCCCTACGAGGAGGACCTGCACGCCACCCAGCAGATGGCTGCCGACGAGCACATCCACGCCGAGGTCGTCCGCGGGCTGGCGGTGCGCGGGCGGCAGCGCATCTCGGGGACCTTCCGGGCGGCGGTGTTCGGGGCCAACGACGGGCTGGTCTCCAACCTGGCTCTGGTGCTGGGCATCGGGGCCACCGGGGTGTCCACCCCGGTCGTGCTCGCCGCGGGGCTGGCCGGCCTGCTCTCCGGGGCGCTGTCGATGGGAGCCGGGGAGTTCGTCTCGGTGCGCTCCCAGCGCGAGCTGCTGCTGGCCTCCACCCCCAACCCCGCCACCCCCGACTACCTCCCCCGCCTCGACGTCGACGCCAACGAGCTCGCGCTGGTCTACCGCGCCCGCGGGATGTCGCCGGAGGAGGCGGAGCAGCACGCGGCCGAGGTGCTGCAGGGAGCCCGCACGCTGCAGGTCGGCGAGGACGAGGCCCACGAGGAGCTGGGCACCGCCTGGGGTGCGGCGTGGTCGAGCTTCGCCTTCTTCGCCTCCGGCGCGATCATCCCGGTGCTGCCCTACCTGCTGGGGCTGACCGGCCTGACTGCCGTGCTGACCTCCACCGCGCTGGTCGGCCTGGCCCTGCTGCTCACCGGCTCGATCGTGGGCCTGCTCTCCGGGGCCTCCCCGCTGCGCCGGGCGCTCCGCCAGCTGGCCATCGGCTGGGGCGCCGCCGCGGCCACCTACGGGCTGGGTCTCCTCTTCGGCGCCCAGGTCGGCTGACCGACCCCTGGGCGGCTGTATGTCGTCGGTGTGTCGCTCGGCGTTGCGCGGTGTGTCGCGGTGTTCCGGGCTGACGGCGTACAGGTTCCCAGGGTGGGTGCCCGGCTACCGGACGACTGCGCTGGCCGCCGACCGGCGCTGGTGTGGATTTGCGGATGGGGCCGGCGGGCTCATCCGGCGTGCCCGGGGCGGGCGCCCGTCCAGCGAGTCCGCGGGCCGACCCGGGGCAGGCGTTCCCTGGAATCGTGTTCGTCGCCCGCTCATGACCCCGCGACACACCGCGCCACGCCGGGCGAGACCGCGACGACATACAGCCGGGCAGGGGTCGGGCGCGAGGGCCGGGCCAGAAGCGGGTCAGCCGTCGAGGCGGGCGGCGACGTCGCTGGGGAAGCCCCCGGTGGCGATCGGGCCCCAGCGGCGCGGGGTGACGCGGACCAGCGACTTGTCCTGCAGCCGCATGGCGGCGCGGTACTCGTCCCAGTCCGGGTGCTCCCCGCTGATGCAGCGGAAGTAGTCGACCAGGGCGTCCTCGGCCTCGGGCATGTGCAGCACCTGGGCCTCGCCGTCCACCTGCACCCACGCGCCGCCGAAGTCGTCGGAGAGCACGCAGACGCTGACCTGCGGGTCCCGCTCGGCGTTCACCACCTTGGCGCGCGTGGGGTAGGTGGAGATGACGATCCGTCCCTCCGGGTCCACGCCGCCGGAGACCGGGGAGATCTGAGGGCCGCCGTCGCGGCGCCGGGTCACCAGCAGCATGTGGTGCCGGGGCCGGACGAAGTCCAGCAGCTCGTCGAGCTCGGCGCGGGTGTTCGTGGCGATGGAGCGGCTCATGCGCCGACCCTACGACGCGCCTGTTCCCGACGTCGGGACGGGCCGTTCCCAGCCGGTTGGCAGACTGGCGGCCATGACCACCACCCGGGCCACCTCCTCCCACCCCGGGGACTGGTTCCCCCCGCTCGACACCACCGCGAGCGTCCGCGTCGGGTCCTGCCCGCTGCACTGGCAGCAGGACGAGCCGGTCGAGGCACCGGTGGACGAGCGCGACGCCGACGGCTACCTCGACCTTCGCTCCTACGCCTCGATCGGGGACGGTCGCACCATCGCGCTGGTCGGTCGCGACGGCCGGATCGACTGGTTGCCGCTGCCCAACCTCGACTCACCAGCGCCCTTCGGTGCCCTGCTGGACGAGACCGACGGCGGCTACCTGGCGCTGCGACCGGTGGAGGACTTCACGGTCAGCCGGCGCTACCTGACCGATACCAACGTGCTGCAGACCACCTTCCGGACGGCCTCGGGCCTCGTGCAGGTCACCGACGCGATGAACACCGGGGTGGCCGGTCGGCTCCCCTGGGGCGAGCTGGCCCGGCGGATCGAGGGCGTCGAGGGCGCGGTGGAGATGCGGGCCGAGGTGCGTCCGGGGACCTGCCTGAACCGGGCCTCCGCCTGGATCCACGACACGGTCCAGGGCCGGGTGCTGCGGGTGAACGGGCTGACCATGGCGGTCCGCACCCTGCAGGAGGAGTCCGTCGCCGTCGAGGACCGGGCGGTCGTCGTGCGCTACCGGACCAGCCCCGGGTCGCGGCACCTGCTGGGGCTGGTGGCCACCGAGGGCGAGCCGCTCTCGCTCCCCCTCCCCGAGGACGTCGACGCCCGCGTCGACCGCACCATCGCCGGGTGGCGCGACTGGTCCGGGGCGGTGGCCTGGGAGGGACGGTGGCAGCCGCTGGTGCGCCGCAGCGCGCTGCTGCTCAAGCAGCTGATCCACGCCCCCACCGGTGCCGTGGCCGCGGCCGCGACCACCTCCCTGCCGGAGTCGCTGACCCGCCGGAAGAACTGGGACTACCGCTACAGCTGGACCCGCGACTCCGCCTACACCCTGACCGCGCTGCTGCGCTTCGGCGTCCGGGAGGAGACCCACGCCGCGATCAGCTGGATGCTGCGGACCCTGCGCAGCCACGGCGGCGAGCCGATGGTGCTGAGCCGCCTCGACGGCACCCACCCCGGGACCACGGTCGAGGAGCACGACGTCCCCGGGTGGCGCGGGACCGGTGGCGTGGTGACCGGCAACCCCGCCGCCGACCAGCTGCAGCTGGGGGTCTTCGGCGACGTGTTCAGCATCGTCACCCTCTACGTCGAGCAGGGCAACGTGCTCGACGACGCCACCAGCCGGCTGATGACGCAGCTGGCCGACCAGGCCTGCGACGTCTGGCGGCTGCCGGATGCCGGCATGTGGGAGCTGCCGGTGTCGCGCCACCACATCACCTCCAAGCTCGGCTGCTGGCACGCACTGACCCAGGCGGTGCGGCTGGCCGAGGCCGGACAGGTGCCCGGTGACGCCGAGCGGTGGCGGTCCGAGGCCGAGCGGGTCCGGGCCTGGGTGGAGGAGCACGGCTGGGACGAGGAGCTGGGGGCCTACGTCTGGTACCCGGGCAGCAAGGAGCTGGACGCCTCGATCCTGCTGCACGCGATCAGCGGGTTCGACCGGGGCGAGCGGATGTCCTCCACCCTGGACGTCCTGCGCCGCGAGCTCGCCGACGGGGAGCACCTCTACCGCTACACCGGTGCGGCCGACGAGGAGGGCGCCTTCGTGGCCTGCTCCTACTGGATGGTGTCGGCGCTGACCCTCGTCGGCCGGGTGGACGAGGCGGTGGAGCTGATGGACTGCCTGGACCGCGCCCCCAACGACGTCGGGCTGCTGGCGGAGATGATCGACCCCAGGACCCAGGGCTTCCTCGGCAACCTGCCGCAGGCTCTCAGCCACCTGGCCCTGGTCAACGCCGCGATCACCCTGAACGACAGCCTCGAACAGGACTGACGCAGCGATGACCGTGGACGACGGCCTCGAACCGAACTGCCGTCCCGTCACCGGTCAGAGCATGGCGACGGCCAGGAGCAGGAGGCCGACGGAGGCCAGCAGCGACACGACCTCGACGATGCGGCGGCTGCCGCCCCACGGGAGCCCGGCCCGGCGCAGCACGGACAGGACGGCCACGGCGGCCCAGCCGGCGAGGAGCCCGGTCCAGAGCTGGCCGGGGAGGTGGGCCCAGGGCCCGGCGGCGAGCAGGACCAGCAGACCGGCGGCTCCCTGCAGCACCCCGTCGAGCAGACCGGTCCTGCTGCGGACCCGCACCAGCCCCACCACGGACCCGACCAGCAGGGCCAGACCCAGCAGCGGTGCGGCCAGCGCCGGCAGCTCGACCCGGGGGCCGTCCTCGGGGTTCGGTCGTCCCAGCAGCAGCGCTCGGGTGGCCTGGTCGACCCAGCGGTCGGTGTTGTTCAGCAGCACCACGGCCTCGCCCCGCTCACGGTCGAGCTCGATCCGGGTCCGCGAGCCGGCGGTGCCACCGTTCTTCCCGGTCAGCACCCGTCCGTCGACCTCGTCCACGTCCCAGAGCAGCCCGGTGCGTCCGCCCGCGCTGTCGTCGGCCACCGGCTCGAGCGCGGCCATCCCGGGCGCCCGGCCCTCGAGCACCGCCTGGGCGAACCGTCCCAGGTCGGCCGCGGTGGTGGTGGTCGACGTCCCGGCCGGGGCCATGCCCTCACCCCACCAGCGCGCGGCCGGCCACCCGTTGGCGAGGTGCGGGTGCACGTCCGGGTCCGGACCGGAGACGGCGATGCGTGTCGAGGTCATCCCCAGCGGGTCCAGCATCCGGGTCCGGAGCAGTGTCGGCCAGTCCTGCGCGCCGGTGGCGCGGGCCAGCGCGTGCCCGAGCAGGGCGGTCCCGAGATTGGAGTACTGGTACCGGCCCCTGCCGGCCAGCTGCACCGTGCGCGCCTGGGTCAGCACCTCCGCGGTGGAGATCTCGTAGACGTTGCTGTTGGTCACGCCCGCCACCAGCCCGGTCCCGATCAGCGCCGGCGGCAGCCCCGGCGCGCCGCCGTGGTGGGTCGCCACCTCCTGCAGGGTGACCTCGCCGACCGCGCTGCCCGCCAGCTCGGGGAGCCAGCGCTGGAGCGGGTCGTCCAGGCCGGCCTCCCCGCGTTCGACGGCGTCGGCCAGCAGCATCCCGGTGAGGACCTTGGTGATGGAGCCCAGCTCGTAGCGGGCGTCGGGGCCCGGGCCCATCCGCTCCTCCCCCACGCCGGCCACGCTGACCTGTCCGTCGCGCACCCGGACGGCCGTGACCGCCCCGAACCCGCGGGGGTCACCGAGCGCGGCGACCGTGTCCGCGGCCAGGGCCTCGTCCCCGCTGGTGGCGGTGGCCCGGGGCGTGTGCGGGCCGACCACGAGACCGACCAGCAGGCCGACGGCGGCCGCGACCAGGGGCACCAGCCACCACCGACGTGGACGTCGGAGCCCACCGCCGACCGGGGTCGGTGGTGCGAGGAGGGTGCTGCTGGGGACCACGAGATCACCTCACGGGGTGTGGAGGACGGACATCAGGGCGAGGACGGGCACGACGCGGGTGGCGGGGACCGCCCACCGGCCTCGGCCGGCCGAGGCGACCCAGCCGGCGGCGGCCAGGGCACGGAGGTGGTGGTGGACCTGACCGGTGGTGCCGACGGCGTCGTCGGCGACCAGGGCGGCGGTGGTGTCGGTCCCTGAGAGCACGAGCTGCAGCAGGTGCAGCCGGACCGGGTGGGCCAGGGCGGCGAGGCCGTCGGCGACCAGCGACCAGTCCCGGGCCAGCAGGTCCCCCGTGGTGTGGCCGTACTGCCAGCGCACGGGGCCCGCCGCCACCTCGACGTGACCGCCGTAGTGGACGGCGCCGTCGGGGTCGCGCCGGAGGGACTCCTCGATCAGCCACGGCTCCCCGTCGCCGACCCGGACCTCGCCGCCCGGACGTCCCGCCGCCGCCTCCTCGAGAGCGGCCAGCCGCTGCTCCAGGGCGTCCAGCCGGTCGATCATCGCGTCGTCCACGCGAATAAAGTATCGAACTACGTAGTTACGTACAATCCCGCCGAAGCCGAGCAGTCGACCGGACTGGGAGCACCTGCGGAGCAATCCTCCGACGGGTGGGCACGTCGAGCAGGACGACGTGCGGCGGATCACGGCGCCTCGACCCGGACCTCGGGACGCCCGCCGGTCGGGACCGGCCGGCGGTCCGTGGCTGCTCTGCGCGGGACGACGCCCGCGGCCACGACCAGGAGGGCGGCGCCGACCCAGAAGGCGGTCGGTGCGCCCGCCCGTGCGGCGACGGTGCCGGCCACCGTCGCCCCCAGGGCCTGCCCGGCGGTCAGGGCGGTGAAGAGGGTCGCCGTGGCCTGCCCCGCGGCACGGGGCCGGAGCGCCGCACCCCAGGCGATCAGGACGCCGCTCAGCGCGGTGTAGGCCCCGCCGAAGAGCGCGCCGGCCAGCGCCGCGACCAGCACCTGACCGGGAGCCAGGGCCAGCAGGGCCGTGCCGAGCGCGGTCCCGACGGCGGTGAGCACCCAGGCGCCGCCCAGACCGAGCCGGCGGACGGCGTCACCACTGAGGGCGCCGAGGACGGCCGCGACCCCCAGCAGGCACCACAGGGCCGCCGTGGTCCGCTCGGGCAGACCGCCGGTGGTGGTCACCAGGTCGCGTCCGAACGTCCACACCGCAGCGCTGCCCGTACCCGCCAGGGCGGCCGCGAGGACGGGGCGGACCATCCTGCGGCGCAGCCCGCCACCCGGCTGCTCCGGGGTGGTGCCTGCCCCGGTCTCGCGCGAGCCGTCCGGCCAACGGGTCAGCCGGTCGACCACCGCCGCGGTGGCCAACGCGGCCACGGCTGCGCCCACCCACACCGGACGCCAGACCTGGGGCGCGGCCAGCGTCGCCACCCCGGCCACCGCCACCCCGACCCCCGTGCCGGCGTTGACCACAGCCTGCGCCCGAGCCACCAGCGGCTCGCGCACGGTGGCGGCGACCGCCACCACGAGCGCCGGGGAGGCGGCCCCGGCAGCGCTGCCGGCCACGAGCACGCCGGCTGCCAGCACCGGGGCCGACCAGGCCACCGCGACCAGCAGCGCCCCGGCGGCCGCGAGCAGGGCGGCGATCCACAGCACCACCCGGGCGCCGCGCCGGGGCATCAGCCGCTGGGCGGTCAGTGCGGCGAGGCAGTACGCGGCGAAGCTGCCGGAGGCGATCGCGCCGGCCGTCGACGTCGACAGCGAGAACTCCGCCGCCAGCTGCGGCAGCTGCAGCCCGTACCCGTAGCGCACCATCCCGTAGCTGACGGCGATCAGGCCCGTCCCGGACACCACGAGCCCGAGCGGCCGCCGACCGGACGAGCTGGAGTGACGTAACGATCGTTTCACCATAGTGGTCGTTGTGGTAGCCCCATGGCGACACGTACGGCGAGGCCACCGGCGCGCGAGCGGCTGCTGACGGCGGCTGAGGAGCTGTTCTACGAGCACGGCATCTCGGCCACCGGGGTGGACGCCGTGCTGCGGCGGGCCGAGGTCTCCCCGGCGACCTTGTACGCCCACTTCGCCGGCAAGGACCACCTGGTCGCCGCCTACCTGCAGCGCCGCCTCGATCGGTGGCGGACCACCTGGGACGAGGTCCTGCAGCGCTGCGGCGACGACCCGGTCGCGCGTGCCCTGTCGCTGTTCGACGCCCTGGCGGAGTTCGAGCGCACCACCACCCGGGGCTGCGCCTTCCTGGCGGCCGCGGTCGAGGTGACCGACCCCCAGCACCCCGCCCACCCGGTGCTGGTGGCCGACACCCGCCTGCTGCAGGAGCGGTTGGGTGAGCTCGCGGCCGGTACCGGCGCCCGCGACCCCGACGCGCTGGCAGCCGAGCTGCTGCTGCTCTACGACGGCGCCCTGGCCGCCCGGACCCGCCGGGCGACGACGTCCGGTCCGGACGAGGCCACGGGCCCGGCGGTGCGCGAGCTCGCCGCCGCTGCGATCGCCCGGCACACGGCCGCAGCCGAGTCGGACCAGGGCACAGCCAGGCGCGGTCAGCCCGGCTGAGCCGCTTGTGGCAGGGGCGTCATCCGGTCGGGTCGTCCTCCGGCGGCTTGGTCTGCGCTCCCATGCCCGGCGTGGCCAGCCGGTCCGGGAGGTGGGTCGCCGCCTCCGACATCAGGCGGTTGCGCATCCCCGGCACCACGTGCGGCTTGCCGGCCATCATGGCCTCGAAGCCCTTGCCGGCCACCTCGACCGGGTCGTCCTTCGGTCCCTGGGCGATCGGGGTCTCCTCCATGTCGGCCCGCTCGAAGAAGTGGGTGTCGGTCGGCCCCGGCATCAGCGACGTGACGCTGACCCCGGTGTCCTTCAGCTCGTGGCGGATCGCCTCGGCGAAGGAGTGCGCGAAGGCCTTCGACGCGGCGTAGGTGGCGTGGAAGGGGCCGGGCGCGGTGGCGGCGATCGAGGAGGTGACCAGGATGCGGCCGGAGCCGGTGCCCACCATCTGGTCCACGACCAGCTTGGCCAGGTGGACGGTGGAGCGGACGTCGAGGTCGACGACCTCGAGGTGGCGCTCCAGCGGGGTGTCGGCGAAACGGCCGCCGACGGCCACCCCGGCGTTCAGCGCCGCCGCGGCCAAGGGGCGTCCGGTACCGAGCACCTGCGTCCAGACCTCCTCCACACCCTCGGGGCGGCTCAGGTCGGCCTGGACGGCCAGCACCTGGCGGCCGGAGACCCGGAGCGCGTCGGCCGCGGCCCCCAGCGCGTCGTCCTCGGCCACGACGACCACGTCGAAGCCGTTCTGGACGAGGTGCCGGGCCAGCCCGAGGCCGATCCCGCTGGAGGCGCCGGTGACCAGCGCCAGGCCGTTCTCGGCGGGGCCGCCGGAGGCGGTCGTGAACTCGTCGTCGGTGGGGGTGCTGCTGGTGTCGGTCATGCTCGGGTGCTACCCACTGCCGGCCCCTCGGCACACCGGGGAGACGTGGGCGAAGCAGCGCGCCGCGGTCCTCGTCCGGACGTCGTCGTGACCGCGCGAGACCGGACGGGCGGAGGCCGCCGGGAGCAGGGGTCGGGCGGCGGCCGACCGGGGCGGGACGCGCGACAGCCCGGCACCGCGGGTGCGGTGCCGGGCTGCTGCAGCGGGCTCACTTGCCGGCGATGTCCTTGACCGTGGCCTTGGCCTTGTCCAGGAGGTTCGGCTGCGCGTCGGTGCCGTACAGCCGCGGGTCGGGCTGGGTGGGCGGCGGCATGTGCGCCGCCGTGGTCGGCCCGTCGTGGTAGGTGAAGGTCCCGTTGCCGTCCGGCGTGGGGCCGGAGGCCCAGCTGCCCTCGGCGGCGGCAGCACCGTCGGAGAAGTTGAGGTACTGGTACGCCACCTCGGAGTGCTCGAGCTTCTGCGGGAAGTTGCTCGGGACGGGGAGCTGCTCCAGACCGTCGGCCTGCAGCTCGGCGATGGCCGCCAGCCACTGGTTCTGGTGCATCGTGTCGCGGGCGATCAGGAACGACAGCAGGTCGCGGACGCCCTTGTCGTCGGTCATGTGGTAGAGCCGGGCCGCCTGCACCCGTCCCTGCATCTCGCCGTTGGCGTTGGCGTGGAAGTCCGCCATCAGGTTGCCGCTGGCGGTGATGTAGCTGCCCTGCCAGGGGTTGCCGTTGCTGTCGACCGGGCGCGCGCCGGCGCCGGCGACGATGGCGTGCTGCACGTCGGTGCCGCCGATCACGGCAGCCATCACCGGGTCGGAGTCCACGGTCGCCTGCAGGTCGGCGTTGGGGTCCTTCTCGAGCAGCTGGGCGATCATGATCGCCAGCATCTCCACGTGGCCGAACTCCTCCGAGCCGATGCCGAAGAGGAGGTCGCGCCACTTGCCCGGGATGTGGATGTTCCAGGCCTGGAAGCCGTACTGCATGGCGATGGTGATCTCGCCGTACTGCCCGCCCAGCACCTCCTGGAGCTTGCGCGCGTAGACGGCGTCCGGCTTGTCGGGCTTGGCCTTGAACTGCAGCTCCTGCTTGTGGAAGAACATCGCGCTCCTTCGTCAGACCTCTGATGAGTGGCCAGCGGCGGCGCACCGGGGGTGACCGGCCGCGGGGAGGGCGAGGAGACGGTGGCGGTTCGGGGGTGGCCGCGCACGCCGCTGGTCCTCGGCGCCTCGAGGTGTTCCTACCCGACCGATCCCCCTCCACACCGGGTGCTCGGCGGCAGCGTCAGATGCGAAGCAGGCTCCGCCCGCGGCCCCGCCGCTGCCGTCGGCCCGGCCTCCCGAGAGCCGCGCAACTGCGCGGACGGGAGGCCGGCCCGCGCCTCGGACGCCCGTCCCTGGACCACGCCGGCAGTCCTCAGCGCGAACCCGTCGCCACCAGCCGTGCGGTGACGGGCTCCAGCTCCCGGACCAGCTCGGTGAGCTCGTCGGCGGACAGGGCCTGGTACGGCGGTGCGGCGAGCTCGTCGGTGAGGGCCTCGATCCGCTGCTTGGTCTGGCGGCCGGCGTCGGTGAACCAGCCGTCGGCGTCGACCAGCCCCCGCTCGCGGAGCCCGTGCAGCACCGCGGCCAGGTGCTCCTGCGGCAGGTGGTGCAGCCGGCCGAAGGTCTGCGGCGGGTGGATGCCCTGCTCGAGGGCGGACAGCACGTGCGCCTCGGCTCCGCCGATGCCCGCGCCGAGGAGGGCGGCGACGTGCCCGTCGCCGCGGTGCTCCCGCAGCATGGTCGCGGAGTGCCACAGCCGGGTGAGCGGGACCTCGGGGACCGGCAGGGTCCGCCAGCCGGCGAAGAGCACCCGGCCCTGGGTGGGGGCGCTGGTGGCGGCCGTCGTGAGCAGGTCCGCCGCCCGCGCCAGCCCGGCGGACGCTGCCACCTCCTCGCCGAGGATCCGGCGCAGCGAGGCTGTGCTGCCCCGTCGCCACGCGGCGAAGGACTCCTCCGGCGGGACGGTCTCCCACGCGCCCGGGAGGTGGCGGGCCGCCTCCCCCGGAGCGAAGCTGTAGAAGGCGGCGTGCACGACCTCCGCGGGCACGCGGCCCAGCGGGGCGGCCCGGCTGGCGAAGTAGCCGTCCCAGTAGGTGCGGTGACCCAGCCGGGCCAGCTCCTCACCGGACTCGTCGGCCTGGTAGGTGACCAGGCAGATCGGCTCCAGCAGCTCGTGCATGCGGCGTGCGGTTCTCGTGGTGGACATGGTTCCTCCGACTCCGGCGGCGCGTCGATCTCATCGTGGCCTCCGGACGCCGACCGCGGGCCGCTCCCCCTTCAGGCGCCGTCCCGGCGGGTGAAGGTCAGGTGGGTGACGCCGCTGGGGGACGAGACGGCCTCGATCTCGTAGGCGTCCTCCAGCGCCTCCAGGCCGTCCCAGACCCGGACGCCGCGCCCGAGCACGACGGGCACCTGGACGAGGTGCATGTGGTCGACCAGCCCGGCGCTGAGGAAGTCGCGCACCACCGTGGGTCCGCCGCCGATCCGGACGTCGGCCCCGGCGGCGGCCTCACGTGCGGTGGCCAGCGCCTCGGCCGGGGAGACGTCGAGGAAGTGGAAGGTGGTGCCGCCCTCCTTCTCCAGCGGCGGACGGGGCCGGTGGGTGAGCACGAAGGTCGGGGTGTGGAACGGCGGGTTCGGTCCCCACCAGCCCTCCCACGCCGGGTCGTCCTGCCACCCCGGCGGACCGAACTTGTTGGCGCCCATGATCTCGGCGCCGAACCCGGTGCCGTGGCGCTCGGCGAAGGCGTCGTCGAGGCCCACCGAACCGGAGGGGGCGGCGCCGTCTCCGGTCCCCATGTGCTGCGCCCACGTCCGGGTGCGGAACATCCACTCGTGCAGCCGCTGGCCGGCGTGGCCGAACGGTGCCTCGAGCGACTGCGGCTCACCCGTCGCGAAGCCGTCGAGGGAGATGGACAGGTTGTGGATCCGGGTGCGTGACATCGGTGCTCCTCCGTCGGACCGGCTGGTCACCGGCGTCGACGATGAGACCCCGTCCGACCCGGGTTCTCATCGGGGCGGCGTCCGGAGCCCGCGTCCCGGTGTCCTCCCCACCACGACCGGTCGGTGACGGTCGAGGGCCTGCGGTGGACGACCCTCAGACGAGGAAGCGGGTGATCTGCGCGTCGGCCGGCAGGTGCGTGGCGCGGACGGGGCTGCGCGCCATCCTGCCCAGCAGGGCGTCGATGTCGCCCGGCTGGCCCAGCTCGATGCCGACCAGCGCCGGACCGACCTCCCGGTTGCTGCGCTTGGCGTACTCGAACAGCGTGATGTCGTCGTCGGGTCCCAGCACCTCGTCCAGGAAGCGCCGCAGCGACCCGGCCTCCTGGGGGAAGTCGACCATGAAGTAGTGCTTGCGGCCCTCGTGCACCAGCGAGCGCTCCACCACCTCGGCGTAGCGGCTGAGGTCGTTGTTGCCGCCGGAGAGCAGGCACACCACGGTCGACCCGGGCGCCAGCCCCAGCTGGGCGCCGCGCAGCGCCGCTCCGGCCAGCGCGCCGGCCGGCTCGGCGACGATGCCCTCCTCCTGGTACAGGTCGATCATCTCGGTGCAGATGGCCCCCTCCTCCACGGTCAGCACCCGGTCCGCGCGGCCGGCCACCAGCGCGTACGGCAGCTCCCCGACGCGGGCCACCGACGCCCCGTCCACGAAGGTGTCCACCGACGGCAGGGTGACCGGTCCCCCGTGCACCAGGGCCGCGGTGAGGCTGGCCGCGCCGGCGGGCTCGGCGCCGACCACGGACACCGACGGGTGCCGCTCGGCGAACCAGGCGACCAGGCCGGCGAGCAGACCGGCACCCCCGACCGGCACCACCACGGCCTCGGGGGCACGGCCCAGCTGCTGCACCAGCTCGATGGCCAGCGTGCCCTGCCCGGCCACGATGTCGGGGTGGTCGAAGGGAGGCACCAGCACCGCGCCGGTCCGGTCGGCGTCGGCCAGGGCGGCCGCGGCGGCCTCGTCGTAGTAGTCGCCCTCGATCACCACCTGGACCGCCGTCCCGCCGATCGCCGCCACCCGCTGCCGCTTCTGCCGCGGCGTGGTCCGGGGCAGGTAGATCCGGGCGGTGACGCCGAGGACGTGGCAGGCGTGGGCCACCCCCTGGGCGTGGTTGCCGGCCGAGGCGCAGACCACGCCCCGCGCCACCTCCTCCGGGGACAGCCGGGAGATCAGGTTGTAGGCACCGCGGGCCTTGTAGGAGCGGGCGTGCTGGAGGTCCTCGCGCTTGAACCAGACGTCCAGCCCGGTCAGCCGCGAGAGCCGGTCGCTGCGCTGGAGCGGGGTGGCGGCGACCGCGTCGACCAGACGCGCCGCGGCCTCCTCGACGTCGCGGGCGTCCACGGTGCGCGGGGTGCTGGCCATCCCCCGATCCTGCCCCGTCGGGGCCCGGTCGCCGGCACCGTCTCGGTGGCGCCGGCAGCATCGCCTCCCCGCGACCGGCCCTGAGGACCCGTCGCCGGAATAGGGTCGGCGCAGGAAGGGGTTGAGCGGCACATGGCAGAACAGCAGGCTCGGCTCCGGGGCATCCGGATCAGCTACGAGACCTTCGGCGAGCCCGGCGGCGTCCCGCTGCTGCTGGTGTTCGGGCTCGGTGGGCAGATGATCTGGTGGCCCGACGAGTTCTGCGCCGCACTGGCCGAGCGCGGGTTCCACGTGGTCCGCTTCGACAACCGCGACTCCGGACGCTCCGAGCCCATGTCCGGCACCGCCCGCCCGGTGCGCAGCCTGCTGCGGGTCAGCCGGCCGCCCTACACGCTGGAGGACCTGGCCGACGACGCGGTCGCCCTGCTCGACCACCTGGGTCTCGCCTCGGCCCACGTGGTCGGCATCTCGATGGGCGGGATGATCGCGCAGGTCGTGGCCATCCGGCACCCGGAGCGGGTCCGGTCGCTGACCTCGATCATGTCGACCACCGGACGCCCCACGGTCGGCTTCCCGACCCGGTGGGCGGTGCTGCGCAGCCTCGGACGTCCCACCCCCGTCGATCCCCAGGGCTACACCGCGGCCACCCTGGCCCGGCTGCACCAGCTCAAGGCGAGGGCCTTCCCCTTCGACGAGGAGTACGCGGTCCGGCTGCTGGAGCGGACGCTGGCCCGCGGGCTGTCCGCCGAGGGCAGCGCCCGCCAGCTCGCCGCCGTCCTCGCCGCCCCGGACCGGACCCGGGCGCTGCGTCGGGTGGACGTCCCGGCCCTGGTGGTGCACGGCACCACCGACCCGCTGGTGCACGTCTCCGGCGGCCGGGCCACCGCCCGGGCGCTGCCCCGGGCCGAGCTGCTCCTGGTCCGGGGCATGGGACACGACCTGCCGCTCGGCGCCTGGCCGGCCATCCTCGGCGGCATCGTCCGGACCGCCGTCCGGGCCGGGGAGACGACCGTCGACACTGCGCCCTACGTGCCGCCGACCGAGCGGTCGGCGAGCGGGGTGACGGCGGGGCGGACCCCGCACGGGGACACGGACGAGGACAGGACCCGACGATGACGCGGACCGTGGCGGTGACCGGATCCACCGGTGCCCTGGGCGGGATGGTGGTGGACCTGCTCGGAGGGGCGGGAGTGGTGCCGCGGTTGCTGGTCCGCGACCCCAGCCGGGCACCCGACGTGCCGGGGGCGGAGGTGCGCGTCTGCGAGTACGGCGACGCCACGGCCTCGCGGGCCGCGCTGGAGGGCGTCGACGTGCTGCTGATGGTCTCCGGTTCCGAGAGCGCGGACCGGCTGCAGCAGCACCGCACGTTCCTCGACGCGGCCGCCGCGGTCGGGGTCGGGCACGTGGTCTACACCTCCTTCCAGGGCGCCGCCCCGAACTGCACCTTCACCCTGGGCCGGGACCACCACGCCACCGAGGAGCACCTCCGTGCCTCCGGGATGGCCTGGACGTTCCTGCGCGACAGCTTCTACGCCGACTTCCTGGCCGACCTGCCCGACCAGGAGGGCGTCATCCGCGGTCCGGCCGGCGACGGCTCGGTGGCCGCGGTGGCCCGCGCCGACGTGGCCGAGGTCGCGGCGGTGGTGCTGCAGGACCCCGACGCCCACCGCGGACTGACCCACGACCTGACCGGGCCGGGGTCGCTGACCCTGGACGAGGTGGCCGGGATCATCTCCGAGCACCGGGGCACGCCGGTCCGGTACCACGCCGAGACCGTCGAGGAGGCCTACGCCTCCCGGTTGCGCTGGCCCGCGCCGCAGTGGCAGTACGACGCCTGGGTGAGCACCTACACCGCGATCGCGCGCGGGGAGGTGGCTGCGGTCAGCGACGCCGTCGAGCGCATCACCGGCCGACCTGCCACCAGCCTGGCCGAGCTGCTGGGTCAGCGCTGACACCCACGGGTGCGGCCAGCGTCGACGGGGCCAGCGACCCGTCACCGCCGAGCCGCTGACCTGTGAGGGTCCGGTCGCGTGACCTGCTCGGCTGCTGCCGGTCGTCGAACCGACCCTCAGGGGCCCACTGGTACGGCACGAGGAGCCTGCTCTGGCGGCCCACCGCTGCCGTCCGCAGCCGCGGCCGGGCCGGCCGGGGCGGTGATCAAGCAGCTTCGACCGTCCTCACCATGACGCAGTTCCTCAACCCCTTGGGCCGGTCGTAGGTGAAGCCGAGCCGCTCGTAGAGGCGACGGGTGCCGTTGTAGAGGAAGGACGAGGACATCTTCTTGGTCTGGTCGGTCAGGTCGTGGGGATAGCTCTCGACCCGCCCGCCCCCGGCCCGCGCGATCTGGTCGAGCGCGCCGGTGATGGCCAGCTCCGTGACCCCCTGGCGCCGGTGCCGCTTGTCGACGAAGACGCAGGTGATGCGGTAGTCGGGCAGGACGTCGGCCTCGGCGAGGTACTGCTTGCCGTGGTGCAGGTTCGGCAGCTCCTCGGGGGTGCCGTACTCCGCCCAGGCGATCGCCTCGTCCCCGGCCAGCACCAGCGCCGCACGGGCCCTGCCGATCTCGACCAGACGCTTCTTCAGGGCCCGGTTGGCCTCGTAGCCGTCACCAGAATGGGCCGCGCGCGCCTCGGCCCGCTCGGGGCTGTCGGGGTGGAAGTAGGTGCACCAGCAGCCGCCGAAGATCCCGTTGTGCCGCTGCACCAGCGCGTCGAAGGCCGGCCAGGTCTCGGCGCTGAGGGGTGCGGTGCGGTAGGAGGTCTCGCTCGCCATGCCGCTCACCGTACGGCGGTCACGGGCCGGTGTGACCCCCGGCACGGCAGCCGGCCGGTCGTGGCGGCGATCAGACCTTCTTCACCGCGGACGTGTCGACGCACACGATGCCCGTGTTGCCGTCCTGGTCGGCGATCACGGTGAGCCCGGGGGCACCGCTGTCGTCGGCGACGGTGCCGCCCGCGTCGAGCGCGGCGGCGATCCGCTGCCCGGCCACCTCGGGTGCGACGTAGACCTCGACGTGGAAGCGCTGACGGGGACCCTCGTGCTCGTCGGCGTCCCCGAACCACAGGTTCGGGACGCGTCCGAGGGGGTCGCGGACCTCGTCGCTGGGCGACCCGTGGCCCTGGGCCTCCGGTCGCCCGGTGAGCAGGGCGGCCCAGACCGGGGCGATGGCCGCGGAGCGGGACGTGTCCAGTCCGAGCTCGAGGACGCTGACCGAGGCCGGGTCCGCCTCGAGCCCCTGGTCGGCGGCGATCCCGGTGATCTGTCGGGCGAGGTCGACGTCCTGCTAGGTCACCCACTCGACGACGTGCTCGGTGCCCTCGGCGTCGCGGTAGACGGCGTCTTCGCTGACGAGCTCGAGGTCGACGTGGCCGGGGCCGATCGACACGCGCGGGTGGTGATCGATCGCGTCCCCCGCCTGGCCCACGGCCGCCAGGAACCGCACCGCGGTGCCGAAGCCGTCGACCCGGTAGCGGGCGTGCAGTCCCTGAGCCAGCTTGCGCCAGTCGATCAGGTCGGCCTCGGCGATCTGTCCACCACCCAGCATGTCCATGACGCGACCGTACGCCCCTCCCGGGTCTGCGCGCCGTCCGCGCACGGGGACCTCGGACCGTCGCCTCGGCGCCGGCGTGCGAACCGGCCAGGCTGCTGGTCAGGACGCCCGACGAGGGCCGTCGCGGTCGACGTCCCGGAGGCCGACGCGTGGTCCGGTCAGGGTCGGACCACGAGGTCGGCGCGGGAGCGGGAGGCCTGCACCAGCCGGGCGTTGACCTGGTCGGTCCCCCGCGCCCACGTCTCGGCCTCGGCCGCGCTCCGGCCGTGCCGGCGGTGCCGGGCCACCAACCGGTCCAGACGGGTGCCCTCGTCGGGCTCCAGGAACCAGCACTCGTCGAGGAGGGCGGCGACGCTCCCCCAGCGCCCCTCGGTGGACAGCAGGTAGTTGCCCTCGGTGACCACCAGCGGGAGACCCCGCCGGACCGGGAGCGCCGACCCGATGGGTTCCTCCAGGTCGCGTTCGAAACGCGGAGCGTGCACCACCTCGTCCTCGTCGGCGCGCAGCCGGCGGAGCAGGTGCAGGTAGCCCTCGGCGTCGAAGGTGTCCCAGGCGCCCTTGCGGCCCTCCCGACCCCACGCCACCAGCGTCGCCTGGGCCAGGTGGAACCCGTCCATCGGAACCAGCACCGCGGTCTCGGGCCCGAGCGCGTCGACCAGCTCGGCGGCCAGGGTCGACTTCCCGGCCCCCGGTGCGCCGGTGATCCCCAGCAGCCGCCGTCCATCACGTCCGGCCAGGCGTCGGGCGCGCGTGAGCAGGTCGGCGCTCGGCGCGGACACGACCGGGGGACCCGCGGGGTCGAGGGGGACGTCATGGCGTTCGGTCACGCGTTGCTCCTCGATCGGCTCCGGACCGGACCAGCGGCCGGCCCGCACGAGCCTGTCCAGCCGTCGACACGGCGTCAAGCACGCTGGTGCCGCCGCCTGGAACCCACGACCCCGGACGCGCCGTGCGGGGCAGGGACGTGACCCGCTCGACGACGCCTGCCGGGTCGGCTCCGGCGCGGACCGATCAGGTCGGCGGTGCGGCTCCTGCCTCAGGGGTCGAGGCCCCCAGCGCACTACGGACCGAGCAGGAGGGTGCCGAGCCCCATAACCAGGAAGAAGGGGGCGAAACCGGAGAAGAAGGAGAACAACGCCCACCCGATCCGTTCCCGGACGTCGAGGCGTCGGGAGCACAGGGCCCAGAGGGCGCCGGCGAACCCGATCGGCACCGGGAGGAAGATCCAGCCGCGTGGTGCGCCCTGGCCGGTCCAGTCCACCAGCGACAGGAGCGCGACGAATATCGCGAGCGCCATCAGCACGACCGTCCCACGCGGGTAGCGCCTCGGCGCCACACCCTGTCCGCCGCCGGGCACCGAGCCCGCGGACCCCAGCTTCTCGGTCATGGAGTCAGTAGACCAGCACCAGCCGGTGCGGAGGTCCGGCGGCAGACCAGCACCAGCCGGTGCGGAGGTCCGGCGGCGACGCCGACCGGCGATCCTGGGCGGTGACGACCTCGCTGGCGACTCACCCCACGTGGGCCCAGCCAGGCGACCGCGCCCGCGGCCTGCGGCGCCAGGCGACTGCACCGACAAAAGCCCACCTGGCGCGAATCGAGTGCGAATAAAGATTGTCAGCGTGCTGATGAAAATTAGCCGTCGTCACCGGTGACGCTCCCGGACGAGGAGCCCGTAACGTCCCGCAACGAAGGCGATCAGCCCCCTGACACCCCGTCTCCCCCGAAGGACGATGATGCGCCGTACCGACCCCTCTTCCCCCGCTGCTCCTACGGCCCTGAGCCGCCGTCACGCCCTGGCGCTGGCCGCCGCGGCGACCACGGCCTGGTCGCTGCCCGGTGGCGTGTCGGCGGCCCGTGCCGACACCCGGGCCGAGCCGTCCCCCACCGAGATCGCCGACCGGCCGATCCCGCGGTTCACCTACGACCCGGCCTCGGACCCGCTGCGCACCTTCTACGCCGCGCGTGACCAGCGCGCGCAGCGGCGCTGCACGATCGTCACCCTGGGCAACTCGCTGACCGAGGGGACGAGCGCACCCACGCCCTTCGAGGGCTACCCGGGTCAGACGATGCACTCCCTGCGCGACCAGTTCCCGACGCCCGCGGCCGGCGGCCTCGGCTACGTACCGGCCAGGTACGTCATCCCCAACCCGTCCGGGCCGTTGTGGCGCTACCCGGGCACGGTGGTGAAGGGGACCCAGCACGGGATCGGGCGGCGCGTCGTGCCGCTGGCCGGTGCGGGGACCGCCACCCTGGCGGGTCCCGCCTGGTCGCACGTCAAGATCGCCTGGTGGGCCGTCGCCCGCGGCGACTCCATCACGGTGCAGGTGGACGCGGGGGCGGCGGTGACCGTGACCGCGGAGTCGCCAGGGCCGAAGACCTGGTCGAGCGCGACCTACGCCTCGGCTGCGGCGCGGACCATCCGGGTGGCGGCCGTCGCCGGGAAGCCCGAGCTCGAGGGCGCCTGGCTCTTCGACGGCGACGTGGACCGTGGGATCCACGTGCTGAACGGAGGACACCACGGCTCGATCGCCGGCTCCTTCTCGGTGGCGACCGGGGTCCCGGCGGCCAACAGCGTGTGGTCGGACTCGCTGCTGCGCTACGACCCGGCACTGGTGACGGTGAGCTTCCACACCAACGACCCGGCCCAACGGACCGCGACCCAGTTCCGTGCGGACCTGGCGGCCGTGGTGAACCTGCTGCGGACGAAGACCGCCGCTCCCATCCTGCTGATGGCCGAGTTCGAGCGTCAGACCATGCCCGCTGGACGGCTGTGGGACGACTACACCGCGGCCATCGCCGGGGTCGCCGCGGACAACCGGAGCCGGATGGTCGACTTCCTCGACGTCGGCCAGTACATCCCCAAGCTGTCGGGGACCGGTGGTGCGGACCCCTACGGCTGGCTCGCCACGGACCGTGTCCACCTCACCCGCGCCGGCTACGGCCGGTGGGCGGCGCTGCTGACCGCCAAGCTGGCGGCCACCGCGCGCTGACCCCTCGGGCTGCCCGGACGCGAGCCCACCAAAGGGCTCACGTCGGGGGACGCGGGCGGGCGACGGGGAACCGGGTCCCGTCGGCGGTGGTTGACTGACCGGGCGACGCGGTCGCGGCTGGTCATCGGTTCTCCTGAGCCGACGCACGGGCTCCCCGCTGACACGCGTCAGCTGCCGGTCCTCCGGGCCGCCAGCGCGGATCCTGTCGCCCACGACGAGACGGAGAACCATGCAGATCACCCGCAGCTCGACCGACACCACCCGAGGCCCGACGAGCTGGTTCACCGGTGAGGTCTACCTCGACGCCGTCGCCGCTGCTCCGCCACCGTCGCGCGTCTCGGCGAACCTCGTGCACTTCATGCCCGGCGCCCGCACCCACTGGCACCGCCACCCGCTGAGCCAGACGGTGTTCGTCACCGAGGGCGTCGGGCTCTGCCAGCGCCGCGGCGGCCCTGTCGAGGCCATCCGCCCGGGTGACCGCGTCCTCTTCGAGGCCGACGAGGAGCACTGGCACGGTGCCGCACCCAACCGGCTCATGGTCCACCTCGCCATCAACGAGGGTGACGACGAGCACGACGTCGTCGAGTGGCTGGAGCCGGTCACCGACGACGAGTACGGCTCCGCGCGCGACCTCTGACGGCGTCATCGCGCCCGAGCGGGCCGCGCACCGCCCGATCGCCGCAGCCGAGATCGGGGAGCGGCGTCGAGCAGTTCGACCGGTCCGAAGCCGACGGGCGGCGGATCTTGACGCCCTGTGGCGCGACAGCCAGGCCAGGGCCCGCGCCCTGCGCGAAGCCGAGGCCCGGACGTCCGCTACTGACCGGCGAGATCCGCCACTGGCCGGGATCCCCCGCGGTGTCCGGTCGAGCTCGTGCTGTCGGGCCAGGCGTCGACAGGGTCAGGGGTCGTCTCAGCGGCCGGCTGGTGCACGGCCGGCGTCGCGCCTGGTCGCCACAGAGAGGGTGATCGTGCCGGCCGGTGCCCGGCGGCTCGGTGTGGCGCCCAGCACCTCGCCCTCCGGACGTCGGCTCCGCACCGGGCGGGTGACCACGGTGAAGCCGGCGTCGTCGAGGCGGGCGCGGGCCTCCTCCACGCCCAGCCCGAGGACCTGCGGCACGACCCGGCCGGCGGGCTGCTCCTGCGGGGCCGGGGTGCGAGGGAGCGCGGTCGGAGGACGTCCCGCGAGGACCTCGGTCATCGCCGGACGCCAGATCCGGGCCCCCGCGTCGGCGCTGCCGTCGCCGCTGAGCACCCGGCCGCCGGAGAGCCGGAGCCCGGTGAGGGAGCGTCGACGGTCGTCCCAGTGGTCGTCGGCCTTGTCCACCGCGATCGAGGCGCACCCGGCCACCTCGGGGGAGAAGCCGCAGAACCAGGCGGCCTGGCTGTCGTCGGTGGCGCCGGTCTTGCCAGCGACCGGGTGGGGCAGGGCGGGCCGGGCCACCCGCCCCGTCCATGACGTCGGAGAGCAGGCCGGTCACCGCGCCCGAGACGCCCCGGTCGACCACCCGGTCGCAGTCCTCAGCGCCCACGCCGAGGTCGTCGCCGTCGCGGGAGGTGATGCGCTGCACGACCACCGGCTCGCAGTGCACGCCCTCGGCGGCGAAGGTCGAGTAGGCCTCCGTCATCGACAGCGGGGTGATGTCGACCGAGCCCAGCGGCAGCGAGAAGACCGAGGACCGGCTGCTCAGTTCCTCCCCCGAGGCAAGCTCCACCCCGAGGCGCTCAGTCATCGAGGTCACGTGGCACATCCCGGTGTCGCGGCCCAGCTGCAGGAAGTAGGTGTTCACCGACCAGGCCATGGCGTAGCTCATCGTCATGTCCGGGCCGGAGCGGGTGGAGTTCTTCGGCCGGTAGCCCTGGGGCACGGTCTGCCGGCCCTCGCAGGAGTCGAAGCGCTGACCCGAGAAGTCCATCCGGCTCGGCGAGTCGTAGCGCTGCTGGACCGAGATGCCCTCCTCGAGCGCCGCCGCCGCGGTGAACGCCTTGAACGTCGATCCGGCCTGGAACCCCTCTGCCCCGCCCAGGCTGGTCCGCACGGCGTAGTTGTAGAACGTCTGGCCGGGCCCGTCGCCCATCTCGGGCCGGGACTGGGCCATGGCCAGCACCTGGCCCGTGCCCGGCTCGACCATCGTCATGGTGGCGATCACCGGGTCGCGGGGGTCGACCAGGTCCGAGATCGCCTCCTCCGCCGCCTTCTGGGTCGCCGGCTCGATCCGGGTCCTGATGGTCAGCCCGCCCTGCTCCAGCAGCGCCTCACGCTCGGCCTCGGTCCTGCCCAGCGCCTCGTCGGTGAGCAGCGTCCGGCGGACGTAGTCGCACAGGAAGGGGAACTGCGTGTCGACGCACCCGTTCGCCGCGGTCCGCACCCGCGTGGGATCCCAGTCCTCGGCCCGGGCGGCGGCCGCGGCCTGCGTGCTCACCAGACCGAGCCCGGCCATCCGGTTGATGACCACGTCGCGACGCTCCACCGCCGCCTCGGGTTGGCGTCGAGGGTCGGTGGCGGTGGGGTTCTGCACCAGCCCGGCCAGCATCGCTGCCTGCGCCAGGTCGAGGTCGGCGGCGGAGGTGCCGAAGAACTGCCGAGCGGCCTGCTCCACGCCGTAGGCCCCGTCGCCGAAGTAGGCGATGTTGAGGTACCGCTCGAGGATCTCGTCCTTGCTGAGCCGCTCCTCGACCGCGAGGGCGTAGCGCAGCTCCTGCAGCTTCCGGCGGTAGGTCTTCTCCTGCGCGGCCTCCACCGAGGCGTCGTCGCCGCTGGCCCGGGCCTTCTCGACCTGCACCATCTTGACGTACTGCTGGGTGAGCGACGAGCCGCCCTGGGTCGATCCTCCGGCGCTGTTGCGCAGCAGGGCCCGCAACGTGCCGGTCAGGTCGAGGGCCCCGTGCTCGTAGAAGCGGTGGTCCTCGATCGCCACCTGCGCCTGCCGCATCACCGGGGCGATGTCCTCCAGCGGTACGTACACCCGGTTCTGCTCGTAGAAGGTGGCGAGGACGCTGCCGTCGGACATCAGCACCCTGGACCGCTCCGGCTGCGGCGGGGTCTCCAGGTCCGTCGGGAGCAGCTCGACCGCCCCCGCGGCCGATCGGCTGCCGGCGCCGGCCATGACGACCCAGGGCACCACCAGCCCGCCGGCGAGCAGACCCATCAGCACCGCGACCACCACGAACATCGTGGTGGCGTGGGTCAGCTCGGCAGCGCGTCGACCTCGGGATGTCATGCACCCCACGATGGGGGCGACGTCCCGGCGCACACCAAGCCGAACCGGCCCTCATCCATGCCGAGATCGCATGCATCGTCCGTACCGCGGAGCTCGACCAGTGCCGGCGAGGCACGTGTCACGGTGGCTGCGTCAGTCCACGTGCCCGATGGCGCTCACGGTGCGTGGCGCGTCGCTCGCCCGACGAGCCGCGCGGCCCCCGGCGTTTCCGCCCGGTGAGGGCGGCGGTGTGCCGCTAGCGTCGGTGCCTTCGTGTCCCCACCCTGATCGGGAGGTACCAGAGGTGGTTGCCGCCATCGTCGCCTTCTGCGTCGGCGTGCTCTTCTGCCTGCTGCTGACCCGACCGGCCATCGTGGTGCTGAAGAGGCTGGGCTGGTCGCAGTTCGTCCGGGCCGACGGCCCCCAGACCCACCTGGTCAAGAAGGGCACCCCCACCAAGGGCGGGCTCGTCTTCGGGGCGGGGACCGTGGTGGCCTACGCGGTGGCGCACGCCGTCACCGGCGAGGCGGTCACGACCTCGGCGGTGCTGGTCCTGCTCGCGATGGTCGGCATGGGGGCGGTGGGGTTCGTCGACGACTACCTCAAGACCCACCACCAGAACTCCGCCGGTCTCCCCGAGCGGGCCAAGATCGTCGGGCAGCTGCTGGTCATCGCCCTGCTGGTCCCGGTGGCGCTCTGGGGTGCGGACCGAGCCGGTCGCTCGCTGGTGTCGTCCTCCATCACCTTCGTCGGCGACGTGGAGCTCCTCGACCTCGCCCGCTGGGGCCCGGTCGTCGCCGTGGTGCTCGCCCTGGCCTGGTACGGCTTCCTCTCCATCGGCACCACGAACGGGGTGAACATCGTCGACGGCGCGGACGGCCTGCTCGCCGGCTGCGCCATCTCCAGCCTGTCTGCCTACGCGCTGATGCTGGTCTTCCAGGCGCAGAACTCCTGCTCGGGCGCGGGCGGTGCGGGCTGCTTCGACACCGTCCACCCCCAGGACCTGGCAGTGGTCACCTGCGCCCTGCTGGGCAACCTCGTCGGGTTCCTCTGGTGGTCCTGCTACCCCGCGAGGATCTTCATGGGCGACACGGGATCCCTGGGCATCGGTGGCTTCCTCGTCGCCCTCGCGGTCCTGTCCCGCACCGAGCTGCTGCTGCCCGTCATCGGCGTGATCTACGTGATGGTCACCAGCTCGGTGCTGATCCAGCGCTACTACTTCCGCTTCACCGGCGGCAAGCGGTTCTTCAAGATGGCGCCGCTGCACCACCACTTCGAGCTGAGCGGCTGGTCCGAGTCCACGGTGACGATCCGCTTCTGGCTGATCTCCGCCTTCGGCGCCATCACGGCGATCATGATCTTCTACTCCACCTGGCTCGCGCGCACGGGTTCGGCCGGTCCCTAGCCCGTCCGGCTCCGTCCGGCTGCGCACGGTCGCCGACGCCGTAGCCACCGCCACGTGGTTGGATCGTCCGGGTGGACGTCGCCGGCTCGCAGGGACCGCAGCGGCCCGACGCCGTCAGCCGGCCGCTGACCGCACTGGCCCTGGCCTGCGCCGGGTTGCTGGTGCTGGCGCTGGGCCTCGGGGCACGGCTGCCGGCGGAGTCCCCGGTCACCCGGTTCCCCTCCTTCGAGGTCACCCCACCCCCCGGTCCCACCGCCGCCCCGCCACCACAGCCCTCCCTGCCGCCGGTGCCCCCGCGCCAACCCGGGCCGCTCGGCGAGGGTCTGGGTGCCCTGACCGGGGCTCTCGTCCCCGTCCTGGTCGCGCTCGTGCTGGCCGTCCTGGCGGTGGCGGTGGTGCTCGCGGTCCGCGCGGTGCGTCGCCAGGGGCTGCCCGCCGGGGTGGACGAGGGCCTGCCCACCGTGGTCGACGTCGACGAGGTGCGGGCGCTGCTGGAGCAGAGTGTGATCCAGATCGAGGTCGACGGTGACGTCAACCGGGCCGTGGTCGGCTGCTGGCAGGGCCTGGAGCTGCTGGCCGCCGACGCCGGCGTGGCCCGGGAGCCGAGCCAGACCGCCCGCGAGTACACGGTGGCCGTCCTGGCCGGGGCGGCCCTCCCGGTGGGCCCGCTGGAGCGCTTGGCCGACCTGTACGAAGAGGCCCTCTTCTCCGGCGCCCGGCTCCCCGAGGCCGCACGTGCCGAGGCCCTGGACGCCCTCGCCGGGCTCCGCACGGGGACCGGCCCCGAGGCGGCGCGGTGAGCCCGCAGAGACCCTCGGGTCCGGTGCCGTGGCGACGGCTCGCCAGGACCTGCGTGGTCGCGGCGGCGGCGGCGGTCGTGGTCGGCCTGCTGCTGGAGCTGATCGGCTTCGGCCTGCGGCTGCCGTTCCTGATCCTGCTGGTGGTCGCGGCGGTGGTGGCGCGCTGGTTCCTCGGCACCGTGCTCGACCCGGCCCCCACCGACGTCACCCCGGTACCCGAGCCCGGGGTCGTCGCGCCGGTGAACCGCAACCTCGACCGCCGGGTCCGGGTGCTGGAGACCCGGTTGTGGGGGGTGCAGCCCGCGCACGGCATGAACCGCACCGAGGTGGCCCGCACCATCGCCGACCTGACCGAGCGCCGCCGCCAGGTCTCCGGGCACGAGGGCCCGCTGCCAACGGTCCTGGCGGAGTACCTGTCCACCGAACCACCCCCCGCGCTGTCCCGACGACGGATGCGCACGATCCTGCAGGAGCTGAACCGACTGTGAGCACCGACGCCGTGCCGACCCCTCCCCCGACGACCGACCTGGCCACCCCGGCCTCGGTCACCGAGGCCTCCGCGCTGTGCGCCGCGGTGCTGGACCAGGTCGAGCGGGCGGTGGTGGGCAAGCGCGGGGCCCTGGAGCTCGTGCTCACCGGCGTGGTCGCCGGCGGGCACGTGCTGATCGAGGACTTCCCCGGGCTGGGCAAGACGCTGGCGGCACGCAGCTTCGCCCAGGCCCTCGGCCTCGGGTTCCGCCGCGCCCAGTTCACCCCCGACCTGCTCCCCTCCGACCTCACCGGCAGCTACGTCTACGACCAGCGGCGCTCGGAGTTCGACTTCCGCGCCGGCCCGCTGTTCACCGGGCTGCTGCTGGCCGACGAGATCAACCGCACCCCGCCGAAGACCCAGGCCGCGCTGCTGGAGGCGATGCAGGAGGGGCAGGTGACCGTCGAGGGCGTCACCCACCGGCTGCCGCACCCCTTCCACGTGCTGGCCACCGCCAACCCGATCGAGACCGAGGGCACCTACCCGCTGCCGGAGGCCCAGCTGGACCGCTTCCTGATGCGGCTGCAGTTCGGCTACCCCGGCCCCGAGGAGGAGTGGGAGGTGCTGTCCCGTCGCATCACCCGGCGACGCGAGGAGCAGTCGGTGGACCCGGTGCTGGACCCGGAGCGGCTCCGCTCGGTGCAGCAGGCCGCCGAGGACGTCTTCTTCCACCCCGAGGTCGGTCGCTACGCGATCGCGGTGACCAGCGAGACCCGGCGCGACAGCTCGCTGCTGGTGGGCGCCTCGCCACGCGGCTCGCTCGCGCTGCTGACCTGCGCGCGGGCCCACGCGCTGATCCGCGGCCGCGGGTACGTCACCCCCGAGGACGTCAAGGCGCTCGCCGTGGCGACCCTGGCCCACCGGGTCACCGTGCGACCGGAGCTGTGGATGAGCAACGTGACCGGGGAGCGGGTCGTGCGCAGCGTGCTGGACCGGGTGCCGGTGCCGTCCGAGTACCACCCGGGAGCCTGAGGTGGTGCTGCGGCCCAGCCACGCCCTGGTGCGCGCGGCGCTGCTGCTGGCGGTGGCCGGCCTGCTGACCCTGCTCACCCACCAGGTGGCGCTGCTGGTGCTGGTGGCCCCCTTCGCGGCCTGGTGCGCGCTCGGCGTGCTGCGACGTCCCCCGCGCACGGTGCCGGAGCCGTCCTCGGCCCTCAGCGCCCGGCGGCTCGTGGTCGGGTCCGTGGCCGAGCACGTCGTCGAGGCACCGGGGTGGGTGCTCGACGTCGAGGTCCCGCGCCCGCTGCGCTGCGAGCTGGAGCCGCCGCTGGGAGCGGTGGTCGCGGCGGACCGGACGGTGGTGCGGGTGCAGCCTCAGCGCTGGGGCCGGCACACTGTGACCCCGGCGCCGGCGCGGCTGACCGATGACTGGGGCCTGTGGCGGGGCAGCTGGCGCCCCGTCGCGCAGGCGTTCACGGTGGCCCCGGCCCGTGACGCGCCCGGCGGCTCGGAGGCGGTCCCGCACCCGGTCGGGCTGGTCGGCATCCACCCCAGCCGGGTCCGGGGTGAGGGCAGCGCGCTGGCCGAGGTGCGCGCGTTCCGGACCGGGGACCGGCTCCGGCGGATCAACTGGCGGGTCACCTCCCGGACCGGGGAGCTGCACACCAACGCCACCACCGCCGAGCGCGACACCGAGCTGCTGGTGGTCACCGACACGCTGTCCGACGTGGCCGGGGACGGGGCCGGCGCGTCCAGCCTGGACCTGACCGTGCTCGCCGCCGCCGCCGTGTCCGGTCACTACCTGGGTCTGGGTGACCGGGTGGGGCTGCACGACCTGGGACGGGTGATCGGCTCGGTCCCGCCCGGCGCCGGAGCCCGGCAGCGGACCCGGATCACCGAGCAGCTGGCCTCGGCCACCGTGGAGCGGATCGACCGCAGCGTGGTGCGTCGGGTGCACCGGGTCCGACCGGGCTCGCTGGTGGTGGTCTGCTCCCCGCTGCTGGACGCCGACGTGCTGCTGGAGGTTCTCCGGCTGGTGCACCGCGGGGCCGCGGTGCTGGCCGTCGACACCCTCCCGCCGGAGCTGGGACGTCTGGACGACACGCCCCGGGGCGGTGCGGCCTCGGCGCTGGACGCCCTGGCCGAGCGGTTCCGCCCGGGCCGGTTCTGGGAGGAGGCGTGGGCACTGCGGCGGCTGGAGCGCGACGTCGAGCTGTCCCGGCTGGCCGAGCTGGGGGTGCCGGTGGTGCCGTGGCGGGGGCTGGAGGGGCTGGGGCTGGTGGTCGGTGCGCTGGCGGCGAACCGGACCGCACCGCGGCTGTCGCGCAGCCTCGGCGGCGGGGGTCGCTAGATGGGCACGCTGGTGGAGTGGCTGGTGGGGGTGCTGGGACGCGCGCGCGTGCTGCCGGCGTCGCGGTGGTGGTTGCGGCTGGTGATGCTGGTCGCCGCGCTGGTCGCGATGGCGGTGCCGTGGGCCCAGGGCGCGCCCGCGGCCGTCGGCGTCTTCGCGCTGCTCCTGCTGGTGGTCGGGCTGCTCGCCCCGCAGGGGCACCTGCCGGCGCTGTGGGCGGTGATGGTGGTGGCCTGGGGCGCGGTCGTCGCGCCGGCGGTCGGGGCGCTGGGCCTGGTGCCGGTGGCGCTCGGGCTGGTGGGCTGGCACTGGGCCGCCTCCGCGCTGTCGGTGGGACGTCCGCACGCCCGCGTCCAGGCCGGGGTGTGGCGCCGCTCGCTGGTGCCGACGGTGGTGGCGCTGGTCGCGGTCGGGGTGGGTCTGGTGCTGGCGCTGCTGCTCGGCGGCCTGGTCCTGCCGCCGGCCCTGGGGGTCACCGCGGTCCTGGTGCTGGCGCTGGTCGGGGTGGTCGGGCTGGTCCTGTGGCCCGTCCACCGCCCGCCGGGCTCGAGCCAGGGCCCGGGCCGCTGACCTGGTGGCACCGGACGAGCTCACCCGTGGCCGTCCTCCAGCCCGTGCTCGGCCGGCTCGGCGACGGTCACGACCGCGACCGCCGCGCCGGGGTCGCTCAGGCGGCCGAACCCTGCCCCAGGACGGCGTCCCCCGGCTCTGCGGTCGCCTCGTCGAAGCCAGCCACCCGCACGTGGGCGTCCGGGTGCTCGGGGTGGCGACGCCGGACGCAGCGCAGCCGGCCGGATCGGTGGTCGCAGCGGTCGTCGCCGGTCGGGGCCAGGTCGACACCGGCGCCCAGGGTGGCGAGGACGGGGTTGGTGGCGGCCGGCTGGCCGGGGAGGAGTCGGAGGTGGTTCATCGGGTGTCTCCCTCGTGGTTCGGGTGGCGGGTGCGGTGAGACCGTCCAGCGGGCGGTCCACCGTCGGTGACCCGGTCCAGGACCGGCCGCCGCGGTGCCGGTGGTGGCTGGCACGGTCCCCAGTCCACCGGTCCCGCGCCCGTCCTGGGAGACCCTGGTCTACCTGGTACTGACAGGGCCTCCCAGCAGCCGCGGCGGGTGCCTACCGTGGGTGGCATGGGCACCACCGACCTGCGCACCGAGATCCGTGACTTCCTCAGCACCCGCCGGGCCCGGATCACCCCCGAGCAGGCGGGCCTCCCGGCCTACGGCGGGAACCGTCGCGTCAAGGGCCTGCGGCGCGAGGAGGTGGCGATGCTGGCCGGGGTGTCGGTCGACTACTACGTCCGGATGGAGCGGGGCAGCCTGGCCGGGGCCTCGGAGAGCGTGCTGGACGCCCTGGCCGAGGCGTTGCGCCTGGACGAGGCTGAGCGCAGCCACCTCTACGCGCTGGCCCGCAAGTGCGGCGCCCGCGGCCCCCGGCGGCGGCAGCCGACCTCGGGAGCCATCCGCCCCGGGATCCAGCAGATGCTCGACGCCATCACCGACGCCCCCGCATGGGTCCGCAACGGCCGCCACGACCTGGTGGCCATGAACTCCCTGGGTCGCGCGCTGTACGCCCCGGTGCTCACCGACGACCGGCGTCCGCCCAACACCTGCCGCTTCGTCTACCTCGACCCGGCCGCCCCCGACTTCTTCGTCGACTACGAGCGGGTGGCCAACGACGCCGCCGCCATGCTGCGGCTGGAGGCCGGCCGCAACCCCCACGACCCGGACCTGATCGCCCTGGTGGGTGAGCTGTCCACCCGCTCGGAGCTGTTCCGCACCCGCTGGGCCTCCCACGACGTGCAGCTCTTCCGCAGCGGGCACAAGCGGCTGCGCCACCCGGTGGTCGGTCAGCTCGACCTCGACTTCGAGTCGATGGAGATCGCCTCGGCCCCCGGGTTGCACCTCAACGTCTACACCGCACCCGCCGGGAGCCCGACCGCCGACGGCCTGAGGCTGCTCGCCTCGTGGGCGGCCAGCCAGCAGCAGGTCGACAGCGCGTCGGACGCCGTCGCGGGCACCGGCGCCTGATCCCGGGCCGGGGTCCCTCCGGTTGACCGCTCCGGGAGCACCGGCGCAGGCCCGCTGCGCCACGTCGCCGTCGGCTTCCGGTTGACCCCGACGCGACGTCATGGTCTTGCCTGGAGGGGTGACCACCTCCCGTCCGGACGGACCTCTCACCAGCGCGCAGTCGTCGACGGCTCGATCACCCCTCTCCGGGTACGTGCTGGCCCTGGGACACCGCCCCCAGCCCTGGCGGGCTCTCGTCGCCGCCGGAGGCGGGATCGTGATCCTCCTGCTGCTGGTCGCGACGGCGGTCCCGGTGGGGATCGCGGTGGACCGGGTGATCGGTGTGACCCCGTTCGACCCGGCGAACCCGTCGTTGACCACGGGTGTCTGGGCCGTGGGGAACCTGTTCATCGCCCTCCTGGTCCCAGTCAGCACGGTGCTGCACGCGATCATCGACGGAG